>CAMHEZ010000065.1 GCA_946184295.1 uncultured Clostridia bacterium | reverse complement strand
TCCTTCTCGGCTCACTTATATTTTTGATTTCTTCTTTTAGTTCTTTGATATCCATTCCTTTATTTTACATCTTCTTCTATTAAAAGTAAATGCTTTTGCCCTGTAAAAAATTGCATTGCCCCTTGCTATTTTGCCCGGTGTGATATATAATGGATATATTATCCTGCGTGTGTACGACCGTACCGCGCCATTTTATCAATTTATCATAAAAAGGTGAGATTCATTTATGTTGGACATCAAATTCCTCAGAGAAAACCCCGATATCGTCAAGGAAAACATCAAGAAGAAATTCCAGGACAGCAAGCTGCCGCTCGTCGATGAGGTCATCGCGCTGGACAAGCAGCTCCGCTCCATCATGCAGGAAGCCGACGGCCTGCGCGCCAACCGCAACAAGGTCTCCAAGGGCATCGGCGCACTCATGGCGCAGGGCAAGCGCGAGGAAGCCGAAGCGGAGAAGGCCAAGGTCACGCAGTTCTCCGAGCGTTTGGCCGAATGCGAACGTCTGGAAACCGAACTCAAAGAGAAAGTCCGCAGCATCATGCTCATCATTCCCAACATCATCGACCCTTCCGTGCCGGTCGGCAAGGACGACAGCATGAACGTGGAAGTGGAGAAATTCGGCGACCCGGTCGTGCCGGACTTTGAAATTCCCTACCACACCGATATCATGAAGACCTTCGACGGCATTGACCTCGACGCGGCCGGTTCCGTGGCGGGCAACGGCTTTTACTACCTGATGGGCGACATTGCGCGCCTGCACTCCTCGATTCTCTCCTATGCCCGCGATTTCATGATTGACCGCGGCTTTACCTATGTGATTCCCCCCTACATGATTCGCCGCAACGTCGTGGACGGCGTGATGAGCTTCGCGGAAATGGACGCGATGATGTATAAAATTGAAGGCGAAGACCTCTACCTCATCGGCACCAGCGAACACTCCATGATCGGCAAATTCATCAACACCATCACCAAAGAGAGCGAGCTGCCCAAGTGCCTGACGAGCTACTCCCCCTGTTTCCGCAAGGAGAAGGGCGCACACGGTATTGAGGAACGCGGCGTTTACCGCATTCACCAGTTCGAGAAGCAGGAAATGATCGTCGTCTGCAAGCCGGAGGAAAGCCCGAAATATTTCGATGTGCTGTGGCAGAACACCGTCGATTTCTTCCGCTCGCTGGATATCCCGGTACGCACGCTCGAATGCTGCTCGGGTGATCTGGCTGACCTGAAGGTCAAGTCGGTGGACGTGGAAGCGTGGTCGCCCAGACAGAAGAAGTATTTCGAAGTCGGCTCCTGCTCGAATCTCGGCGACGCACAGGCGCGCCGTCTTGGTATCAGAGTGGTCGGCGAGGACGGCAAGAAGTACCTTGCCCATACCCTCAATAATACGGTTGTCGCACCGCCGAGAATGCTCATTGCCTTCCTGGAAAATAACCTGCAAGCCGACGGCACCGTCAGAATCCCCGAAAAGCTGCGCATGTATATGGGCGGCAAAGAAGTATTGACCCCCAAGAAATAATCAAGCGAAGCGCGGGGAATCATAGCTGCTGACAAGCAGCAGCAAAACGTGCTTCCATCCAACATCATCTCAGGCAGATACAATTGCACCAACCATGCGAGGAGGTTCATCATGCTGACAAACATCAAACATACTTTCACCCCTGCGCCCGGCATTCTGCAAAAGGCACAGACAGGGGAACAAATGAAACAAGGCAAGATTGCCAATGTGGGCATTGCCATGGCGATTGGACTGGCATCTGCTTTTTCTCAGGCCATTGACATTGTACCGGCGATTGTCATGTATCTTATCCTCCACAACGGCTTGCAGGACGGCGCAAACATAGATCTCAACAGCAGCGAAATACTGCTGGTACAGCTCGCCAGTACGGTCGTACCCATCATTGCGCTGATGCTCTATGTTAAATTCCTGGAAAAAAGAAGACTGAACACGATGGGCTTCGTCAAAAAAAAGGCCGTCCGGGATTACCTGACCGGCATCGTGATTGCCTTCGCGATGTTCTCGGCGTGCGTGGGGCTTTGTGTTGCGACCGGCGCGATGACCTTCGACGGCTATGTGCTGAACGGCCAATACGGCCTGCTCGCCGCATTCCTTGTAGGCTTTCTGGTGCAGGGGTTGAGTGAGGAAGTGGTCTGCCGGGGATTCATGCTGACTTCCGTCGGCAGTAAAAACGGCGCACTGATCGGTATGCTGGTCAACTCGCTGCTCTTCGGCCTGTTGCACCTCGGCAACAGCGGCGTGACGTTCTTTTCGATTGCCAATATCATTCTGTTCGGTATCCTGATGTCCATTGTCGTTCTCAAAACCGATTCCCTCTGGATGGCGGCGGCCATTCACTCCATCTGGAACTTTGTGCAGGGCAATTTCTATGGTGTGCTGGTGAGCGGTATTGACGCGGGTCCATCGGTCTTCCGCTGCACGGCGTTGGACGGTATGGACTGGCTCAACGGCGGCAGCTTCGGCATGAAGGCCTTCGCGGACGGCAATTTCCAAGCGACCTACGATTTCGACGCGGACACACTCAACCGTAAAGCGCTGGCGGAATTTGAAGCAGTGGTTTCCTGAAAAAAGGCAGTTATACCCGAAAACAAATATACCTGCCGATTATAGTTCTGAAATATTTGTATTTTCTTGTTAGTGCTTGCGAAGAATCGGCAGTTATTCGAGATAACGAGTATAAAAGGAGATAAAACAAATGAAGATGCACATATCGATGAAGAAAAAAATATCCATCAAGAAGATTATTTTAATCATACTCGGGTGTGTGCTGGCTTTATCGCTCGCGGGCTGGTGGGCATTGTCCGTGATGATTTATAACGAAACCACCAACCGGCGCTTTGAGAGCTACGAACCCTATATGCTGCGCGTGGAGGATTTTGAAGGGCTGGAGCGCACTGCATACGAATTTCCATCGGATAAAGGGCAGATGCTCAAAGGCTATCTGTACAGTGCCGGCGAAGAACCGCGCGGCATCATCATCATAGCACACGGCTTTGGCGGTGGTCACAATTCCTATATGGACTGCGCCAATTACTTCGCGCAACACGGATATGACGTGTTTGCCTATGATGCCACCGGAAACGATGAAAGCGAGGGTGACGGCGTCGGCGGATTCCCGCAGGGCGCGGTGGATCTGAACCACGCGATTACGTTTGTGGAAGAAAGCGGGAATTTCCCCGATCTGCCCATCGGATTGTTCGGACACAGCTGGGGCGGATACAGCGTGTGCAGTGTGCTGACCTACCACCCGGAGGTCAAGGCTGTCATTGAATGTTCGGGCTGCAACGCCTCTTCCGACCTGTTTGAAGCGGGCGGCAAGCATCAGGCGGGAGATGTCATCTACACCATGATGCCGTTTGTCAAGCTGCATGAATTTCTTCGTTATGGCAAATACGCTTCCCATACAGCCATGGACGGCTTCAAGGCGAGTGACGCAGCCGTTATGATCGTTCACAGTGCGGACGACGATGTGGTGCCGATCGCATACGGTCTGGACCGTTTTTATGAAAAATACCACGATAACCCAAGGTTCACCTTCCTGCGTTTTGAGGACAGAGGGCACAATCATATTTTCAACGATACCACATACAGCGATGCGTTCAACGCGGCGTTCGACAAATGGTGCGAAACACTGGATTACGACTATACCGCAGACAAAAACAAAGAACAGTTCGCTAAAGACAAGGCGGATTATATTCACCGGAATCTCGACCGAGAAAAATGGAGTAACAGGCTTGACACCGATCTGTTTGGGCAATTTCTCGCATTTTATGATGAGAATGTGGAATAAAACTGGGTTTTTGCTTGACATTGGTAACCAAAAAGAATATAATGCCATTGTAAGAATATCATAAAGGAGGTGAAACTATATGGATATGGAAACTTATAGCGCCATGAACGAACAGCTCTCCTCCGGACAGCAAACTACTGTGAATATCGGCAGTGCCGTGATTTGCATACTGACGTTGATTGCCATGTGGAAGATTTTCAGCAAAGCCGGTCAGGGCGGCTGGAAGGTACTCATTCCGATCTACAATGTTTACACGTTGTGCAAGATCGCAGACGGCAACGGCTGGAAATTCCTGCTGTTCCTCGTTCCCATCGTCAATGTCGTCTACGCGATCATGCTCAATTTCCGACTTGCCAAGTCGTTTGGCAAGGGAATCGGCTTCGGTTTCGGCCTGTTGTTCCTGTCAACCATTTTCACGCTGATTCTCGGCTTCGGCAGTGCCTCTTACGTAGGCCCGAAGGGTCTGGCTGTGGCCAAATGATGGTTATATCGCAATCAAAAAAAGTATCCGTTTGACATGCTGTTAAGGCATTCGGACGGATACTTTTTATATTGTCGGAGCTTTGATTGGATTCGCCCGACCTTGTCTGTAATCGCGGCGCGTCTTGCTCGCAGGCTGGCGCCTGCTTGTGGGACGCTGTCCCACGCCCTGCAAGGGCTCTGCCCTTGACCAGCTTTCGCTAG
>CAMHEZ010000064.1 GCA_946184295.1 uncultured Clostridia bacterium | reverse complement strand
TGCGTTCTCTTCTTTATGGCCGCTTTTCGCTCGTCACTGAATAGTTACAAAATATCAATACCAAACGATCGAAAGTTCGTGTGCTTAACAGTTCCCTATAACAGACATATCCCCCGGTGCGGTCTGGACGGCTGCACCGGGGGATTTTAGGTTGTTTTCTTTTCGTTACTACTACTGCGCCAGTTTTCTGACTTCCTCCGGAGACAAGCCGGTGGTTTCGGCGGATTCCTCGATGGTAAAGCCCTTTTGAATCAGACGCAGCGCGATCTGATTTTTCTCTTTGACGGCCTGTGCCTTCGCCTCGGCCAATTGTTCCTTGTAATAGCTGACGTATTCATTCCAAAGCTGCGACATATGCTGTCCCTCCTTTTCGCTCTTAAAATAGCTGGTTTTGTCCGACAGCGGAGCATAGTGCATATCATGAGGGTCGCTGCACATGAAATCGTGCATGAGCTGTCCCAGCGGCGTGCGGTCAATATGCGCCCCGTTGACGTAAATGATGTGCAGTCCGTCATCAAACGGTTTGCCGTTTTCACAAATAAAGCGGTCGATGTGATAGGCGGGTAGGTTATCGCCCAGAATGTCGTTTTCCGTGATAAAAATGACATACGTTTCGCAAAGCTCTTTGTATTGCTGTCCCTTCTTCAAAAACGCGCTGTCAATCAACCCCCCGTAAAACCGCGCGCGGCGGGGAATGGCGCCTTCGTCCGGCTTTTGAACCTCGATATTGTAGAGGCGTCCTTCCTGATCGGTCGCCAACGCGTCCAGAACGGCGGAATGTCCGCCAAGTCCCTTGATGGAGTACTGCGTTTTCACCTCTGTCACGGTCAGATCGTCACGCTCCAGAATAATGTGCAGCATCCATTGCGTCAATGCGGTGTCCTTATCAAAACACACCGCGAAAAAAGCGTCGTCAATCAAACGCAGCTCTCGGATAATGGCCTGCATTTTTTCATCTGTCAACACCGGTTCGCGCCGCGCCATAGGCCTCATCTCCTCTCCCTGCCTTTATTATAACACGGTGCAGACCGATTTGCAATAAAAACAAGGAAGAAATCCGTTTGCCAAAAAACAAAACAGGCAGAGCGGCTTTGCTTGTTGGATTCTTGGATAGCAAAGCGGCACTGCCTGTTTTTTTTTGGCGAGATGTTATCTAGCGGCCGACCGGGTTGTCGTAGTTGTGGTCATGGTGGTTGTCGTGCGGGTGGTGGAAGTGGTGGCGCCGGTCATGTCGTCGCCCATGCGGTCGAGACCGTCCTCCACTCTGTCGGCGCCGCGCTCGATAGCGTCGCCCGCGTCGTCAATCACCTGACCGGCACGGTCCACGACGTTGCGGCCCGTGTTGGAGCCGTCATAGATACCGTTTTCGTTGACGCCGTAAGAAGTTGTATTGTTTCTGCCGTTGGAACCGCAGCTTACGGGGAGTACCATCAGAGTAAGCGCGGAGGCGGCACACATGATACGAATTTTGCGATTCAATTCCATTATCATTAACCGTCCCTTTGTATTGATGTGGGGCATGAGCCGCCGGGCGACAACGCAGGGTGACGACTCACAATCCCGCTATTAGTTTGAGCGGGACAGTCAATGCTCATTCAAAAAAAGACGGCGAAAAAATCTGGCAGTGAGCGGCCCACGAAAGCTGGTTGATTTTTCTGACGAAAAACCGGTCAATACAAGCGTTCGGGCTTGTCGGTGATGCACAGGATATAGTCAATCGACACCCCGAACAGTTCAGAAAGTTTGATGAGCTGCTGCGTGGGCAGGTCGCGGGTTCCCAGTTCGTACTGCTGATAGATATCCTCCGAAACGTTCAGATATTTGGCGGCGTCCTGCTCGCTCAGACGTTTCTTTTGGCGAAGATCATGGATTCTTTTTACATAATCTTTCATCGTTTTCACCTCCGATTTTATCATACCACTTGGATGGCGTTATGTCAAAGGGGAAATCTTGGACAAACGTCCGATTTCCGCCTTTCTTAGCCGAATTTACAGCAGGTTAGTTTTATATGAGGCAGGTTGAGATGTGGATATTTCACACGATTTCATGTGAAATGATTTCAAAAAATTACATCCGGTTGGGATTGTCGGTCAGGCACAATATGTAGTCTACAGAGACGTCGTACAGTGCCGAGAGTTTGATGAGATGGCGGATCGGCAGCTCGTTGGCGCCGCGTTCATAACGCGCGTACATCGTTTGAGAAGTCGTGAGGTAATCCGCCACCTTTTGCTGTGTCAGGTCGTTGTCCTCACGCAAATCCCGCATTCGTTTGATATAGTCCAATCGGTGTTCACCTTACATATGATGATTTCTATACATTTTTATCATATCATCTTGCCGCCGATTGTTCCGAGTTTAGTACATATCTTTACTAAAAGTTTCCAACAAAAAACCGCCGCGACTTTCGGCTTGCTTCGCTGAAAATCGCGGCGGTATTGTTTTTCTATTGCTTGACGCTTTCGCGGCCGCTCAGCCGGACAGGCTCTCCGCACGTACTTGGCGCGGCGCCTGTGACGGCATTTTGCGGCGGCGGATGCGCTTTGGTATTCGCCTGACTTTTATCGAAAATCTTAGCGCGTGGTGCCCGGCAAGCTTCGCTTGCCTGCTGGGGCGCCGCCCCAGGCCCTGCCAGGGCGCTGCCCTGGACCTGCCAAAGGGACCAGTCCCTTTGGAAACCCACGCTTCGCTAATTATTATTGCTCCTTGAGGTGAACGAGATGCTCGTACTTCTCCTCGGCGTACTTCTCGGCCTTGGTGAAGAGCTCCTCGGCTCTGTCGGGATTGGCGCGCTTGAGGGCGTTGTAACGGACTTCGCCCATGATGAAGTCGCGGTAGCTCTCGGTGGGAGCCTTGCTGTCGAGAGTGAAGGGGTTCTTGCCCTCGGCGGCGAGTTCGGGGTTGAAGCGGAACATATGCCAGTAACCCGCGGCCACAGCCTTCTTTTCCTCGGTCATGGAGATGCCCATGCCGCCCTTGATGCCGTGGTTGATGCAGGGCGCGTAGCAGATGATGAGGGACGGACCGTTGTAAGCCTCAGCCTCGCGGAAGGCCTTGAGGGTCTGGTTGTAGTCGGCGCCCATCGCGCACTGTGCGACGTAGACGTAACCGTAGCTCATCGCGATCTGGGCGAGGTCCTTCTTCTTGGTGGCCTTACCGGCAGCAGCGAACTGTGCGATAGAGCCGACAGGCGTGGACTTGGAAGCCTGACCGCCGGTGTTGGAGTAAACTTCGGTATCGAAGACCAGCACGTTGACATTCTGACCGGAAGCGAGGACGTGGTCCAGACCGCCGAAGCCGATGTCGTATGCCCAGCCGTCGCCGCCGAAGATCCACATGGACTTCTTGGCGAGATAATCCTTATCCTTCAGAATCTTCTGCACGGTCTCGCCGCAGCTGTCCATCGCTTCGAGCGCTGCGATGAGCTTGTCGGTGGCGGCTCTGTTGGCGGAAGAGCTGTCGAAGGTGGCGAGGTATTCCTGAGCGGCTGCCTTCGCGTCTGCGGAAGCGTTCTCGCAGCCGGCGACCTTCTCGACATACTCCTTGAGTCTGTCGCGGATGGCTCTCTGTGCGAGGTTCATGCCGAGACCAAATTCGGCGTTGTCTTCAAAGAGGGAGTTGCCCCAAGCGGGACCGTAGCCCTTCTTGTTGACGGTGTAGGGGGTGGAAGGTGCGGAGCCGCCCCAGATGGAAGAACAACCGGTGGCGTTGGCGATATAGGCTCTGTCGCCGAAGAGCTGGGTCATCAGCTTGGCATAAGGCGTCTCGCCGCAGCCTGCGCAGGCGCCGGAGAACTCGAGCAGCGGCTGCTTGAACTGGCTGCCCTTGACGGTGGCGTCGGTGAACTTCGCGGCAACCTCGGGCTTCTCGTCGAGCTTCTGGCCGTAATCGAACACGGCCTGACCTGCCATCTGAGAGGCGATGGGCTGCATGCTGAGTGCCTTCTCGCCCTTCTTGCCCGGGCAGACGGTGACGCAGCTGCCGCAGCCGGTGCAGTCGAGGGTGGAGACGGTCATGACAAACTTCATGCCGGGCAGACCGGTCATGTCGGCGGACTTGGTGTCAGCCGGAGCGGCGGCCAGCTCGTCAGCAGTCATGGCGATCGGACGGATAACCGCGTGCGGACATACCATGGAGCAGAAGTTGCACTGGATACAGTTGGCGGGGTTCCAGGAGGGAACATTCACCGCGATGCCGCGCTTCTCATAAGCAGCGGAGCCCTGGGGCAGGGTGCCGTCCACGATGTCCATGAAGGTGGAAATCGGCAGGCTGTCGCCCTTCTGTGCGTTGGCGGGAATGAGAATGTCGTTGACGAACTTGACCAGCTCGGGTCTGTCGCCGGTGGCAACCTGCACGGTGCTGTCGTCGGTGCAGTTCTTCCATGCCTCGGGAACCTGTACTTCGACAATCGCGTCCACACCGGCGTCGATCGCGTCGTGGTTCATCTTGACAATGGCCTCGCCCTTCTTGCTGTAGGACTTGGTAGCAGCGTCCTTCATGAACTTCACAGCGTCCTCGATCGGGATAACGCCGGAGAGCTTGAAGAAGGCGGACTGAAGCACGGTATTCACACGGGTGCCCAGACCGATTTCCTGACCGATCTTGATGGCGTTGATGGTGTAGAACTTGATGTTGTTGTCGGCGATGTACTTCTTGACCTTGC
>CAMHEZ010000063.1 GCA_946184295.1 uncultured Clostridia bacterium | reverse complement strand
TGTAAAGTGTGATTTACCTTTGCAAGACACAGACTTTTTTCTCTCAATCGGTTGTATGTGTGGGTGTTTAGTTGGTATCCTTATGGGAAGCTATCATTCGTCAAATACTTCCCCCTTGCGGATCTGAGATAGAACAGCGTGTGAAGCGGTGCGCCACGACCTGCCGAACGGCAGCGAGCGACAACCACCGACTCAAAATATCGGGCAGTACCCGATTCCGCCATAACCCGCAAGGTAGACAATGGTACTCCCGCGATGCGGTGCTGTGAGGAGCAGCAGGGTGAGATTCCCGTGGTGTCAGTAAACTGCTGACCGTTTGACGACTTCCCGGCATTCGGGCGTCGAGGACAAATAAGAATGCAACTACCAATAGCAAAAATCAGGCATACGATCTTTTCATCAACACCATGACTTTGCTTGTGGAAAAGTACGGAAATATCATCCTGCAAAGTTTAGAGGCGACTGCATGAGAGCAATTTGTTATTTTTCTATACTGTTGGAGGTTGTAACATGAATCGAGAAGGAAAAAAATGCGTGATCTATCCGCGCGTAAGCACTGAGATGCAAGTTGACGGATACAGTCTTGAAGGTCAGAAGAACTGCTTAAGGCGGTTTGCGGAGCGCGAGGAAATGATCATCGTCGATGTGTATGAGGATGCCGGAAAATCAGGCAAGTCAATTGAGGGAAGACCTGCTTTTCAGAAGATGCTTTCGGATATAAAAAACGGCTTAGAGATCGAGTATATTCTGGTCTACAAGTTATCCCGTTTCGGAAGAAATGCAGCGGATATTCTGAATTCATTGGAGTTCGTGCAATCCTATGGCATCAATTTGATCTGCATCGAGGAAGGAATTGATTCTTCCCAGACCAGTGGCAAGCTGTTAATCTCCGTTCTTTCTGCTGTCGCGGAAATCGAGAGAGAAAACATTATCGAGCAGACAATGAACGGTCGTCGGGAGAAAGCGAGACAGGGAGGCTGGAACGGCGGCTTTGCTCCTTACGGTTACCGTCTGGAAGACAATCAGCTATTTATCGAAGAGACAGAGGCGGAAGCAATTCGCATTATTTTCGATAAATTTGCCAATTCCGATATGGGAATGGGAAAAATCGCCAAATACCTCAATTTGCAGGGCCTAAAAAAGATTCCCCGTCAGAACGGCATTCTTGAAACATGGAGCGCGTCGCTGATCGGTCGGATTCTGGACAATCCTGTTTACTGTGGCAAAATTGCTTATGGAAGAAGAACCAGAGAAAAAGTCAAAGGAACCAAAAACGAGTACAAGCAAGTCCATGTTGACGATTTCATTTTAGAGGACGGACAGCATGAGGCAATCATTGATGAAGAACTTTGGCAAAAAGCGCATGCCAAAAGAACGGCGACAGGAATAAAGCCGCCATCCAAGACCGGAAAAGACCGAGTGCATCTTCTGACGGGTATTTTGAGATGCCCGAAATGCGGCGGCGCAATGTATGCCAATAAACACGCTTGGACAACTAAAGACGGTACATACAAGGAGGTCTTTTACTATGTCTGCGGAAGAAAAAGAACGCAGAACGGACACTTTTGTGATTATCAGGCGTGTCTCAGAAAAACAGATATTGAACCATTAGTGATAGAAGCCGTCAAATTGCTGGTGGTGGATAAATCATTTGCGGAAGAAATCAGGAGACGAATCGGTACTCAGATAGATACAAGCAAGCTGGATCAGGAAATTGCAAATTACGAAGCGAAAATGAAGGAAGTGGATTTGAATAAGCACAGACTGGAAAAAGAGATTGACAATCTGCCGTTGGACGCACGCTACCGCGACAGAAAACTCCGCGATATGACGATGAGACTCGACAGCCTTTACGATACAATCGCAGAATTGGAGGAATGTATCAAGGACGCCAATCTCAGAAGAGAGGCAGTTGAGATTCAAGCCATCACGCTTGATAACATTTACAAAATCATGATGAACTTCAACAGATTCTATGATATACTGAATGATGAAGAAAAGAAAAACCTGATTTCCTATCTGATAAAGGAAGTACAGATTTTTCCTGATTGGGAGAGCAGCATGAGATTGAAATCCATTGAGTTTAATTTCCCGATCTATTGCGACGGTAACGAGGTAAGGCGTCTGTTGTGGGAATGCGGCGATACCGTCGAGTGCGTGTGCCTGATGACGCGAAAGGAGTCCTGACACCTATGTCCGATGAGTTTGAAAATGTGGCATGGCTGTTTTTTGATATCGGTTCTACGCTGTTGGACGAAACGCTGGCCTATCAGCATCGGTTTCGCGAGATAGCGGCGGCCGCAGGTGTGAGTGCGGCGTATGTCACCGAAATGGCGATGGACTTCTATCGCCTCAATCAGAAGGGCGACCGGGAAGCCGCCCGGCGGCTGCGTGTGACCATGCCGGAATGGCACAGCGAGGACGAAATATTATATGATGATGCAGCAGCGTGCCTTGCGGCTCTGTATCCAAAACACCATATCGGCGTGATTGCCAATCAGAACTGTGGGGCAGGAGAGCGGCTGGAAAGGTTCGGTATAGGGCAGTATATTGATCTGTTGATCGCTTCGGCGGAGGCAGGCGTTGCCAAGCCCGACCCGCGTATTTTTCAATTGGCGTTGGAGCAGGCGGACTGTCCGCCAAAATATGCCGTAATGATCGGTGACCGTATTGACAACGACATCATACCTGCCAAGGCGTTGGGCATGAAAACCGTCTGGGTGAAACAAGGCTACGGACAGTATTGGCAGATTGAGGACGAGGGGGAAAGACCCGATCGGGTGGTGGACAGCCTGACCGAGCTTTTGGCGCTTTTTTGAAGGCGATGACGGGAGGGATTGGTTTGTGAAAACACTCAGGCGGGTGCTTTATATCCTGCTGCAATGCACATGGGGATTTCCTCAGACGCTGCTGGGACTGACGGTATTTCTGTGCAATCTCAGGCGGCGTCATTTCCTATATCACGGTGCGGTGGTGACAGAGGGGGATTTTCCATGGAGCGCGTCCTTCGGATTATTCTTATTTGTGACCACCAGACCTATGCGGGACAAGCGGCATAAGGGCAGAATCCCGTGCTTTCAGATGGCGCGGTGTCTGCTGGTGCATGAGTATGGACATACGATTCAATCGCTGCTGTTCGGGCCGCTGTATCTGATGGTGATGGGTATTCCGTCGGCCGCATGGGGATTTTTGCCGTGTTTCAGACGCAAGCGGCAGCGCGGTGCGGCGTATTCCGATTTCTTCACCGAGCGCTGGGCCAATTTGCTGGGCGAATGGGTGACAGGCGAAAAGTCTATGCAGGGCGCGGTGATTTGATTTTTCCCATGAGAAAACAAAGCTCCCGGCAGATAGTGCTGATAGCCGTCTGTCGGGAGTTTTATTACTTTAAATATTGTGGGTATTGCGGAACAATCAGCCGATGAATCTTACGCGAATCACGCCGTCCACCGCGTTGAAGGCTTCTTTGGCGGCGTCGCTGATGTCACTCGCGAAGTCGAGAATGCTGTAGGCATAGTCGCCCTTAGACTTGCTGAGCATGTTCTCGATGTTCACGCCTTCATTGGAGACGATGGCGGAGAGCTTGGTCAGCACGTTGGGGATATTCTTGTGCAGCACGCAGACGCGCTTGGCGGCTACGGGGCCTGCGTCGATGTCGGGATAGTTGACCGAATGCACGATAGAGCCGTTTTCGAGGTAGTTCTTGATCTCATCGACTGCCATCATGGCGCAGTTGTCCTCCGATTCAGGGGTGGAAGCGCCGAGGTGGGGGATTGCGATGATGCCGTCTACGTCGAGGACTTCATCGTCCGGGAAGTCGATGACATAGCTGGCGACCTTGCCGCTGGCGAGCGCTGCCTTGATGTCGGCGTTGTTGACCAGACCGCCGCGGGCAAAATTGAGGATTCTGACGCCGTCCTTCATGGATGCGATGGATTCGGCGTTAATCATGTTCTTGGTGTCGGGAATGAGCGGCACATGAATGGTGATGATGTCGCTCTGCTCAAAGATCGCCTTGAGGTCGGTCACGTGCTTGACCTTGCGGGACAGTCTGAGTGCCACGTCAACGGAAAGGAAGGGGTCGTAGCCGATGACATTCATGCCCAGTGCGGCGGCATCGTTGGCCACCAGACCGCCGATCGCACCGAGACCGATGACGCCGAGGGTCTTGCCCTTGATTTCGGGGCCGACAAACTGCCCCTTGCCCTTTTCGACCATCTTGCCGACCTGGTCGCCGTTGCCCTTGAGGGTCTTGGCCCAAGCGGTGGCGGGCAGCACGTTTCTGGAAGAGAAGATCATTGCACCCAGCACGAGTTCGGCCACGGCGTTGGAGTTGGCACCGGGGGTGTTGAAAACAACAATGCCCTTCTCGGCGCACTTGTCGAGCGGAATGTTGTTCACGCCTGCCCCTGCTCTGGCAATGGCCAGCAGACTCTCGGGCAGCTCCATGTCTTGCATGGCGGCCGAACGAACCAGCACCGCGTCGGGATTCTTAATGTTATCCGCGCAGTTGTAGCCCGCGCCGAAACGGTCGAGGCCGATGCTGGCGATTTTATTTAAGGTAAGAATATTAGCCATTTTGTTCATCTCCGTTTAAGCTTATTTGCTGTTCTCTTCCTCGAACTTCTTCATGAAGGCAACCAGTGCTTCCACGCCTTCATAGGGCATGGCATTGTAGATGGAGGCTCTCATGCCGCCGACGGAACGGTGCCCCTTGAGGTTGACAAGGCCCGCTGCGGTGGATTCCTTGACGAACTTCGCGTCAAGCTCATCGTCGCCGGTGACGAACGGGACATTCATGAGCGAACGGTCCTCGGGAACGACGGTGCCCTTGAAGAGTTTGGAATTGTCGAGGAAGTCGTAGAGCAGTTTCGCCTTCTTCTCGTTGAGTGCCTTCATGGCTTCGAGACCGCCCATCTTCTTGATCCACTTGAAGGTGAGACCGGCAATGTAGATGGCATAGCAAGGAGGTGTATTATAGAGAGAGTTGGCATCCGCATGGGTCTTGTAGTTGAGCATGGTGGGGGTGATGTCCATCGCGTTGCCGATGAGGTCTTCACGGATAATTACAATGGTGACACCTGCGCAGGAGACATTCTTCTGCGCACCGGCAAAGAGCAGGGCAAACTTGCTCACGTCGATCGGCTCGGAGAGAATGTTGGAGGAGATGTCGGCTACCAGCGGCACATCGCCGGTGTCGGGCAGGGTGTTCCACTTGGTGCCGTAGATGGTGTTGTTGAGGCAGATGTGTACATAGTCTGCGTCGGGTCTGAAATCGGACTTCTCTACCTTGGGAATATAGGAGAAGGTCTTATCCTTGGAGGAAGCGACAGCCTTGGCGTCGCCGTATCTTGCGGCTTCCTCGTATGCCTTCTTCGCCCACTGACCGGTGATGACAAAATCCGCTTTGCCGTTTTTGGTCATGAGGTTCATGGGAATCATGGCAAACTGGGTGGAAGCGCCGCCCTGCAGGAAGAGTACCTTGTAGTTGTCGGGAATGTTCATGATCTCGCGGAGATCGGCTTCGGCCTCCTTGATGATCTTGTCGTATACCTTGGAGCGGTGGCTCATTTCCATGACGGACTGGCCGCTGCCCTGATAGTCAAGCATCTCGTCCGCAGCCTGCTTGAGAACTTCCTCGG
>CAMHEZ010000062.1 GCA_946184295.1 uncultured Clostridia bacterium | reverse complement strand
ATTCTCCGTAAGTATGGCAATAGATTCTTGTACAGCATAATTGGCAGAGGTAAGAGCGTAGACATTTTCGTAAAAAACCTTGATATCTTCTTTAGTGGAAATTATCTTGTCAGCTTCACTCAAAATGAAATTAGCTATTTTCACTTTCTGGAATATTTTATTTTCTTTGGGTTTCTCCATATGTTTCGGATAATGATGAGTGGAATGTTTCCCATGATTATAATTGTAAGACATTCTATCAAACGTTTCCAGTAATTCTTCGGCATCTGTTACCAGACCGACGATCTCGCTTAATCCGGAAATCCACGAATCCGACGAGTCATTTTGCTCAATGGCCTCATGCGTATAATACTTCTTAATAAACGCCGTTCGTTTTGAAATATATTCATCACTTGATTTATTGCTTTCATTTATCATCTCTTCTATTACGTCTTTATCCGCGTCACTAACAGAAAAGCGATCGGGATTGTATTTTAGCGTCAACAAAAGCTTTTCATCTGCCATGCCAACGCCTGTTTTTCCCGCATCAGTAATCTTCGCCTTAAATTCTTCACTTGATAAAATTTGCGTTACGATTGCCTGTGCTACAAACTCACTGTTTGAAACATCTCTCATGACTTCTTCTAAAGATTCTTCATGCCAGTTTTTCGGATTGCAATAAGCGCTGAAAACTTCAGTGACAGTACGAGCAGACACACCTTTGTCCATAAAAGCCATACTGTTTACCTTTGTAAAGATATCTGAATAGGAGTAGCTGATGGCGGACGGGTCATTATTGATAAAATCAATGTGACGGGATACATTATCCGATACGACAGTATCGAGAATGTCGTCCGAAACCTCTCCAAAGAAAAATCCGATATCGCTGGGGTCTTCGATTTCAAAGAAGGTATCCTCCGAACTGGCAAAGTCTTTCGCGGAGATCCGGAAAAACTGCGCAATGTCTTTTCCGTCTTCGGGCATACCCTCCATGGTCTGAAAAAGCCCCAATACATACAGATTCGCTGCTTCATTGATCTTCTCACAACGCTCGTAGGCAGCGTTCGCATAGGCATACAAGTACACATGTGGGTTTCCATTATACCAATCACTGCCAACCGTACTTTCATCGTAAATACCGTTGTAAGAATAATTCCCCGTGTCAACCATGCCGGTAGTGACAAGAATAACATTCTTGGTAGCATCGTCTGCAACAGCTGAGAGCAAATCATTCGTCTTATCCAGACCGTCGCTCAGATTTCTAATATTGGACTCAGATTCCAATCCGTCAACAAGCGTTGTCACCTTATCGATGTCGTCCGTAAAATCTGTCACCACTTCTGCATTTTCGGCGTAAGTCACCACAGCGACATAATTCTCACCGTCTGCGTTCAGTAAATCTGCAAGGAATGTTCTGGCAGAAGCCTTCACATAATCGATGGCTGAATCAGCCGTATAGATGAGTTCGCTGCCACAGTAAAAATGCGTTTCTCCGCCGACATCGAGAAGCAGCACCGAATATCTCGCGGGCTGATCCGATTTAGCGGCAAATACATCCATTGGCACCCGTGCCACCGCCGCCAGCGCCATCGCCAGCATCACAGCCAGCGCGGTGACCCTCATGCTCAGCCGCCGCAGGGTCTGTTTCGTTCGTTCTTTCATGCTAATCTCTCCTTTGCTGTCACTGATGGACAATCTTGATGATATCAAGATTATAACACGCGATTTGGTTAAAAGCAACCGATTTTTTTCATGTATCATCTGTTTTTTTGGCTAACTTAACCCCTGTGTTTTCATCATTGCCCCGCTCCCTTGACATTATCCCGGATTTCCATTATAATGGGGACGTTCGTATTGTGTCACTTCGCACAGGAAAGGTCAGGGATATCATGACAACCAAAAAATTACGCCGCACACTGATGGCCGTTTTCACGACGGTCATGTTCTGGGTCGTGTGCGCCACACCCGCGTTTGCCGCCCGCTATGTGGAGATCGCCCGCACGCCGGTTAACGTCCGCGCCGACGCGGGACAGTCCTACGCCAAGGTCGGCGAGACGTCGAAGGGCAAGACCTACCCCTATCTCGCCAGCAAGAAGGCCGCCAACGGCAAGGTGTGGTACCGCATTCAGTTCACAGCGACCAAAAAGGGCTGGGTGGTGAGCGGTTACACCAAGCTCATCGACGTACCCGACGAGACGACCGCCCCCACAACCACAACTACTACCACGGCAACTTCCTCAACGGATTCCGCAACAGCCTCCACCGACGTTTCCACGACGACTTCCACAACGGCTTCTACGACGGCTTCCACGACGGCTGCTACAACCGGTTCCACGACAACGACCGCCGCCACGCAAAAAAAAGTGCTGATTACCGCCAAGCCCGTGAATGTGCGCGCGGACGCGGGACAGTCCTACGCCAAGGTCGGCGAGGCCGTCAAGGGCAAGACCTATCTCTATCTCGGCAGCAAGAAGGCCGCCAACGGCAAGGTCTGGTATCAGATTCAGTTCACCGCGTCCAAAAAGGGCTGGATTTGCAGCGCCTACGGCAAACTGACCGGCGGCACGACCACCGCCGCCCAGACCAAGCCCACCCAATCCGGCACGCCGCCCCGCTACATCAAGCGCACGATCACCGTCAGCAAAAAGAGTGTCAATGTCTACAGCGCGCCCGGCACCAAGAATAAAAAAATGGGCACCGTCTCCCGCGGCGCGAAGTTCGTCGCGACCGACTGGCGCAACGACGGCTCGGATACCACATGGTATTCGTTCACACGCAACGGTAAGACGGTCTGGATTTCACGTCACAATGTCACCGTGTCCGACAGCTACACGCCCATTCCCGAGAAGAATTTCAAAAACGGCGGCACGCCGATGATTTATCTCTCCCCCTCCAAACAACCGCACAATGCCTATGCCGCCGGTTCCACCAACGAGCAGACCCAGATGTACCGCGTCGCCAAGGAGCTGAAAAGCATTCTGGAGAAGGAATACGTCTGCACGGTTTACACCGCGCCCACGACGCTCGAGCTTGACCCGGACGGACGCGCCTATGACGCGTGGAAGCGCGGGGCGGACGTGTATCTGGCGATTCACAGCAACGCCGACAGCAAAGTCAACCGCAATCATTACGGCCCGATGGCCTTCTACTTCCCCGGCAGCACACAAAGCAAGCAGCTGGCACAGAATGTCGTGGCGGAGATGAGCAAAATCACCCCGCATAAATCCACCGTGTCACCCAATGTCATCAACGGCATGCTGGCGTTTGACAAGACGGGCTACTCCGACGTGAGAGAACCGTCCAATTACGGTATGGCGAGCATTCTGGCGGAAGTGGAATTTCACGATAAGGCCGACAGCGCCCGATGGATCATCAATCACCCGAAGAATATCGCGCGGGCACTGGCCAATGCTCTGGAGAAAACCTTCGGTTTACAGAAAAAGTAGTACAATGGGAGTCCAGGGGGTGCAGGGCAGCGCCCCACAAGCGAAGCCGCAGGCTGAGCGAGCAGGATAACTTAAGATGAAAAACGCACCCGGGCGGATTCGGATTCGCCTGAGTGCGTTTTTGATTGCAGTGCGTATCGCTGTGGGGCGCTGCCCCACACCCTGCCAGGAGGCGCTTCGCCCCCAAGCTGTTGCTTGTCAACAGCTAAGACTCCCCACGCTTCGCTAATTATTTCATAGTAACGGTTCTGCCAATTTGTAATGATTACACGCCCAGTCCACATAACCGATCTTCGGTTCATAGGTCAGACCGCAGGCGCAAAAGCCGTGTTTCGTGGTGATATGCACCTCTTGGGCGGTATCCGCCAGCTCGATACAGAGTGCCTGCTGCTGTTTCTCGTTCATCTTAAAGAACACATCGTATTGATAACCGTCCTCCCCCTTCGCGTCCGCGCCGCAGAGCAAGTCATAGAACCGCTTGGCATCTACCACTGTCTCGCCGACCTGCACCCGCGTGATATCCTCCGCGCCGTACACCCCGATGATGCCAAACATCTTCTGCGCGGTATCGCACAAGGCGGTATTCTGCCGGATAAAATTGCAAAAAATCGCATAGGAATAGGTCTTATCATCATCCTGCCCGTCACGGGCGGCAATCAACACCGCCATCTGGTTCACACCGCTGTAATCGGCGTATTCATACAGCGTGAAGACATCGCCCCCGTCCGAGCGCACCTGCACGACCTGCTCGCCCACCATCTTTCCGGTAATGGCATGGGGCAGACCGTGGCGGTCCAGCGCCGCCGTGTCGGACATATTGAGAATTTCATAATACGCGCCGCGATATGTCACCACCGGCAACGTCACATATTCTCCCGTGTTCTCCTGCCACGACAGCAGGGGCAACGCATCGGTTCCCACCGCGTCAGTTCCTTTGGCCCGCCACGTCCGTATGCCCCATACGGCCCCGACACACACCAGCACCAGCGCACACGCGGCGGCAGCGCCCCGCAACACGTTCCTCACAGGCGTATAACGAACCGACGCTTTCCGCGCCTCCATGATGAAGGTATCGTCAATGTCGCCCAGCACTGCAAACAAATCCTCCCTTGTCACAGCTCAAAACCCCTTTCCGTCAGATACTCCCGCAGACTGCTCCGCATTCTGCCCAGCGCCGTGGAAACCGCGCTCGGCGTACCGCCGCATTTTTCCGCGATATCGCCCAGACACTCGCCGTACCAGTAGCGCCGCACAAACATCTGTCGCTTGACCCGCGGCAGCGTGCCGAGGAAATCGGAGATTGCCTTCGCCAGTTCCTGCCGTGACAGCGCGTCCTCCGGAGTCTCGCCGCCGGAAACGCATTCCGCCAGCTCGTCCAGCACCGCCGCCAGCTCCCCGCCGCCCCGCCTGTCCGCATGAGACTGGCGGTAGCGGTCAAACGAGAGATTCCGCGTGATACGTCCCAGAAACGCGCCCAACCGTGACGGACGCTGCGGCGGCATGGTCTCCCACGCGCGAAGCCATGTGTCATTCACACATTCCTCGGCAGTCTGACGGTCCCCCACAATGTTCCGCGCAATTGTCCCGCAGTACCCGCCGTATTTTTCATCACTCGCGGCAATCGCCGCCTCGTCCCGCGCCCAATACAAACTCACAATGGCATTGTCCTCCATTGAAAAAACCTCCCTTCACCCATACAGACGGATTTTTTCGGCAATCAGCACAGGGAATTTGCGGGAAAAAGAAAAAAGCAGGCCGTCCCGATAAAGACGCGGCCTGATGGAATCGTATTATTTTTGATTGTTCTTGGCAGTTTTCAATGATGCAATCAGTATCCGCTTGATTTCCAAACAATCATCAATCAGCGATTGCCCCAATTTTCCATCAATATACGCAGATTTTACCAACAGCCGAAGCCAATATTCGGTTTCCGCTGTTTCTTTCAACGCTATCTGCATTTTGGCAATAAAATCCGCTTGACTCACGCCGTATGCCGCTTCATTCGCATTTGCGCCAATAGACGTGCCGCTGCGGATAATCTGCTTGGAGATAATGCTCTCGTGCTTTTCTTTGGTTAAATACTGATACAGTTTGACGATTCTCGCGGCAAAATCCAACGATTTTTGCAGCAGCGGATTATCATTCTGCATGACCTTCAATTCCCCTTTTTTAATGAATAAAGAAAAATGAATAGTGAATAATGAATAATACAGAAACGCCCTTTGAAACATTCTTCATTATTCACTCTTCACTATTCATTCTTCACTGAGCCATGCTTTGCAACGCAAAGCGGGCGTTTCTGGTGACCCATCGGAGATTCGAACTCCGGACACCTTGATTAAAAGTCAAGTGCTCTACCGACTGAGCTAATGGATCATATGAAGATTTGCCGCGTGATACGAAAAAAGTATCCCTCACGCAGCAAATCCGCTGGCTGGGATGGCTGGATTCGAACCAGCGACATGACGGAATCAAAATCCGTTGCCTTACCGCTTGGCGACACCCCAATGTCAAATGATATCGCCTGTCAAAATAAAGAAGACGTATCGGCGTGAACGAACCGAAGGACATTCACGCCGAATGTCTGTGGGGTGGTATATCGGAGTCGAACCGATGACCTCCAGAGCCACAATCTGG
>CAMHEZ010000061.1 GCA_946184295.1 uncultured Clostridia bacterium | reverse complement strand
TGCTATTTGACGAACTTATCCTTAAGTTGATGACATTGCCCTGAAAGGGGAGGGGAATAGGTATCGCTGGCGATGCCGAATGGAGAAGGTCGCAAGACGCGCTTGGATAACCGACAGGGTCAGGAGAATCCGATAGAAGAACCCACCAAAAAAACAGTTGGCATTTGGCGGCCGATGGTATATAATAGTAATTACAATTGTAATTTTTGCAAAAAGTGCGGTGAAATCAATGGCAGATCGGGGCAACGCAAACCAAACGGCGCTGGAAGAAATCGAAGGTACGGTGGAGGAGATTACCTTCCGCAACGAGCAGAACAGCTTCACCGTGATGGAGCTGGACGTGGAAGGTGACCCAGTGATCGTGGTAGGCGCGCTGCCGCCTGTCAACGCGGGAGAAGCCGTGCATCTCTACGGGCGCTGGACGTCTCACCCGAAGTTTGGCCGTCAGTTCACCGCCGAGAGCCTTGAAAGTACCATGCCGTCCGGCGCAACCGCGATTCTGCGCTATCTTTCGTCCGGCGCGGTCAAGGGCATCGGCCCTTCCACCGCGACCAAGATTGTGGAGGCATTCGGCGACCGCACGCTGGACATCATCGAGAACCAGCCGCTGCGTCTGGCCGAGATTCGCGGCATATCAAAAAACAAGGCCGAACAGATTTCCGAGGATTTCCGCGCGCATTTCGGTCTGCGTGAGGCGATGACCTTTCTCGGTCAGTACAGGATTACGCCGAATCAGGCGCTGGCCGTCTGGAAGCGCTTTGGTGTGGATTGTATTGAAATGGTGAAGGAAGACCCCTATCTGCTTTGCGCGGAGGGACTGAACATTGGCTTCGAGCGGGTGGACGCGATTGCCCTTGGCATGGATAAAGCGCGGGACAGCAGCCGGCGCATTTCGGCAGGACTGACCTATGTGTTGTCCCACAATCTCAATAACGGTCACACCTGTCTGCCCCGGGAAAAGCTGATTGACGTGGCGGCGGGTCTGCTGGAACTGGAATGTGACCCGGTCGCGGAAGAATTGGAAGCCGCCGTGGACGACGGGGAGTTTATGGAGGACGAATGGGACGGCAGGCCCTTTGTCTTTCTGCCGCATCTCTATCAGGCGGAACTGTATGTGGCGGGCAGAATCGCCACGATGGCCATGTGTCCCGCCGAGCCGGTGAAGCATTACGCCCGCCAGATGGACCTGATCGAGAGCATGACCGGCATTACCTACGACGCGCTTCAGACGCAGGCCATCGACGCCGCCATGAGCAAGGGTTTGCTCGTGCTGACCGGCGGCCCCGGCACCGGGAAAACCACTACGCTCAACGCCATCATTCAATTGCTGGAAATCTACGGCCACAAGGTCGCGATTGCCGCGCCCACCGGTCGCGCCGCCAAGCGCATTACGGAGATCACGGGCCATGAGGCCAAGACCATTCACCGTTTGCTGGAGGTGGAGTGGGGCGAGAACGATACACAATCCTTTGCCCGCAATGACAAGAATCCCCTCGACTGCGACGCGCTGATTGTGGACGAGCTGTCCATGACGGATATCCTGCTGTTCCAGAGCCTGCTGCGGGCGGTCAAATTCGGCTGCCGACTGGTACTGGTGGGGGACAGTGACCAATTGCCCAGCGTGGGGGCGGGAAATGTGCTGGGGGATTTGATTGCGTCGGGACGCGTGCCGGTGGTGCAGCTCACGGAAGTATTCCGTCAGGCGCAGAAGAGCGCCATTGTCATGAATGCCCACCGCATTGTGAGCGGCGAGATGCCGCAGCTCGATTTGCGGGACAACGACTTTTTCTTTTTGCCCATGCGCGAGAAGGAAAAAATTTCCCAGACGATCTCGGACTTGTGCTTCAAGCGGCTGCCCGACGCGTATGATTTCAACCCGCTCAAGGAGATTCAGGTGCTGTGTCCCGGACGCAAGGGGGAATTGGGCACCGTGGAGCTGAACAAAATCTTGCAGCAGCGTTTTAATCCGCAGCACCAGAAGCGTCCGGAAATCAAGGTCAACGGCGTGACATTCCGGCAGGGCGATAAAATCATGCAGGTCAGGAACAACTACAATGTGGAGTGGACGAAGGACGACGGCACGGAGGGCACGGGCATTTATAATGGCGACGTGGGCATGCTGGAAGAAATCGACAAGCTGCGCGGGACGCTCAAGGTGCGGTTTGACGACCGTGTGGCGCTTTATTCCATCGACAACGCGGACGAGCTGGAACACGCTTATGCTATTACGGTACATAAGAGCCAAGGAAGTGAATTTCCGGCGGTGATTATTCCGATGTATCCGATGGCGCCGCAGCTCTGCTATCGGAATCTGCTGTATACCGCTGTGACCCGTGCCAAGAAAATTTTAATCATGGTGGGGCATAAGCAGGTTGCCATTCAGATGGTGAAAAACCAGAAGAAAACCCTGCGCTACTCCGCGCTGGACGTGTTTCTGCGGCGCGATATCACAGAAAGCTGAAAGGGCGAATCGGTATGGGATTTATCAGACAAATCAAAGAAACCGCCGCCGAGTTGTTCTTTCCGCGCCGGTGTCCGTTGTGCGGGGCGCTGATTCAATACAACGAGCGGATATGCAGTCGGTGTGCCAAGGACATGGTTTTTATCCGCCGTCCGATCTGCCGCAAGTGCGGAAGACCGCTCGGCACCTGTGATTGCGGCAGGGAACGGTATGCTTACACGCGCAACGTCTCCCCGCTGATTTATACGCGCGCGGCCAGACGGGGCATTCACCGCATGAAATTCCGCAATGTGCCGTCGTCATGTCGGTATTTCGGCAAGCTGATGGCCTGTGTGGTGCGGTCGGAATATCTTGATGCGGATATCCGGATCGACTGCGTGATCGGCGTGCCGATGCACCCGGAGGAACAGTGCAAACGCGGCTACAATCAGGCAAATCTTCTGGCTGAGACTGTCGCTTTGGAGCTGGAACTGCCGTATCTGAACCGCGTGCTGGTGAAGTATCGCAGAAATCAGAAACAGCACATGCTGTCCTTGGTAGAACGGCGGAAAAATATCAAAGACGTGTTCCGCGTGGCGCGTCCGGAGGCGGTGGCGGGCAAAACCGTCCTGCTTTGTGACGACGTGACCACATCGGGCAGCACGATCAACGAGTGTACGCTGATGCTGCTGAATGCCGGCGCAAAGGAGGTCTATTGTGTGACGGCGACCGTCGCGGTGCTGTCGGAAATGCCGCCCATGCAGACAGCGGAAAATAATTAAGCGAAGCGCGAGAGTCCAGGGGGAGAAGAAAGGAATAAAGAATAACGAATAAAGAATAATGAAAAATAAAATGAAAAAAGCGAAGCGCAATTAAGCGAGCGTATGCGAGCGCGGGAGTCCAGGGGGACTGGTCCTCCTGGCAGGTCAAGGGCAGAGCCCTTGCAGGGGCCGGGGCAGCGCCCCGGGAGGGAGGCTTTAGCCGACCGAGCAAGACGCGCCAAGACCAACAACGCAGTCAGGCGAATCCAATCGAAGACCCCATCAAAATTGATTTCTCCGTATTCAGGCGGCGTTTAACAGGGAGAGAAACTCACCGCGCCGTTTCCAAAAATTCACACAAAAACTATTGCAAGTGCCGCCATTCTTTGCTATAATCAAAAAGTCACTTATTTCTCCGAAAGGAAGTTGAAATCATGTACGCAGATATGCTTGATTCCATCGAATTTTTAAAGGCCTATGACAGCGACGTTGCCGCCGCGATGGGCGACGAGCTGGCCAGACAGAGAAGAAATCTCGAACTGATCGCCTCCGAGAACCTGGTTTCTCCCGCTGTGATGGCGGCCATGGGCAGTGTGCTCACCAACAAGTATGCCGAGGGTTATCCGGGCAAGCGCTACTACGGCGGCTGCCAGTGCGTGGACGTGGTCGAGGAAATCGCCCGCAAGAGAGCCTGCGAGCTGTTCGGCGCGGAGCATGCCAACGTCCAGCCCCACTCCGGCGCACAGGCCAACACTGCCGTGTATTTCGCGCTGCTCGAGCCGGGCGATACCGTTATGGGCATGAATCTGGCCGAAGGCGGCCACCTGACCCACGGTTCTCCCGTCAACCTGTCCGGCAAGTACTACAACTTTGTCGCTTACGGCGTGGACGGCGAGACCGGCCGCATTGATTATGACAAGCTCTATGAAACTGCCAAGCAGGTCAAGCCCAAGATGATCGTCGCGGGCGCGAGCGCGTATCCCAGAGCCATTGATTTCGCCAAGTTCAGCGAGATCGCCAAGGAAGTCGGCGCGTATCTCATGGTCGATATGGCGCACATCGCCGGTCTGGTCGCGGCAGGTATGCACCAGAACCCTGTGGAGTATGCCGATATCGTCACCACCACGACCCACAAAACCCTGCGCGGCCCCCGCGGCGGCATGATTCTCTGCCGTGAGGAGTACGCCAAGGCCATCGACAAGGCGATTTTCCCCGGCACGCAGGGCGGCCCGCTCATGCACACCATCGCGGCCAAGGCTGTCTGCCTCGGCGAAGCGCTCAAGCCTGAATTTAAGGCTTACGGCAAGCAGATCGTCGCCAACGCGGCGGCAATGGCGGAAGAGTTCGACGCGCGCGACGTGAAGATGGTCTCCGGCGGTACCGACAACCACCTCATTCTGCTTGACCTGCGCGATACCGGCATCACCGGCAAGGAACTCGAGCGCCGTCTGGACGACGTGTATATTACCGCCAACAAGAACACCATTCCCAACGAGCCTCTCAGCCCGTTTGTGACCAGCGGCGTGCGTCTGGGTACGCCTGCCGTCACGACCCGCGGTCTGGTCGAGAAGGACATGAAGAAGATTGCCGAGTACATTTCGCTCGCCATCACTGACTTCGAGGGCAGCGCCGACGCGATTCGCGCAGGCGTTACCGAACTGCTCGAAGCCTATCCGCTTTATCAATAAGGTGAATGTGCGCAATGTCAAATCAATCTGAATTGCTGCAAGACGTTATCGCCAAAATCGAGGCCGCCGTTGATACCGACGATGTAGAATATGTGGAAATGGACTGCATGGAGGAATTGGAGGCGGCGGGGGTTGGTCAGGAGGCCATCGTGCCCCTGCTCGGAATTTTCGAGCGCCACCCGGTCAGCGATTTCGGTATTCCGGGCGACATCATGCACTTTGTCGAGGCATTTGATGACAACGTGTATTTCCCGCTCCTGCTGGAATCATTTGCACGTCGGCCGTCTGTCACAACAGTCTGGGCGATGAATCGCATACTCAATGTGACTAAAAAGCCCCAGGAGCGCCAGCATATGCTCGGACCGATGGAAGCCGCACTGACCCGTGAAGATGTGGAATCCGTCGTCAAGGAGCAGATACAAGACGTGCTGGACTATCAGTCGGGCAAATAGACAAGAATCAAATCAATAACCGCGCCCGCGTGGGAGATTGGGAAAAATCCCCTGCGCGGGCGCGGTTGTTTTTGTCTGCGCTGTCATCGCCAATCGAAATAGCGGGAATAAATATATTCGGTCTGAAAATCGTGGCAAAGTTCATTTGCCTTGGTGATATGACAATGACGTTCGCACATTTCTTCCGTTTCGCTTTCATAGACAACGGAACCTGTCTTGCTATCGTACTGCACCACAGCTTCACCGTACCAGTATCGACAGATGGCGCAGCATTTTCCCTCATGTTAGGAATTGGTAAGTGTCAGCATAAAAATCCCTTCACTAATTTTTTGTGATTAGAGTATATTCATAGCATACTTCGGAATGTTAGAAAAGTCAAGCATTATTTTACAATAGTATATATATAATTGACTTTTGGAAAGAAGTAAATGAATCATGTTTGAAGAGATACTCAAGGATTTGCGGTTGAACAGAGGTCTGAATCAGGTAGAATTGGCTAAAGAACTGTTTGTGACGAAACAGACTGTATCTAATTGGGAAAATGGTTATCTGATGCCTTCGGTTGATTTATTAATTCAAATTGCGAAATTCTTCTCCGTCAGCACGGACTATCTGCTGGGGCTGGATGACAGGCGGTATCTTGAAACCACGGGTCTGACTGACAAACAGGTCACGCACATTCAGATGATTATTGAGGATATTCTGGAGGAAAAAGAGGAAAAATAACACGCGCGCCCGCACACGGCTGTCAAAAGCTAAGTGCGGACGCGGTTTTGTCTTGAGTGTGGTAATAATCATAATTTTATTGTTTGATAACTTTATAATAATTCTTGATATTATTGTGAGTTTAATATATAATAGAAGTAAGGTGGGTGACAAACAAAATGGAACGAATTGATGTAGATTCTAAAAAGTATATTGTTTTAGATGTTGAGACAAATGGATTAAATTCATATCATTGCGATTTGCTTTCAATGTCTTTTTTCAAACCTGATGATGGGAAGACGTATGAGCGTTTTTTTCCTTTGGAATTAGCCAAAGAAGTAGTGACAACCCAATATAACGGTATCCGTACTGAGGACTTAGTGGATGCCATGCCGCTTACTCAATCAGAATTTGACGATTTAATTGATGAATTTGAGGAAGCTGAAG
>CAMHEZ010000060.1 GCA_946184295.1 uncultured Clostridia bacterium | reverse complement strand
CAGAATATATCATACAGATCATACTTTCTCGGATGGGTTGTCTTTCTGGCTCCTTAGACAGTGTGACAAACGTCAAAAAACGGTAAACGCATTTCAACCGCCGTTTTTTGCAGCTCACCGGAAACCGCTTGATTTCTCTTTTGCCGCTGTGATATGATAGGGGTGTAAGGCGGAGGTGAAATTCTCCAAGACATGTTCCATTTAAAAGGAGACGGTAATGATGAAAACAATGCGTAAAAAACTTGGTGCCATCGTAGTAGGTCTGATTGTCATTTTGGTGGGCGTGGGTTATGCCGCCAAAGCGATGGGCTATGAGCTGGATTTGTCTTCCCTCTTTTTTGACGGCTGGTGGACGGTATTTATCATTGTACCCGGTGTGATCCGGCTGTTCGACAAGGATTCCAACAAGGTCTTTGCGATTGTGCTGATTGCGGTGGGTGTGGCGCTGCTGATCGGTCAGTACATTCATCTGAACATCTGGGGCTGGATTGCTCCCGTGACCATTATCGCCGTCGGCGTGAGCATTGCGGCACGCGCCTTCATGGACAAGGACGAAGACAAAGACAGCAAGGACGAACAGAAGGTCAACAACCAATGATCCTGCCTCTAACGAATAAAAAGAGAAATCTACGCTTTGTTCCGAGAAGGACGGAGCGTAGATTTTTTTGTTTGACAAATTTTTGTTTGACAAATGATGTTTTTGGATTGCTCTTGTCAGATTTCTGTGCTACAATAGAGACAGAAAAACAAAAAGGAGTGGTATTTCCATGAAAATTACCAGTGAAAAGAGATTGATTTCTGAAGGTGAAACGATTGAAAACTGATATTTCACAGAACAAGCAAAAAGCCTTTGTCCTGTTATCCGATGTCGGAGGTCTGCTGTTTCTTTTCTCGCTGGCGGTTTATATGTTCAGCGGCGCTGAAGGTCTGGCCACGGTTGCCATTTCGGCTTTCTTTCTCCTGACACTTCTGTCGGCGGCGATGGTTTTAATAGGATTTATCAGACTGCTATTTCAAAAATCCAAGGCAAAAGACCGGCTGCCGACCAACGGCTTGCTTGTGTTCGGGGCTTCGATCGGCGGTCTGTTGTCTTTGGCCTCGGTTATTACGGATTGCGTGTTCCATTATGAATCAGGCGTATGCTTTGCGGCGTGGATTGCGATGTGCGTCGGCTGTGTCACATGTGTTGTCTTTGGACTGCCTGCCATAAAAACAGGCCCAAAATCTCAGGAATAATTCATGCAGGAGGTATCAGCCATGTCATGGTATATGCTCTGGCCGATCGTGCTGGTCGTGCTGTCGAATATCTTTTACAATATTATTACAAAAACAACGCCACAGGACGGGAATGCGATGCTGTCACTGACGATCACCTATCTGGTAGGCGCATTGTGCGCCGTTATTATGTACTGGTTTGGCGGTGAAAGGCAGGGAATCGCGCAGGATTTGATAAAACTCAATTGGACGTCCTTTGCGCTGGGACTGGCGGTTGTGGGACTGGAATTTGGCTATCTTCACGTCTATCGTGCGGGGTGGCAGGTGAATACCGCTTCGCTGGTGGCTAATATCTGTCTGGCCTGTGCGCTGCTGTTTGTAGGCGCGCTGCTGTTTCATGAGACGCTTTCGGTGCGGCAGATCGTAGGCGTGGCGGTTTGCGTTGGAGGATTGGTGTTGATAACGGCAAAGTGAACGGTAAACGTAATTGATTTTTCATAAATTATACGCAATTTATTTATTATATTTTCACAATTAAGAAGATTTATGACAAATTGTGACTAATAATTGTTAAAAAAACCTTGACATTTTGATTTTTTTATACTATAATCTACTCCAGTCGGGAGGATACTGTTGATCGGTCGGCAGGCCGGTGCGGTTCGTGTCTTCCTGTTGCAGACAGGTCGGAGCGTTTGTTTCTGCAATTCTCTCGATGCTTAGATTTGCTTATGTCTTTTATATCGTTCCCCATCCACAAATTGCAAAGCCGTCCTTACCGCAAAGGGCGGCTTTGTACTGTCCGGGGATTTTTTTATAAAAAAAGAAACCGCCAAATGCCGTCGATACGACATTTGGCGGAATGTTGCTGGTCCGAGTGGCGAGAGTCGAACTCACGGCCTCTTGAACCCCATTCAAGCGCGCTACCAAACTGCGCTACACCCGGATTTCTTTTTATGCCGGACCGCATTCAACACGATCCCGCATCCCTGCAACGGTTAGTATTCTATCACAGCGCCGGACAAATGTCAAGAGTTTTTTTGCAAGGAATTGAAAAAAATTTTTTTGCCCGTGGGATGTGTACGGATTCTCCAAAAATGCCGCACTTGGACGTTAAAAATTGACAGTTTGCTGTTGATTTTTTTTTTATGTATGGTATAATTTATAAGAATTAAGTGTTTGACTTGTTTGCAAACGGATATCGGGTGAGTAATGTGCCCTTTTCTAAGTTGGCAATGAATGTTGTAAAGGGGCGTGTTTTATGGGGGCGCAGACAGTTGACGCGTTTGTCAACAAGATGAAGGAAAAACTGGGCGCCGAGGAATGTGTGTCTTTCCCCAGCGTGGGGGAGAGTGTCGATGCACTCTTTGAGGCGTTCCAGCTGGGTCCGCGGGACTGTGTGTATGTGTCGGCGCTGGCGCCGTGCCGCACCATTCGGGCAATTCTCGCCCGCGGTGCGGTGCCGATGCTGTGTGATGTGACGCCTGACAGCCTGACCATCGATCATCGGGCGCTGGAGGCGGCGGTCAGACATACGCTGGAGTCTGAAAATCTCTACCCCCGTGCGGTGATGGCAGATCATTTCTGTGGTATGCCCTTTGCGGTGAAACCTTTGAAAGCGGTGTGCGACCGTGTAGGACTGGTGTTTATCGAAAACTGCGGCGAATGGTTCGGCGGTACATCTGACGGCGTGCTTTGCGGTACGTCGGGTGATTATGCGCTGTTTTCGGTGGGCGGCTCGTCTGTCTTCGGGACAGGCGGCAGCGGCGCGCTGGCAGTTTCCTTTGGCGACAGTCCGCTGGCCGAGGGATTAATCTGTTGCGACGGCGAAGAAATCGGGGGAATTGACCCCATTTATGGGGATGCGCTGCTGGTTGCGCTGGATCGCACGGACGATGTGCTGGCGCAAAGCCGCGCCGCCGCCGCCGCGATTGACAATGCGCTGGCAGGTTCGGACTTTTGGCTGCAAAGGGCGGTCAACAGCCGTCAGAAGAGTTCGTTCGGCGGGCTGGCGGTGATTGCCCAGAGCGAGGAGCACGCTGGGCGTGCAATCGCATTCCTGCGTGAGGCGGGGCTGGGAGCGTATGTCAGTGCGCTGCATGTTCATCGGCGTGCCTGTTTCCCCAAGCACTGCAAGGGCTTCCAGGTGATTGAGAATGCCTCCGCGCTCGCGCCGCGGGCGTTCAGACTCGACATTTTCGGCGCACTGCACGCCGGTGTGAAAAATGCGCTTTTGCAGGGTGTCGGACAAATGGCAAATGATATTCGGGAATAATGTTTCAACTTATATTTTGATTACTTATGAAGAAACGGAGGAGTGAATTTCTTGGAAAATGACATCTTGAAATCCTCAGGCGGTGAAAGTGGCTCCGGTTGCTCTATCACAGTGTTTGACTACAGCCACATTCCCGACGAATACAACCTGATGGCATTCGGCAAGGAAACTGTGACGTTCGGCCGCGATGATACCAATGACATCATGATCGCTTCGGACATTGTTTCGCGCCGACACGGGCACTTTACCATCAAGGACGGCCGCTGCTACATTACCGACGACAAGAGTACCAACGGCACCTTTGTCAACGGCCGCCGCGTGGAGCAGGTGGAACTGAAGGACGGCGATTCGATCCGCATTGACGACCTTTCCCAGGCCGTTGTGGGCGGTATTACCATCGTTTTCTCCGACAAAAATTCCGGCGCAGACTGGAATACCTTCCCGCTGGAGAAAAATGTGACCAAGATCGGCCGCGACAGTAAATCCGATATCGTCATCGACGATCCCAAGGTCAAGCCGCACGCTGCCGAAGTGCAGATTGTGAACGGTACCCAGTATATGCTGCTGGCGCAGGAAGAAAACAGCGGCATTATCGTCAATGCTGAGCGCTTGATCGGCAAGCGCTGTGAACTTCACGACGAGGACGTTTTCACCATCGGCAACACGAAATTCACCTATTCCAAGGGTACGCTCTACTACAAGCGGGATAAGGCGGGCCTGTCGCTGGAAATGGTGAATATCGCGAAGTTCGTCAAACAGGCGTTTCATAAAGACAAAAAGATTCTCGATGACACCAGTATGCTGATTCAGCCCGGCGACTTTGTGGCGATTGTCGGCGGTTCCGGTTCCGGCAAGTCCACCCTCATGAACTGCATTAACGGTTTTGACGAACCGTCGGTCGGCAAGGTTCTGGTCAACCGCCGGAATCTCTATGAGCATTACGACGAGCTGAAAGACGAGATCGGCTATGTGCCGCAGCAGGATATTGTCCACGAAAATCTGACGCTCATCAGTATGCTGCGCTATGTGGCAAAGCTGCGTCTGCCGGAGGGCACGTCGCGCGCCGAGCGTGAAGCCAGAGTGCAGGAAGTGCTGAAGACCGTGGAGCTGTCGCAGCACAAGGATAAACTGATCCGCAAACTGTCGGGCGGTCAGAAAAAGCGCGCGTCCATCGCCGTGGAGCTGATGAGCGACCCGTCGCTGTTCTTCCTCGACGAGCCGTCGTCCGGTCTGGACCCCGGTACGGAACGTACCCTGATGCACACGCTCAAACGCATGAGCAACGACGGCAAGACCGTCATCATGATTACCCACAACACCAACAATATCCATCTCTGCGACAAGCTGATTTTCCTTGGCGCGGGCGGCTATGTTGCCTTTTGCGGCAATCCAGCCGACGCCCGTTCCTTCTTCGGTATTCCCAAAGATCAGGACCTGACTGACGCTTATACCATGGTGGAGCAGGATCCCGCAGGCTGGGAGGAAAAGTTCAACGCCTCCCCCTACAATAAAACTGAGACCATGGGCGAGGCTGCCGAACCTGTGCTGACCGCGACCGAGAAAAAGGAGCGCAAAAAGAAATTCGAGAAGGAACACCATAAATCCTTCTTCCATCAGTTCAGCGTGCTCGCGGCGCGATACCTCAACCTCATCTGGAACGATAAGATGCGCCTGCTTTTCTTCCTGATTCAGGGCCCGCTGATTGCCTATCTCTTTTCGTTCGTCACGGTGGAAAACACCTTCAAATCTTACTTCAACGCGCAGTCCATGCTCTTCTGCCTTTCCTGCGCGGGCATCTGGGTTGGTCTGATGAATTCCATTCAGGAAGTCTGCAAAGAGCGCAATATTGTGCGGCGTGAGTATATGTCAGACGTGCGGCTGAGCGCCTATATCTGCTCCAAGCTGGCTATACAGACATTGCTTGCCATCGTGCAGTGCGGCCTGATGCTGACGGTTTTCTCGCTGACCATCGGTCTGCCGGACAAAGGTGTGATCTTTGGCAATGCCCTGATTGAAATGATGATTACGCTGGTGCTTATCACGGTATCGTCCTCGTCACTGGGGCTGCTTGTGTCGTCTCTGGTCAAAAACACTGACCGCGCCATGGTCTTTGCGCCGATTCTGCTGATTCCGCAACTGCTTTTCTCGGGCATTCTCTTTAACCTCGACGGCGTGACCGAGATTATCTCATGGATTTGTGTCAGCCGCTGGGGCATGCAGGCGTTCAGCAACACCGCCAATCTCAACGAGGTGCTGTGGAATAATCTCTCTCTGACCTATAAGTCGGAAGATATGCTCAAACAGGCCTATGAACTCAACCGCAATGCGCTTTATCATCATTCGGTGGGCAATCTGCTGATGACATGGGGCGTGATGGCGCTCACAGTGGTCATCTTCTGCGCTTTGAGCGCGCTGGTGCTGCGAAGCGTCAAGAATGACAAACGATGAGGCGGTTTCATTCCTGTACCCCGCCGTTTCCGACTGCGCCGGATACGGATACCGTTGCCATCAATGGCCGCCGTTACCGTCTGGGAGAGACGGTAACGGAAGGCCGGTACAGCCGGATTGTCTCTGTGGAGCCCTTGGGGGGCGGGGACAATCCGGCTTCCCTGATTGTCAAGCGGTATGTGTGTACGCGCCGTGACGCGGTCTGGCAGACTGCGATGCGAGAAATTAACGCGGCGCGGCAGCTGCAAAACTGCCGCCATATTGTGCGGCTGCTGGGGAGTACAGAGCGGAACGTCAGCGCGTCGTGCGAGGTGTTCCTGCTCATGCAGCGGCTGACCTGTTGTGACAGCGTGTTCGGCGGCCAACCGGCGGACGAGGCGCGCGTGACGGATTTGTGCCGCGATGTGGCCGATGCCCTTTTCGCCATGCGGCGGAAGGGCTTGACACACGGCGACGTCAAGCCTGCCAACATTTATTTTGAAGCGGAATCAGGCTGGCAGCTCGGCGATTTCGGCAGTGTGACCCGGCGGGGGGAACGGCCGCTTTTCGTCAGCGAGGGCTACTGTTCCCCCGAGGCGAGGCGCGGCGCGGTGTGCGACTGGCGTTCGGACTGCTATGCGCTGGGACTGACCGCCTATCGGTTGCTCAGCGGGGGGCGGCTGCCATTCTGTGATAGACCGTGCCGCGAGATGAACGACGACGATGTGTATGAAGCCATCGGTCGGCGGCTGCGGGGGGAGCCGATTCCGCCTCTTGCCGGCGTGAGCGATGAGATGAACCGGGCGGTGCTGGCGATGTGCGCGTATGAGCCGACAGACCGGAAACCGTTCGACCTGTGATAAAAATAAAACAATCTTTTACCCGCTGCCGCATATGATGTTGATAGAACCGTTTTCATTATATAATCAAATGGCAGGGGCAAACATGTGTATTTGTGCCTATGGCGGGGCCGCTTTAAAAAATTTGAAAAAAAGGAAAAAAACACTTGACATTTTCCCTTTGATGGTGTAATATATAACACGTCACTGAGAGCGGACGGCAACCGGACGGATAAAGTTCATTGCTTATTACATCTTGTAATTGCCGTGATTGGTGCGGTGTTTGGGAGCATAGCTCAGCTGGGAGAGCATCTGCCTTACAAGCAGAGGGTCACAGGT
>CAMHEZ010000059.1 GCA_946184295.1 uncultured Clostridia bacterium | reverse complement strand
ATGGAGCGGGTGATGGGAATCGAACCCACACGACCAGCTTGGAAGGCTGGGGTTCTGCCATTGAACTACACCCGCATATCCACCCGCATAATTGAAGCGTATTACATTATACACGTTCCGGCGGGCTTTGTCAAGTGATTTTTTGAAATTAATCTTTTTTTAAGAATGCGGCAAAAATCCCTGCCGATACCGCCGATTTCCTGTGGTATCCCACGAAAACCGACGGCACCAACAGTGTGATTTTGCAATCATCCCTTATTTTTTCTTCTCATCGGCGCGGACAATCATCACCAGCTCAGAGGTATAAAACACGTCGCTCGTGATGAAATCCTCGTCGTCGCGCTCTTCATGCACCACGCCGAATGCGTAGGGCGTTTCCTTGACGGTGGTCAGCACCGCGTTCTCGGCCACGGTCTTGATCTCCAGATTCGCCTGATTGAAATAGGACACCACATCGGCTTCCGACGCGAAAAGGCCCGTCACCTTGCCATCATTTTCATAGACAAACGGCTTGAAGTACGGCTCCGTCACAAAGGTGTAGGTATCGTCAAACTTCTCGTTGCCCTTGGCAACAGAAAAATCCTCGCACTTGACCAATGTCTGCTCGATGAAATCCGCATAGGATTCTTCCTCAGAGGAATAAATCTGCTCGCTGAGCTTCTTTGCAAAGCCCTCGTCCGATTTATTGGTGATAAAGCGGTAGTCAATGCTGCCGATGCTGCCCTTGACGATTTTCAGCCCTTCCACGTCGACCACCAGCTTCTTGGCGTAATTGGCGTCGGTCACGATGGCGGCGACCTTTTTATCCGCCAAATCCTGCGCCGCGTTCTCGAGATTCTCGTAGCGCTTGGGATAATCGGTCAGCTTGCTGCTCACTACGTACTCATCCACCGCCGAACGCAGCTGCACTGCCACGGCCTTGCCTTCGAGGTCGGCCGCCTTGGTGATGGACATATTTTTTTCATAGGCCACGCCCGTGTCTTCCTTCTGGCTGGAACAGCCGGTCATCATCACGCAGACCGCCAGCGAGGCCGCGCAGAGTGCAATCGCTCTTGTTACAAAACGCGTTTTCATCTTTTTCACATCTTCTCCTTTCAGATATCTATGCTATTGTAACACAGTCCCGTGCAAATTACAAGGAATTTTTTCCGAGGGGGAGATTTTCCGGATTCGCCCGACCCCGTCGGCAATCTTGGCGCGATTCGCTCGGCAAGCTCCGCTTGCCTCGTGGGGCGCTGCCCCACTCCCCGCAAGGGCGCTGCCCTTGACCCGGCAGGGAGCCAGCCCCCTGCACCCCGCGCTCGCATACGCTCGCTTAATTGCGCCAAAAAAGGCACCGTGCGTCCCCCTTCCGGAAACGCCGCGATGCCTTGATCGGGTGAGTTGAGTTTGTTTGTGTTTGTATAATGCCGTCGAAAATTATCCCTTGACCGCGCCGGAAATAACACCCTTGATGATGTACTTCTGGAGGAAGAGATAAAGAATTACGATAGGCGTGATGGTGATAACCATGCTTGCCATGATCGCACCCCATTCCACGCGGCCGTAACTGCCCTGGAAGTACTGAATCACGATCGGAACCGTCATGAACATTCTGATCTTGAGCACCAAGTACGGCAGGAGGTAGTCATTCCAGATCCACATGGTTTCCAGAATGCCCACGGAAATCACAGTCGGCTTCATGATGGGCAGCACGATGGAGAAAAAGGTCTTGATCGGGCCGCAGCCGTCAATCATCGCCGCCTCTTCGATTTCCAGCGGCAGCGATTTGAGGAAGTTGCTGAACATAAACATCGCCGTGCCCGCGCCGAAGCCGAGGTAAACCAGCGGAATGCGGCCGGGGGTGTTGAGCTGGAGCGTGTCCGTCACCTTCGAGAGCGGGAACATGATCATCTGGAACGGAACGATCATGGAGAACAGACACAGATAATAGAACACCGTGGTGTACCATGTCTTGACTCTCACCACGAAGTAGGCGCACATCGAGGTGCAAAGCAGAATCAGCGCCACCGACAGCACCGTGATGACCACGCTGTTCCACAGCGCGGACATGAAGTCCATCTTGGTGTTGACCGCCTGATCGTAGTTTTGCCACTGCACCGTACTTTCCGCGTTGGGCAGGGCAAACGGCTCGAGCGCGATGAACTTCTTGCTCTTGAAGGAGTTGTAAAGCACCATCACAAGCGGATACACCCAGAAAATCGAGATAATGGCAAAGACAATCGTGTAAATATAATCGCTCACAGGACGCTTGACCTTGATCTCGTCTGCTGTTTTCATCTTTTTCGTGGATTCCATCTGTTAATCAGCCTCCTTACTTTGGGTAAATCTCAGCTGAATGATCGCGATCAGACCCACCAGCAGGAAGAAAATAACCGCCTTGGCCTGACCGACGCCCTTATAGCCGACACGGCTGTAGAAGGTATTGTAAATATTCAGAGCGAGCATTTCGGTGTTGTGCATCGGCTCACCGCCCGTCAACGTCAGGTTCTGATCGAAGAGCTTGAACCCGTTGGTGATGGAAAGGAAGGTGCACATGCTGATGGAAGGCATGACCAGCGGAATGGTGATCTGGAACAGAATCTGCTTGTCGTTGGCGCCGTCAATGCGCGCCGCTTCTTTCAGATCGTCCGGCACACCCTGAAGACCTGCCACATAGATAATCATCATGTAACCGACCTGCTGCCAGATCATCAGAATCAGCAGACCCACAAAGCCGTAGGTGGCGTTGGAGGTCAGCGTCTGCTTCATGGACACCAGAATACCGTTGAACAGGATTTTCCAGATGGTACCCAGCAGAACGCCGCCCAGCAGGTTGGGCATGAAGAAGATCGTGCGGAAGAAATTGGTGCCGCCGAAGTTCTTGGTGAGCAGCACCGCCACCATGAAGGCGATCACATTGATCGCAGCGGTGGAAATCACAGCGAACAGCGCCGTGAACCAGAACGCGTGTCCAAAGGCGTCGTCCCCTTGAAAAATCTGCACATAGTTGCTGATGCCAACCCATTTGGTGTCTTTCATCGTGTTGAATTTACAGAACGACAGGTAAATGCCCATGCCAAACGGAATGACAAAGCCGATCATAAACGCCAGCAGAGTGGGCAGCAGAAACAGGCAGAAATACAAGGGATTTTTTTTCATGATTTTTTCCATAAAGAGCCCCTTTCTTTTTATGGAGAATGATCCCTCTAACCAAAGAAGGGTGAACGGGCAAGCAAATGCCGTTCACCCTTCCTCTTAGATTGTCAGATGCAATTTACTCAGGCGCATACCTGACGCGCCGTCAAAAAACTGTTATTCAGCGGTAGCTTCCTTTGCAGCCTGAACTTCCTTTGCCCAACCGTCAACGAAGGCTTCCTGCACAGCGCCCCAAGTGGTGTCGTTCTGCTTTCTGCAATAGGCAGCCAGAGCAGCGCCGAGATCGTTCTTCCACTGCTCGGAAGGCATGGTGGTAAAGGTCCAGTCAACCGGAACCTTGCCGGCCGCGATATAGTCGTTGGCCTGCTTCACGAACGGATTGGAGGATTCCTTTGCGCTCTTGAACGGGCTGACAAATGCCATCTCGTCTGCCAGAGAGGTGGTGCCTGCGTCAGAGGTAACAACCCACTTGAGGAAGTCAAGCGTTGCCTGAACATCTTCCTCGGCAGCGTTTGCGTTGACACACCAGTAGTTCTCACAGCCAGTGCAGAGGGCCTGCTTCTCTTCGCCTTCAACGCCGGTGTAGATCGGGATCATCTGGAGGTTCTCGTCGCCGAGATCCTTGATGTCGTTGTAAGCCCATGTGCCGTTCTGATAGAACACAGCCTGGCCGTCCGCAAATTCCTGCGTAGCGTCGCCAACGGTCTTGCTGTCCACGATAGCGGGATCGCAGGTAGCGTTGTTGATATAGAGATCGAAAATGTTCTTGTAGTTTTCAAGATAGGTGCCCTTGATGGCGTCGGTAGAGCCGATACCGTCTGCCTTGTACTCATAGTAAACAGGCAGGTTGGCAAGGTGGGTCTGCATTCTCCACCACTCGCCTTCCTTCAGGCTGGCGTTGGTGAAAGCGGAGAAGCCGAGCTCCTTCTTTCTGGCGGTGATGTCTTCGACAACCGTCTTCAGCGTCTCGAAGTTGGTGATCTCATCGAGGCTGTGGCCGGAATCAGCGAGGAGCTTGGTGTTGACGATGATGCCGTAGGTCTCGATAACATAGCCGATACCGTAGGTCTTGCCGTCTGCCTTCAGTGCGAAGGAATCGCTGGTCAGCTCACCGGCGATGTCCGAACCGGTCAGATCATAGCAGTAATCCTTCCAGTTTGCCAGACCGACAGGGCCGTTGACCTGGAACAGGGTGGGAGCGTCGGTCTTTGCGATTTCGGATGCGAGCGTGGTCTCATAGGTGCCCTGCGCTGCGGTCAGAACGTCAACCTGAATACCGGTCTCCTCGGTGTACTTCGCCGCGAGATCCTGCCACTGAGCGTCCTGCTCAGGCTTGAAGTTCAGGTAGTAAACGTGACCCTTTGCGTCGCTGCCGCCGTTGCCCGAGCAGGAAGCCAGGCTGCAAACCGCGGAAGAAACCAGCATTGCAGAAGCAAGAATGAGCGCTAATCTTTTTTTCATGATAATTACCTCCAAACATGTTCTCGGAACCGCCAATCCCTCTTTTAAAACTTTGGCAAATTCCAATCTACGATTGATACATCAGCCCCGGCGTTTATGAAAAGAATGTAAATAATCCATAAACTTTTCCCGCGCCGGAACTACGCCTAAATGATAACATACCGTTCATAAAATTTCAAGTATTTTTTTATATTTTTTGTAAAAATCACAAAAGCATTACAATTTCCTGCCATTTGCCCGGCGGAGGGGGCGCAAAAAGCGCCCGAAATACCAAATGTATCCCGGACGCCCTGACTATTCACTATTCACTATTCACTATTCACTATTATCTATTCCAACCCGTTGGGGTTGTTTTTGATGAAGTTCCAGCCGTCGCGGCACATTTCCTCCATGTCGCGCTTGGCTTCCCAGCCGAGCAGTTCCCGCGCCTTGGCGCAGTCGGCGTAGCACTCGGCGATGTCGCCGGGGCGGCGGGGCTTGATGACATAAGGCACAGGCATACCGCTGCCCTTCTCAAAGGCTGCCACGGCTTCCAGCACGCTGGTGCCCTTGCCGGTGCCGAGGTTGACCGCCTGAGCGCCCTTATGGGCGAGCGCGTATTTGAGGGCGCGTTCATGACCTTCGGCTAAATCCATGACGTGAATGTAGTCGCGCACGCCGGTGCCGTCCACGGTGGGATAATCGTTGCCGAACACGCCGAGCTTTTCCAGCCTGCCCACCGCCACGCTCGCGATGTAGGGGAAGAGGTTGTTGGGGATATCGTTGGGGCTTTCGCCGATGAGCCCGGACGGGTGCGCTCCGATGGGGTTGAAGTAGCGCAGCAGCATGACGCTCCAGTCGGGGTCGGAGACGCAGATGTCGCGCAGGATATCCTCGATAAAGAGCTTGGTGGAGCCGTAGGGATTGGTGGTGGAAAGCGGCATGGTTTCCACGAAGGGCGGCTCATTGTTCATGCCGTACACCGTTGCGGAGGAAGAAAATACGATGGTTTTGCAGCCGTGATTTCTCATCGCGTCAAAGAGGACCAGACTGCCGGTAATGTTGTTGTGGTAGTACTCGATAGGCTTGGCGACCGATTCGCCGACCGCCTTCAAGCCCGCGAAGTGAATCACCGCTTCGATCTGATTTTCCTGGAAGATGCGGTTCATCGCGTCCGCGTCGAGAATGTCGGCTTCATAGAATTTAAAATCCTTGCCGGTGATTTTCTTAATGCGGTTGAGTGCCTCGGGCTTGGAATTGGAGAAGTTGTCCACGATCACGATATCGTAGCCCGCCTCCTGCAGCACCACGCATGTGTGAGAGCCGATGAAGCCCGCGCCGCCTGTTACCAGAATTGCCATGTTTTCATCAATCCTTTTCTTTATCATTTGTTTGCAATATATATAGTATATCAAATACACCGGACACGCTGCGAGATCGCATTTCGGTGAATTTAATCAACTCGCCCTCTGTAATAAAATTACGTTTCGTTGTTTTTCTTGCATTTCATACGATTTGTTATTTTTATGAGAAGCCACGCCGCTGTCAGCCAAAGCACAATCCCCGTGCTGTCAATCAGCCAGTCCGCAGCCTGCCCGGCGCGTCCGTCCACAAAAAGCTGATGGCATTCGTCCGTGACGGCATACAGCGAAGCCAGCGCGAAGGCCGCCGGATACCGCCAGCGCCATTGCCCCAGCGCCGTCCGCAGCGTGTGGAGCCAGAGCACCCCCAGCACACCAAATTCCGTCATGTGCGCCGCCTTGCGCACCAGAAACGACAGCGTTTCTTTGAAATCCTCCGTCGGCACATAGCCGAACAGTCCGCACAGAAACGCCAGCACCCGCCCGCTCGTGTCGGAGGAATCGTCGGCGTTCTGCGCCGAAAACAGGAAGATCACCACCATCCACGCCGCCGTGAGCGCGGCGGAAACCGCCAGTCTGCGGCTGAATCGCAACTGCAAAAATATCATCTCTCCTTCTTTTGGTTAGCTTGTTTTTTTCATTCTATCACACTTTTGGCCGCTTTGCAAGTCGTGGACGGGACTTTTTTCCGGATTCGCCTGAGCGCGTTTTTGGTCTTGGCGCGTCTTGCTCGGCAAGGCTATGCCTTGCCTTGTGTGGGCTTTGCCCCCACGCCCCCAGCAGGGCCCTACCCTGCACCCGCGAGGAGGTGCCCGCACCCCCTCGACTCCCGCGCTCGCATACGCTCGCTTAATTATTTTGGGTTCTTTGCCTGTATTTGACAAATTTGTGCTTTACATATGGAAAAAAAAGTGGTAGAATATAGCGTGATGAGTTGGAATGAAAATACACTCATTTCCATTCCTATCAAACAAGTCCCCCTGCCGCCGGCCGCCAGCCGGGAGCGTTTTCCCTCTTTCGCTCCTGTGTGCTGACCGCTTCCCGGCGCGGGACAATCTATCTTTTTTAAAATTTCCTAAGGAGGAAACTATCAACATGGCCAGAAACAAGAAAACCATGGACGGCAACAACGCCGTGGCGCATGTATCCTATGCGTTTACCGATGTTGCCGCGATCTACCCGATCACGCCGTCTTCCGTCATGGCTGACGAGACGGACAAGTACGCCACTGCCGGCAGAAAGAACCTCTTCGGCAGAGAAGTACAGGTCACCGAAATGCAGTCCGAAGGCGGCGCCGCCGGCGCTGTGCACGGCTCTCTCTCGGCCGGTGCCCTCACCACCACCTACACCGCTTCTCAGGGCCTGCTGCTCATGATTCCGAACATGTATAAGATGTCCGGCGAGCTGCTCCCGAGCGTCATTCACGTGTCCGCCCGTTCGCTGGCGTTCCACGCGCTCTCCATCTTCGGCGACCACTCCGACGTATACGCCTGCCGTCAGACCGGCTACGCGATGCTCTGCTCCAACAATCCGCAGGAATGTATGGACCTCGGCGCTGTCGCTCATCTCGCCGCCATCAAGGGCCGTGTGCCTTTCCTCCACTTCTTCGACGGCTTCCGCACCTCCCATGAAATCCAGAAGATCGAGACATGGGACTACGCTGACCTCGCCGATATGCTCGACTGGGACGCTGTTGACGCTTTCCGCCGCCGCTCCCTCAACCCCGAGCACCCCGTTCTCCGCGGCTCCGCTCAGAACCCCGACATCTTCTTCCAGGCCAGAGAAGCCTGCAACAAGTTCTATGACGCGGTTCCCGGCATTGTCGAGGAGTACATGGACA
>CAMHEZ010000058.1 GCA_946184295.1 uncultured Clostridia bacterium | reverse complement strand
CACCTTGCCAAGGTGGAGGTAGCGAGTTCGAGCCTCGTATTCCGCTCCATGTTTTTAAAAAAGCGCCCCCCTGATGGGGCGCTTTTTTGTTTTGCTTTTCTTTTTGGCGTGTGGGGAGGGAAGCAAAAAACACCGCCGGAGGACGGTGTCGGAAAGGAATTTGTTATTTTATCACAAAGAAAAAGCGCCGGGAATCCGGCGTATGCAGGATATGTAGAAAAAGAAATATAAACATACGCCGTAACCACGCGCGTGCGTCTATTCAACTGTGGCCGTCTCGCTTTCCTCGCCCAAGGTTTCCACATAGGCCAGAATCATGTTGATGCCTGACAGAAACACGTGATATTCCTCGGTGATTTTGCTGAGATAATCCCTGCCCAGCTCGGTGATACGGTAGTGAATGCGGCGGCGATCGTCGGAAATAGCCTTGCCCGCGATTTCAATATAGCCTCTGTCGGACATTCTGTAAATGACGCCATAGGGATATTGAATCTTGCAGATGGAGTTGCTTTGCTTGTCCAGAATGTTGAGAATCTCGTAAATGGTCATATCCTTCTTGGAGAGGAAGGAGAGAATCAGCATTTCTGTCAGCGCTTTTTTCAGATTTTCCGCCATCTTTTCGCTATAATCTCGATTGCTGTTTGCTCTTGGCATGGGTAGTCCTCCTAATGGGGTGATGACAGATGCCTGTCCTTTTCATTATAATCTAAATTTTTCCGGTTTGAATAATAAATTGTAAATTCGTTAATGTCTTGTTCATTTATTAATATTTTTTTAAGAACGAAAAGACGTTTCAACATTTTTTTATCAATAACCAAACAAATGTCGCTATTTACCAATTTTTATTTTCCTCTATTATTATACACAATTATTCATTGATATCAAGAGAAAATCATAAAAAATCGAAAAAAAATCGCACGATATTTTGACCAAGATTGGCCAAATACCGTGCAATTTTGCTATACGGTTTGAAAAGCTCATGAAGACAGTGACATTTCTTCCTCAGCACAGTTCCGCAGTATGCGGGATAATTGGGGGTAGGTGGTATCTTTTGCGGCGTATTTCCACAGTCCGTCTGAAATAGCACGTGGATATACACCGTTTTCTGCATAATATTCATTTACAAGGCGTTCATATTTGTCACCTTCTGTGTAGAAGGTCTGGGTGACAACCGTGCCATTCGGATAAACCCATACATAATACAGCCTGTCAAATTCCAATTGAATGGAGGGTGAATCGGGCATCTGGTCATCAATCACGGCGCCTTGTGCCGTCATGTTTTCCGTGTTGAGCAGTGACAGAACGCTTTTGATGGTGTCCGAGTCAGAGCAGATTATGTGTCGGGACAGTTCCATGGAGATTTCCCCGTTCACCATGCGGTGGTCTCCCAGCTCGCCGTCATCGTGGCGGATATCGTCATAGGGGACATAGGCCGTCATATGCTCCGGCAGGTTGTCGCGCTGCACTGTGTCGGTCTGAGAAATGACATGTTCATTGTCGCCCTTGGCGCAGCCCGACAGAACAAGGCATAATACGAGAATCATGATGCCAAGTGAGTGATGTTTCATAACGATTTCGTTCCTTTCTTTTTTGATTGTTCCACAGATTGCAAATGCTTTAATATTAGCCGGATGCGGCGATTGCTTCGCATTGTCGCAGCAAGTCCTGATCCGTAAGGAACCACATCTGATGGCGTTCGTGTTCATAGTAGACGCAGATGGTGTTGTGTTCCGCATAAATCACCAGATAAGCGTCGATTTTGCCGCCCTCGCCAAAATCGTCCCGCGACGCGGTTTCAGGGCCGATGCGCATGATGTGACGGTCAGTTTTTTCATAGTCGGTGCGCGGTTGAATTTGCTGGCATTGGCCGATGCCAGCAAACAGATTCCATATCGGTTCATAACGAACGTCGGTGACTTCGGTGCAAAAGTCACAGCCGAAGTCGTCCGACAGCACATGGAGCTTCTGCGCCAGTACCTGATAAATGGGGTCACAACCGATGTCGTCGGGGTGGTAGCGCAATAACAAATTGTCGTCCTGAGAATTTCTCCGACACTGCTCCGCGACAGGGTAGAGCAGCGCGGCCACCTTGTCATAGAGGTCGTCCGGTACGTCGAACACCGATATCACACTGTCCTGCTCCAGATAATCGGGGTACTCCCGCGAATGAGGATAGTCGTAAATGTTTTGAAAATCCAGCCAGACCAGCAGGTTGCCGCCCTTTTCGAGATAAAAATACAGCTCGTAGTAAAAATCCACATACACCGCGTCGCCGTCAAACCACGTCATGGTCATGGTTTCGCCGATGCGCTCGTACTGCTCGAAGTTCAGCAGGTCGAAAACCGAGCGCATCACGACGTATTGTTCTGTCGCGCCGGTCAGTGTGGGTTTGTAGGTGTAGCCGTCGGCATCGTCCGGGCGCGTCCAGATTTGCCGCGCTGTGTCATAGACCGCGGCGGGGTCGGTGATTTCAAAGCCCATGTGTTCAAAGCCGTACTGATACCACGCGTAAGTGTCGGAATTGATATGGCGCGGTGCGAGGGAAGAGATTGCCCCGGCTCTGTCTGTGATAGGGGACAGGAGAGAGTGGGACACGTTGGTTTTCTTATGCGAGTCGGAGAAGGTACACATGCCGAGTGAGAAGCCGACCGCCGCGCCGGTGAGAATTGCCGTGAGAGAAAGCAATGCGCGGGCGGGGGTGCGTTTCTTTGGTGCGGCAATGGAGGCAAAGCGCTGTTCCAGTCGTTTGGCACTGCCGGACAGGGGGGCCAGTGGCAGGATTTCCCCGCCGATCTGCCGGTCTGCCGTCTTGAGAATCGTGCGGATATAGGCTTTGCGTTCCGCCATATCCATGCGGCGGGTGACAGATTCGTCACAGGCCCATTCGCAGGTTTCTTCCAGTTCCTTTCGCATGGACGGCAGGAGGGGATTGAACCAATGCACCGCCCCCGCCAGTACGCCCAGCCACTTGAAGTAAAGATCGCCGCAGCGATAGTGGCACAGCTCATGACGGAGAATGTCATGCCATTCCGCCGTGCTGTAATCGGCGTACGGCACCACAATGACGGGGACAAGCAGCCCCAGCACCATCGGCGTATTGATGCTGTGGGAGAGAAATACATCAGGATAGGTTTTGTCGTGTGCGATGCGTCTGAGCATGCGGGTGTGTATTTCGGAATAGACTGCGTCGCCGAGAATGTCGTGCCGCAGACAGAGATATGCTCCCACATTCCGTCCCAGTACGATGACCGTCCCCGTCAGCCAGATAAAGCATACTGCCGCTGCCCACGGCATTTTCCTGTTTGCCACGCGTACTGTGTCTTTTCCGTATGATATACCGGAGATGTCGTAAGGGGCTGACCTGACCGACGGCGCGGACTGTTGTTGCATGGCGGCGGAAACCGTGGTTTGTTCCGATGATGAGGTGTCGGATTTTTCTTGACTCTCTGAGGCGGTCTGCGTCGATACGGTTTTGTCATAGCGGGCGTACAATTGATTCATCAGCGAGTATCGGGGTGACCAAGGCGTCAGCAGCCGCAGGAAAATCACCAGCATCAGGGCGTAAAACACCCGTGCGGGCAGGTGCTTTTGAAAGCACCGTCTGAACAGGCCGTACAGCCCGAACATCACACTTGCTGACAGTGACAGCGAGACAACCGCTATCAGAATGTGCCATAATTGCCAATCGCTCATCTCTTGTCCTCCTATCTCTTTAACGCCTAATCCTCATCGCCCTTGCCCCAGCGCTCGTACAATTCGGCAATGTCTTCTCGGGAGAGTTTGTCGCTCTGAATGAGAGCGGCAACCAGCTTTTTGGCGCTGCCGCCGAAGAGCTTCCCGATGAGACGTCCGGCAGATTCCTGCCCGTAGTGCTCGCGTGAGACGAGAGGGGAATAGGAATAAACCTTTTGTCCGTCGCGCTGGAGACGCTCCACCGCACCCTTCTGACAGAGTCGCCCGAGCAGAGTTTTGACGGTGGTGGCCTCCCAGTTGCAGCGTTTGGCCATTTCGGTACGAATCTCGGTGACGGTCATCGGCTGTCCCCGTTCCCATAGCAATCGCATGATTTCGAGCTCCGCCTCGCTGATTTTGCCGGAAAAGAATGGGTCACTCATGAATATCACCTCCTTTAAAGACTACAAATGTAACCTGTGTGCTTTTATTATACTCCGAAATTCCGATTTGTCAAGTGGGTTGCAAAAAATTCACCTGAGGGGTTAAGAACGGTTAAGAAGGAAAGCGGAATCTTTTTGCAGACACAGCAAAAAAATCCAAGGAGCCTCGACCTGTCAGCGGCCGGAAGCTCCTTGGAAAAGATAAGTCGGGGGAAATATCAGCTTTCACCGATGGCAAATTCCCCGTTTTGTTCTTTGGTGTAATTTTCAACCCATATCAAAATGGGATAGGGCTGCTGTTTTTCGTAGACCCAGTTGTCGGAATAATACGAAACGGAACCGTTTTCGAGTGAGACGGCGGCGCTGACGGAGCCGTCATCGTAGGCAATGACGCAGGCGGCGTATTGCTGCCCCACCATCGAGCCGTAATAGATGGTGCCGCCGATACCGTCGTGCATATGTACGGAGCCGTCATACTCATAGGGCAGGTTGGAGCCGGTGGTATCGCTGCGTTCGGCGGTGTAATTCTGGAAGCAGCACACCAGCCGGAAATAGACCTTGTCACCCATAAGCCGTTGCAGCGTGCTGTCGGTACTCTGGGGGATCACACCCATGGCATAGAGGCTGTCGTTGATATAGCTTTCCTCGCGGGAATAGAGGCCGGTAATCTGGGCATCCTGCTGAAAGGCGTCGGGGAAAGCCGTCCACTCTACGCCGTCGCCGGTGGTGCAGAAGCTGATGTTGAGCTGATCGCTGTCGTTGTCTTCAAAACCAAATTCAATATAGCTGCGGGGATCTTCGGCGTAGTAACGGGCGACGATGCCCTCGTCCTTGTTGACGCTATCATCGAAAAACTGCTTGTTGTTCTCGTCGTATTCCGGGTCTTCAGCGAGATAGACGGCGGTCTTTTTTTCAAAGGAAGCATGGCAATTTTCCATCTCCCCGGCTTTGTTGCCGTTGTAAACCGTAATGGTGAAGTCGAAGCCTTCGCGGTTCACGTTGGTGATTTCGGCATAGCAGCGGGAAAATGGCAAATCTCCCTCGCGATACCACATACCCTTCCAGTCGGAAGCTCGCCGACCGCCTGCCATGCTACAGGACGTGAGCGGCAGTAAGGTCAGCAGCAGCGCCAGGACCGTGAGAGGGGACACGATTTTTTTACAAGTCGTCACAGATATCATCTCCCTAATGATTATAAAGCATCGTGCCGACAAGGTCAAGCCTGAATGAAAAATAATTGTGGGGCGGAATCCAAGCGTGCATACAGGCCACGAACAGCAAAATGAAAATGGCACGCGAGATTAGAAGAGATTTCGAGCGAAAAAACGAGAATAAGAGAGATTTAATATTTGTAAATGAAATTTTTGCAAAAAGGTGTTGACAAGGGCCGCCAACTGTGGTAAGATACTCCTTGCGAGCGTTTGACCGTGCTGTTTTGAGTTGCAAAGGTACGGTTACCGTTTCAGAAATTGATAGATATTATGTAATGGAGGAAAAAGCTATGTCAACATTTATGCCCAAGGCCGGCGAGATTGACCGCAAGTGGTATGTCATTGATGCAGCAGGCAAGCCCGTCGGACGCGTTGCCACTGCTGCTGCCGATATTCTCAGAGGTAAGACCAAGCCGATTTTTGTTCCCCATGTGGACTGCGGTGATTTCGTCATCATTATCAATGCCGATAAGGCAGTGCTCACCGGCAACAAGCTGGAAAAGAAGATTTATTACCGTCACACCGGTTACATTGGTCATCTCAAGGAGATCAAGGCGGGTACTCTCATGAAGAAGAATCCCACCAAGGTCATGGAACTCGCTGTTAAGGGCATGGTTCCCAACACCACCATCGGCAGAGCCGCTCTCACCAGACTGCATGTCTATGCAGGTGCGGAGCATAGACATCAGGCTCAGAAGCCCGAAGCTTGGGCACTGTAATTCGGAAGGAGGATATGAATTATGTACGATAAGACACCGTTTTTCTATGGCACAGGCAGAAGAAAGAGCTCCGTTGCCAGAGTCAGACTTTATAAGGGCACCGGCAAGGTGGTTATCAATGGCAGAGAGATCGACGATTATTTCGGCCTTGATACCCTCAAGGTCATCGTCCGTCAGCCCCTCGAGCTGACCGGGCTGACCGATCGCTTTGATGTGGTCTGCAATGTCACCGGCGGCGGCGTCACCGGCCAGGCCGGCGCAATCCGTCACGGTATTGCCAGAGCGCTGCTCCAGTACGACTCCGAGAACCTCCGTCCTATGCTCAAGAGTGCAGGTTTCCTCACCAGAGACCCCAGAATGAAGGAAAGAAAGAAGTACGGCTTGAAGGCTGCCCGTCGCGCTCCCCAGTTCTCGAAGAGATAGTCTTTGCTTGTTATTTTCAGCTTTTATTATGCAAACAAAAAGCGGTTGCTTACGCATGTTCCGTGCGGAGCAGCCGATTTTTTCATGTCATTGACATTTTTAGATGAAGATGATACAATAAATATTAATGAAAGAATGACTAAGAGAGGGGAAGAAAAATGAGAAGAAAGCAAATAATCGCGGTACTGGCAATCCTGCTGGGACTTGCCGTATGTGTGCAGAGTGGGTGTGCCGTCAATCAATCGCAGCGCAATGATACGCAAAGCGGGCAAAATGTTCAGATTGCCAATCCTTGGCGCGATGTGACAGAGGATGAGGCAAAAGCATTATGCCCTCATTCGTTTGGCGTACCGGCTGGAGCGGAAAATGTCGTGTGGCGTGCGATGAATGCCAGTGCAGATGACTTTCCGGGCGCGTTGGTTCAGCTTTCGTTTGACCTGAACGGAGACAGCTTCACCGCCAGAGAACAGGTAACTGGTGACAAGGCGGCAGATATCTCCGGTATGTATTATGAATGGACACAGCAGGACGATATCACGCTGGCAAATTGGGGAGACGGTCAGATGAAGGGCCAGTATTACCGCTATATCGGAGAAGAGGAATGGGCTGATCTCTGCACATGGTATGACGAGGAAGCGGGCATTTCTTATTCAGTGAGTGTTTTGTCAAAGGATCTTGACGGCTTTGATCTCCAAGCGATCGCAGAGGCTTTGTGTACCCCGCGAAACTAATTTCAAACTTTACCGATAATACAGGCATCATCGAATGTGAAATTGCGCCGGAAAATTTCGGCAGGACATTGATGCGGCTGCTTCAAGATGTATATGAAAGCTCTGAAATCACTGATTTTACCAAGCTTATGTATGCATTATGGCAAAAGCTCCCCCAAAGCATATGCCACACTGAGCCGTTCCTGACGCTCAGCTATGCCGACGACCCACTTTTGGCTTATGGCGATGAAGGGCAGACAAGGCAATTGTACGAGAACATGCTGGCGTATTATGGGTAATCGTCTTGTATTGGGATTGACTTTGTCGCACGGGTATGGTAGAATCAATCTTAATAAGGAATCTGGAAATAGAGAGGTAAGTCGTTATGTCTAACGTTTTGATTATGGATCACCCGCTCATCAAGCATAAGATTTCTCTCCTGCGTGATGAGAACACGGGAACAAAGGACTTTCGCATTCTTGTCGAGGAAATCGCCATGCTGATGGGCTATGAGGCGTTGCGCGATCTATCTACCCATTTGGTTTCGGTCAAAAGTCCCATCACCGAGTCCATGCAGCCTATGCTGAGCGGCAGAAAGCTGGCTGTTGTCCCGATACTGCGTGCGGGACTTGGCATGGTGAATGGCATTTTAGCGCTTGTGCCGTCTGCTAAGGTGGGTCATATCGGTCTTTACCGCGACGAAGTGACGCATGAGCCGCATGAGTATTACTGCAAGCTCCCCGAAAACATTGATGAAAGACTGGTCGTTTTGCCCGACCCGATGCTGGCCACAGGCGGATCTGCGATACAGGCTGTGGATTTCATCAAGGCAAAGGGCTGCACCAATATCAAGTTTATGTGTAACTATTCAGTGACGAGCGAAAAGCGGCCATAAAGAAGAGAACGCAAAGCGT
>CAMHEZ010000057.1 GCA_946184295.1 uncultured Clostridia bacterium | reverse complement strand
TGCCAGCCTTCTTCCGTGCCTCGCTTTCCGCGACAGCTTCACTATCTTACCACACACCTCCCTAATTGTCAAGCGCTATTTTCAGAAATTTGCAACCTTGTCGAATCTGCCCGAATCCATCCACTTTTCCACAGCACTCTGCACCAAACTTGTCCTCCGATTTTCCACTGTCCGCCTTTTTTAGTCTTCTTCTACCATTCCTATTTTATTATAAAGGCAGCGTTAACTTGATGTAAACTCAAAATTTTCCACATTTTCATCAAAATATGATTGACATTGCCGCATGCAAATGATAAAATTGAGTTGTTAAATTGATTCGCATAAGAAAGGAACGAATATCACAAATGGATTGCTTATTCTGCGAAATCGCAAAGGGCAATATTCCCTCTACCAAGGTCTACGAAGACGAAACCGTGCTGGCCTTCAAGGACATCAATCCGATGGCGCCCGTCCACATTCTCGTGATTCCCAAGGCCCACATTGCCGATTCGGCGGCGGACATCACGCCCGAAAACAGCGCAACCGTTGCCCACATCTTTGAGATCATCGCCAAAATCGCCAAGGAGCAGGAGCTCAGCAACGGTTTCCGTGTCGTCACCAACAGCGGTGAGGACGGCGCACAGACCATCAATCACATTCATTTTCATATATTAGGCGGCAAAAAGCTGCCGGAAAAGATGGCGTAAACGGATATGTTTGGATTATTTAAGAAAAAGAACGCTGCCAATGAAGCAGCACAACCAACAGAGACAACAGAAAAGGAACCAACTGCTATGAGCGATTTCTACGAGATCAATATCGCGGGCTGCACCCGTCAGCTCAAGAAATACCCCGTCAGCGACAAGGTGGACATCGCTGCCTTCATTCTCTTCGGCGACGTGGAAGTCACCGAGAAATCAGCCGCGGCGCTGCTCGCCAAATGCCCCGCGTTTGATATCATCTTTACCCCTGAAGCCAAGAGCATTCCGCTGGCCTATGAGATGTCCCGTCAGAGCGGCAAGAAATACATTGTTGCCCGCAAGGGTCTGAAGGTCTACATGGGCAACGCCCTGAGCGTGGACGACCAGTCCATCACCACCCAGCATCTCCAGAAGCTCTATCTGGGCGAGGACGACGCTGCCGAGATGAAAGGCAAGCGCGTTCTGGTGCTGGACGACGTCATCAGCACCGGCGGTTCCCTGAATGCCGCTGTCGCGCTGGCCGAACAGGCCGGAGCAGACATTGTGGCCAAGTGCGCGGTACTGGCGGAAGGCGACGCCAAAAACAGAGAAGACATCATCTTCCTCGAGGCGCTGCCGCTTTTCTTCAAATAGCCCTGATATCTATATGGAAAGGGGTCAGGCCCCATGAAACGTCCGCTGGCTGTCTTTGCACTCCTCTATTTTGCCGTGCTGGCATGTTCCGTGTGCCTGATATCCCAAATCAACCTAACATTGTTCATCATGGTCACGGTCCTCGGGATTGTGGCCATTTTGATTAAGCGTGAATATTTCCGTACAATCATACTGATTGCGCTGCCCGTCTCACTCGGCTTTCTGGTGATGTGGCACGGGCAGCGCAGCACAGAAATGATCGCTGCTTCCCTCGGCTCGCAAACCTGCACGATTTCGGGGGAGGTCACAGATATACCCCGCAGACAGTTCGGCCGATGGTACTATGTGGTGCAGACGGACCGCATCAATATTTCCGGCGTCACGCAACATCTCAAGCTCCGCGTGACCTGCCGCAATTCCATCGAGGCGGCGGAGGGTGATCGCATCACCGCAACAGTGACATTCCTGCAACGTGACAGCAATACCGGCTACAACAGCCGCACCGCGCTTTTGGCCGACGGCATCTGCGCCAGCGCATGGTGTTCTCCCTACACGGAAGTCACGGTGCAAAAAAGACAGAACAGACTCAGGGACAAACTCAAATACCTTCCGCTTACATTGCGCCGAACCATCATCGAGGCCATACAGGACGCGCTGCCGGAACAATCCGCCGGCATGCTCTGTGCCATGCTGCTGGGAGACACCGATTATCTTGACGGACGCATCGTTGACAATTTCCGCACTGCCGGTCTGGCGCATCTGCTGGCGGTTTCAGGCTTTCATGTCAGCCTGCTGGCCGGTGCGCTGTCCGAGGTATTGCAGAAACGCCGGTGTTCCCATCGGAGCAGCGCCGTCATCATCATGGGCTTCATCGTTCTGTTCATGGCCGTCACGGGCTTTTCTCCGTCCGTCACCCGTGCGGGCATCATGCACCTCATGGCATTGACTGCCGATCTGCTGCATCGGGACGCTGACGGTCTCACCTCTATGTCCGTGGGTGTGCTGGCGCTGCTGATTTGGAATCCCTTGAGCGCCGCTGACGTCGGGCTCCAGTTGTCAGTGGTTTCCACCGTTGGGCTGCTGCTCTTTTCCGACCGGAACAAAAAACGGATAGCCGCCCTTTTTGAAAAAATTCATTTCGGGCCACCTCATACACTGGTGAAAAAGGGCAAGATCTATCTCATCGACAGTCTGGCCGTATCACTGACCGCCTCCCTGTTCACGCTTCCGCTGAGTGCGCTGCATTTTGGCAACATCTCCCTCATTGCGCCGCTGACAAACCTCCTGTGCGTTTACGCGGCGACGCTCTTTATCGTCACCGGTGTGATCGCTGTGACGGTCAACGCACTTCCCCTGGCGGGATTTTTATTGGCATTTCCATTCAAATGCGCGGCGGCAGCCCTGTGTGCCTATCTTGACATTGTCACCCGCATACTGGCGCATATGCCTCTCGCCGCCACCCACACAAGCTATCCCTTTATGCCCTGTTTCTTTGCGTTTGCCGCCGCCATGATTCTTTCCGCCTATGTCATGACAAAACATTTCGATTCACCCGCGCTTCACGGATTTGCCATGCGTCTGGTCTTCTGCGGGTTCTGGTTGCTTCTGCTGACTGCCATGATTTCCCATCGGCTCGCCGCGGCAGGGCCGGAAATCAAGGTTTTCGGTATGCAGGACGGCGGCGTATGCGTCTGCGCCAAGAACGGCGTTCACGCGCTCATTGCGGAGGCAGGCGGCGACCAATACGATCTGCACCTGCTGCAAGACAGCATTGCGGCAGACGGCATTCAGAACATCGACGCACTGACCGTTTCCGAAAAATCCGACCTGCGCAGCAATACCGCGGACGGCGTGCTGGAGACCTACTCGCCCGACTATTTCTTCTGCGGCGACGATATTGACAAATTCCCCTTTGCGCAGAAGGCCGCGCAGCGCAGCCGCACGCAAATCCTACCCTTCGGCGGCGCGGTCAGGCTGTCCGGGCTCTCGCTGGAAATGTATACAGACCGGGAAGACGGCAAGTGGCAGCGCCTCACCTGCGGCGACACGACCACGTTGATTTGCCCCGACGGCGGCGACTGTGCGCTGCTGCCTGCTAATTACCGCTCCTGCGACGTAACGGTTATCGGCACGCCGCCCAAAAATATAACATATTTAAACACCGGTGCGGTGATTATCACCTCGGCATTTTCCGATGCTTCGCAGACGGCCTATCGCCTGCACGTCAAAGGATTCAAACATATTTATATGACAGCACGTGACGGCACATTGACATGTGCGGTCATCGACGGCAATCTACATATTCAAAAAGGAGACAGATAAACATGACCGGCATTATCGGAGCTATGGACGTAGAAGTCGCGGCAATCAAGGCCGCCATGCAGGACACAACCGACAAAGTGATCAGCGGCATTCCGTTTTACACGGGAACCCTTCACCGTCGCCCCGCCATTCTCGCCCGCTGCGGCATCGGCAAGGTCAATGCCGCCGTCTGCACCCAGATCATGATCAGCGTGTTCGGGGTGGACGAAATCATCAATACGGGCGTGGCGGGGGCTGTTGCTCACGGCATTCGGCAGAACGACATCGTCATCGCGGACAAATTCGTGCAGCACGATGTGGACACTTCCGCCATCGGCGACCCGCCGGGATTTGTCTCTACCGTCAACCGGATTTATTTTGCCGCCGACAGCGGCATAGCCGAGCGGCTCCGCGCCGCCATCGGCGACAAGGCGCATTGCGTCACCGGTACCATCGCGACCGGCGATCAATTTGTCGCGGACAAAGCCGTCACGGAGCAGCTGCGGCAGCGCTTCCACGCCGCCGCCTGCGACATGGAAGGCGGTGCCATTGCCCATGTCTGCACCTTGGCGGGCATTCCATTTGGCGCAGTGCGCTGCATCTCGGATTCCGCCGACGAAAACGCGGTGATGGACTACCCCACCTTTGCCGCGAAAGCGGCCGACACCTGCGCCGCCATGGTATTGGCCTATATGGCACAGCTTCCGGTAAACGGCTGACCGTGTCATCAAATTTTCTTCGGGAGATTATGAAAATGAAAAAAACACGCATCATCATGTCCGCCGCCATTGTCGTGGCTGCAATGCTCGCTCTTGTGGGGTGCCGCAGTCAGCAGGACAAGGCACTCGCCGTGGAAACGGCAGCCAAAATCGTTTCCCTGAGCGACACCGTACCGCAGTATTGCACCGCCTATTTTACCGAAGAGAGCGTTGCCGCGCTTGACAAAAGCCTCGCCGCCGTGCCGGAACACGCGGCAGAATGGACGGTGGATTCCAAGGATTTGCCCGAGACAGCGACATTACAGGAGATTTACCGGAATTTGCAGGCGGCCTTCGACGGGTTGACCTATCGGCACGGAAACTGCGACCGTTTTTTTATCAACACGGAAAACGGCAACGGCAACGAACTCATGAAGGACGACGGCTATGTCAACGCGCAGGTGGTTCTGGTCAGCGCCAGCGGCGAGATACTGGACGAAAGCGGCCGCATTAAGGTGCGCGGCAACTCCACCGCCAAAGGTGACAAAAAGCCCTTCAAGATCAAATACGACAGCAAGCAGGACGTGCTGGAGATGGGCGCCTTCAAAAACTGGGTGCTGCTGGCCAATTGCTATGACCCCACCATGCTCCGCAATCATATCATGTTCGGCCTTTCCAGACAGCTCGGCCTGGCCTATGTGCCGCAGGACAAATTTGTGGAGCTGTGGCTGGACGGCGTTTTCAAGGGCTGCTACGAAGTGACCGAGCCGATCGAGGTCAAAAAGAACCGCCTCAATCTGGACGTGGAACGCAACAGCGGCTGTCAGGACTTTCTCATCGAGGTAGAAGCCGAGCGAGAGGAGGAAGACGCGAAATATCTCTACTACGGCGACTTGCGCTTTTCCATCAAGGAACCGGACCCCGAGACACTCACCGACGCGCAGTTCGAATACATCGCGCCTCTCTTTGTCAATTGGATTGAAACGGTGCAGTCCGGCAGCCAAGATAAAATCACGGAACTCATTGATGTGGAATCCTTCGCCAAGATGTATATGATCAATGAATACAGTAAGAATGTTGACACAGGCTACAGCTCCGCTTTCTTTTACTACAATGCTGACGAAGGCAGATTTTACGCAGGCCCTCCGTGGGACTTTGATCTGACGCTGGGCAATCTGGATATCAACGTCGAGCAGGAAAAGTACGCCGTCTGCCTTGAGCCGGAAGGCACCTTTGCTGCCGACCAGCAGCTTTACGCGTATCTTTGTAAGCAGACGTGGTTCATGAACGAGGTCAAACGCATCTACGCGGAAAACCGCGACTATATCAAAAACATTTACGCTCCCGGCGGACTCATCGACAGCACCATCAAGGAAAATGAAGAAATGTTTACCCGCAACCGCACCGAAGCGGATTGGGACCCCGGCGCCAAGCAGCACGGCGGCATGAGAATCCCCGACGCGACCTATGAAGAAAATGTGGAATATCTGCGTCAATGGTGTCAGGCCAGAGACGAATGGCTCACAAATTACTGGGGGCTGGCCGAGTAATTTTTCCGAACAAAAACGGGTATGAAATCTCCGCGAGAATTTTCCCGATCACCTTGCGATTCAGGCATCTAACTGATATAATATATGCGGAAAGGAGTGATGAAGAATGGCCGATCCTCGGGACACCGCCAAAAATCAACCCGACGGTCAAAGTAAATATCGACAAAAATATCTCGACCACATCAAAGAAGCCTGTCTGATGGACGACGATTTCTTTCAGGTCTGCTTTCAAAACGACACAGCATGCACGCAATTGGTGTTAAGAATCATCATGCAAAAAGAAGATTTACGGGTCATTTCCGCACAGACACAGTACACCATCACCAATCTCGAAGGCCATTCGGTCCGGTTAGATGTGTACGCCACCGACAGCAGCGGCATACAATACGATATCGAAATTCAAAACAGCAACAAGGGCGCCCTTCCCAGACGCGCACGGTACAACAGCAGTCTGATCGACGGAAAAATGCTACTGCCCAATCACGATTACCGGCTGCTGCCGGAAACCTACGTGATATTCATCACACAAAATGACGTTCTGGAAAAGGGACTGCCGATCTGCCACATCGACAGGCACATCAGCGAGACCGGCGACGCATTTGATGATGGCTCACACATTATCTATGTCAACACAGGTTTCACAGATGATTCGCCGCTGGGAAAACTGATGTACGACTTTCGTTGCACCGAACCAAAACAAATGAATTACGCGCTTCTCGCCACAAAAACAGGCCATTTCAAATATGAAGACAAGGGGGTCAACGATATGTGCGATTTTCTGGAAGAATTGAGACAAGAAGGACGCAAAGAAGCCGAGGAAGAGGCCAAGGCAGCGATTGCACAGGCCAAAGCAGAAACCGCAGAAGCAAATAAACGAACCGCAGAAGCAAATGAACGAACCGCCGAAGCAAAAAACGAAGCCGCCGAAGCAAAGAGCCAGGTCGCCGAAGCCAATAAGCAGGTCGCTGAGGCCAATCAGCAGGTCGCCGCAGCGTTAGCCAAAGCCACCGCTGTCAAAAATGCCCTGAAAATGCTAATGAGCGGAAAACTGACGCTTGACGAGATTGCGGAATACACCAATCTTTCCTTGGACGAAGTGAAGGAATATGCCGCCATTACCTCTGCTGCCAAATAAACAAAGAAAGGTTTTGTACCATCATGATCTTATTCGGCAAATCAAAAAAACACGACAACAGTGCCCTGCGTTCGGGAACAGTAGAAAAGACGCCGTCGCGCGTGATCGCCGTACCGCGGAGCGACGATATCGCCATTGACAAGGAAACGGTACTGAGCCGACTGCATGACACCGACGAAATTCATATCGTATCCGCGGAAGTTCCCGTCCGTGTCAGTTACAAGGGCAGTGAATACACGGTGCAGACGGCTGACGTCAGTCTGTCGGTTGCGCCTGACGACCCCGCGCTCCACAATCTGAGCGAAGAAGAAACACAGATTCTGCTTGCCGCCGGAGCCGGACTGGGCATTGAAATGACCTTTTCGGAAAACAACATGGAGTCCTTCCATCTGCAAATCAAACTCCTCGCCATGATGGTTCCGGATATGGTGGCGCTCATCGACGACAATGCCTATCGCGTTTTCTCGGGGAAATGGGTAAAGATGACCGCCGCTTCCAAGGTGCCGCCGTCACCCGACAATATGTTCTGCGTGCATCTGGTCAATGAACCCCAGCACAGCAAAAGCGTGTGGATTCACACCCACGGTCTCAGCCGCTGCGGCACGATCGAGCTGGAAATCCTTGGGGCCACGCTGGAAAATTACGAAACCTTCTACACGGCGCTGGACAATATGGCGCAGCGGCTCATCGGCGACGGCGCCTTCATCGACGAGATGGAACCCAAGCTCATCGGCGCCGCGAGCGACAACCGCGATATCGTGGTGACATGGCAGCGAAGCGAATGGTCTCTGCGCGACTTCCCGAAAAATATCATCGGCAGCATCAAAGACCGCAACGATGAACACAATCTCAATATGGGCGTGGTTTATCTCTACGAGACCGAAGACGACGTGATGAACGGCAAGATTACGCCCATCATCAAATGGGAGAAATACCTCAGCGACAATGCCATTTACTACAAGTCCACCGAGGAAACACAGCGTATGCGGGCCTTGGCGTTGGAACGTGTGGACGCGATGCGGACCATTTACGAACATCTGCCGGGCGAAAAGACCCTCCTCATCAAAATCGGACTCACGCCAGACCCTGAACTGGGCTTTGACGAGGGTCAGCACGAATACATCTGGTTTGAAGTCAACGAACTGCGGGACGACGGCTTCACCGCCACACTCACCCAGGACGCCTTCTATGTCAAAGGCATGGTCGAGGGCGTGCAGCAGGATTTTACCTACGACGACATCGTAGACTGGCGCATTTACACCGAAGAAAATACCTTTTCACCCGACAATATTTACCGTATCGTCGGTGAATGGGAAGATTGACAAAGGCAGCAAAATAATCCCTGGAAACCGACTCGAAAAGTCCGTTTCCGGGGCTGTTGTTGTCCCATAATGCCGCCACGGCGCGTGCCAAGGCCTCGGCGATGTCCTGTCGGTGGGTAAGCAGGTACTGCGCACCCACGGGGTTATCGTGATAGGCCACTTCGGCCAGCACCGCAATCATGCCGCGGTCCGACGGGTCGCGCACTTCCCCGTAACCGAAGTTGTCAAAATATGTCATCGCATTCACCGCACCGACTGCGCCGTTTGGCGGTATCGAAGCAATATTGTTCAGCTCGCGGACAATGCTTTGCGCAAGCTGCCGGCTCTGCTCACTCGCGGGATAATAATACGCCTCCGCGCCGCTGTGCGGCTTGCCGTCAGCAGACGCGTTGGAATGCAGCGCGAGATACACGTCACAATGCTTTGCCGCCGCGTCTGTCGGTCGTCCTGCCGTCGCAACGCGCAAGCGGGAGGGCGCAACGCATACCTCACAGCCGTATTGCGTCCGGAGCATCTCCGCCAGATCGGCGGCCAGCGCCTCCATCTGCACCATCTCGTTGGTATGCCCCGCAGCATAGGCGTTGTAGGGCTGTCGTGACGGGGAAAGGTAAATTTTCGGGGGATTTTTGCTGCTGAACGGCTTAACGGGAATCTCGCCCAGCGTATTTTCGATGCGACCGTCTGATTTGCACAGCCACAATTCCCGCCCGCCGGATGCCACGCATAACCAGACCTGTCCCGCCGCGTCCACATAATGCCCCTGCACCTCGTAACGCTGCCCTTTGACGGCCTCGCCGACAGCAACAAAGCTTTTTCCGCCGCCGATACGCAGCGGCGCACGGTCCGCCGTGACAGTCACGCGCTGCTCCACATACCCCGCCGCGTGAACCGTGTGGGGCATGACAAGATTGACTGCCGCACACATGATTGCCGTGAAAAAATAAATCAGGCATCGTACAATCAAATTCTGATTCGGCATCATGGCAAATTCATCTCCCGCTGTCCTGCATTTTCATTGACAGTATTTCCGTTTTTCAGTGAAATTATGCGCTTTGCACGTCACAAACAGGTAATCTGTTTCTGTCAATATTCCTCAAAAATTCATGTCGCAGCCCGTATTTTTCAGTCGAAAAACAACTGCAAAACGTGCCGTTTCACCATTTGTAATATTTGGCATAACTGCCGCAATCCACCGCTTTTCACCTGTTCATTTTTGAAAATTGTGGAAAACGCGGTGAATACCCTTGAAAACGCCCCTTTCCGGAGAATAACGCTGTGGAAAACTCAGTGGAAAGTGTGGAGAAGTCAGATTTTGCCAACAAATTGAGATAGACTCATTACTCATTGTAATAAAATGAAAGGAACGTCTGGCAATCCTGCAAAAAGCGTATGTCCCGGCCTCCCATAAAAAATTGCAGGGCAAAAGCATTTACTTTTGAAGATTAAAGAGGATTTTCACAAAGAGATCAG
>CAMHEZ010000056.1 GCA_946184295.1 uncultured Clostridia bacterium | reverse complement strand
CGGGCAAAAGCATGGTATAATAGAAGCATGAAATACACACAAATAGGGTTCTTTGATACAGAGAACAGATATGAAAAATTAACGCAAATGGGAGATCCGCTTGAAAAATTAAATGGGGCAATAGATTGGGAAATGTTCAGGGAAAAGCTCACCGCGGTGTGTCAGAAGGAGGACTACACAAAGGGAGGACGCCCACCAATCGATGTGATCATAAAATTCAAGGCATCGGTTCTACGCCGAATATATAATTTATCCTATGATCAGGTGGAATATCAGATCAACGACAGGCTGAGCTTCATGCGTTTTTTGGGGTTAAGTCTGAGTGATAAAGTACTTGATTCACGCACCCTTTGGGATTTTGAAAACAGACTTGCAGAAGCAGAAGTAGTGGAAGAACTATTCTGTATGTTTGATGCTATGCTTGAATCAGAGGGCTTAATAACCCACAAAGGAACTATTATAGACGCAACATTTGTAGATGCGCCAAGACAACGCAACAGCCGTGATGAGAACAAGAAAATCAAAAGCGGAGAAGTTCCGGAAGAATGGAAAAAGCCCGAAAATAAGCCTAAACTCCGCCAGAAAGATACCGACGCAAGATGGGCGAAAAAAGGTATAGAAACACATTACGGATACAAGGATCATGTGAAATGTGATGCGGAAAGCAAACTTATCACCAATTATGGAGTAACCGATGCAGCGCTGCATGACAGCCAGCGTTGTACAGATTTGCTTGATGAAAATGACGAAGTCTTTTATGCTGACAGCGCTTATTCAGGCGAGGACATCGCTCGGAACTTACCGGAGGGTTGCGAGAACCAAATATGCGAAAAGGGAACAAGAAATCATCCCCTTACTGAGGATCAAAAAGAATCGAATCGTAAGAAATCAAAAGTAAGATGCCGCATTGAACATATCTTCGGATTCATGACAAATTCAATGAACGGTATAACTATTCGCTCTATCGGAATTACACGAGCATGGTTTTATGTTGGAATGACAAATCTCGTCTACAACTTTTTTAGATATGAATTTTTAAAACGACCTAAATCATCTGACGGGATAACTGCGCCCATTTGACGAAAATGAGCGAAAATACCCCTTTATATTCGCGCAAACAACACCATATTTTCACATATCTTGCTCCTTTTCTGGAAGTCGCCATTTCAGGCGGCTTTTTTCTTTTGTTTACCCAGTTTTCAGAGGCTCCCTCCAAGCTTTTCTTTAAGGCGAGCGATAGTATAACCGCTATGAAGGTGAAGCGATTGCAGAAGGCATCGGAGGCGCTGGTGAAACAGATCACGCTCAAGGTGGATTATGCCAAGTATAACGGGGCCACCGCGCCGACCGCTGACAGCGCCTACACCACGCTGTATGAAGGTAAGATGAGCGGAGAACCGTCTGGCGGTAAGACAATGCTGGGTGAAAAGGCAATTTCTTTGGGCAAGTTTTCGCCCGGAGAAAAAGGACGGCTCAGATTTTCCCTTGTCATACCGGGTGATGAGATCACAGGCAATATTCTCACGTCCGTGGTCGGCAGTGCCGGTGAGGAGGAGACTATTGAAAATGTGACCGGAGCCAACGGCGGTATTGCCGGCATGATTGACTGGGTATTTGTTGCAAGTGCCACTTCCGATGACGGATCAATGTCTCATCCTGTCACTCCGGATACCCCTGTTACACCAAGCACACCCACACCCACGCCTCCACCCCCGTCACCGCCTGAGATTCCCAAGACCGGTGACGAGGCTATGCCCTACGTACTCGCTGCAATCGCGTGTGCCGTCGGTGCGTTCGGTATTTTTGCGATGACATTCCGCAAAGGCAAGCAGCAGGATATGGCGGCGGTGTAAATCATCAGCGACAGCGCAATTTCACAAATCTCAAGAGGGTATGCCGTAAAAAACGGCGTGCCCTCTTTTTGTTGCGTAGCGATATCAACATTAAATGGTGATACTATGTGCAATCTATATTGACAAAAACATTGCAAAAGGGTATAATAACAATACCATCAAATATAAGGAGGTACCCATCATGGCAAAAACAACCGCCAATATCAGCATTGACCCCGAAGTAAAAGCGAAGGCGCAGGAACTTTTTGCCGATTTCGGTATGGATTTGTCCACAGCAATCAATATTTTTCTGCGTCAGGCGATTTATGAAAAAGCCATTCCGTTTGAGATTTCAAGACGAACACCTAACGATGAAACAATAGCGGCTATGGACGAATACTTTGAAATGCAGCGGCACCCGGAAAAGTACAAACGGTATGCTTCATTCAAAGATGCGATGAGAGAGGTATTGGAAGATGCTTGAGATTGTTCTTTCCAATAGATTCAAAAAGGATCTGAAGCTAGCCGCTAAAAGAGGTTATGATTTGAACCTTCTTGATTCAATAGTGGAGAAACTTGCAAATCGTGAGACGCTCGAAGAAAAATATCACGACCATGCTTTAGCAGGGAATTATAGCGGATTCAGAGAATGTCATATTGAACCGAACTGGTTGTTAGTATATAAGACTGACGAAAATGAGTTAATTTTATTCCTATCACGTACAGGCACGCACAGCGATTTGTTTTGAAAAGAGGAATGACCTTGGTTAGAAATGATATTGAACCCTTCCTGCTCGATGTGGAGAAGCCGGGGCGATACGTCGGCGGCGAGCCGAACAGTGTGGTCAAGGACAAGGCGGACGTGAATATCCGCTTCGCCTTCTGTTTCCCTGACGTGTACGAAATCGGTATGTCCCATCTCGGCATGAAAATCCTGTACGGACTCTATAACAAAATTCCGGACGTGTGGTGCGAAAGAGTGTTTGCGCCGTGGCCGGATATGGAGACGCAAATGCGGGAACACGGCATCCCGCTCTACGGCTTGGAAAGCGGCGACAGCGTGAAGGAGTTTGACTTTGTAGGGTTCACGCTGCAATACGAATTAAGCTATTCCAATGTGCTGACCATGCTGCATCTGGCAGGGATACCCATTCTGGCGGCGGAGCGTGCCAATGACGACCCGCTGGTAGTGATCGGCGGACCCTGCGTCTGCAATCCCGAACCGCTTGCGGAGCTGGCGGATATCGTGTCGCTGGGCGAGGGGGAAGAGGTCAGCATCGAGATGTTCGATCTCTATCGCGAGCATAAGAAAAACGGCTTCGATCGGAAGAAATTCCTGCGTGCCGCCGCCGAGATTCCGGGCTTGTATATCCCGTCCCTGTATGACGTGAGCTACAAGGAGGACGGCACGATCGCGGCCTTCACGCCGCGTGACGGTGCGCCCGCGACCATACAGAAGCGCATTATTCAGGACATGAGCAGCGTCTATTACCCCGAAAATTTTGTGGTGCCGATCATCGAGATCGTCCACGACCGCGCCGTGACAGAGATTTTCCGCGGCTGTATCCGCGGCTGCCGCTTCTGTCAGGCGGGCTATATCTACCGCCCCAACCGCGAGAAGGATTTCCGCACGGTGGACAGTCAGAGCCGCAGTCTTTGCGACACTACGGGGTATGATGAGATTTCGCTTTCCTCACTCAGTTCGAGCGATTACACCGAGCTGCCCGAGCTGCTCGACAATATGCTGAACTGGACCGAGCAAAGCAAGGTGAGTGTCTCTCTGCCGTCCCTGCGTATCGACGGATTCAGCGACGAGCTGACTGAGAAATTGAAGAAGGTACGGCGCGGCGGTCTGACCTTTGCCCCCGAAGCAGGCACCCAGCGTCTGCGCGACACCATCAACAAGAATGTGACCGAGGAAGAAGTGCTGAGCACCTGCCGCACGGCCTTCAACGGGGGCTGGACGAATGTCAAGCTGTATTTTATGCTGGGTCTGCCCACCGAGACATTGGAAGACGTAGAGGGCATCGGCGTGCTGTCGCAAAAGGTGGTGGACGAGTTCTACCGCAACCCGAACAAGCCCAAGGGCAAGGGCGTAAATGTCACGTCCAGCGCGTCCACGTTTGTGCCCAAGCCCTTCACCCCCTTCCAGTGGGAGCCGCAGGACGATATCCCCACCATTCACCAAAAGCAGCAGCATCTGCGCGACAGTGTCAAGAGCCGTAAAATCACGCTGAATTGGCACGACGCGGATACCAGCTTTTTGGAAGCAGTCTTTGCACGCGGTGACCGCAGGCTCATGAAAGTGCTGCTCAAGGCGTTTGAGAAGGGCTGCCGCTTCGACGGCTGGGACGAATATTTTTCCCTGCCGCGCTGGCTGGAGGCCTTTGCGGAATGCGGCGTTGACCCGGCATTCTACGCCAACCGCCGCCGGGATTATGACGAGATTCTGCCGTGGGACCATCTCGACTACGGCATCACCAAGGAGTTTCTGATACGCGAGCACAAAAAGGCGCTCGCGGCGCAGACCACGCCGCATTGCCGGCAGCAATGTGCGGGCTGCGGTGCCAACAAATTGACGGGAGGTGTGTGCAGTGTCTTTAAAACCAAGCATGAAGAATGTCGTTGACATTCAGGGGACGCTCTGCCTGCCGATTCGGATTTATTTCGTCAAGCAAGGCCCGTCCAAATATATGTCCCATCTGGATTTAATGCGCTGCATGACCCGTACCATTCGCCGCGCGGGGGTGCCGATCTGGTACACGGAGGGCTTTAATCCTCATCCGTTTATGACCTTCGCCCTGCCGCTGTCGCTGGGCACAGCGGGACTGTGCGAAAGCATGGACGTACGACTGACCGACAGCATGGGTTTCGACGAAATCAAAACCCGCCTCAACGCTGCGCTGTGCGAGGGTATCGAGGTGACGGAAGTCAATTATGTGCGCGAAAAAGCCACGGCGATTCAGTCCGCGGTCTATCGTATCAAATTGGCGATGACGGGTATGAGCGGAGACGAATTGAGCGCCGCCCTGGAAGATTACCTGTCACAAGCGGAAATTATCGTTCAGAAGAAAAACAAGAAGAAGCAGCTTGTTGATATTGATATCAAGCCGCATATTATGGCGTTTTCCGTCTGTGCCGAGGGCGACGGCGCGGTTCTGGAAATCCGCCTGCCCGCGGGCAACGCGCTCAACATCAACCCCAATATTGTATTGAAAGGGTTTGAGAATACTCATGGCGCGGTCTTCACGCTTTGCGATGTTGTGCGGGAGAAGCTGCTCACTGAAAACGGTGAGGTGTTCCGATAAAATATCCGGGAGGTATATGGAAATGAAAAAGAAAATCTGTGTATTGCTGGCATTTGCCATGTTGACAGCGGTCGTGCTGTGCGGCTGTGACGGTCTGGACGGCGTGTCGCCGTCCGATCTTGTATCGCTGACTGACCTGCTGTCGGGGAGTGATATGACGGCGGTGCATCGCTTTGGCAAGGGCGACATCACGGTGAACGGCAAGGTGGCGCTGGGCATGACGCCCGGCGAGGTCAAGGAAATCCTCGGTCAGCCCGACAGCGAGAACACCTTTACGGAGGATCAGTTTATCTACGGCCCCTATACCGAGATGGAATACGGCGGTCTGCACTTGACATTTTTTGACGCGGAGAACGGTGACCTTGAACATTTCACGCTTGGCACGATCTGGAGCGAAGACCCCGCTGATATTTTTGCCAACGGCCTGCACACGGGTTGTACCGCCGATGAAGTGGTGAAATCGTTTGTGATGGATCCTAACGCGCCGAAACTGCGCTTTGACAACAGTGATTCGGATTACGGTCAGTATCTTTACGGTGATTTTAACAGCAACGATATTCTTGACCTCAAGCCCAAGGGCAAGCTGGAATATGCCTATATTCACCGTTGGGATACCAATGATGGGTATGATAACACTTACATGATCGAATATTACTATGCCGACCCGCTGACGTGGAACGAGGATGAGACGGTGTATGCGGGGGAATATTACTCAATGATTTTTTACATGGACGGCGAGAACGATGTGGTGACGTCCATCATGCTGAGTCTGGATAGGCTGCTGTAAAAAATAATTGAAAAAACACTTGACAAATCCACTCAAATGTGGTAAACTAAAAAAGCTGTGTAACAGGCGTTCTCTCATTGACTTGATCGAATGCCGCTACCAAAGACAGCAGGTTCTTGAATGTTCAATGTGTTTGTCATCATGGCAAACCGCCTGCCGAGGGAAACAGAGCTTTTTGTCAAGGGAATATGGGCTGCCATGGGGCAGACTTTGTTCGTGTTTGTAAAAAAATCTCTGTCCGTCCTCGGTGTGACTGAGGACGGACATTTTTGTTTCCTGTGATTTTAATTTCAGAGGTGAAACTATCATGCCGAGTAAAGCAGTATTGGAGCAGAAGCAGGCGCTGGTTGCCGACCTCTCCGACAGAATGAAGTCTTCTGTCGCGGGTGTTATCGTCAACTACACCGGTATTTCTGTTGCCGACGATACCAAGCTCCGCAAGCAGCTCCGTGAGGCTGGCGTTGTCTACACCGTAGCCAAGAACACCCTCATTAAGCGCGCCGCTGCCGATGCAGGTGTTGAGATTGATGACGCAGTGCTCAACGGCACTACCGCCATTGCTACCTGTGACAGCGATTACATCGCTGCCGCCAAGATTCTCAACGAGTACGCTGAGGGCAGCAAGACGGGCTTTGCTATCAAGGCAGGCTTCATTGACGGCAAGGCTATGAATGCTGACGAAGTGAAGGTTCTCGCGAAGACTCCTTCCAAGGAAACCCTTCTCACGCAGCTCGCATTCGGCCTCAATGCCACGATCCAGGGTCTCGCGATTGCCATCAAGGCCATTGCAGACAAGCAGTCCGAGGGCGCCGAGGAGGCTCCCGCCGCAGAGTAATTTCTGTGCTTTATTTTGATTTTACATTATGGAGGTAAACTACCATGTCTGAGAAGATCGCAAACATTATCGAAGAAGTTAAGGCCATGACCGTTCTCGAGCTCTCCGAGCTTGTCAAGGCTATCGAAGAGGAATTTGGCGTTTCCGCCGCTGCCGCTGTTGCTGTTGCTGCTCCTGTTGCCGGTGGCGCTGCTGCTGCTGAAGAGAAGACCGAGTTCGACGTTATCCTCAAGGATGCCGGCGCTGAGAAGATCAAGGTCATCAAGGTTGTCCGTGAGATCACCGGTCTCGGCCTGAAGGAAGCAAAGGCTCTGGTTGACGGCGCTCCCGCTCCCCTCAAGGAAGCTATTTCCAAGGACGATGCCGAGGCTATCGAGGCAAAGCTCAAGGAAGTTGGCGCAACCGTTGAGGTTAAGTAATTTTACTTTGGCTTGATTTACCGCTGAATATCCAATCCGCCGGTCGCGGCTCTTGCAAAGGGGCTGTGACCGGCGGATTTTTTTATTTTTGGGAATTATGGGTAAATCAGTTGCAAACACGCTAGCTTTTTAATATAATATAAGAGGACACGGTTGCTGAAAGAAGACACAAAGGGGGTCTCACAAATGAGCGAAATCATGGAAGAATTTTTGAATGAAATGATGGCAGAAGAAAGAGCCACGATGAGGCAAGAACTTGCGGAAGCAAAGGCGGAGGCCGTTGAGGCAAAGGAAAAGGCTGTTGAGGCAAAGGCGCGGGAGCTGTCCATCAAAAGTGCCCTTCGCATGATAATGGGCGGAAAACTGACGTTGGAGGAAATAGCGGAATACACCAACCTTCCGTTGGACGATGTGAAGGAATATGCCGCTCTGACGGTTCGCACATAAAACTGAATCATATCACAGTGCCCTGCTTCCAATCCATGAAGCAGGGCATTTTTTATATAACGTGCTATAATTTCCGTCACAGTTTTCAAAATCGTCCGAATGTAGTAGATGTAAGGGGCAACCTTACCAAATGAACCGGTTCATTCAAATAACAAACAGTGAGGTGAAGCTTGTGACCGACAGGGAAATGCTCGATTTGCTGGAGGACGACCCGTCGGAGGGTCTTCGGGAGATGATCGAGGTCTATTCGCCCTTTGTCTATACCATTGTGTATAGCAAATTGAGAAATATTCTTGCCGCCGACGATATCGAGGAGTTTGTCAGTTTTGTGTTCAGCCGCGTGTATGAAAACCGGTCGGAGATCAATCTCGCGCGTGGGAGCCTGAAGGGCTACCTTTCCACGCTGACCAAGCGCATGAGCATTGACGAATACCGCAGACATACCGCGCGGGTCAAAACGGTGGAGATGACGGACGAACAGGCCGCCGCGATTGCCGACGTCCGCGACATGCAGGCTGATGTGGAACGCAGTCTGGAACAGCAGGCGCTTGTGGACGCGCTCAAACAGCTGGGACAGACCGACAGGGATATGCTGGTGCGGCGGTATTACTACAATCAGAAATCCGCCGAGATTGCGCGGGCAATGCACATGAGTGACGCGGCCGTCCGAAAGCGATTGTCGCGGGCGGTGGAAAAGGTGAGAGAGTTGATGATCAGTCAAGGAGGTATGGATACATGAAACAGCATTTCGAGCCGGAAAAGCAGCTTTGCGGGCTGTCGTATGACGCCGTGAGGGAAGTGACGGGAGATCTGGAATTGGACAAGGAGACAAAACGGCGCATTCTTGAAAAAACGCTCCGAAGAGTCGGTGTGTCGACACAAGCGGAGACAGTGAAAGAATACAGCGTGAAAAAGGGGATTTCAATGAGGAACAAAATGAATTTCAAAAAGCCCGCAGTCGCGGTAGCCGCCGTGGTGCTGGCGTGCAGTGTGGGAGTGGGTTCGATGGCGGCGGCAGGTGCGTGGAATAAGACCTTCGGGCAGTATTTTCATTCGCTCTCCGAGAGCCATTATGAAGATCAGTTGTTTGACGTCAACAAAAGCGCCAGCGACAAAGGGGTCACCGTGACGGTGACGCAGGCCATGTGCGACGGCAACGCGCTCTATGTGATTGAAAAGGTGGAATTTGACCCGTCGGTACTGGTGCTGACCGATGAGATGTTCCGTGTCGACGAGTACGGCGGTTACACCGACGCGCCCTGCTGGGCCTATGACCAGCTCATCAATGTCAAGGAGTCCGAGGCCGACCCCAATAAAGACATCGGCGGCGTTTCCGAGCGGCTGTCCTCATTCCGCCGATTGCTGGAACACGACACGCACAGCATGACGTGGCTGCGGGTGTACGGCGGCGGCGATCATCTCAGCAGCAGCGTGGATTCGTTCTTTACCAACGGTAAGCAGTTTATCCTGCGTTACAGCGACATGGATCATTTCCCCGGGCGTGACTTGGCCGAGCCTTACAACTGCCGCATGGAGGTTGCCTTCGACATGGAAAAAGTGTCGAAGCCCAACTGCTACACGCTGCCGGAGGAGGTTTATGGCTTCACGCAGGCGGCTGATGAGGATATTGCCGACATGGTCATCACCCCGTGGTATATGAATTTTTCGGGCGCGGCGGGCACCGGCAAGGTGCTGGATACCAGCCTCAAGGCCATCGACGTGCCGGAAATTGAGGTCACGATGAAAGACGGTACTTCCTACACCGAGAAGAATGGCATTTCCATGCTGGGGGATTATTTTGGCAAGGATTATTCGATGTTCGATCACTTCCACTGTTATTTCGATACGCCGGTGGATATCCAGAATATCCGTTCCATCAAGATTTACGGTTACGAGATGAAGCCCGGCAAGGTGGCCGCCGACAAGTCCAAGGAAAAGGCGTATGAGAATACAGACGGATTCCGGATTTTGCCTGCCACTTCGCCCGCGACGTTCTCCGATGAATGGAAAGAAGTGCGGTATCAGTTTGAAACCGATTACGGCCGTTTTCAATACCGCGTCAAGGGTGTCACGGTCTATGATAACCTCTATGCCACAGGCGCCAGGGAGCTGGTTCCTCAGGATATCAATGTAGAGTTTGGATACGATGAAAAGACAGGTCAGCTCACCAAAGACTGCTATCTGCTGGAATACGCGATAGAACTGAACAATATTGACGCCAACTTTACGGAATCGCTGAGTACCTTCGATTGGGCAGATACAGGCTATTTTGAAAACCTGTTCTATCTGGAACTTTACAACAGCAAGCAGCCGTACAATAACTTTGGCCCGGAGGTTTATATCAGGGAAAACGAATACGCCGTCACAGGACAGCCCTACTCCATCAAGCTCGACAAGGGAGACACTAAGACGTTCCATGTCAGTTTCGTCGTCAAGGATAACCACGCCGGCGGTCTGGAGCAGGTGGGTCTCTGCGTTGCCGGCGACCGCAGCGACGGCAAGATGACATATGCCAATCTCAGCAAGGTCATCGAGGAATTCAACCAGAGCAAAAAGAGCAAGTAAGCCGACGGTTTGTTTTTGAACCTCGTATTGCAGAAAAATTGCAACATAGAAAATAATAAAAATCCGCCGCGATTGGGGCGCATGGTGAACATGCGTGCTGTCGCGGCGGATTTGATTGTGTGGGGAGCAATCCGAAATATTTACCACATCTTACGCGGGAATGGCAAAATGATTGGCGTTTTTTGCATTGCATTCCATGGGGGATTCATGTATAATATAGAATGACAGACAAAAAATGGTGGACAGGAGATGATGTGTGTGGACGTGAGAGTGGGCGATCTGCTGGAGATGAAGAAGCCGCACCCCTGCGGCGCCAAGCAGTTCGATGTGCTGCGCGTGGGCATGGACTTTAAAATCAAGTGCCGCGGCTGCGGGCACGAGGTCATGGCGCCGCGCGGCAAAATTGAAAAGAATATCAAAAAGATCATTCGTGAGGACGAACAGTAGCTGCCGCCGCTTGCGTTAAGAAATGGATTTCTGTATTTTATGTAAAGGACATTGGTGAAAAATATGTTTGATAAGC
>CAMHEZ010000055.1 GCA_946184295.1 uncultured Clostridia bacterium | reverse complement strand
AAATTGAAGCATATTACATTCCTGAGAGTAGTGATGCTAAAGCGAGAATAGTCTTGGATACCAGCACTCGTGATTATCAAGCTGAAATCGTTGAAGAATATGGCTCACATTATGCAAGGATGGCAGCTAATGGTTTAATCAAAACCTTAGAGGAGCTTCAATCAGGTAAAAGAGAATCTTTGCCTTCCGAACGAGTAGTGATGTGGTACTGACACAACCGAATAACGAAGCCGCTTTGAGTAATCAGGGCGGTTTTTATTTTGCGTGAATGGAGGTGGATGAGATGGCAAGAGTAAAAGGCACTTACATTGCAAAGGTTATTATCGACTTTGATTACGAAGAAGGTCGTTCTGATTTACTACCGTTTGAAAAGCTCGATAAAGCTATGAGAAGCGGGGAACTCAACACGGTTGTCGAGAATGTGTTGAAAGATGAGTTTGAAGTGGAAAATGCGGTGACGGTAACGGTGCAGAAACAGATTGCATCTGTCCACAGACTGTAAACCGACTCCCAACCGAAAAAGCGGGACGTCCGGAGGCCGTCCCCTACATAGCGCAATGTGTGAACAAACCTACCTTGTCAGATTTTGGGGGATTTTGAAAAATCAACCAAGCTGCAAGTTACCCGCAAGTTGACAAACCGCGCAAATCGGGCATTTGTCCGGCTTGTTGGATGTTTCGTGCAAGTTAAAATCCAACAAGAATCTGTCAAGGTTCTTTTGCGGCATGGAAATTTAGTGGCAAAACAGAGGCAAAACAGAGGCATTGACATATTTGAAACGCTTCATGACGTGTTTAAAACGCGTCACGGTGCGTTTTTTTGCAATTAAAAAAGCACTTGATTTCGGGCGTTGCCTTTTCAAGTGCTTTTTCTTTGTCAATCGTCGTAATGGCCTCTGCATGCGGCAATGATAAGGCTATCGCCTTCCTGCTTATAGACAAGACGGTTCGTTTCATCAATCCGGCGGCTCCAATATCCATCGTGATTTTTCAGCGGTTCGGGCTTGCCTATACCGGTAAAAGGACTTCTCTGTGCGTCCCGTATCAGTTGGTTGATGCGCTTGAGCGTTTTCTTATCCTGCGTTTGCCAGTAGAGATAATCCTCCCATGCGCTTTCGTCCCACAATAATCTCACTCGTCCGACACCTCAATCAAATCATGCTCCGCCAGATTGGCCGTGCCATTTTCGATGCGTTCGATAACGCGATCTAAATGGCGCATATTGGATTGGCTGTAAAACAAGTCATTGTTGGCCGTGACGTCAAACGGTATGCGCTGTTCGGATACCGCTTTTTTGGCAAAAATGCAGAAGGCTGTTGTCATCGTCATGCCGATGCTGTCACAAAGCAAACTGAAATCCTTTTTTAAGTCTTCGTCCATACGAATACTGAAATTTGTTTGTGCCATGATTCACACTCCTCTCGCACGCATTGTACTACAATTTCAACGCATTGTCAAGTTTTTTCTTGTACTCGTCCGACACGCTTACGACGTAAAACTGCGGCGGTTTTTTATTTCGACACGTTTCTTGCAAACGGACAGCCGACGGGCTGAAAACGGAAAGGAGTTTTTCATTGATGGAAACTATGGAAAACAATCAGCAGAACACACAGCAGACCCAGACCCCCGCACCGCAGAGCGCCCCGGTTCCGGCGGTCGATGTGGAGGCGCTGGCTGAGGCGCTGAGCGCCAGACAGCAGCGCGCGGAACGCTCGGTCATCAAGTCGTATGCCGAACAGTCGGGTATCAGCGTCGATGAGCTCACGAGGCTGGTGGCCGATTACAAGGCACAGCAGGCAAAGACCATTCCCGCCGATGTGCAGGCGCGCATTGACGCGCAGATGCAGGCGGCCAACGAACGCCTGATCGCTGCCGAGGTGCGCACGGTCGGCGCGGCGCTGCATCTGGTGGACATCGACGCGGCCTTTGCGCTGATGGACAAATCCGGTGTGGCCGTCGGCGAGGACGGCAGCGTCACCGGCGTGCAGGAAGCGCTTGACGCGCTGGCGGCGGCGAAACCGTGGCTGGTGGCACAGCAGCAGCCTCCCACACCGTCCGGCACCGGCAGCGCCGGCAACTTCCCCCGCGGCACCGGCGGCGAACAGAGCGATTACGCCGCCCGGCTCAGCGAGGCGCGGAAGTCCGGCAATCAGACCCTCGCCGTCAGTATCATTCGTGAGGCGGCGGCAAAAGGCATTCAGCTTCGCTGAACGAGTGGTCAGTGATTAGTGATTAGTGATTAGATTGTTTTTCACTTTTTCACTTACTATCCACTGACCACTCAACACTAACCACTATATCTGAAAGGATGAATTGTAACTATGGCAAATGTGAACGGCAACGGCACTACCTTTAACCTTCCCAATTACGCGGGACAGCTTTATTCGGCTTCCCCCACCCTCACGCCCCTGCTCAACCTGATTCAGAGCAAGGCCGTGAAGACCGATAATTTCCAGTTCCCCGTGAGCGTGGAGTATTCGCATGAGACGGCGGCTCAGCCCGCTATCACCGAGACGGCCTCTCTGACCGCACCGATGGCGGTGAGCTACGTCCGCAGCCAGAATTTCAACGTGACTCAGATCTTCCAGGAAAAGGTCAGCGTCTCTTACATGGCACAGTCCAACGCGGGCAGGCTCACCGGTATCAACACCGCCGGCGCCCAGAACAGCGTGCCGGATGAGCTGGACTTCCAGACCAGACGCGCCATGGAGAAGATCGCCCGCGACGTGGAGTACACCTTCCTCAACGGCACCTATCAGCTCGCGACCGGTTCCGGCGTGGCCAACAAGACGCGCGGCCTGATCGCGCTCACCGACAGCGCGGCGACCAACCTTTCCAGCTCGTCCGCCCTGACCCAGACCAATCTCAACGCGGCTTACAAGGCTGCCTATGACGCGGGCGCGGACTTCACCGACATGGTGCTGTTCTGCAATTCGACCGTCAAGCAGATGCTCTCCGTCATCTACAACGGTCAGACCGGCGTAAGACTGCCCGAAACCCGCACGGCGGGCGGCTTCAATCTCGAGACCATCGAGACGGATTTCGGTGTGCTGCATGTCGCGCTCAACCGTTTCATGCCCAACAACGCCCTGCTGGGCGTGGACATCTCCTGCGTGCGCCCTGTGGAGCAGGACGTGCCCGGCAAGGGCAATTTCTTCCTCGAACCGCTCGCCAAGAACGGCGCCGCCGAAGAGTATCAGATCTTCGGTCAGATCGGTCTGGATCACGGCCCCGCCTGGAAGCATTTCCTTGTCAAAAACATCAAGATCAGCTAGCAGTTAGTGATTAGCGGTTAGTGGTTAGTGAATAGTTAAAGCCGACCGCTGGCCATGAAAAACAGAAAGGACGGATACGGTTATGAAACGGATTTTGTATGCGCCTGAACCGACATTTACGGGCACATGCTGCGGCGTGGATTTCTGTGACGGTGTGGGTGTATGTGAGGACGATTTTACGGCTGGATTTCTGTGCGCCAAGGGATTTGCCACCGCGCCGAGTGGCATGGCTTACGGTGAACAGGCACCGGACGTACCGGCAGAAGCGGCGCCGCCTGTCAGGCCCGCCGCAAACGAGCTGGCGGGTATGTCCCTTGAGGAACTGGTGACGCTGGCTCAGGCGCTCGGTGTGCCTCTCGATGGCATCCGGCGCGGCGACAGAGCTGGTCTGATCGCGCGACTGACCGCGGGAGAATAAGCCATGGCGGACGGGAATGATTACAGCCGCCGTCTGTCGGAGCTGCGCTTTAATCTGCGGGAAACCGACGGCGGCGATTGCCTGGAATGCGGCTGCGGCGCCTTCACCGAGGCCGAGCTGCTGGCGCTGCTGGCCAAACACGGCGGCGACGTGCGGGCCGCCACTTACGAGGGCCTGCTGATGAAGGCGGAGGACGACGGCCTCACGCTGCCGGACGGTCTGGAGCTGCCGGGCAGACGGACCTACTGGCTGCGGCTGGCGGCCTTCTACCGTCCGTCCGGTTCCCGCTCCCTGACCCGCGCGGACGAAATTTTCAATGCGGAATGCGGAATGCGGAATGCGTAATTGTTGCGGAGGGCAGCTTTATGGATACGAATATGGAACGGAATCTGCGGCGGGTACGGTGCGAGCTGTGCCGCCGTGGGCTGCTGGCCGATTACAACGTGTACGATTATCCCGACGGCGCGGAAAAGCCCGTACTTTACAGCGCAGTCAAGGGGTATTTCTGGCGGGACAAGTCCATGCGGCACGGCGGGGAGACGCTGCAAATTGCGGGGCAGATCGCCGGTAATCAGTCATACGGGTATCACCTGTACGCCTTCCCCGACCGCCGGGGCCGTCTCGGGTGCAAGGCGACAGATCTCATTGACATTGACGGCGCTTTGTACCGGATTACCGCTTTGACAGACCTGCACGGCGCGTTTTGGAAAGCCGATCTGGAGGTGTGGCCGTATGGAATTTCAGGTTGACATCAGCAACGCGGTGAGGGGTTTGGAAATCGCCAACCAAAAGGTCCGGCGGGGCATTGCGCTGTACGGGCAGACCGCGTCGCTGAAAATGGAAGCTTGGGCCAAGGCTCACCGGCCCTGGACCGATCGTACCCACAACGCGAGAAACACCATCAAGGGGATCTCCGGCTGGGGCTATGTCAATGCCAAGATTAAATTACGCAAAACGGACAAGAAAAACGAATACGGCAACTTGTATGAAATTTCCTTCGTGGACAATCCCACACGTGTTGGCTACGGAGACAAATATGTAGTAGGCGTCACCGGCAACATGCCGTATTCCCCCTGGCTGGAATACCGCCAGTTTCCTTACGCTGGCAGTCTGGCGGTGCTCTGGCCTGCCGTCAACGCGCTGACGGCTGAGACCATTAAGGGCTGGGCGGCGATGCTCAATGCGCTTCGCTAAGTGAAGAATGAATAGTGAATGGTGAATAGTGAATAACGAAGGAAGCCCTGCGGGCTTGAAAATATATATTCAGCGCGAAGCGCTCCACCATTATTCGTTATTCATTATTCGTTATTATTTATTATTTATTTCCGGGGGTGTTGTTTTGGTTTACAAGGATATCAGGACGGCGCTGGCGGCGGCAGGCGTCGCGGTGTATGACCCGGGGCAGAAAATCGACGTCTGCACCGCGCCGTATGCGGTGGTGCAGGAAAGCGGCACCTATCCCTATGCCGAAAGCCACCGGCTGGGATATGCGCTCATTGAGGTGCACTGCTACGCGCCTCTGAACCATTACGCCGCGCTCGATGAGCTGCTCGGAAGGGTCAGGGCGGCGCTCGCTCCGCTGGCGCCTGCTTTGCGCCCCACCGGGAACGAAGGCGTACACGGCATTAACGAAAAATTCCGGGCACACGAAGCCGCTGTGGAATACATGATCCAGAAGCGGCTTTTATGATTTTTTTACCAACCAATCGAAAGGAATGATGAAGCATGGCACAGATGCTGCCTATGGCGTTTGCCAATATTGAAAGAGTGGACATTCTCACCAACGTGTCGGGCGGTTCGGAGGTCTTTACCATCGAAACCGCCAGCGAGGCCAACGCTGAGGCCAATGTATCCGCCGGTGCGGATAATGAGCTGCGCGTCAAAAATCAGATTCTCGCACAGAATGTCACCGAGGACATCGTCAAGGGTTACAATATCACGCTGGGCGACGTGCTGTTTACGCCTGACGTCTTCGCGCTGGTGGACGGCGGCACGAGCGTCAAGAACAACAGCGACGAATTTGTCATGTACGACGGACCGGTCGCCGGTCAGGTCGTCAGCCGCACGAAATTCTGGATGATCGTCTACACGGCCGAGAAGGATTGCGCGGGCAACACACTCAGCTACACCGCCTTTGTGTTTCCCAACTGCTGCGGGTCCCCCGCTTCGGTCAGCTTCAAGGACGGGGAGTTTTTCGCGCCGTCCTACACCGTCAAGAGCAAGCCCGGCAAGGGCATGTCGCCCATGAGAATTGTCAATCTGCCTTCGCTGCCGGTCGCGGTATCCAATGCCTCAGAGTTGGCCGCCGTGACACATGAAGCGCAGAAATCCACCATTCTGCTGACGGTCAACGGGCAGCATCTGCTCGGCACCGGTCAGGAACTGGGTGATATCTTCACGGAGGATTCCACCACAAAAGCAAAGAAGGGGACGCTTGCCGTCTGCAGTACGGTGACGGTTGACGACAACAACGCCGTCACGGCCTTCAAGTACAAGGTGAGAGCTTAGGAAAGGACGGATACACATGGCGACAATCGACACGATCAAGACGTCACGGGTTGTTTCCCTGCCGGGCTGGCAGGGGGACGGCGATACGTTTGAATGCGAGCTGAAGCGCCCCTCGCTGCTGGCCATGGCGGCGGCGGGCACGATTCCCAACCCGCTCATGATGACGGCGCGAAAACTCTTTCTGGACGGGCATATCGACTCCGGCAAAGGCAATCTGGAGGAAGAAGGCAAGGTGCTGCTGGCAATCGCACGGGCGGCGATGGTTGCGCCTTCCTTTGACGAGCTGGCGGAACGGGGCATTGAACTGACCGACGAACAGCTCATTTACATCTGGCAGTTCGTACAGGGAGGCGCCCGGGCGCTCGACCGATTTCGTAGGCTCACCGGCGTTTCTGAGCCTGTTGTCCGCGGCGCGGAGATATCGGAATAGACCGTCAGAGCTGCTGCACATTGCCGACGCGTATACCGCCTACTGCCTCGACGAGGCGGGCGCGTATGTTCTCGGCAAGTTGGAAGAAGGTAAACGGCCGTTTTTCAGACCGGACAGTCCGGACGGCGGCGGACAGCCTCGGACGGACACCGGCACGGCGGTTAACCGGGAGACGGTTGCACTCATGAAACGATTGGGCGCGGAGGTGACGGAAGATGATTAACGCGGGAACGGTGGCGGCGTCGCTGACGCTGGACACCAATAAATTTACGGCGGGTATGAAGTCCGCCAACGCCCAGCTCGCGGCCTTTCAGGACGAGAGCCTGACGGCGGCGCAGAAATTTCAGGGCGTGGGCGGCGGACTTGCCACCATCGGCGGCACGCTGACCAAGAGCGTCACGCTGCCGCTGGCCGGGGCGGGTCTGGCCGCGCTGGGTGTGGCCGCCAATTTCGACGAGGGCATGAGCAGGGTCGCGGCGATCTCCGGCGCGGCCGGGAACGAGTTGGACAATCTGCGGAACAAGGCGCGGGAGATGGGCGCGAAGACCAAATTCTCCGCGACCGAGGCCGCGTCGGCCTTTGAGTACATGGCAATGGCCGGTTGGAAGACCGGCGAGATGATGGACGGCATCGAGGGCGTTATGAACCTCGCCGCAGCGTCCGGTGAAGATCTCGCCACGACTTCCGACATTGTGACCGACGCGCTGACGGCGTTCGGTCTGAAGGCCAAGGATTCCGGCCACTTCGCGGACATTCTGGCGGCGGCTTCCAGCAATGCCAACACCAATGTATCCATGATGGGTGAGACGTTCAAATACGCCGCGCCGATTGCCGGTGCGCTGGGATTCTCCGCCGAGGACACAGCCGAAGCCATTGGCCTGATGGCCAATGCGGGCATTAAAGGTTCTCAGGGCGGTACCTATTTACGCGCCGTCATGAATGCGTTGGCCGGAGAGGTCAAATTCACCGGCAAAGAGCTGGGAAAGGTAACAATCGAAACCACCAACGCGGACGGCTCCATGCGGCAGCTCTCGGATATTCTGGCCGACTGCCGGGGCGCGTTCGCTCAGATGACGGAGTCCGAGAAGGCCGCCAACGCCGAAACGCTGGCGGGAAGAGAGGGCATGACCGGTTTCCTCGCGTTGATGAATGCCGCTCCTGCGGACATTGAAAAACTCTCGTCCGCCATTGCGGACTGCGACGGCACGGCAGAGCGCATGGCCGGAACCATGCAGGACAATCTCAAAGGCCAGCTCACGATTCTGAAATCCCAGACGGAGGAACTGGCTATCTCCGTCGGCTCCGAGCTGATGCCGGCCGCGCAGGGCCTGATCGGCAAGGCGCAGGGCATCATGGACACATTCAACGGTCTGGACGGCGGCACCAAGCGCATGATCGTCAACGCCGGTCTGGTCGCGGCCGCCATTGGCCCGACGGCGGGCATGCTCGGCAAGCTGACGACCGGCGTCGGCTCGCTGATGACGACCGCAAGCACAGCGGTGACGGCTTTTCAAAGCGCCAACACCGTGATCGGCGGTCTTGGTTCCGCGCTGGTCAGCGTGGTCACGCCTGCCGGTCTGGTGGTAGCGGGTCTGGCAGCTGTGACCACCGCAGGTGCTTTGCTTTACAAAGATATCCACCGTACAAAGAGCGAGCTTAAAGAATTTAATGGTGTGATGAAAGAATCAGAGGAAACATCAAAAAAGCTTGATGAAATCACATCCTCTCTTGATAGTTTAGAAGAATCACGGCTTGATAGCTATTCCAATGCGTTAAGCGAAATTGTCACGGTGGAACATTTGCGCAATGAACTTGATGAGCTGGTAGACGACAACGGTAAGCTGATTGGCAGTAAAGAAGAACTTCAAAGCGTGGTTCAGCAGCTTAATAACAAGGGCTTTAATGTGGAACTGAACAAGACCGGCGATCTTGTCATAAACTACAAGGAACTAAAAAAAAACGGTTGCCGAGTACGTTCAACAGAAAAAAGCACAGGCAATGGCTGAATCGTTAGAGCCGGACTATCAAAACGCATTAAAAGAAAAAGCTCATTATTATTCTGTCTATTCTGAAAAAATCGGAGAAGCAATGCGATTGTATAAGCTGCTCAATGATGAAGAATATGTGCAAGGACTGTCGGTGAAGGAATATCAAGACTTATGCAATGCTTATCAAGTTATAGTTCTTGCATTCTTTTCGCAGACCTAAGCACAGAATCATGCTCCGTCTTGCTAGTAATGATATGTTTAAAACCGTGCTCTAGTAGGTACTCGGGCACCGAGAAGAAAGCCATATTGTTCGATTCGGTGCCGCCGGATGTGAACACAATCTGTTCCGGCTTTGCTTTGATAAACTTAGCGACGTTAGCTCTGGCTTGCTCCACAGCCTCCTCTGCTCGTCTGCCCAATGAATAAATCGTTCCCGGATTACCAAACTCCTGCTTCATATATGGCATCATGGCATCCAGAACCCGTTCGTCTATCTGCGTTGTCGCTGCATTGTCAAGGTAGATCATATAATTCCTCCTATAAAGACAAAAAAATGCACCCTCTAAAAGAAAGCGCATTTTTTGTTTAGTTGACGTTACTTAATTATTGCTCTCCGGGAATCTCACCCTCTTGCAAATATTTTGAAAATACGGGGATATTCTTAAAACAATACAGCAAGATCTGGTCTTTGTAACCCGCTTCGTCTTCAGAAATATTCACCGTTATTTTTTGAGCATACTTCTCCCAAACTATCTTTGTGGCTATTTTCGTTATAAACGCGTGAAGATCTTCTCTGTCCAGTACCTTGTCTGCAATAGAAAGAGCACCTTCAATAAGCGGAGGGAGCAAAACGATTAACCACTTGGACGATAAATGAGTGTCAACGCTTTTTTCAATCATCGCAGACACGAAGGCGAGAATTATTGCTGCAATAACCCACCAAAATCTTGCCACCCATATTACCCCTCTCCATAACCCTAATTTATTGACATAAGGCTTTGCGGCAAGTCGGACGATCTGCTTGTTTTTGCTATCAATTATGATGGCCTTACTCTGATTTGAAGCTGATAGCGCATTCACTTTATCGTTGAGATCCGCATTGTCCATTTTCATCATTTCTTGATAGCTTGAAGCCACCATTTCGCTCGTAATTTGTTCAAGGTCTCCCTGAGATTTTACAATCAAAATATCTTCGAGCTGTCGCCTCCTCATTTCTGAGAGATCGATAAGATAAACCTTTTGTTGTGTTTTGTACAACGAAGCAAGTTCTCTCATTTTTTCAAAGCTCTGAGTGGTTGGGTTTTGCGCCGCATATGCGTATCTTGCAAGGGTTAGCGCAGGTAAGTTAGAATATTGGCTTGCGTGCGGCACCCACAGCCTGAACAAAACCATATTATCAGCTATGATAGGCAGCGCATGGGCATTCCATTTAACAGACGAACCAGCATTCAAAGCTTCAGAAACATATTCCTTGAATGTAAAAACCAAATCTGTGTTGGTTGTTAAAAAGACTGGACGTTTTGCTTTCCCACCATATCTGACCGAATAATCACCCTTGCGAAGTATGTTTATCTGGTTAATAATCTGAACGTCATTTTCGACGGTAGCAACGCGCCAGTTGTGTTGATTCAGGATATATTCTTTAACTTCGTCAGTGTTGATTGAGTGACGAATAACATCAGGGGTATTCCAATTGATGTTTGGGAAAACAATTACATTATAATCCTCCTCTAAAATATCTATGACAGATATTGCAACTTCTTCAAATAGCACCAATCCGCGAGGCTGTAATTCAGAATACATTTTTAGTTCCTCGTCTACAATTGGCTTGTTGTTTTTATAACAATAAGCGGCCGTCGTTAAAGCGTGACGAACTTCGCTAACCGTCTGTGGAAATACACCAATTCTACCCTCGTATTTTTTGGTTATCAGATCGACCAGCTCATGAGTTGCCTGAACATGAGCGTCCCACGAGAAACCAAGCATACGGAGAACGAGCTTTGTATCCAAAAAGAACACGGTTCCTTTGAATTTTTGGTCTTTGTTTTGCCGATAGTTGTTTGTTTGATAGATTCCCTGATAAATCATCATACCGTTTACGATTTCTTCGAGATAAATCTTTTCCGAGCTATTGGCATTGCTTTGGACATCGCTAATATATCTTCCGATGTACCACGACGGTGAAACTTTACTATAATC
>CAMHEZ010000054.1 GCA_946184295.1 uncultured Clostridia bacterium | reverse complement strand
GAGCCGCGTCCCCGTCCTCCGTTCCCGGCGGTCAAGGGTCTGTTCGGCAAGCCCACCATTCTGAATAACGTCGAATCCTACGCGAACATTCCGCGCATCATTCTCAACGGCGCCGAGTGGTTTGCCAACATGGGTACCGAGAAGGCCAAGGGCACGAAGGTCTTCGCACTCGGCGGCAAGATCAAGCACACCGGTCTGCTCGAAATTCCCATGGGTACCACGCTGCGTGAAGTCGTCGAGGAAATCGGCGGCGGCATTCCCAACGGCAAGAAGTTCAAGGCGGCCCAGATGGGTGGTCCTTCCGGCGGCTGCGTACCGGCGGAGCATTTCGATGTCCCGCTGGATTACGATAACCTGATTGCCATCGGCGCGATGGTCGGTTCCGGCGGTCTGATCGTCATGGACGAAGACAGCTGTATGGTCGATATCGCGAAGTTCTTCCTCGAGTTCACGGTTGACGAGTCCTGCGGCAAGTGTACCCCCTGCCGTATCGGTACCCGCAGACTGCTCGAAATCCTTGAGAAGATCACCTCCGGCAACGGCACCATGGAAGACCTCGACAAGCTCGAAGAGCTGTGCTATTACATCAAGAACAACTCCCTTTGCGGTCTGGGTCAGACGGCTCCCAACCCGATTCTCTCCACACTCCGCTATTTCCGCGACGAATATGTAGCCCATGTGGTTGACAAGAAGTGTCCCGCAGGTGTCTGTAAGAACCTGCTCCAGTACACCATCGACCCCGACAAGTGCAAGGGCTGCACCGCCTGCGCGAGAAAGTGTCCGGTCGGCGCGATTTCCGGTGCTGTCAAGCAGCCCCACACCATCGACCAGACTAAGTGCATCAAGTGCGGCGCCTGCATGGCAACCTGTAAGTTCGGCGCGATTTCAAAGCAATAAGAAAGGAGTGTTGCCGAAATGGATATGGTCAATATTAAAATCAACGGAATGGACGTTTCCGTTCCGAAGGGTTCTACGATTCTGGACGCAGCACGCTATGCCGGAATTGAGATTCCCACCCTTTGCTATATGAGAGAGATCAACGAGATCGGCGCCTGCCGTATCTGCGTGGTCGAAGTCAAGGGGGCGCGTTCGCTGGTCGCGGCCTGCGTTTACCCGGTCAACGAGGGTATGGAAATCTTCACCAACACCCCCACCGTCCGCAACAGCAGAAAGACCACCCTCGAACTCATTCTCTCCAATCACGACAAGAAGTGTCTCTCCTGCGTGAGAAGCGGCAACTGCGAGCTCCAGAAGCTCTGCAACGAGTACGGCGTGGACGAAGTCAAGTACGAAGGTGCGATGACGCCCTCCGAGATTGACGACTCTGCCCTGCACCTTGTCAGAAACAACAAGAAGTGCATTCTCTGCCGTCGCTGCGTCGCCGCCTGCCGTGAGCAGTATGTCGGCGTCATCGGCGCAAATGCCCGCGGTTTCGATACCAACATCGGCTGCTCCTTCGAGAAGAAGCTGGCTGACGTTCCCTGTATCTCCTGCGGTCAGTGTATCGTCGCATGTCCCACCGGTGCCCTCACCGAGAAGGATCAGGTCGATGAGGTCTTCGCAGCCATCGCCGATCCGACCAAGCATGTGGTGGTTCACACTGCTCCCTCTGTCCGCGTGACGCTGGGCGAATGCTTCGGTATGCCCATCGGCTCCAACGTAGAAGGCAAAATGGCGGCTGCTCTGCGCCGTCTGGGCTTTGACAAGGTATTCGACACCGACTTCGGCGCCGACCTCACCATCATGGAAGAAGCCAATGAATTTGTTGAGCGCGTCAAGAACGGCGGTGTTCTGCCGATGATTACGTCCTGCTCGCCCGGCTGGGTCAAGTTTGCCGAGACCTATTATCCGGACTTCATTCCCAATCTCTCCACCTGCAAGAGCCCGCAGCAGATGGAAGGCGCGACCATCAAGACCTGGTACGCCAAGAAGAACGGCATCGACCCGAAGGATATCGTCTGCGTATCTGTCATGCCCTGTACCGCGAAGAAGTTCGAGGTCAAGCGTGACGATCAGAGCGCGGCGGGTGTGCCTGATGTGGACATTTCTCTGACGACCCGTGAACTGGCCAGAATGATCGAGCGCGCCGGTATCAACTTCAACCTCCTGCCTGACGAGAAGTTCGACTCCGTTCTCGGCGAATCCACCGGTGCGGCTGTTATCTTCGGTTCCTCCGGCGGCGTTATGGAAGCGGCTCTCAGAACCGCTGCCGACTGGCTGGAAAACAAGGACCTCGAGAGCGTGGATTACAAGGAGATCAGAGGCATGGCTGGCGTGAAGGAAGCTACCTATCATGTGGGCGGTATGGACGTGAACGTCGCTGTCTGCTCGGGTCTTTCCAACGTCGCCAAGCTGCTTGACGCTGTCAGAGCCGGCGAGAAGAACTATCACTTCATCGAGATCATGTGCTGCCCCGGCGGTTGTATCAACGGCGGCGGCCAGCCGATTCAGCCCGCGTCTGTGCGTAACTTTGTCGATGTCAAGGGTCTGCGCAGCCAGGCGATCTATGAAGCCGACAAGAATATGCCGATCAGAAAGTCTCACCAGAATCCCGCCATCAAGGTGGTCTATGATGAGTACTTCGGCAAGCCCGGCAGCCATGTGGCACATGAAGTGCTGCATACCTCCTATGTTGAGCGCAAGAAGTATTAATTTTTAAAAGCGAAGCAATTATGGGAGTGCAGGGGGTCTGGACCTCCTGCCGGGTGCAGGGCAGCGCCCTGTCAGGGCGTGGGACAGCGTCCCACAAGCAGGCGCAGCCTGCGAGCACCACGCGCTTGGTTTTCCGATAACCTTGGGCGAATCCCGATAAAGTAATCAAATAAAAGCAGCCTTGACCGATCAAACGGCCAAGGCTGCTTTTGTATTCGCCTACACTTGATTTTGGTCTGAGGGTATCTCGCTCGGCAAGCTTCGCTTGCCTTGTGGGGCGCTGCCCCACCCCCTGCTGGTGGCGCTGCCCCCAGGCCCCTGCTAGGAGGGCGCGCCCCCCTGGACTCCCGCCGCTGCGCGGCTTAGGCCTGTTCTATGAAATACAGCCTTGAGGCAAAATCGGGGAAAACTCGCACATTTTCATTGAACCCCGTACCCGAAAAGGCCGGTTTCAACGCCACACCGGCGGACATCAGTATCTCGCCCGTTGCGGTACAGTCTTCTTTCTCGCCGTTCATCTTGACGGCCTTCGCAATGACATTATGCACCAGCGAATCCTGCTTGACGTGAATCGGTGCCATGGTATTAATCAGGCTGCCGAATTGCTTGATATCCACTCTGTCGGAAATACTGTAAAAGCGGTAGGTTGCCTTCGGATTCAGCCCCATCGCAAAGAAGCGTTCGGATTGTGTGTTTGGCTTGACCATCTCTTGCAGGAGCATACCGACGGCCTGCTTCTGATCGGGAGAGACACAAATCCACTCGTGGACATTGCCTGTGCGAACGCGGTAGAACTGCCCGAATTGCAGCAGGGCGCGGAGCTTTTTATAAAGTGCCACCTGCTCTTGAATTTTGTCCTTCTGTTCGGGACTGAGGTCGCGCACGTCACATTCGTACCCCAGCACGCCAAAGGCCGCTACATTGAAACGGGTTTCCAATGAGGTTTCCCGCAAGGTCTGATGGTTGGGACTGGCTGAGACATGTGCGGTGTAGCAGGACTGCGGATAGCCGTAGCTGTAACCTTCCTGGATATCCGTGCGGCTGATGGCGTCGGTGTTGTCGCTTGCCCAGATTTGCGGGAAGTAGCAGAGGATTCCCAGATCAAAACGGTTGCCGCCCGACGCGCAGCCCTCAAAGAGTACCTTCGGGAACCGTTTGACCAACTCGCCCATGATCTGATACAGGCCGCAGATATAGCGGTGAGCGGTTTCACTCTGCCGATCGGCGGGCAGATAGGGGGAGAACACATCGGAGAAAATGCGGTTCATGTCCCACTTGACATAATCCGCCCCGGAGTTGGAAAAGACTTCCGTCATCTTTTCGGTGATGAATTGAACCACCTCGGGATTTGCCAAATCGAGGATCCGCTGGTTGCGTCCCTCGGAATGCAGTCCGTCCGGCGCTGCCATAGCCCAATCCGGGTGCTGTTGAAAAAGTTTGCTTTGGGTGTTAATCATTTCCGGTTCGACCCAGATGCCCAGATTCACACCGGCGTATTTGACCCGTTCGCGCAGGCCTTTGAGACCGTGGGGCAGTTTTTTGGGATTGGGGTCCCAGTCGCCGAGTGAATGGCTGTCATCGCTGCGTTCCCCAAACCAGCCGTCGTCCATGACCAGCATTTCCATGCCCAATTCCTTGGCGGACGCGGCGAGATTGACCAGCGTGTTTTCGGAAATATTGAAATAGCACGCCTCCCAGCTGTTGAGCAGAATGGGACGCAGGCGGTATTTCCAATGACCGCGCACGATGTGGCTGTTGACAAAGCGGTGCATGTTGATGCTCTGCCCCATGAAGCCGCGCTCCGAAAAGGTCATGACGGCCTCCGGCGCTTCAAACGCTTCTCCGGGCGACAGCAGCCATGCAAAGCCGGTGGGCTGAATGCCGCTGACAATGCGGGTCTTGCCGAAGGCGTTGACTTCGATAGCGGCGTAATGGTTGCCGCTGTAGATCAGGTTGAAGCCGTACACACTCCCCGACTGCTCCGACGCGTCGGGGGAATGCACCATGAAGAAGGGGTTGGCGCGGCTGGACGAGCAGCCGGTGCGTGATTCAATGACAAATTTTCCCGCCGTGAGTGTGGCGGTATTCCGGTGCATTTCCCGTGTCCATGCGCCGTGGAATGAGGTAATCGCCGCCCCGCTGAACGGAATATCCATCTGTGTACTCAGCAGTCGCTCAATGCGGACGGCTGTACTGCCCTTGTTGAGCAGTTTAGCGCTGCGGGTGATGACGTCGCACTCAGGATAGACGCAGTAATGCAGCTCCAAGGCGAGATCGCCGTCAGTGAGCGTAATGCAGAGATGTTCAGTCTTGCCGTCCTGCGAGTAGGAGCAGGGCAGCGTTTCCAACGGCGTGCGTTGATTGGTTATTTCATAGCCCGCATAGGTAAAATCGGAACTGCGGCAGCCGTTGGCTTTCACGATTTCCAGAAACGGCTCGCGGATATCCCCATGACCGCCCGAAGACATTTCCAGACACATATCTTCCAGAATGGTGGTGGGGTGTTCCTTGGAGTAGGCAATGACGTTGCCCAGCTCAAATTCCCGTTTCTCGCGGATGACGTCGCAGTCCGACGCCTTGTCAATGGCGACCTTTGACCCGTAATACAGATGCTCCAGATGTCCCGACTGCCGCACGGAAAAGACATAGGTTGTGTGGTCGGTGTCGAGAACAAAGGCGGGAGCGTCGCCTTTCAGTTGACGGATCATGGCAGTTTAAGCCTCCTCGTCATCGCTTGGGAAGAACGTAATTCTGCCGCTGTCCTCTTCGTCGGGGCTTTCTTGTTCGGCATCGGGTGTATTGTCAACTACAGGTGCTTCTTCCACAGGGGTTTCTTCGGTTGCGGAAACAGCTTCCTCCGTGTTTGCTGCCAGTGTCTTGGTCTTTTCGTCGATGGTCGCCATGACCTTTTTCTCATTGTAGAAGCCGAGAATGACTGCGCCGAGTACGCAGAATACGACGGCTACGATGCCGACGATGGTCATGCCGAGTACGGAGGCGGTGATATCGTTGCTGTTGGTGTTCTGTGTGGTGCCGATGATAGCAAGAGAGGTGAAGATGAGCATGGCAAGCGACTGACCAAACTTCATCGCGAAGGTACGCGCGGCGAAGAACATGCCCTCGCGGTTCTCGCCTGTCACAATGCCGTCAGCTTCGGCAACGTCCGCGACGATAGACTGCGGGATGATGCCCAGAAGCGCCATCGGGAACGCCGCGATCACGCAGATCGCAATGCAGAAGAACACGCCGGGAATCGAACCGATGCCGAGCAGACCGGGATTTTCGGCGGTGCCCAGAATGCCGATCAACGTGGCGACCACATAGGCAAGTGCGAGTCCAAGGAAACCGGAGATGACCAGCTTCTTTTTGCCGAACTTCTTGACCAAGCCTGATACGATCGGGTAGAAGCAGGCGGAAAGCACGGTCATGCCGCCGAGGAAATACATGGTGAACGACTCGTCGATGTTCATGGAAACCTTGACGAAGAAGGGGAGGCCGGTCTGGAAGAGCGTCAGACCGACCCAGTACATGATATCCGAGCCGACAAAGGTGCGGAAACTGCCGTTGCGGAAGGTCGCGCCGAGGGATTTGAACATATTGACCTCGGAGGGCTTTGTATCGACAAATTCCTTTTCATTGAGGCAGAAGGTGGGAATCAGCATGCAGATGCAGGCGATAACAGCCAGCACGATAAAGCAGATGCGATAGCTCCAGGCGAAGCCGAACGACTCGCGCAGCATACCCGCGAATACAAAGGGAGTATAGGCAAGCATGGTGCCGGCGAAGAATGTCAGCGAAATGGCTGTGGAGATATACATACGGTCGTCCTGCGTTTTGCCAAATTCGGAGATAAGCGCGTTGTAGGGCGTGCAGTACATGGTCATAAAGAGATAGAACAGCACGATGAAGACGGAAATCCAGATGATGTTGATGCTGCTGATTTCCTCAACCGGCGCGCAGAACAGCAGCACCGTTACAATGGAAAGCGGTATAGCGGCGTACTGCATGAAGGGAATGCGTCTGCCGCGCTTGTTTTTGCTTCTGTCGGACATAGAGGCGATCAGGGGGTCGGTGATCGCGTCAAATACACGTGAAAGCGCGGTGATCAGACCGAGAATCGTCAGGAATCCGCCGATCACCAGACCAGGCACGATGTACTGCTGCGCACCGCCCTCAATATCCGCCTGCGTGGGGAGATAGAATGTGACGAACCAGGCGCTGATGATGCCGCTGAGCATCGACCAGCCCAGCTGTCCTACCGCGAAAATGCGCATTTGTCTTTTACTTAATCGTTTCATATTGTCCTCCTTGATAATGTTGATTCACAATATGATACGGAGCAAGAAGTCCGTATTACTTACTTTGTTTTAATCCCATGGCGATTTTGACTGCCTCGTATGCGCCGTTATACAGTCCGGCTGCGTTGTTGGCCTTGATACAGTCGCACATCTGCCCGAAGAGTTCACTCTCGTTCAGGAACAGATCGAGCATTTGCAGCGTATGCGGCACGTCCTCGCATTCCAAGGTGCCGTCGCCCATCTCAGCTGAATGAATCGCGCCCCATTTTTCGTGGCCGCCGATTCGTTTGAGGAACAGTTTTGGGATCGGATAAAACGCCAGTTCGCTGGGCTTTGTGACCAGTACGTCGGCCGAGCGCATGAGCAGATTGGTGCAGTAAACCGCCTCGAAAATATTCTCGTGCCAGAAGGCGTGAATGCCTGTGACGTCGCCGTCGATCGCGGACTGCGCGAAGGAATTGGTGTCTGTCCAGTCGCCGAAGTGTGTGGTGCTGAGGTCTTTGAGGCCTTTGATGGACTTGCAAAGTTCGTCCCAGACCTTCTTGTAATCACCGACATTGACATAAAGCGCCGCCTTGCCCGACTGAATAGAGGGGAGCAGGTGTTTGATGACGGCTGCGAAGAGTTCACGCTGTGCGCCCGCGCCGCCGATGGTCAGCAGGAAGCGCATGGGCCTGCCGCCCGTTTTGCGCGCCATTCTCGCGTCACAGTCCGCTTCAAGGTTAGCCACAAATTCGTGGTCGATGTAGTGACCGGTATAGACCAGACTGTCGGCGGGCATAGGCTTTAATACGTCCTTGCCCTGCATACCGTTCAGAATGCGGTAGCCCATATAGGACTGCCGGGTCTGAATGGTGTGAACGCTGCCTTCGGCGAAGTGCAGCGCCATCGGCCAGTTGTCGGGAATGGCGTTGACGACGTGCTGCATGCCCGCGTGGAGCGCCGCCTGCGCCGGCCAGACGTGGGTGCCGATGACCGGAATTTCCTTGGGGATATTTTTGAAGACCGGCGCCATCAGCTCGGCGTTTTTCTGGTCGCCGGCGTTGTAGGTGAGCTGCCGGAAGCCCTCGTAATTGAGCGGCTCCCAGTATTTCTTATTGAAGAGCTTGCTCTTCTGGGACAGCCGCGAGCCCATGGAATACAGGTCGTTCTGCGCGCCGATGACCTTGGTGCAGGTGGTGTTGGGATAGGAATTGAGATCCATCCAATAAGGCGTATAGCCTAGCGCGTGGGCTGCCGAAGCCATCGCCATGGAGATGCGGTAGTGGCCGAATCCCATGCGGATATTGCCCACGATAATGCCCTTTTCGGTGTCGAAGGGGATATCCCCGGAGCCCTCATCGACGCGAATATCCAGCACGCCGAGCGGGTCATGCAGGCAGGCGTTTTCCATAATCTTGACGCTGTAGTCCGCGCCGCTGTCGTCGCCGAATTTCTTGGCGAAATTTTTCTTGGACTTGGCCGCGTTTTTCTGCGCCTTTTTGCTGATGGGATTGCCGAAGATTTCTTTGGATCTGTCAGTCATGATAAACCTCCTTTTGATTGGCGGATGTGACGGTGAAAGGAATTTCCACTGTTCCGACTTGTGCAGACGTGAGTCTGAGAAGCGCGGTTCCGCCGGTGGTGTTGGTTGTTTTGAGATATAATCCGCCGCACCCACCACGGAGTATGACGGGGCTTTCGCCGATGATAGCTGCGTCTCCCTCTACCGACGCGTTGACAGCGCCGTTATAGAAGGGCAGCACGTTGCCGTATTGGTCGGTCATCTGAATCCGCACCGCCGCCACGTCGTAGGTTTCCCCGACCGTCAGAGTTGTGTGACTGACCTGCGTGCGCAATTGCAGCAAAGTGAAAGGCGTTTTATACACCGTCTTGACCACCTTACCGTCCTTGACAGCCTCGAAGCGGTAGACGGTTGCCGTGTCGCCCCAATTGCCGATGTATTTGCCGTAAAGCGCGTAAGCGTCGCCGAAGCTCATACGATAGCGCAGCATGAGCCATGCCGCTTTGCGCTTGGCTGATAATGACAGATTCAACATACCGAACCGGGTGGATTCATTGAGAATGTCTTTGACATACCGCGCCTGTTTCTTGCTGAAAGGCTCGTTGTCCTCAATCTGGGAGCCGATGTAGTCGGTGATTTCAATGGGCGGGCGGGGATAGTGTTTCCATTCGCTGTCCTTGTGGGTGTATTCGGTGATAAACACGTCGTTTTTGTAGAATCTTACGCTGTCGGCGTTGGTGAACAGATAGACCCTGCCGCGATTACCCGCTGGGTGTTCGCCGATATCCATCGACGAACTGACCTCCAGCACGGGAAAATCGTCCTGCATACTCGCATAGACTGCGGCCGCCAATTTCGGGTTGCGGAACATATCGGTCACGCCGTGGTAGCAGATGCGGTCGCCGCTGCCGAAATCCTTGTGGGTGTTGTAGTCGAAGAAGCACCAGCCGAAGCTGCCCGCGATGTCCTTCTGTTCCCACACGCTGTCCAGCACACGGGCATGACGAAGGGCCTGTTCCAAGCGCTGTTCCTCATCATCAAAGGACTTGGTAGGGTACATATGCCCGTTGTACTCCGAAACGAGGTAGGCTTTTTTCGTGTTGGGCGTGACGGATTTTTTAGGTTCGCAACCTGCGTTGGTGCCGTCGTGGGAGAAGTCGTTGTAGGTGTAGACGTCCTCCAGCAGACTGCCCTTTTTGTAGCAGCGCACGCCGCCGGTCTGCCGTGTCGGGTCAAGCCCGTGCGCGGCCGCGTTGGTGCGGGTGTAGAATGCGTCGTCGTCGGGCGATTCGTTGATACGCACGCCCCACAGAATGATACTGGGGTGATTGCGGTACTGCGTGACCATCTCGCGCACGTTCTGCACGGCGATATCCTTCCAGGCGTCGTCGCCGATGTGCTGCCAGCCGGGAATTTCGGTAAAGACCAGCAGACCCAGTTCGTCGCAGCGGTCGATGAAGTGGGGCGACTGGGGATAATGGGAAGTGCGCACGGCGTTAAGCCCCAGTTCGTGTTTCAATATTTCCGCGTCATAGCGCTGCATGGATTTTGGCATGGCGTAGCCGACATAGGGGAAACTCTGGTGACGGTTGAGTCCCAAGAGCTTGACCTTTCTGCCGTTGAGATAGAAGCCGTCCTTTTTGAACTGTGCCTCGCGGAAGCCGATACGCGTTTCCATGCGGTCGATGACGGTGCCGCTATCGTCGAGCAATTCCGTGACGAGCGTGTATAATGTCGGTGCGTCGATGTTCCATTGCTTCACATTCGGCACGTCAAGGCAATATGCGTCTCCCACGGAATATTCCTTCCGGCACTGCTCTGTACCGTCCAGCAGGACGGTTTGACGCACCTTGGCGGCGCTGCCCTCGATGGCAATCTCGCTCTCCAATTGTCCCGAAAGCTGCGGCTTGGCGAACACGTCCCGCAGGAAGGACGGTTCGCGGATTTCCAGTTGAACTTCCCGGTATAATCCGCCGTAGGTCATATAGTCGATGACATGACCGAACGGCGGCAGGTTCTGATTCTCGCGGCTGTCTACCTCGATGGCAATCAGGGCTTCTTTACCGGGCGTGACGTGGGACGTCAGCTCCACCTCGAACGCGGTATAGCCGCATAGGTGGCGCTCGCCGACCGGCGTGCCGTTCACATAGACCTGCGCACTGTGACCCGCCGCGCCGATGACGAGAAAGACCCTTCTGCCCTGTGCGTCGGCGGGAATGGAAACCGACTGACGGTAGCCGCACACCATTTGGTAAAGACTTTCGTCAAAATAGTGAAAGGGCGTTTCCTGGCAGGTGTGGGGCAGACTGACTGTCTCAAATTCTCCCGACACGCCCTTGGAGAAACGCTCGTCAAATGTGCTGGTATATTCCCAATGGTAATTGAGATTTGTGATATTTCTCATAAAATAACAGACAAACCCCCTTCTTATCACAATGCAATACGATAAAATCACCAGATTTATTCAAGAACTGATATTATTTTTTAAAAATCCCGACTTGCACACGGGTCATAAAACTCAAGGTTTTACGGCAAATTGG
>CAMHEZ010000053.1 GCA_946184295.1 uncultured Clostridia bacterium | reverse complement strand
ATAGGTATCGCTAGCGATACCTATGGAGAAGGTTGCAGGACGCGCTTGGATAACCCGACAGGGTTAGGCGCATACAGAAAAAAGCCCCCACGCCGGATTTTCCGACGCGGGGGCTCACTTATTCTTGATCGATTCGGGTGAAGCTGTCGCCCTTGACCTCGTAGACAATTTTTTCGATTTCCTGTCCGTCGGCATCGCGCACTTTGCGGAATGTCACTTTGCCGTTGCCGGGGGTGCTGCCGTCCTGCTCCCAGAGTTGGTAGTAGACGTAACGCTCACCGTTCTCAACCCGCTCGAAGCTGCCGACATAAATACCATAGTCCCAATGCAATTCAGTCAGCTCGTTGGATACCTCGACCGACACGCCGTAATCGGTGAGAATCTTGAAATCCTCGTCATGATAGGAGCTGATCTTGGCGTCTCTGCCGATGTACTTCAGATAGGCCTCGGCATAGGCGCGAATCTGTTTTTCAATGTCTTCGCCCACACTGTCATCGGCGGTTTCCTTGAGAGCTTGTTTCGCGACAGCACGGGGGAACATACGGTAGACCGAAGTCTCAAACTCGCCGCCGTCCTCGGCTTCCTCGTAATGGGTGCAGACGTAGCCGCCGGTGGCGGGGTCGGTTTCAAATTGCAGCAGTGTGGGAATACGTCCGAAGCCGTATTCATCGACCAGCTTGCCGTCGCGGAAGCCGTAGCCGAATGCGGAGCAGAGCGCGTAGACGTCCATGCCGCTGTCGGTTTTCTGGGTGCCGAGAATCTTGTGCCCTTCGCCGAGGCACTCGAAGTCCTCCCCGTCTTTTGCGGCAAAATACCGCGTCTCGCCGTCGATGGTGATAGGTGTCATCTTCACTCCCTGTGTGGCGAAAATCGCCTGTGTTACTGCCATATCGGGGGTGTCGGCAACGACGTCGGTGACGGAAACCAAGTCGGTCAGACTGACCTCCCTGCCGCCGTGACCGCTGTCGGAATCACGCTTGCAGCCGGTCAGCGAAAGGGACAGAACGGTTGCCAGTGTAATGGCGGCGATCAGTGCTGTTTTGATAAATTTGTTATGTGTCATTTGATTTCACTCCTATTTTATCGCTTCATGTGTGGTTTCGGGTGTGTTGCTATAGATTAAATGAAAATGATTGCCCTTGACCTGATACGAAATCTTTTCGATTTCTTCTCCGTCGTCATAGCGCGTTTTCATAAAGGTCACGGTGCCGTTGCCGATGTTGTTGCCGTCGTCATTCCAGATGAGATGGTAGACATACCGTGTCCCATTTTCGATGCGCTCGAAATTGCCGACATACATACCATACTCACCGTATAGCTCAAGGAGTTCGTTCGCCACTTCGTCCGATATGCCGCAATCGCTCAGTGTCTTGAAATCGAAGTCGAGATAATCCCCGATTTCCGCTTCCCGACCGATCTTTTGGAGATAGGCCTCGGCATAGCGTTTGCTTTGCTCGGACAGTTCCGCTGCCTCCTGATTGTGGCAGGCGGCGTCAAGGTCACGGGTGGCGTCAAGCATCCGGTCGGCAATGCTGCGGGGGAACAGTTCGCGCATGGATTGGACATACGCCGCGCCGTCCTTGGGCTCCTCGCGGCTCAGGAAAATATAATTGCCCTCGTCGTCCTTCTCAAAGCGAATCAGCGTGGGCACCTGTGAATAGCCGGTGTTGATTACCAGATGGCCGTCGCGGAATCCATAGCCGAAGGCGCTGCATTTCGCGTAGACCTCCAAGGTGCCGTCCTTGTTCTCCTTCATGCCGTAAATCTTGTGTCCCTCGCCGTAGCATTCCACATCGCTGCGCCCGACAAAATCGCTCACGGCGGCGTAGAAATACCGCCTGTCGCCCAGTAGGTCGGACATGGAAACACGGTCGTAGGCGAAGGTCTGCTCCGCGATGGCGCGGTCAAGGCTTTCGGAAGCGACCACAGGGTAGGCTGCCGATCTGGTCAGCAAGGCTACGCCCGTCACCGCTACGGCCAGCAGCGCCAGCACGATCACCCAGATCTTAGCCGTTCTCCTGCGCAGCACATTGGCCACCCGCGTTTTGACCGCCAACTCCCCGAAGCCCACAGGCAGCGCGTTGTGAATGCAGAAGCCGCTGCGCTGTGTGGCGCATTCCAGCAGCGCGAGGGAATAGGCTCTGCGCTCCGCCGTCCCCTTGCCGCGCATGACGCTTTCGTCACAGGCCAGTTCGATGTCGCGGCAATAGAGGATATACGCCACCCACACGGCGGGATTGAACCAATATACCACTGCCAGTCCGAAGGCCAGCGCCTTGGTGATATGGTCACAGCGGCGCAGGTGCGCCTGCTCGTGCGCGACCACCTGTCGGCGGTTTTCCTCACTCATGCCGCAGGGCAGGTAGATTTTCGGTCTGACAATCCCGCAGACAAAAGCCGAATCAATGCGGTCGCAGAGATACATTTTTCTGCCGTCCACTTCTGCCGGTACCGCTTCCGCCAGTTTCCGCTTCATGGCAAGGTATGCAGCAGCGGCATACAGCGCCAGCAGGCTCATGCCCGCCAGCCAGACGCGGGAACCGATGGTTTCCCATGAAGGCTTGCTTTCGGTCGTTTGACCGAACTGTCTGATGTCATGCGAGGGGGCAAGGGGTTCCGAACGGTTCATGTCTGTGGTATCGGCTTGAACGTTTGGAACGCTCTCGGACGGTGCGTCGGATGCCGGGGCAGCCGTTGATTCACTGATACGCTGTTCTACAAAGTTTTGCGAGGGCATGAGGCTGACCGGACTTTCGGGTACGATGGGGCAGAGCAGTTTGACTGCTACCAGTGCCCACATCAGACAATGCAGCCATTTGGGAACATGGCGAAACAGCAGACGCAGAATCAGTACGGCGGACACGACAGCGGAGGCTTCCAGACTCATGCCGAGAATTTTTAAAAACAAAGTTTCCATGCTATGCCCCCTCGTCCGCTTCATTGGAGCCGTAGCTGTCAATCATGCGTCTGATTTCCGCGATTTCCGCAGGTGAAAGCTGCTGTTTGCTGGTGAAGGCGGCGATAAAGCCGGGCAGCGAGCCGCCGAAGGTGCGGTCGATGAAGTCGCGGCTTTCGGCGCACTGCACTTCTTCCTTGCTGACCAGCGAGGTCACCACGGAGTTTTCGCTGCGAATGACGCCGCGCTCGGTCAGCCGTTTGATGACCGTGTAAGTGGTGGATTTTTTCCAGTCCAGCTTCTTGGCGCAGAGTTTGGCGAGGTCGCCGCTTTTGATGGGTTCATTGTCCCATAGCAGCAGACAAAAGCGGTATTCGCTTTCAAATACTTTGGGTGTGTCCATGTTACCGTTTCCCTCCCGTCGAATTAATTAAGGTCTAATATATTAGAACTTTAGATTTATTCTAATATATTAGACCTTAATTGTCAAGTGTTTTTTCTCAGAGTCATCTAAAAAAACACATAATTGTGGAATTGCATAAAAATAAATTTTCATGTTTGTTGAAATATCCAAAATTAAAAAAATTCATGAAAAAGTATATCTTTTTGGTTGATAAAATTGTTTAATATATAGGAGGGTTTGGGGACAAGTAATGATTACAGTTGCCTGCCGTACCCAAAAAATTCAAAAATCAAGATGATTGAATCAGGAGTATGATAGACGATGAGATGGCAAAAATTGGCGGCGTTGTTGATAGCGGTTGTGACGGCGGTTTCCTCTGTGGGGCTGACAGCGTATGCCGAAGAGGATACCGGCAGTACGACAGAGGCTACCACACAGGCAACCGAAGCGCCGACCGCCAAAGAAACGGAAGCGACGGCTGCCGACGATACACCCAGTACAGAAGATGGCGGCGCCGATTCCCAGAAGACCACCAAAAAAACAACCAAAAAGACCACGAAAAAAACTACCAAGCGGACGACGACCGCTCATCTGACCGAAGACCCGGATTATGATCTGGCGTATCCCACGGAGGTGTTTGAGAACACTTCTTCTGAGGAAGAGACATCCGGATTTGTGGCACAGAATCCGGCCACGGGTGAGGGATTTACTGCCGAACAGATTCGCGCTGTGGCGCAGCCAATGGATGAGGAAGAGGCCAAACTGGTGTTACAGCTGGCGGGCGCGGACACAGTCAAGTCCATTGTGTATAATATCAAGATTGTGGACAGAAAAGAAGGCAACGAGCTGGTGCTTGTGAGTGAGATGCCGCTTCAGGTTGCCATGCCGCTGCCCGAAGATAACGACGATTACAGTTTTCTGCTTTATCGTGTCAATGAAGACGGTCAGGCCGAAGAGGTTGATTTTGACATCACGTCTACCAATGTCAAAATCACAACCTTTCAGTTTGATTCGTATATTCTGACATGGGGACATGCTGTGAAGGGGCAAGGGGATATGATGCCGCTGATAATCTGTCTGATTGCGGGGCTTGCTTCCATTTCCGTACTGGTCTGTGTGATCCTGCTCAGACGCAGAAACAGCGACGACAGCGAAGACGACGAGGAAGAGGAAGCGTAATTTTTTCTTATCATATATTTATATTGAAAACAACCACCTATGAAGGACGTTTGTGAGTGTCCGGCACAAGTGGTTGTTTTTTCTGTTAAAAGAATTATCTCTGTTTGAATGTGATAATCGCGCCGCAGTTCGGGGTGGAGGTCACGCTGACAACCTCATAGCCCTTTTCGTACATTTCATTGGCCTTTTCCTCAATGAGCTTGGCACGCTGTACCGCGTCCTTGGTGAATCCGATGACTTCTGTCTTATACATATTGATTGCCGTCCCTTCTGTTTTTTAGGATGGCTTTATGATACAGCCAGAAGGTTGAGAAAAGGTTAAGATTTTGATGAAGGTTGGTAAAGATTGAATCCCTATCAATAATTCCCCAAGAATTTAAAATGGGACATTTCGGTGCTGAGCGCGCAGATGAGGGAGCAGACCTTTTCGTCGTGGACATTGCCGTTGAAATCGAGATAGAAGCGGTAGCTGAAATTCTGCCCCTTGAGCGGGCGGGATTCGATTTTGGAGATGTTCATGCCATTGGCGGCGAAACGGGACAGCACGCGGTACAGAGAACCGGTCTGGTGGGGGAGCGAGAAGGTCAGACTGATTTTGTCGGCGCCCTCGCGAATCACCAGATGCTTGGAAATAATGATGAAGCGGGTCTGGTTGCCGTCGATGTCCTGAATGTCCTCTTCGAGAATGTCAAGGTCAAACTGCCGTCCTGCCACGCTGGACGCGATGGCCGCCTTGGTGGGGTCGTTCCAGCGGGAAACGTGCTTGGCGGCAACGGCGTTGTTGCTGTATTCGTTGGTCTCAAAGCCGTGCCGCTGAATATAGCGGGCGCACTGGCTGAGTGCCTGCGGGTGGGCATAGACCTCTTTGATATCCTGCATAGTGGCGCCCTTGGGAGCAAGCAGACAGTGATTGATGGCGACGTCGGTTTCCCCGACGATATAGAAGCCGTGCCGGGTGAGCAGGTCGTAAACGTCATCGACCGCGCCCGCCGTGGTATTTTCGATGGGCAGCACGCCGAAATCGGTGTAGCCCTCTGTCACCGCGTCAAACACGTCCTGAAATTTGGGGAAGAACAGCGGCTCCGCGTCCTCGCCGAAGAATTGCCGCGCCGCCAGATGGGAATATGCGCCGGTTGTTCCCTGACAGGCGATTTTGGAGCCTTTGAGAATGCTGCCGGCGGTCATCAGCCGCTTGCGGAGCTTGCCGTCCTCGCCGTAAAGCAGCATTTGCTGATAGGCGCAGCTGATATCAATGAGCGTGGCGAGCATGGTGCGCGCACCGCTGCCAAAATCGCCGCCCCGCTCTTCAAACGCGTCGAGAATCTCCTGTTCCCGTTTGAGATTCGTAATCGGCAGACCGTCGCGCTTTTTGACCATGGCCACTTTCTCTGCCGCTTGCATACGCTGGATAAAGAGATCGAGCAACTGGCTGTCGATAGCGTCGATTTCCTTGCGGATATCGGGGAGATTGAGGTCTTCGGGAATGTGATTCATGTCGGGGGTCATGCCTGTCATCAGAGCTTGCCGACCTCCTTCATCAGATCGGCCAGACCGATCGCTACCGCCGATTCAATGGCGGGCAGTGCGCGGGGCACAATGCAAGGGTCGTGGCGGCCGCCTACCGTGAGAATGGCGTCGCGCTGCTCCTTGAGGTCCACTGTGTGCTGCTCGAGTGAGATGGAGGGGGTGGGCTTGACTGCCGCGCGGACGATGATCGGCATACCGTCTGAAATGCCGCCCAGAATGCCGCCGCAGATGTTGCGGGTTGTGACCACGCGGTTGCCGGCAATTTTAAAGGGGTCGTTGGCTTCGCTGCCGCGCATTCTCGCCACGTCGAAGCCTGCGCCGAACTCCACGCCCTTGACGGCGGGTACGCCGTAGATAATAGAAGAGAGCACGTTTTCCACGCCGCCGAACATGGGGGAGCCGATGCCGGCCGGTACGCCGACCGCCGCGATTTCCACCACGCCGCCCACGCTGTCGCGCTGCATTCTGGCTTCGTCGATCATACGGCGCATGGAGGCTTCGGTGTCGGGCTTGTTGAGGGCGAAAAAGCTCCTTTGCAGGCCGTTGAGATGCTCGGCGGTGACTTCCACCGGGTCAAAGGGAATGTCAAAAATATTGCCGATGGCGTAGATGTGGCCGCCGACGGTCACGCCGCGCCGCGCCAGAATCTGACGGCAGACCGCGCCCGCGAAGGTGAGCGGCGCGGTGAGACGGCCGCTGAAATGGCCACCGCCGCGCACGTCGTTGTAGCCGTTGTAGCGCACCGCGCCGGTGTAATCCGCGTGACCCGGACGGGGCAGGCGCTGGAGCTTGTCATAATCCACGGACCGCGTGTTGGCGTTCTCGATAACCGCGCAGAGCGGCGCGCCGGTGGTGATGTCGTTGAGAATGCCGGAGCAGACCTCGGGCATATCTTCCTCCTTGCGGGGGGTGGAAGTCGCATCGTTGCCGGGTGCGCGGCGGTTCATCTGGAACTGAATCTCGTCAAAGTCGAGACGTTCGCCCGCAGGCAGACCGTCGATGACCACGCCGATGCCAACGCCGTGGCTTTCGCCGAAAATGGAAATTTTGATGTTGTTACCCCAAGTTGATGACATGAGCTTTCCCTCCAAGAATATGATACACGTCAAAGAATGACGGATAGCTTTTGTTAACGCTGTCGGGCGTGGTGATGGTTACTTCCCCCGATGCGCGGAGTGCGCCGACCGCTGCCGACATAATGATTCTGTGGTCACGGAAGCCGTCTACTGTGCCACCCGTGAATTGTTTGATTCCTTCGATACGCAGTCCGTCGGGCAGTTCCTTGACCTTGCCGCCCAGTGAGCGGATCATCGCGGCGGTGGACGTGAGACGGTCGCTTTCTTTAATGCGCAACCGTTCCGCGTGGTCGATGACGGTGGTACCCTCGCAGAGCGCCGCGCAGATGGCGAGACAGGGCACGAGGTCGGGAATTTGCCCGGCATCGATATGCTGTGCGTGCAAGGTGCCCGGACGCACGGTCAATGCGCCATCATCATGAAGCGCAATCTCCGCACCGAAGCCGCGAAACAGATCGACGGCGGCCTTGTCGCCCTGCACCGAATCCATGCGCAGACCGCGCAGGGTCAGTTCACTGCCCAGTGCGCCCGCCGCAAGGAAGAATCCCGCGTGGGACCAGTCGCCCTCCACCGTGTAATCGCGGGCTGTGTACCGCTGTCCGCCGGGAATGAACCAGCCGGTTTCCGTGCGCTCCACGGTCACGCCGAAGTCCTTCATGCAGCAAACCGTCATATCCACGTAAGCGGCGGATTGCAGCGGCGTGGTGAGCGTCAGGCGGCTGTCATCCTCGCAGAGCGGCAGGGCGAGCAGCATGCCCGTGATGAATTGGGAGCTGATATCGCCGGGAATTTCGTAGTTGCCCGCCTGCAATCTGCCGCGGCAGGTCACCGGCAGTCCGCCGGACGTTTCGCATTGCACGCCCGCTTGGGGGAGCAATGTGGCGTACAGTCCGACGGGACGGCTCACCAGTGTGCCCTCGCCGACAAAGCGGCCATTGATGCCCGCCGCGCAGGCGATGGGAATGATAAAGCGCAGGGTCGAGCCGGATTCGATGCAGTTGACGTCAATCGGCTCATTGTCGGCGGTATTTTTGCTGATATCCCCGCCGATGCCGTCAATCGTGAGCGTATCGCCGATCAGACTCACCTTTGCCCCCAACGCCGTGATGGCGTTGATGGTGGCCTTCATATCGTTGGATAATTCGATAGGTGAGAGAACGCTGCGACCCTCGGCGAGTGCCGCGCAGAGCATGGCGCGGTGCGCCGCGCTCTTGGACGGGGGAATATTGACAACGCCCGTCAGTCGTCCCGGACTGCATTGGCATACTTTGCTCATGCTGTGACACCTCCGCGGACAAAATCGAGCAGCTCGGCGCAGGGAATTTTGTAGACGAAGGAATCGCCGATGGCACTCAGCAGCACAATGTTGAGTGAATCGCCGCGACGCTTCTTATCCAGCATGGCGGCTTCGCAGATGTCCGCAAGGCTGAAATCGCAAGCCGTCGGCATACTGCATTTTGTCAATACGGCTTCGATACGCGCCGCCGTTCCCGGCTCCGTCATGCCTGCCGCTTCGGACGCGCGGGTCATCATCAGCATACCGACGCCCACCGCTTCGCCGTGGGCAATGCCCGTGAAGCCGGCGCATTTCTCGATGGCGTGGCCGAGTGTGTGGCCGAAATTCAGCAGCATGCGCTCGCCGGATTCCCGCTCATCGCGTTCCACAACGCCCGCTTTGATGGCGATGGAACGGGCAGTGAGTTCCTCGATCATGTCTGTGGCGGTGCCGTGTGCTTCAATTAATGCAAACAACTCCGCCGATTTGATACAGCCGTGCTTGATGATCTCGCCGAAGCCGTCGGTGATGTAGCGCGGCGGCAGGGTGGCGAGCGTGTCCGCGTCAGCCAGCACCAGACAGGGCTGGTGAAAACTGCCGACCAGATTCTTGCCGCATGTCAGATCAATGCCGGTTTTGCCGCCGACCGAGCTGTCATTCTGGGACAATACAGTGGTGGGAATCTGCACGAAGGGAATCCCGCGCAGGTAGGTGGCCGCCGCGAAACCGCACATATCGCCTGTTACGCCGCCGCCGAGGGCGACCGCAAAATCCGTGCGTGAAAGCCCGGCGGCCGCCATGGCGGCATACATGCCCTCGATGGCGGTGAGACGTTTGTTTTCCTCTCCGGCCGGGAAAACGTGGACGAAGGCGGTGTAGCCCGCCTGCTCCAGCGAGATCTTCACGGCGTCGGCATAGAGCGGCGCGACGTTGCTGTCGGAGATAATGACAGCCCGTTCAGCCTTGGGCAGCACTTGGTTGATGAGCGTGCCGCAGCGGGCCAGCAGACCGCGCTCGATGATGACGTCATACGGCTTGCCCGCATTGACGCGGATGGTTTTGCTATATGAAAGATTCATTCGCCCAACTCCTCCTTGACCATGCGGCCCCGCCCGAGAATGGCTTCCAGCGTTTCGCGGTCGTTTGCCTTGATCGCGTCGCACATTTCAGTGATGTTTTTAATCAATAAGTCCAGTTCCTGCGTGAGCGCGTCGGAATTTTGCAGAAAGAGTTCCGCCCAGAGATGCTCGTTGAGGCGTGCCACGCGGGAGACGTCGCGGTAGCTGCCCGCCGAAAAGCCGCGATGGTGCAGGCATTGGGGACTTTGCACGTAGGCATTGGCCAGCACATGGGGGAGCTGGGATGTGAAGGCGATCATACGGTCGTGCTCGGCGGGGGAGCAGACAACGTGCATACCGAAGCCGATCTGATGGGCGAACTCCGTGAGCCAGGCCACTTCCTCGGATGTGCTGTCATCGGTGGGCGTAATAATGAAGCTCGCTCCTTTAAAAAGTGCGGCTTCGCTGTTGGCATAACCGCTCTTTTCCTTGCCGGCCATAGGATGCGCGCCCACAAATACAAAACCGTGCTTTTGAGCGATAGGGGGCATTTCGCGGCAGATGTAGCGCTTGATGCCGGAGACGTCGATGACCAGTGCGCCGGACTTCAGTTGTGATCCGATTTTGTCCATATAATCCACCGCTTCTTCCGGATAGAGGCCGAGAATGACCATGTCCGCCTGTGAAAGGTTGCTGTCGGTGAGTTCTTCATGTACCGCGCCGTCTTCAATGGCCTGCAGCAACGTGGCACGGGTGCGGTTGCTTGCCATGATGTGATAATCGGTAGACTGGGCGATCGCTTTGGCGAGCGAGCCGCCGATCAGTCCCAGACCGATGACCGCGATGTTTTTGATTTCTATCATATCATTCATTCCTTTGACATTACCAATAAAGGATCAAAATAATCATAGCTATTATCATACTAAATTGTCGGGAAAATGTCAATTGAGAATGGGGCATTCTCCGGCATGGAATTGGGAATTTTTTGTAAAAAGAAAAGGCCTCATCGGTTTATGGCAACTGCCGCAATGAACCGATGAGGGCTGTTTGATAGGGATGGGATCAGCGGTTGATCCTGGGATTGTTCGTGACGCCGAGGAGGTAATCGGACGAGACGTCATACAGGTGAACGAGGGCTGTAAGAATATCAATGGGCAGGCCGTGTTTGCCGGTTTCATAATCACTGTAGGCTTGCTGAGAACAATTGAGAAGCTTGGCCATTTGTGCCTGGGTGATCCCCTTTTTTTCGCGGACTTCTTTTAATCGAGGTAAAACCATGAGAAACTTCCTTTCCGTTGGAAAAGTCTAGCGGTTGATTTTAGGGTTATCGGTGATGCCGAGGAGGTAATCAGCTGAGACGTCAAAGAGCTTGACGAGATTGATGAGCACGTCGGTAGGGATGTCACGCTGGCCAAGCTCATAATTGCTGTAAACCTGCTGGGAGCAATTGAGGTAGCTGGCCACCTTAGTCTGAGTCAGCTTTTTCTTTTCGCGGATTTCTCTTAATCGGGTAAAAACCATGACGAACTTCCTTCCTGTCCGAATTTTTTCTATAATATAATACAACAAAGAAAAGGTTAATTACAATAGTTTACCGCAAAGTGTTGTTTGATATGTTTGATTTCTCCGAATTGAACATAACAAATATATTTTCACTTCAAATCGTTGTAAAATATAACAATGTGTGGATACAGCTACCGGAATTGCCAAAGAGAAATTCCAAAACAGATGCGGCAAGCAGGAAAATCAATTTTGAAAAACGAGGTACTCCCACCGGCACTTCGTGCCACCTTCCTCAGAGAGGGAGGCAAATAATGG
>CAMHEZ010000052.1 GCA_946184295.1 uncultured Clostridia bacterium | reverse complement strand
TGGTCTTGAGGTCGTTGCCTGCGGGAGCAGAAATAACAACCTTCTTTGCGCCTGCATCGATGTGAGCCTGGCTCTTCTCCTTGGAGCAGTAGAAGCCGGTGCATTCGAGAACGACGTCTACACCGATCTCACCCCAGGGCAGCTCGTTGGCCTTTGCCATAGCATAGATCTTGAGAGTCTTGCCGTCAACAGTGATCGTGCCAGCCTCGTCGTCAGCCTCAACGGTGTGAAGGCCTTCGCCGATCTTGCCGCAGTAACCGCCCTGAGCGGTGTCATACTTGAGCAGCTGAGCGAGCATGGAGGGCTTGGTCAGATCGTTGATAGCAACAACCTCATAACCCTCTGCGCCAAACATCTGTCTGAATGCGAGACGGCCGATACGGCCAAAACCATTAATAGCAACTTTTACGGACATTGGAAAGTTACCTCCTAAAGAAAATTTATGATTATATCATACCGCATTTTTCCATAAATTACAAGACCTAGTGATAAATTTAACAGAAATTTTTTAAAAATTTTCGCCCCACACAACCATACGGTCGTGCAGGGCGAAAGATCGGCCTTTTTTACTTTTTTCCAAATCAGACGATATGTCAGCCCGAGGTAACAGGCGGCGTTGTCGTACAGGTGCAATCACTGCAAGTACAGCCACAGGTGCAGCTTGTTGACTCGCTCGGTTCTGTCGTCGTGGTAGTTGTCGTTGTCGTAGTTGTTGTCGTTGGCGCAGCGGTTGATGCTAGATTTAACCACCGGCTATATTCCGTTGCTGTGTCAGCGGAAGTAGTCGTCGTCGTTGTTGTCGTCTTTTTCTTGGCCGCCTTTTTCTTAGTAGTCGTCGTTGTCTTTGCCTCTGTGGTGGTAGTGGTAGCTTGCGTATCGGTCACGGTGACATAAACAATTTTGGTGACTACTGTGGTATTGCTCACCGTGTTGCTGTCATTGCCGTTTTGCTGCCCAAATAACGCCATCAGCAGCATAAAAAACAGCGCCAGCACAACACCCAGCAGCAGCGCGATCAGCAGATTGGCCAGTTTCACAACCTTGTTGCCGATTTTTACAGTTCTGACCTGAAGATTGGTTTTCATCTCCCGTCAAACCTCGCTTTCATCATTAAAATGCAGAAAATTTCTTATTCATATTGTAGATTATCTTAACACTTTTGTCAAGTATTTTTCATGATTTTTACATAAATGAAAACCGGACAGCATTCCCTGTCCGACAGGAAACACAGCCCGGTATTTTTATCACTTTCTGCGTTGCTGTTGATTACGATTCTTCTGCCTGTTTCATAAGTTCGTCCATCGTATGCCAGCCCAGCACCGCGCATTTCACGCGGGCAGGCATATGGCTGATATCCTGCAAGGCAATGGCTTCTTCCAGCTCCTCCAGCTCTTCCGGCTGTGTCTCGCCCTTAATCATGCGCAGGAAGATATCCGACAGCCGCTTGGCCTCGTCCACCGGCTTGCCGATAATGAGGTCCAGCATCATGTCCGCCGAGGCCTGCGAAATGGCACAGCCGCTGCCCGTATAGGAACCGTCCACAATCACGCCGTCCTCAATATTGAGGTGCAGCACAATGTCGTCGCCGCAGGAAGGATTAATGCCCTCGTGGCTGTACTTTGCGCCGACCAGCGGGTGCTTGTGTGCAGGGTGCAGGTTATGCTCGGTGAGAATCTCGCCGTAAAAGGTATTATTCATTGTATCCCATACTCCTCCGTAGAATTTTCAGCCCTTCGATGAATTGCATCACGTCCTGCTCGTCGTTATAGAAGGCAAGGCTCACACGCGTGGTAGACATATAGCCCAGATGACGGTGCAGCGGCTGGGCACAGTGATGCCCAGCACGTACCGCAACGCCGCGCGAATTGAAGATATACGCCACGTCATGCGGGTGAACGCCGTCCACATCAAAGGTGATAATGCCGCAATGTTCTTCCGGTTTGTCCGAGCCGATGATATGGACATAAGGCAGCTTGCGCATCTCGTCAAAGCAAAGTTTCGTCAACGCCGCCTCGCGCTGTTCGATAGCGGCAAAGCCAAGCTCATTGATATAGTCTATCGCCGCACGCAGTCCGACCGCACCGCCCGCATTGACCGTGCCCGCCTCGAATTTGTGGGGCAGCGGCGCGTAAGTCGCGCCCTCGCGGGTGACGTATTCGATCATCTCCCCGCCCGAAAGGAAGGGCGGCATTCGCTCCAGCAGTTCCTTTTTGCCATATAACACGCCGATTCCCATGGGTGCCAGCATTTTGTGACCTGAAAAAACAAGAAAATCCACATCGAGTTCCTGCACATCCACCGGCATATGCGGCACGCTCTGCGCACCGTCGCATACAATCACCGTACCGTTGGCATGACACACCGCCGCAAATTCTTTGATGGGATTCACGCGTCCGAGCAGATTGGAAATCTGCGTCACCGCAAACAGCCTGGTTTTTTCCGTCAGCGCCGATTGAAGCGCTTCCACCGAAAATGCGCCCTGCTTGTCGCATTCCAGATATTTCAGCACCGCGCCCTTTTCCTTGGCCAGAATCTGCCACGGCAGCAGGTTGCTGTGGTGCTCGGCGATACTCACCAGAATCTCGTCGCCCTCATGGATAAAGGTTCTGCCGTAGCTGTAGGCCACCAGATTGAGGCTTTCAGAGGCATTGCGGGTAAAAATGATTTCCGCCTCATCGTGGGCATGAATGAAAGCCCTGACCGCAGCGCGTGCGCCCTCATAGGCTTCGGTGGCCTTGACGCTCAGATCATACAGTCCGCGCAGCGGATTGGCGTTTTCCGCGCGGTAGTATTGTTCCACCGCTTCCATCACGCGGCGCGGCTTCTGCTGTGTTGCCGAATTGTCCAGATACACCAAGTCAGGGTATTCGCGGAAGACAGGAAAATTGTCCTTTGCGAGAAGATCAGTCGCCATAGTCTTCCCCTCCCAGCATTTGCAGGATTCTGTCCTTCGCCGCCTGATCGTCGATGTAATTCATCACGGACAGAATTTTGGCGTTGGCCATGAGCTGATAAATCTGCTCCAGACTCATGCCGCGTGCCATCATATAAAAGACGGAGTTTTCGTCAATCCGGCCAATCGACGCGCCGTGACTGCCCTCCACATCCTCTTCCGCACACAAAATCAGCGGAATGGTCTTATTGACCACCTTTTCGCTCATGAGCAGCACATCTTCATTTTCCGCGCCGGTCGCGCCGGACGCACCGTTGAGGAAGTCAATGGTGCCGCGGAAAACCTTCTGTGCGTTGTCGGAGAGCACGCCCTTCACGATGATATCGCAGTTGGACTTCCTGCCGCTGTGGCTGGAAACCACATTGATATCGAGTGTTTCGTCCTGACCCAGCAGATAGCCGATCTGATTCTGAAAATCCGATTTGTACCCCGCCAAATCCGAACGGATACCGCCGTAAACCGCATGGCCGCCGAGATAGAGCTGCGTGACTTCCACCCGCGCACGGTCGTCCTCGCGAATGGCTACGTCATTGATGAACTGAAACCCGCTACCGACCTTGACTGCCTGCACCAGATGCACCTTGGCTCCTTCGCCGGCTTTTACCACTGTCTGCACTGCCGCGGAACCCTTGGAGGCTCCATCGGTCTCATAAAACGCGATGACCGTTGTCTCACTGTAGGGTGCGGCAACGATTTCCACCCGTGAAGCGGCATTTTTCCCCGCCTCAAAACCGTAGTCCAGCCGCAGCGGCTCTTTGATCGAACCGCCGATTGCCAATTGCAGGCACGAATCGCGAATGGTTTCGGAAAGCATTTCGCCCCAACCTGCCGCCATATCAAAAGCATTTTTGACCACAGCTGCCTTGGCCACATTTGGAACGTCCATCGACGGCACGACAAAATGTGAATACTCCCGTGCCTCGATCTCCGCAAAGTTCATCTTCAAATGCCGCCACGTCGGGGCAGGCAGTTGATTGATTTTTATTTTATCCATATCATTCACCCACTATCCTACGCTGCCCTTCATCTCGATACCGATGAGGTTATTCATCTCGACCGCATATTCCAGCGGCAGCTCCTTCGACACATTGTCGGCAAAGCCGCGCACGATCAACGCCCGCGCATCTTCCTCGCTCATGCCGCGTGACATGAGATAGAATACCACGTCGTCGCTGATACGGCCGATTTTGGCCTCGTGGCCCACATCAGCCTGATTGGTGCGGATATCCATCGCGGGAATCGTATCGGAACGGGAAATGCTGTCCAGCATCAGGGATTCGCAGGAGACAGAGGACTTGCTGCCGTGAGCGTTCTCGTTGATCTGTACCGAGCTGCGGAACGTGTTAACACCGCCGCTCTTGGAGATGGAACGTGTGTTGACATAGCTGGACGTATTGGGCGCGGCATGTACCACCTTGGTACCGGTATCCAGATCCTGCCCTTCGCCGGCAAAGGTAATGCCCGTAAACTCCGACCGCGCACCCTCGCCGTGGAGAATGCTCATGGGATAGAGGTAGGAAACGTGGGAACCGAACGAGCCGGAAACCCATTCGATTTTGCCGCCTTCCTCCACAATGGCACGTTTGGTGTTGAGGTTATACATGTTTTTCGACCAGTTCTCAATCGTGGAGTAGCGCAGTGTGGCGTTTTTCCGAACATACAGCTCCACACAGCCCGCGTGAAGGCTGGCCTCATAATATTTGGGAGCGGAACAGCCCTCGATGAAGTGCAGATACGCCCCCTCATCGACAATGATGAGCGTATGCTCAAACTGGCCGGCGCCCTTGGCGTTGAGACGGAAATAGGATTGCAGCGGGATATCGACGTGTACGCCCTTGGGCACATACACGAACGAACCGCCCGACCATACCGCGCCGTGGAGCGCCGCGAACTTGTGATCGGTTGGCGGCACCAGCTTCATGAAGTGGCTCTTGATGATATATTCGTAACGCGGGTCGTGCATGGCGCTTTCGAGATCGGTATAGACCACGCCCTGCTCGGCCACTTCCTTGCGCACATTGTGATACACCAGCTCGGAGTCGTACTGCGCACCCACGCCTGCGAGCGATTCCCGCTCAGCCTGCGGAATGCCCAGCCGCTCAAAGGTGTCCTTCACCTCGTCCGGCACGTCCTCCCAATTGGTTCTCATGCGGGTCTTGGGTCGAATGTAGGTGACAATGCGGCTCATGTCCAGCCCTTCAATGCTGGGGCCCCAATCCACCATCGGCGTTTTGTTGTAAATCTCCAGCGACTTGAGACGGAAGGCCCGCATCCAGTCGATATCGCCCTTCTCATCGGCAATTTCGTTGATAATGCGCGGCGTAATGCCGCTTTCAAACATCAGGCTTTCGTCTTCCTCAAAGCGGAAATCATAAAAGCCGGTGTTGATATCCTGTACCCATGTCTTTTCTTTCATTGGCTTCTCCTCATTCGGCGGCAAGATACTTTTCATAGCCGTTCTGATTGATATCGTCCACCAGCGCCGCGTCGCCGTCGGCGACAAGAGCGCCGCTCACCAGCACATGCGCCTTGTCCACGCGCAGTCCGTCAAGCAGCTTGGTGTTGTGGGTAATGATGATGAGGGAATGCTCTCCGTCCTTCTGGAACTCATGAATGCCCTCGGAAACAGTCTTGACCGCGTCCACGTCAAGGCCGGAGTCGGTCTCGTCGAGAATGGCCAGACGGGGCTTGAGCATGAGCAATTGAAGAATTTCGGCCTTCTTTTTCTCACCGCCAGAGAAGCCGACATTCAGGTCGCGGTCGGCATAGGCATAATCCATGTGCAGCACGTCCATCGTGGCCTGCATTTTCTTTTTGAAATCCCACAGCTTGATTCTTTCACCCGTGCGCTGTTCCAAAGCGTTGCGCAGGAAGTTGCTCAGGGTAATACCGGGAATCTCCACCGGGGTCTGGAAAGACAGGAAGATGCCCATCTTGGCACGCTTGTCCGCCGGCAGCTTCGTGATGTCCTCGCCGTCAAAGACAATGCTGCCCTCGGTCACGGCATAGGTCGGACTGCCCATAATCGTGTAGCCCAAGGTGGATTTCCCCGCGCCGTTGGGTCCCAGAAGCACATGCGTTTCACCCGCGTTAACTTCCAGCGACACGCCGTGCAGCAGTTCCTTTTCCTCAATAGCAGCGTGAAGATTGTTTATCTGTAACAAATTAGCCATGTCAAGCCCTCTCTCAATCAGATAGCATACAGACGCCGGCAAAATTCGCGTCTGATGAAGCCTATCATATTTATATGCAAATTCGTAAGGCTTATTATAACATGGTCATACATAAAAGTCAACGATTTTGGTATACATTTAAAATAAAAAGCAGCGACAATTTCAAAACCGGACAGCGCTGACAAAGCAGCACTGCCCGGAAATCAATTATGGTGGGTTCTTCTATCGGATTCGCCTAACCCCGTTTGTCGTCCGGGCTGGTTTTGCTCGCTCAGCCTGCGGCTTCGCTCGTGGGACGCTGTCCCACGCCCTGCAAGGGCTCTGCCCTTGACCCGGCAGGAGGACCAGTCCCCCTGCACTCCCGCGCTTCGCTTAATTATTTTTCATACGCTTCATCACTGACTTGATTCTGCCGCTTGGCCGCCGTGAGGGTGTTACGCATGAGCATGGCGATGGTCATGGGACCCACACCGCCCGGTACAGGGGTAATCGCGGCACACTTGGGTTCCACTGAGGCAAAATCCACGTCGCCGCAGAGCTTGCCGTTTTCATCGCGGTTCATGCCGACGTCAATTACCACCGCGCCTTCCTTGACCATGTCGCCCGTGACGAACTTCGCCTTGCCCACAGCCGCCACCAGAATATCGGCGCGACGGGTCACTTCCGCAAGATTCGCGGTCTTGCTGTGACAAATCGTCACGGTACCGTTCTGATGCAGCAGCAGCATGGCCATCGGTTTGCCGACGATATTGCTGCGGCCAATCACTACGCACTCCTTGCCCGCGACTTCCACACCGCTCTCCTTGATTAACTCCATCACACCCGCAGGCGTACAGGGCAGAAAGTCATATTCGCCCACCATGATTTTGCCTACGTTCTCCTCATGAAACGCGTCCACGTCCTTGGCGGGGGAAATCGTCTTGATGACGGCCTTGTCGTCCAGCCCCTTCGGCAGGGGCAGCTGACAGAGAATACCGTTGATGTCGCTGCGCTCATTGAGGCACTTGACAAGGGCAATCAGCTCGCTCTGATCGGTATCCGCGGGAAGGGCAAATTCCTCCGACTTGAATCCCACCTCGGCGCAAGCCTTCTTCTTGTTGTTGACATACACTCTCGACGCGGGATCGTCGCCCACGATGATGACCGCCAGACCCGGAACAATGCCCTGTTCCTTCAATTTCGCGGTTTCGGCGGCAACCTCCGCCCGTACTCTCGCGGCAACAGCCTTGCCGTCTATGATTTTTGCCATATTCCATCATTCCTTCTGTCATGTAATTAATCGTCATCTATCATTTTGGCCCAGCCAATCAGCCCCGAGCGCCGCATGAGATTTTGCAGCGGGGGCAGCATGAAGATAAAGTAGGCCACCGCCGCGCCTGCCAGACAGATCACACAATGTGCCAGACTGACATAGCCCGTTTTGGTGATGACCCGCAGAACGCCTGCGCCAAACAGCACTAGCGGCATGACGCAGAAATACACGCCCACATACCGCAGCGGCCGCACCAGCAGCAGCAGGAAAAACGCAAACGGCATCACAAGCACCGCCATTTGCAGCATTCCCATGGTGCCGAGCGTCGTGACGTCGGCGGGAATATTGTAACTGATGCCTTCCCGTGCCACGGCGAGCCAATCGACCTTTCCCACACTGCCTTCCAGCAGCGCGGTCATCGACAGCGTCTTGATGACATACAGACCGTAAAAGCCGAACAGCGCCAGCGTCCCCAGCTTCATGACAAGCCCTTTGACCAGCCGGTTGGCCATGCCTGCCGTATTCAGTCCCAGCGCACCCAGCAGACACACCGCTATCTCGGCAAAACAGGCGGCGTTGATCAGCAGCGATGGATACTGAATAACCGCCATGATGTAAACGCCCACCGCACCGCACACCAGCAGGATTCCCGTGAGAATCAGCCTTGTGACAGGCGGCAGAGCGGCATTTCCGGCAGCTTTGCGCCGGGCTGCGGCCTCCGTCTCGGCGAAGGCCTCGTCCTGCGCCTCCGCAAAAGCCACATGCTTTTTCTGCTTGTCGGATTCCTCCTGCATGATGGCCGAAAGTTCCGCCGACTTTTCCGCGTCTTCGTTCCTGACGGTTTTTTCTTCGTCAACAGGCGGTTCCGGAGGTTTCTCATCTTCCTCCGGAAGAGCAGGAGGCGCTTCTTCGGCGGCAGTCTCCAAAGGTTCCGTCGAAGCCGCCTCTTCCCCGTCGTCATCAGGCGGCAGCGGGAACTGAAAATCCTCATCTTCCTGAGCGGGCGCTGCCGACGCGTCGGCGCTTGGTTCCTTAGCGGCCTGCTCTTCGGCGCGTCGTTTGTGTTCCTCTTCCAGTCTGCGGGAAATTTCCGCTTCAAATTCCTCCGCGTTCCAATCGTCCATTTTTTTGAATCATCTCCTGTCTTGCAAAATCATGTTATCGGAAATCTATTGGTGCTTTTTTCTTCTATCGGAGCAAAGCAAACCAAGATATTGGACTCTACTTGTATTCGCCTGACCGCACCGGAAATCCAAGCACGTTCTGCTCGGCAAGCTTCGCTTGCCTCGTGGGGCTCTGCCCCACTCCCCGCTGGGGCTCTGCCCCCGTCCCCGCGAGGAGGTGCCAGCACCCCCTCGACTCCCACGCCGCATACGCGGCTGGTTATGGCGCCGCCTTTTCTCCGGCTTCCTCCATAACCGGCACCTTCTCCGGGAATTTCCACCCTTTGATGGCAATGCCGTTCCAGCCGAGATACAGCAGCGCACCCGCCGCGAGAACACACAAAATCGCGAGCAGCTGCGACACCTTGATGACGTTGTCCACCAGCCACAGGCTGTCGGTGCGCAGACCTTCAATCCATGCGCGGCCAAGGCCGTACCAGAAGAGATAGCAGAGGAAAATCTGTCCCTTGAACTTGTAGAAGTGCTTGCTGATATAGTGCAGCAGGATGAAACCGGCCAGACACCACAGCGATTCATACAGGAAACAGGGGTGTACCGTCGTGGGGCCTACGCGTTTGGAAACGCCGTCCACGATTTCATAATAATACGTGTTGGCACTCTGCATGCCCCACGGCAGGCTCGTCTCACGGCCGAAAGCCTCCTGATTCATGAAGTTGCCCCAGCGCCCGACGCACTGACCGATGAGAAAACCAATGCTCACCACGTCAAACACCGGCCACAGCTCCACCTTTTCAATATACTTACACATGACCACGCCCGACACAAAGGCCGCAATCACACCGCCATAAATGGCGAGGCCGCCGTCCCGGATATTAATCATGTCAAAAAAGCTGTCGTAGCTGTCCAGCCGGAACAATACATAGTAGGTCCGTGCGCCGATAATGCCGCAGGCCAGTCCCACCATCACGATGTCAATAAACGGGTCGGGCTTGATCTCAAACCGCTTGGCATGGTACAGCGCATACCCCACCGCCAGCAGAAATCCCGTCATAATCAGCACCGCGTACCAATAGATGTCAAACCCGAAAACGCTCACTGCCACACGTTCAATGGTCATTTCCAGCCCCAGCTTCGGAAAACTCACTTCCATCAATCATCACGCTCCCGTCGTATTCGCTGCCGGCTCGATATAATCCTCGATGCGCGGTGTGTTGTCCTCGCCCGAGAAAAACTCCTCAATATAAGCCTCCGGCATTTCCGCCTGCTGCGGAACCGTCTTGTTGGCTTCGTCAAGATGACGCAGTACCAGACCGCTCACCAGCATGGCAATGCCCATAAGCCCCAGTGCCACCGTCAGCACGCGAAAAATCAGTGCCTTGTTTTTCAACGAAAAGCCCCTCCTTATTTATGCCATAAACGCTTCTATGGCCGTCAGATCCAGCGCGTCGCAGCCCTTCAGGAACGCAAACAGCTTGGCGGCAATCGCCTTGCAGCCGCCCTCCTTCATGCTTTCCAGATTGAGCGGCATGATGGGGTCGTGAACGCTCAGACGCAGCAGGAACCAGCCCTGTTCGTCCGCAAAGGACACCCGCAGCCCCTCGCGGTTGTCGTCGGCAATCAGCCAGTCGGGACGCTCCTTGGCGTAGGCTTCAATGTCGCTCAGTACCTGCTCACCGTACGCGCGGAAATCCGCCGCCTTGATTTTGAAACGCAGTTCACGCTCTTCCAGCGGCTCTTCGAGCGCGGCGGTCAACTCGGCCAGCGTCTTGCTCTGTGCGCGAAGCTGCGCCATTTTGATGATAATCTTGGTCACCAGATATGCGCCGTCGTCGAGGAAGTAATTTTCCTGAAACGCCGCGTGACCGCTGGTTTCGATGGCGAGCGGACAGGCAATCCCCTGCCGGTTCAGCTCAATGGCGCGGTTGATGACATTGCGGTAGCCTCTGCGGTAACGGTAATGCACGCCGCCGAGGGTTCCTTCAATGAATTTCTTCAGACCCGCGGAGGTGGTGGAATCGGTCACAATCGTGCCGCCGGGACAATCTTCAAGGGCAATCTCCGAAGCAATGGCCACCAGACGGTTGCGGTTGAGTTCCGCGCCGAAGCTGTCCACCGCGCCGCCTCTGTCCACATCGGTATCAAAGATCACGCCGAGATCCGCTTTCGCGCTCAGCACAGCGCCGCAGATGGACTGCATGGCTTTTTTGTCCTCCGGGTTAGGAATGTGATTGGGGAACATGCCGTCCGGTTCGAGAAACACGCTGCCCGAAATATCCGCGCCCAGCGGTTCAAGCACGTCGCAGGCATAGAAACCGCCCGCACCGTTGCCCGCGTCCACGACGATATGGAACCCCGCCAGCGGCTGATCGTAATTCTCGGCCTGAATGCCGTCGCAGATCAGCTTGCGCAGGTGGGCGGCGTAGTCCTTCATGTAGTCAATATCTTCCACACTGCCGCCGTCGTGCTGCTCGGGCTGTTTGTCCGCGTCGCAAAAAGCGAGAATGGCTTCAATATCGCAGCCGTCCAGACCGCCGTCAGGCGTAAAGAATTTCAGACCGTTGCGGTGATAGGGGTGATGACTGGCGGTAAGCTGAATCGAGCCGTCACAGGCCTTGTCCAGCGTAATCATGAACATGGAAGGCGTGGAGGAAAGCCCGCAGTTGAGCACCTTGGCGCCGCAGTTCACCATTGTCCTGACGACGGCGGAGCGGATTCTCTCGGCGGAAATGCGGCTGTCGTGGCCCACGGCCACCGTCAGTTCACACGCGGGCTTGCCGGTTCTGTCGGAGAGCCACAGCAGGAAGGCACACGCCATTTTCGCCACAACCTCATCGGTCAGGTTGAGCGGTTCCCCCGCGACACCGTCCACTGCTACGCCGCGGATATCGGTTCCACTTTTAAATTGTTTCCAGAATTGTTCCATAATCTCGGTTCCTTTCAAAAATGATTGCCCGTTATCAAAGGTATTCTGGAATATTATACTACAAATCACACATAACATCAAGACTTAATTTAACAAAAAGAAGGGCCCGTGAGGCAGAAGCCCCGCGAGCCTTTCCGAAGGAAGTATATGGAGATATCCGTGAAAAAGAGATAGGCAAACAATGAAGGATTACTTCTTTTTGTTCATGACCACAAAGCACACACCGCCTGCAACGGCCGCCACAGCGAGCACACCCACGATAATCCAGCCAAACGGGAAGGATTCGTCGCTTTCGGTGCTGTCGGCAGAAGAAGCAGTAGTGGAACCGTCGGGAACGGTGACTTCCGGTGTGTCAACGGCAGGCGCTTCCCCGTCAGGGCAAAAGCATTTACTTTTGAAGATTAAAGAGGATTTTCACAAAGAGATCAG
>CAMHEZ010000051.1 GCA_946184295.1 uncultured Clostridia bacterium | reverse complement strand
TTCTGCCTCGACGGACTCGTCTTCTGTCTCGGCAACTTCGTCTTCTGCCTCGACGAACTCGTCTTCTGTCTCGGCAACTTCGTCTTCTGCCTCGACGGCGTCATCTTCCGCTTCGGCAGCTTCGTCTTCTGTCTCGACAGCTTCGTCTTCTGCCTCCACAGCTTCGTCCTCTGCTTCGTCAGCTTCGTCCTCTGCCTCGACAGCTTCGTCTTCTGTCTCGACAGCTTCGCCTTCTGTCTCGACAGCTTCGTCTTCCGCTTCGGCAGCTTCATCTTCTGTCTCGGCAGCTTCATCTTCCGCTTCGGCAGCTTCATCTTCTACTTCAGCAGCTTCGTCTTCCGCTTCGGCAGCTTCATCTTCCGCTTCGGCAGCTTCGTCTTCTGTCTCGACAGCTTCGTCTTCTGCCTTGACAGTTTCCGCTTCTGTTTCGACAGCGTCCTCTTCAATGGCAGTCGTGTCATTTTCAACAAGTGCTGTTGTCTCTATCGTTTTGTTTTCCTGATTCTTCTTTTCGGCCATTGTAAAAAATTACTCCTCTCGGCATTCCTTATGTATCATGCAATCATTCAAAAGCGGTACATACCCATTCCAAAAGCAGCCCCGCCCCGAACATCCTTTTTATATTCTCGCACATCTCGTCCAAAAAGGCAAGTCTTTTATAAAAAATTCATGATTTGCCCGCATAAAAGACCCGACTCACACGTCCTTAAACAGTTCCCGGCAGCCGTAAACATACGTCGCGCCCGAAAATATGGTAGCAACAACCGCCGCGTACAGCACGACCGTGGAGATCGTCAGCAGCACATCGCCCGCCACAGCGGGAATGGCCGGAAATTCATGCAGCGCGTTGGCACAGAAAATGCCGATCACGGCCACCATCTGGGTCACCGTTTTAATTTTGCCCCAGATATTCGCGGGAATCACAATCCCCTTATCCACTGCCACCATACGCATGGATGTCACAAGAAATTCGCGGAACAGGATAATCACCACGACCCACGCACCGCAGATCTCGGACTGCACAAAACATACCAATGTGGACATAATCAGCATTTTATCCGCCACCGGGTCCATCAGCTTGCCAAAATCCGTAATCAGATTGCGTCTGCGGGCAATTCTGCCGTCCAGCATATCGGTCAGTGAGGCCAGCCCAAAGCAAATGCCCCCCAACAGCCAGCGATAGGGGATGCCCTCTGCCAAAATAAACACCATGACAACAGGGATAAAAAGCACGCGCAGAACGGTCAGTTTATTGGGAAGATTCATCTTTCGCGCTTCCTTTCATTACTAGTATCAGATCGCAGTTGTTCACACGGTGTGTCCCACCAGGTCACACCCCATAAAGTCGGTAATCTCCACACGGGCAAATTCGCCCATCGTCAACTTCTTGCCGTCCGTATCAAAGAAAATCTTTCCGTCAATTTCAGGCGCCTCGCCCTGCGAACGGCCATAGCAGCACTCGGCAAGTCTGTCATAGCCCTCCACAATCACATCCACCTGCTTGCCTACCATGCTTTCACACCACGCGTCGGTAATCCGGGATTGCTCGTCAATGATGGATTCCTCCCGCTGGGCGGCGGTTTCCTCGTCTACCCGATCGGGCAGGTCAAACGCCGGGGTATCTTCCTCCGGCGACCAGATAAAGCAGCCGAGCTTTTCAAATTTTATCTCGCGCACAAAGTCGATCAGTTCCTCAAAATCCTCCTGCGTCTCGCCGGGGAAGGCGGTCATCAACGTCGTGCGCAGTGTGACGCCCGGGATTTTCTCACGGATATGGCGAATGGTCGCCGTGAGCGATGCCCTGTCGCCAGGGCGGCGCATGGCCCGGAGTATGTGGGTGCTCACATGCTGAATGGGCATATCAATATATTTGCACATCTTGGGCTGATTGGCAATGACATCCAGCAGCTCATCAGTGATCTTTTCCGGGTAACAGTACAGCACACGGATCCATTCAATGCCTTCCACCTCGCACAGCTTGCCCAGCAGCTCGGGCAGCTTGCGCTTGCCATAGAGATCGGAGCCATATTCGGTTGTATCCTGCGCCACTACTGTGAGTTCCTTCACGCCGCGACCCGCCAGGGTTTTGGCCTCCTCCACCAATTCTTCCATCGGCCGGGAGCGGAACTTGCCGCGAATCAGGGGAATGGCGCAGAACGCGCACTTGTTGTTGCAGCCGTCGGCAATCTTTAAATAGCTGTAATAAGGCAGCGTGGTCTGAATGCGTCTGCCGCAGAGCTGCAAGTCCTCTTTCTCGCCGTACAGGCCAAAGCCGTTATCCCGCAGGGAGCGCTCGACCACCTCGGCAATCTGATGATTGGCGCCGATTCCCACGACGGCGTCAACCTCGGGAATTTCCTCCAGCACCGTATCGCGGTAGCGTTCGGCCAGACAGCCCGTGACAATCAGCGTTTTAATGCGTCCTTCCTTTTTGAGACCCGCCAATTCCAGAATTTCCTCAATGGCCTCGGCCTTTGCGCTCTCGATGAAGCCGCAGGTATTGACAATCGCCACATCAGCCATGGCTGCGTCCTCCACCAGCTGATAACCCGCATCTGCCAAAAAACCCAGCATCAATTCCGCGTCAACCTGGTTTTTGGGACACCCCAGGCTCACCATTCCAACTTTAACCTCCGACATACCTCGCCGCTCCTTTGTCGTTTGATCGTATTTCACTGTTTAACGGTTTCATTAACACACGATTTACTTATTATATCATATAGTCGCAGGATTTCCTATACATTTTTGTATAAAATTTAAATTTTCTTCATAGTTTTTTGCTTTTTTTGAGACACGAATCAAAACACCCCTTGACAAATTATTTCTACAGATGTAGAATATAAAAAAGACATTTGTAGAAAGGCGGCAATTTCATGAATCCACACAAAAAACTCCCCGACGCGGAATTTGCAGTCATGCGCGCCATATGGCATCTGCCCTTTCCCACCACCTGCCGTGACATCATGGACGCCCTTGATTCCGATAAGGCGTGGAAATCCCAGACCGTTCTGACCATGCTCAAGCGACTGGAAGAAAAGGGATTTGTCACCAGCCATAAACAGGGCAAGGAACGGGAGTATGCTCCCCTGATTTCCGAGGACGAATATCTGCGGATTGAAACCGGCTCCTTTGTCAGAAAATTCGGCAAAAAATCAGCGCTCAGTGTGCTCAGCACCTTGTGCGCCGAGCAGGAATTATCGGCGGAGGAAATCGCCGATCTCAGCAATTGGCTGGAAGAACAAAAGCGAGGACAATCATGAGAGACGTTATTTGGATTCTTTCCTTGAGTTCGGCGCGGTTATCCGTGTTGATAATACTCTGTTTTATCACATTAAAATGGCTCGGTCTGCGTCTCACGGCGCGTGTCAAATATACCATATGGCGTATCCTGGCCGTGCTCGCGGTCATTCCGATGAATGTGGAATCCGCGCTGATTCCCGTAACACCTTCTTCGCTCTCCAGCGCCGGAGCCGGCGATATGGTGTTCCCGGCTGCACCCGCCGCGCCGTCACATTCTGTGGACATCTGGCAGATATTGTTTGTGCTGTGGGTAGCAGGAGCGATTGGATTTTTCACCTACCACTTCCAAAAAAACAGGCTTGCCCTCTCCCTGATCCGACGCTGGTGTGTTTCCGACATACCAGGGGAAGCGGTTTTCGCCTATTGCAAGCGGGAGTTGCGTCTCTCCGCCAACGTCAGACTGTACCGCAGCAAAGCAGCCTCCAGCCCAATGGCCTTCGGACTATGGCGCCCTACCGTGGTGATTCCCTGCCGAACATACACCGATGAGGAACTGATGCTGGTGTTTCGGCACGAATTGACCCATATCGCCCGCAAAGACGCGCTTTTCAAATGGATTGCCCTGCTCGGTGCGTCAATACATTGGTACAACCCCTTTATCTATCTACTGCTCCGTCAACTCAATGATGCGTGTGAGCTTTCCTGCGATGAAAAAATGATGGTTCTCTGCGACAGACAGCAGCAACTTCTCTATGGTCGCCTGCTGCTGCAAAGCGTTGTCAAGTCCACCAACGCTTTCGGACTGTATACCTCGATGGCGGCGAAACAATCCACGCTGAAAATACGTCTGGAAACTGTCATTGGGGGCAGGATGCGGCGCAATCCCGCTCTATGTGCCGCTTTTCTGGCGGTCTTCATCACGGCGGCGCTGCTCATGCCCTGTACGATAGGCTATGCCAAAACCGCGCCCCGCCACAATGCGCCGCTCCCGTCTGAACAAAGAGAAGTAACGCTTATCACCCAGAAACCGCCGCAAGACATAACCGGTACCACCGTTTCTGTGACAACCTCTGCCTTAGCCCAACGCGGCACCCGCGACACGATACGTTCCACAGCGCGCCATGAAACAACCGTCTTAATCACCACCACGACCGCCACAACCGCCACTGTCACGGACAGCACCATTGTCACATCTCTCGCCTATACCACACAACCCAAACAAAACAGCCGTTTCACCACCACACAAACGGCATCAGACACAAGCCTCGCTACCTATGCAGCGACCAATCCCACCAAATCATCTCCCGCGTACACAGCCCCGGTCACTGTAGTAACCACCACGACGACAACGACCGCCACTCACCTGAATCTCGCTCCCTAGGAGGACACCATGAACTGGACAGAGCATTTGAAGCACATCCCCCTGCGGATTTATGTATTGAATGCCATCGCGGCATACCTGCTGACCGATATCGTCGTGATACTCAACCCCGGCGCGGATTTTTATGACATCGCGTCAGTTCACAGTGTACCGGTTGGCGCTTGTATGCTGTCGGCGCTGTTACTGTTTGGTATGTTAACGGCACTGCATATGTTTTTTGACTCCGAGGGCTGGCCTGTGTTCCTGTCCTCAGTACTGTACGGTCTGACAGTCGTTTGCATAAAAACAGCTGATATCTATTTGACTGTATGCTGTATCGCGGCCATCGGCATTCTGACATGCTATCTCGTGCAAAACAATCTGCTGCCATTGCGGCGGCGGCTTTCCGACCGTGCACTCGCCGTACTGGTCATGGCGGAATATCTCATCATCAGCGGATTCACGGCCTATGCCTGTGTACTGCGCTATCGGGCCTACTACGCCTCCACCTTTGATTTCGGCATCTTTGCCCAAATGTACGAAAACATGGCAAAAACCCGCCTGATGACGGTAAGCTGTGAGCGCAATGCAATCAGTAATCATTTACTGGTACACTTTTCCCCTATTTATTATGTTTTGCTTCCGTTTTATATGTTGTTTCGTACTCCCTCCTTTTTAGTGGCCGTACAGCCAATGGTTGTATTGAGCGGGGTATTTCCATTGGTTTTGATTTGTAAAAAACATGATTTATCCAATGAAATAACAGCGGCATTGTCTTCCGTGTTTTTGTGTTATCCCACCTTCACCGCCGCCTGTTACTATGATTTTCACGAAAACCTGTTTCTGACCCCGGTTTTGCTATGGCTCATGTATTTTATCGCGCGTGACCATAGCAAAGGCATTGCCATATGCACCGTATTGACAGCAATGATTAAGGAGGACGCGGTCCTGTATCTTTGCTGTATCGGTTTTTACCTTATTTTCTACAAATGTAGAATAAAACGCGGCATTTGCATGATCGGCTTTTCTTTGACCGTGTTTTTCGCCGTAACAGCCTATATCAACGCGTTCGGAGACGGCACCCTGTCCACACAGCACTACAGCAATTTAATCCCGCCCGGGGAACAGGGCATGTCTGCCGCTTTGCAAACCGTTGTATTGAATCCGGGGTATCTGATAACGCAGCTGCTGTCCGCGGACAAGATCGTCTTTTTACTGCAAATGCTGGTGCCGCTGATGTTCATGCCCCTGCTGAGCAAACGGCTCTCACAGCAATTTCTGCTCCTGCCGCTGGGCGCGGTCAGTCTGATCACCACATATCCCTACCAATTTGATATTGACTTTCAGTATGCTTTCGGAACAGGCGCACTTCTGATCTATATGACCGTCGAAAACAGTTTGCTATACAAACGTGAAAAACAGAAACAGGCGTTATGGACCATCATGCCGGTGGCCGCCGCGTTGCTCATGCTGAACCATAGTGTATCCAAATACACCCTCTACCGTGACATATACAGCGAAAATCAGCCCGACATCGCCCTCACAGACCAAGTCATCGCCGGAATTGACCCCATGCCTCTGTCACCGCCAGCACATTCCTTGTCCCCAAGCTCTACCGGCATGAAGAACTGTATATGCTCGACGACCGTTGCTTTATGACAGACTATGTATTGATTGACAAAAGGTTCCGGACAGAACACACAGAAACGGAATGGCGCTATTACCAGACGGGCTACACCAAAATCAAAGAGCAAGGCTATGTAATCGTGCTGCAAAAGCCCCCATCATAATCATGCTCCATTGTCATTTTGTGCCAGCTGCCGTTCTTATATATTTTTTATACGAAGTAAAATTTTACTGTAAAAACACTGCCCTGTCCCTTCACGCTCTGCACGTCAATCCTGCCGTTGTGACCGGCGATAATCTGTCTGGCGAGCGCCAATCCGATGCCGACACTCTGGGCAGGGGCATTTTTCGCCTTGTAGAATCGCTCAAAGATGTGCGGCAGGTCAGCCTCGTCAATGCCGTTTCCGTTGTCCTCTACCGTCAGGCGGATAAAAAGAGGGGTTTGCTCCGCACGTATGCGAACATACCCACCGCTTTCGTTATGCTCAATGCCGTTCTTGACGAGGTTCATCATGGCTTCACCAAGCCAGTGACGGTCCCCTTTAATGGTCAGGTTGTCGGGAATATGCAACAGAATGGCAACGCCCCTGAGTTCTGCCAATACGCCCAGCGAATCCTGCACCTGTTCCATGACGGCCATCAGGGAAATCTCCTCGCGCTTCATCTCCAGAACACCTGCTTCCAATTGGGAGAGCGTCAGCAGATGGCGGATTAACCAGGTGATGCGCGTCACCTGCGTGTCGATTTTATGCGCATAAGCGAGGCGCCGCGCATCGGATAAAGAAGACTGTTCCAGCAGCTCGGTCATCAATCCGATAGCAGTGAGCGGGGTTTTGATCTGGTGAGAAATGTTCGACAGCATATCGGCCAGATACCGCTTCTGCTTTTTCTCCGCGGCATACTGCTCCCGCAGCAGCGCCACTACCTTGTAGACCTCGCTCTGCAAAATACCAAATTCATCTTCTTCATCGGTTGCAATCGGCGGAAGGGTCAGATGATTCTGCACCGCGCACAGATAATCCGTCAGGGCCGTCAGCCTGCGTTTCGTCTGCCGCCGTCGGACAAAACTCACCGCCAGCAGTGCCGCGATACACAGTGCCAGAATCACACAAATTCCCACCGGCTGACGCACCCATACACACAGAATTGCCGCCACGAGTACGATGACAATTTCCACATTGTTTTTCATATCATCCCATATCTGTTTCATTATGTGTCTCCCCGCTCACAACAATCGATAGCCCATGCCCCGTACAGTCTGAATGACGGCGGCATCGCCGTCCTGCTCCAATTTGCCCCGCAGCCGCTTGACATACACCGTCAGGGTGTTGTCGGTCACATAATCGCCTGCCGCGTCCCAGATCAGGTGAAGCAGCTGTCCGCGGGAGAGAATGCTGCCGCGATGATTGATAAACAGCAGCAGCAGCTTGTATTCCATCGCGGTCAGAAAAATTTCGGTTCCGCCGCGATATACCTTGCCCGTGCGGAGATTGACTTCGTTGCTGCCCACACGCACGGTGTCGTTTTCCTTATCATGATGGCCTGTGCGTCGCAAGACCGCCTTGATCCGGGCGATCAGTTCCCGCATACGGAAGGGCTTGGCAATGTAATCGTCCGCCCCCTGTTCCAGCGCCAGCACAGTATGAACTTCATCGTCGCAGGCCGTCAGAAAGATAATAGGCAGCTCACTCTGCCTGCGGATTTCGGCGCAGACGTCGTAGCCGGTGCCGTCGGGCAGCATGATATCGAGAATGCACAGGTCAATGTCGCTGTGCGCTGCCAGACAGTCCTTCGCCTTTCCCACACTGTCGGCGACAATGATGTCACAACCTTCCTGCGCCAGGGCAATGCGCAGGCCCTCCTGAATGATCGGATCGTCCTCCACTACCAATAATTTCACAGCACTACCACCTCTCCAAAATGATTGTACCGCATGATTCAGCCAATTGCAAGAACCACGCGGTACAATTTTTATTGATACGGTTTTGTTTCAGACGGTTTCGCTGCGGATTTCTTCGACGATACTTTCTTTGCCGGAAAAACGGTAGCATACCAGCGTTATGAGCGCCATGACCACACATACCGCAACCGTGATGCCGGCAATCAATCCATAAGGAACAGGCAGGGCAATCCGCCCGAACCGCGACACGATCACACGGTTGAGCAACAACATGAATCCGCCCGACAGCGCGGCGGCAATGCACCACCCCTTCGCCAGCAGCAGCGCATTCTCGATAGCCAGCATTTTGTAAAGCTGACGGCCGGTCATGCCCATCGAGCGCAGCATTGCCATTTCCCGACGACGCTCCATCGCCCTGCCCTTGACCGAATTGTAGAGATTGAGCAGACATACCGCCGCAATCAGCGCGGTAAAGCAATAGGCAAGAATGCGGATAATGCTGACAATCGCGTCCTCAAAACCGCCGGTATTCAGCATATCAAAGTTCATCACGTTGATGTGGTCCTCGTTCTGTTCCTTGCGCTGTGAAAGCTCCCGGAGCAGCGCGTCGCCCTCGCCCTCCTTTACCTGAAACAGCAGCAGTTTATCGTATATAGAGTATTCTCTGTCTACGTCCTGATACATCTGCATGATGCCATCCGCCGCCGCCTTGTTAATAATCGCCAAGGGGTGTTCGCCGTGAAAAGTGAAGTAGGGCGCAAGCGCGGCTTCATCCAGGAAGCCCGCGACAGTGAGCGGGTAATCGACTTCCCCTACGTCCGGCTGATAGAGCACCAGCGGGAAATTCTGGCCGGTCTGATACCGGAAGGCGTTTTGCACCTCGATGAAATGATAATCCGGTTTTTTACTGCCAAAAATCATATTGTCGGTGGATAATTCCACCTTGCGGTACAGCAGGACAGACGGCTTGCTTTCGTCGTTGACGATGGACAGATCCGCGTCGCCTGCGGCGGCCAGCTTTTTAAAGTCCTCATCGCTCAGACAGAACGTGTGGAGGAAGGTGGGGTATTCTCTGGCTTCGACCAGTGTTTCCTGCACGGTTTCCTCGTCGGAAGGGACATACCGCCGCAGAATTTCCTCATAGCCCTCCCAATATTCATCGCTGAGACCGCTGCTCTTCATCTGACTGTTGCCGAAGAAATCAATGATTTCCTTGGTATCGGTCACAGCGCTGTCGCTTTTTATGCGTTCCTTCGCGCTGTCATAGAGGTCTTCAAAAGAAAAGTCGCCGTAAAGCACATAGTTGTATCCTTTGAAGTTGTAAACAAATTCATTTGTACCCAGTTTGGTATTGACCATGCGGATGACCGACTGCGCGCCGTAGAGCGTCACGGCTGTCAGCACGCCGAATGCCGCGATGCTCCGCACAATACCGCGCGTTAAATGAGGACAGCGTGACGTGCTGTTGACTGCCATCAGCGCTTCCGCCCGACCCTTGCGGAGCAATCCAAAACGGGTGGGGCAGCGTTTGCCGCTTCTTCCTTCATTGCCGCGAATGCTTTCGACGGGACCGATTTTCCCCATTTTAATGGCGGGAATCAGCGCGGACAGCATGACGGTGACAAAGCTCATCACGGCAACCAGTAGCAGATTAGCAGCATTTACCGACAGGGTGACGGGAATGTCGTCATATACGACTACCTCAAAGGTCTGAATCAGCTTGTCGAGATTGGGCTTGAGCATCGTCATGCCGATTCTGACCACACCGATACCGAGCAGAATGCCAACAGGCAGGGCTGGGAGCAGCAGTGACACCGCTTCACAGTACACGCTGAACCGCTTCTGCCGTCCCGTTGCGCCCACGGAGGAGAGCATACCGAGATATCTGGCGCGTTCCCGGTAGGACATCTGGAAGACATTGTAAATCAGAATCAGTGATGCCGCCATAATCAGCACCACGAAGAATGCCTCGATAAAGACCGTCACGGCACTGATGACGGAATCCGAGCCGTTGGCACTGAAAGCCAGCACCATGTTGTTGACCTCCGTGGTGCATTGTGTTTTGTTTTCAATGCGGATTTTGACGGGTGTGACTGCGTCGGTGCTGCGGAAGGTCATGACGGCGTTCCATGTCTCCCCCTCGGCAGGCAGAGTGCCGTCGTCACGCAGGTAGGTGAGAGCGGGATAGCCCGCGCTGCCTTTGTTTTCAAAATAGGGAGCGGCGATAAACCCCACAACCGTATAACTTCCGGCGGTACCCCTGTAGTCCTTGTTCTGCCGGAAATCCTGATTTTCCGGATAGTAGGGAAAATCAAGCGGCACGCTGATCGTTTCGCCATAACGGACGGTCAGACCGTAATAGGGAAATACGCTTTCCGAAAGCGTCTCGTTGATACCCGTGATGGAACGGTCGAAGAATTTTGCCTCTATCACATCGCCAAGCTGAACAGACGCGCCGTCTTGCAGAACCGTTTCGGTGATGACGATTTCTCCGTCGCCGGAAGGCAGACGTCCCTGTGTCACATGAATCCCCAGCAGCTCAAACGCCGCGGGCGAATAGCCCTTGACCTCCAGATACGGTTTGTCCCCGCTTCCGGACGCGGGAAAATCGGTGAAGCCCTGACGTCTGACAAAGCCGAGCCGGTCAGCCTCGTCAATCCCCTTGATAATGGGCATTTCCTCCGCATGGATATCGTAAACTGTCAGGTGCCAGCTTCCCGATTTCAGCGCGGCGATGTTTTCCAGATAATGCACCGCCGTATCCTTGCCCACAAAGACGCAGGTCATCAGCATGACCATTAGCGCAATGCCGGTAAAGGTGACGGCGGTGCGCCGGGGGTTGCGCTTCATATAACAGCGCGTCACCTGAAAGATGATTTTCTTGTTGTTCATGGTGCTATGCCCCTCTCCGTCATATACGGCTGCGAATCAATTCGTTTTTGACCAGCCTGCCGTCCTCCAGATAAATCATACGGTCCGCCTGCATCGCGAGTGCTTCGTCATGCGTGATGAGAATGAGGGTCTGCTTCTGGCTGCGGTTGGATTCCTTGAGCAAATCAATAATTTCCTCGCCGGTCTTGCGGTCGAGGTTGCCGGTCGGCTCGTCGCAGAGCAGAATAGCGGGGTGACTGTAGAGGGCGCGCCCGATGGAAACGCGCTGCTGCTGACCGCCGGAGAGCTGATTGGGCAGATTCTCCCGCCGGTCGCTCAGACCGAGATGCGCCACGATCTGATCCAGCCGCTCCCTGTCCAGTTCCCGTCCGTCAAGCAGATGGGGCAGGGCGATATTTTCATCCACATTCAGCACCGGCATGAGATTGTAAAACTGATAGACCAGGCCGATCTGCCGCCGCCGAAAGACCGCCAGCTTGTCCTCCCGCAAGGCGTGCATATCGGTGCCGTCGATAAAGACCTTGCCCGATGTAGGTTTGTCCACACCGCCCAGAATGTGCAACAGCGTGGATTTGCCGCTGCCCGACGGGCCGATCACCGAAACAAATTCGCCTTTTTCCACCGAAAACGAAACGTCATTGAGCGCCGTCACCGCGGTTTCCCCCGCGCCATAGGTTTTGGTAAGATGTTCACATCGCAGCATTTCCATGAATATCATTTCCTCCCGTTTTGATGATACCATCATTTTACCACCCATTCATGACAGGAAAGTGAATGACAGGGTGACAAAATTGTCACCGTAGATCATGAAATGAGCAGTTTTTACCTGGATGAAAATATAGAAAAAGCCGCAAATACGCCTGTTTCCATACGATAACAAGCATATTCACAGCTTTTGACTTACAACTTACTGGTTACTTCTCTCTATGATTTTGCCCTTATCCATTCTGATGACGGTATCGCAAAGAAAATCCACGTCCTCTTTGGAATGACTGGCGATGAGTATGGTCTTACCCTGACCTTTCAGTTTGAGAAGGAGCTGCCGCATTTCCTCAACGCCTGATATATCCAATGCGTTAAACGGCTCATCGA
>CAMHEZ010000050.1 GCA_946184295.1 uncultured Clostridia bacterium | reverse complement strand
CGAAATCCGAGAGGACACCGGCATAATTCTCGCTTTCGTCATCTTCCAATCGGGAGACCACTTCTCCCTGCTTGTCTGGGTACAAATGGGAGTAGGTCTGCAATGTGGTTTGTATGTTCTCATGCCCCAGCCGTTCCGACACCAGCAGCGGCGAGTACCCCATCTCAATCAGGAGCGAGGCATGGGAGTGCCGCAGATCATGTACTCGGATTCTTTTTACACCTGCTGCCGCCGCACCTTTGTCAAGCTCACGCTTGAGGTAATGCTTGGTGAAATAAAACATAGGCTCGTCCGGCTCGTAATCCATAAGCCGGTCGGTGTAGTCCCTGATCAACGCCAGAAGAAAGCGCGGTACTGCTACCGTGCGATTTGAGCGCGGTGTTTTCGGAGGATTGATGATGGTTTCTCCGTGGAGCTGCGTCGCTGTCTTGGTGATTGAAATGCGCGATGCGGCAAAATCTACATCGTTCAGCGTCAGAGCCAGCAGTTCTCCGGAACGCATACCTGTCCAGAATAACATCTCAAAAGCCAGCTTCGCCGCTGGCTTTTTTACTTGCTCGATAAAAAGCCGGAATTCGTCCTTCGTCCAAAACTGCATCTCGTCAGCTTTCTTTTTTCCGAATGAGCCACAAAGAGGCACTGGATTCTTCGGCAGTCCATAAAACTTCACGGCATAATTCAAAATGGCCGACATCTGGTTATTGACAGTTTTCAGGTAGGTCTGCGAATATCCCGCTGGGTCTGCGAGAAGCTGGTTCTGCCACCTGCGTATCATCATCGGGGTAATATCCTTAATGGGGATGTCCTCGAACGTCGGCAGGATTTTACTCTCAAACATCCATCTCTTGGTTTCCAGCGTGGTGGAGCGCAGACGTGTCTCGCAGTCCTTGATGTAAAGTTCATACAGTGCTTTGAACGACATGTCCGTGGTACCAGACACCGAGGAAAGGAACTCACGCTCATACTCCTGTGCCTCGCGTCTGGTCTTAAATCCCTCTTTCTTTTTCTGCCGCCGCGTTCCGTCCCAATCGGTGTATCTGACCGACATATACCACGTACCGCGCTTTTTGTTTTTTCCTACTGACATGTATGTTTCTCCCTATTCGTTAGTCCCAGAAAATAAAATAACGGCGCAACTCGCGTTTCAGGCTTTCTTCTTAAGATCGAGAAAGTTTTTACCTGATTTAACTTCATCTAATGTTTTCAACATTTCAATGTAGTCTTTCGCCTTGTCTTGCAAATCATCTGGCAGTCCGTCCAACGTCTCGCATATTTCCGCTAAGTCGGCAGCGACGCGAGGCGTTGCTGATGTGTTGTCCTCACCGTCTATTGCCGCATGCCCCATTTCAGATGACAATCCCATAATGTAATCAGCGGACACGTCGTATAAGCGTATCAATTCCAAAATCACGTCTGGATCAGGCGACGCGGTTTCATTCTCGTACCGTGACAGCGAACGAAAACCGACGCCGGTTCTTTCCTGCACATCGTTTAACGTAAGCCCTCTTCTCTTTCGGGCTGCCTTTAATCTCTCACCGAAGGTAAGCATAAAAAATCACCTCAAAAAAATTATAATGTAGTTTCTTTAAAAAATCTACAAACAAAAGAAAAAACTCTTGGCTTCCACAAAAAAGAGAGTTATAATAATCGTAGATTCCACGGAATCAAGAATAAAAAAGGAGGAAACACGATGAAAGCTGTAAATGATATGCTCCGAGATTATAGAACCTCTCGCGGCATTACGCAGACGTTCATTGCAAAAAAAATTGGCATCCAGCCCGGTACACTCAGCGCGCTTGAAAGCGGAAGAGTAAAGATTTCTGCCGATATGCCGGTGAAAATCTGTGTCGTGGGCTTCGGAGTAACACCGCAAATTTTTTTACCGACCAATTCCCTGAAATAGAGAAAACGGATTCAGAGTAATCTCTTTTCAGAAGAACCAACTACATTATAATCCGAAGGAAGTGAAAAATATATGCCTAAAAAGTCCACGATGTGCGCCGAAAATGCCTTTTACAAGGCACGAATTGAGGCGGCAATGTGCAACGACTGCCTTGCGAGCCGCGAAGGAGCCGCCGAGGAAATCGGCATAGACAGAACAAGATTGGCAAGGGTAGAACTTGGCAGCATTGTTCCTTATCCCGAAGAAGTCCAGCTTATGGCAGAAGCCTACGGCGCACCGCAGCTTGCAAATTTCTACTGTTCCAAGGTATGTCCGCTTGGAAAGCATACGCGACCATCTGCTGAGCTTAGAGACCTTGATAGCCTGACAATCCATGTGCTTTTCGCACTCAGCCGCGCTGCGGAAATCAGAAATAAAATCCTTGAGGTAGCTGCTACTGAAGGTGAAACAGCATTTGAGAAGCACTCGAAGCTCATCCAAATCATGGAGCCTCTTGAATCAATTGAGGTAGCGAGTGAAGAAGTAAGAATTTTCATCAAGAAACATGGAGGTGGCGAAACAACATGAGTAAAAAGAAGGTCACAATGAGAACCGATACGGTTGAAGTCTCTAAATTCGTTAACCGTCTTATTTATGACGTCATCTGGGCAGAGGAAGGCGTAAGCACACCTATTATTGCTTGCAGCTTTACCGGCAGCACGTCGCAGTACAGTACGGTCGCCATCCCCTACATCGTCTACAACCCCGCAAGCCTGACTGCCAATATTACGCTGGCGGTCAATGGTATACAGGTGTCGCAGCAGACGGTTGACCGCACACAGCAGACATGGAATTACAAGGCGACTACGGCGGGAACGGACACGCTCACTATCACCTGCGGCGAAACTGTGAAGACCATCACTCTCCCCGTTTCGTCCAGTGGCGTAGACATCGAGCCGATCACGACCGGCTTGGTGCTGGATCTGAACCCCTACGGTCACACCAATAACGACGCCAACCGCACGTCTTTCGGCTATACCGACGGCAACGGCACCAATCATCCGCTTTCCTACAGTTCCAATTTTGACTGGAATAACGGCGGCTTTCAGACCGACGAAAACGGCGACACCTATTTCTGTGTAAAATGCGGCACTACCGTTTCCCTCGATACGTCCTTGTTTGCCGATGATGCCATGAGAAACGGCAAGGAATTGAAATTCATCTTCAAAGCGACCAATTGCCGCGATTATGACGCGCAAATCGCATCCTGTATGTCCGGCGGTATCGGTCTGCTGCTGCAAGCGCAGAAAGCGACCATCAGCAGCGAGCAGACCACTATGGACGTGCAGTACTGTGAGGACAGCCGCATCGAAATGGACATCAATATCGAAGCTGACAGTGCCGACCGTGCCATGATGGTATGGCTGGAGGGCATTCCTTCCAAGGTTGCTATTTACGAAGCGAACGATAACTTCACGCAGGACAATCCGACGGTGCTGACCATCGGCTCCAATGACTGCGACGTGTGGATTTACCGTATCAAGGCATACGAAAACGACCTCACACGCATTGAAATCCATGAGAACTGGATTGCCGACGCTCCCGATGCCGAGGAAATGCTGGCGCGGTACAACCGCAACAACATCTATGACCAGAACGGGAATATCGACATCCAGAAACTGATCACCGCCAATCCGACGCTGCGCGTTATCGAGATTGAAGCGGAGAGAATGACAACCAGCAAGAAGGACCCTGTGGCTTGCAAAATCACGCACACCTACAGTGCGGGCGGCTTGGCGCACAAGTTTATCGCGGAGGGCGCGACCTTTAAGGTGCAGGGCACATCATCGGCGCAGTACGGTGAAGCTGGCTACAATCTCGACATCGATATGAGCGACGCGGAATCATGGAAGAACGGTAACGGAGAAGACATCACAGGCTATGCCATGACCGCCAATTCCATTCCTGTGAGCTATTTCAACATCAAACTTAATATCGCGTCCTCGGAGAACGCCAATAACGTCGTTCTCGCGGACGAATATAACACCTATCAGCCCTATATCAATCCGGCACGTCAGGCGAACAGCAAGGTGCGCGATACCGTGGAAGGTCATCCTTGCGTCGTGTTCTTTACCAACACGAGCGAGGAATCCATCGAAGTGGGCGCGTTGACGCTTACTCCCTGTCAGACGGTCATGTATGGCTGCGGCGATATGAATAACTCCAAGAAAAATCTCGCTGTATTCGGTCAGCAGGGCAACGCCAACCAGATGTGCGTTGAAGTCAGCAACAACACCAATAATCAGTGCCTTTGGAAGTCCGACGACCTGTCTGCGGAAACGTGGGACGGCAAAGGGAGCTTTGAATTCAGATACCCCGACACAAAGACCCCGTCAGCGGCTCAAATCGCCGCGTGGCAGCGTGTTTTATCGTGGGTGGTATCAACGGACAGGACAGCCGCAACGAACGCTACGCTGGCGCAGACGGTCACTTATGACGGTGTGCAGTACACGCAGGACACCGCCGCTTACAGAGCCGCGAAGTTCGTGAATGAATTTGAGGACTATTTCGTCAAGAGCAGCGTGCTGTATCATTACCTCTTCACCGAGCGTCACAGCATGGTGGATAACCGCGCCAAGAACACGTTCGTTTCCACCGATGACGGTCTCCACTGGGATTTCACCAAGGACTACGATAACGATACCGCCGACGGTAACGACAACGAGGGCGGTCTGACTTTGACATACGGGCTGGAAGACACTGACCGCATCGGCACAAAGGATGTGTTCAATGCCTCTTCATCCGTCCTCTTCACCAATGTGCGCGACCTTTTCGGAGATGATCTTCGTGCGCTTTTCATCGACCGCGAGAACGCGGGCGCATGGAACGCACAGAGAATCCTCACGAAGTTCAAAAACCATCAGGCGGCGCGACCCGAAGCACTCGTGATCGAGGATATGTGGAAGAAGTACATCCGTCCCTATACCAATAACGGCACTACCTCATATCTTGCCATGATGCTGGGAACGAAGGAAGACCAGCGGCGGCAGTACGAAACCTATCAGGAAAAGTATATGTCATCCAAATACAGAGGATCCGTCGCTACCAGTGACACTATCACCTTCCGCGCCTATACCCCGTCGGAATGGGGCGGCGTGGCTCCCAGCAGCGACATCACCATCACACCTTACGCGGATATGTATATCGTCCTTCAGTCAGGTTCCGGCATCGCGTCGGTCAGAGCCAAGCGAGGACAAGCCTATACTGTCACCTGCCCCATCGACACGCTGAACGATACCGAAATCTATATCTACGGCGCGTCGAACATCAGCAGCGTCGGCGACCTTGCCGGACTGTACGTCGGCTATTTCAACATTGCCAGTGCCATTAAGCTCCGTCATCTTAAGCTGGGCGACGGCACTGCCGGTTACACCAATACCAACGTCGAGAGTATTACCGTCGGCAATAACGTCCTGTTGGAAACACTCGATATCCGCAATTGTCCGAACATCGAGCAAGGTCTTGACCTCACAAACTGCCCTGCGCTGACCACGCTGGAAGCGGTCGGCAGCGGCCTTACAGGTGTGGCGTTCGCTCGCGGCGGCAAGCTCATCACGGCGCATCTTCCCGCGATTGCCAGCTTCTCCGCGATTGCGCTGAACGCCTTGCAGACACTGACATTCGCTTCCTACACCGCACTGCGGACGGCACGAATTGAAAACTGTCCGACCATCGACGTGAAGGACTTTGTGGAAAGAGCCACAGGACTGACGAGAGTGAGATTTCTCGGTATCAACTGGACACTCACCACAACCGACCTGCTGGATACCATTCTGGCGTTGCGGGGCTTAGATGAGAACGACCATAACCTGACACAGTCCGTTTTGACCGGCTCCGTTACGGTTCCCACTATGCGGCAGAGCAAGCTCGCGGCATATCAAGCGGCGTGGAGTGATCTTGAAATCACCTACACCACGCTGGTACAGCAGTACCTCGTGACATTCGTCAACTATGACGGCACCGTCCTGTATACGGAGTATGTTGACAGAAACGACGCTGCGACCGACCCTGTGACGTCGTCCTTGATTTCCGCACCGACGCGACCCAGCAGCATTTCCACCAATTACACCTACTCCGGCTGGGACGTCAGTCTGGACGCTGTCATCGCGCCGAGGACAATCACTGCTCAATACACAGAAACCACGCGGCAATATCGTGTCCGCTGGATTTCCCAGCTTGGCATTGTCATGGACACGCAGACAGTCAACTATGGTGCGGAAGCAGTGTATGCTGGGGAACTGCCTACCAGAACCGAGGAAGAAGCACAGGCGGTCTACTATCTCTTTGCGGGATGGGATAAGTCTACCGGCTTTATTACCGGCGATCTTGATGTATGGGCATTGTGGGAACGCGGCGAACTGCCCGAAAGCGGCACACAGCCGAGCGAGATGAACGCGGCGCAGGTTGCCGCCGTCATCAAAACCAATAACGCCAGCAACTACTTCTCGCTCAAAGACCGGCTGGACATCACCTTCGGCTTTAATCCGCAGTTTACCAACATCGAATATGTCGACATTGCTACAAATGAGCATTTCGACGGCGCGACCTACCGTGACACAGGCGTACAGCCTTTGAAAAACGGTATCGGCGAGGCTTGGACGCTGGTGATCGACTGCCAGTACGAAGACACCGAAACCGACGCGACGCTCCTCTGCTGTATGCAGGAAGATGGCTATATGGGCTTCAAGGTGAAATACAGCAGCGGACCCGCGATCCAGTACAGCACCACCACATTTTCCAGTTCCGCTACCACCTATCGGGAGATCATGGTTATCCGTCATGTGGCTGGGAGCAGAAACGCCATCGTCTACAGTTCGAAAGCGTACACGGACACCATCGCCACGCAGGAGCTTACCAAAACGATTGATACCCAGAGCGACGTGCATCTCTATCTCGGCGCGACAGTCACCGATGGCGGCTTGGTTGGCAATTACGGAAAAGGCACCATCTACTCCTGTCGTTTGTGGAAGGGCGACCTTGGCGATACCAATTGCCGCAAGATTGTAAGCTGGCCGAGAGAAACCTACACATTCGAGGTGGGCAACCTTGGCGCGTATAAGCTGCAAGCCAGTTCCGTCACTCCAACTTCCGTGGACTTCATCTGTGCCAGCCTTCTGGAAAGAACCCATCAGATGAATACCACCAATACCAACGCGGGCGGCTTCGGCGGCGACGAGAACAATCCCGCGTCTGCTATGTATACGTGGCTTCAAAGCCGCGTTTATGCGGCATTCCCTGAAACATGGAAGCAAATCATGAAGGAATGCGCCATTAAGTACAACAAATACGTTGACGGAACGAACAATGAACAGGGCAGCGTTGCCGCCAAGGTATGGATTCCGTCTTCCATTGAAATGCAGGGCGGTACATCGGAACCGTGGGTATATGAGGGTGAATGGGTGACATTCTTCACCAACAGCTACGAATGTGTAAAATTCTTGGGGCATACCATTCCTGAAGGATACACGCGCTACGTTTCCGGCACCGACCCCGCCGAGGTTACGGGCAACACGGTACATGAAGGCGACGTCTGGATCAATACCAGCGAGGGCAGTCGCGGCTATCTCCGTGTCAACGGAACGTGGCTTGGTGCGAGCTACTTCTGGCTTCGCGGTGCGTCCGTCGCGGGTTCGACGAACTTCTGCTATGTCGGCACCTACGGCGGCGGCGTCGGCAACGGCGGCTACGGCGCGACGAACAGCTTTGGCGTGTGTCCCCGCTTCTCCATCTAAAGAATCCTCGATATCTGCCCCGCGTCAGTCGGGGCAGATAGAAAGAAGGCAATCATGTCAGTCATCGCAAGTAAACGACAGACAGCATTTTCCGAATTTGAACGGCAAGCGATACTTCTTTGCCAGTACACATCGGACAGGCTGAAAAGAGTACCGGCACGGTACAAGAAATTCATCAATCCGAAAATCTACAATCCCGCAAATAAGGCATTGACCGCGCTCATCTGCGCAAACGAGGAATCAAGCAAAACGCCTGACGGTAAAGCGCGGCGCACGGCATTCTTCGAGGAAGCAGTCCGCGAACTGGGCAGCTTGCAACAGCCTCTTATCGCCGCGTGGAATGTACTGGAAATCGAAGAAGACAGCACTCAGAGATGGGCGAACCACATCAATCGCGTGTTCGCCCTCGTCTGGGGCGTCACCAAGTGGAACAAGGAGACGATGCCTATGATAATCCGCCTGCCGAAAAAGAAGATGCGTCGGCTGGAATTCCTCAAGACAATGGCAGAACTGCACCGATACACCTACGTCAAAATAGGACACGCTCCGCAATATTGCAAGGACACGCTCAGCGAACAGATCGCGGGATTTGTGGATACTGCCCTCTGTGAGGTGGTTCTCGCCAATCACAAGGAACCTGCTACGCAAGCGGAGGCAAAGGAAAGAACCGCACATATTCAGGCGGCAATCCGTAGTCTCAACGGTATACAGCGTCCGTTACTCGCGCTCTGGCTGATACAGGATTACAGCGAAAACGAAATGAACGACTGGTCAGGCTTGATCGACAAGGAGATAAAACTTCTCGAAGGTCTGAAAAGGTCAGACACAGCACGTTTCAAAAATCTTAAATGAAAGGAACCACGGGTGGCGTTCTGTCAATGGCTTGGTGCGAACAACTTCTGGCTTCGCGGTGCGTCCGTCACGAATTCGACGAACTTCTGCAATGTCAACAACAACGGCAACGTCAACAACAACGGCAACAACGCGACGAACAGCAATGGCGTGTGTCCCCGATTTTCATAATTCAAGTAACCACTACCGATGGGTGAAAATGTTGAAAAATTATGAGAAGGAGAACGCAACCATCCGACGGCGCGAGCCTCGGTAAATGAATGGTCACTCTGGTTCAAGAGCGACACACCACGACGGTGTCCTGCTGCGATTGGGAGGACGCTTCTTGCATGGCGGCGCGGCGAATGCCCCGCACCGTTTCATTCCCAGTACCGTTGACCTGATAGCACGGCATACAGCCGCCGGACGGCGGTGACAATAATCAATCAGGACAGGCGAAGTCGAAACTTCATCATCTATGACAAATCAAGAAAGAATCCAAGCGAGGATTACTTGCAGAATTACTTCGGCAGCATCAAGCATAGCCAGTGCAGACGCGAGCTGCGGAAAGCCGGACAGGAAGCTGCCATTGAGGATATGACGATGAGCTTCATCAAGATGTATCATGCGCAGGACATCAGCTTGCTGGAAGACCCGACAGAACGCAAGCGGAAAGAGGCAGAGCTTGCCTCCGACAGTGCTTGCGGCGCGACGTTGGGCAGTCAGATTTCGCAGAATATGGCATTGGTAATTCCGAACGACGTCGATCATCTCATCAAGGACGGAGAACGGATAAAGCATTATATCCGATACATGGATGACGGTATCATTCTGCACGATAGTCCATCATATCTGAAATATCTCAAAGCTGTAATCACGGACGGGTTTGCCAAAATTGGATTAACGCTCAGTCTCAAAAAGACACACATCGTCAAAGCAAGAAAAGGATTTATGTTTTTGAAGGTGTTCTATCAGATCACCGATACCGGCAAAATCGTGAAGAAGATAGCCAAGTCCGGCATCATACGAATGCGTCGGAAGCTCAAGAAATTCCGTCATCTTATCGACATAGGAAGAATGACGCTGGACGATGCTTTCAACAGCTTTATGTCTTGGTGGGGTACCGCTAAGATTATCGCGCAGACGTACCGGCAGCGCAAGCGTATGCTGAATCTCTATAATTCTTTATTTCACCAATATCGGACGAGAGGAATGGTAGCATGAATTTCTACAAGATTATCATCGCGGGAAAAGTCGTAGACGTGAACTGTATTTATCTGAAATGGCAGCAGAAGCACGGCATCCTGATCGGCTGCGACCCTTCGGAAGCACAGTTTATTCAGTCGAGCGACCAGTCCGAGGTATATCGGGCTAAATGGCTCAATCCCGCGCCGCCGGAAGCTGGCATATTTGACACGGTGGAAGCGGTCGAAATCAGCGAAGAGGAATACATCGCGCTGCGGGAAAAGCTCGGTAACGGCGAAGACGTGGCAGAACCTGAACCGCAGCAGGAAGAACCGGCACCAGAAGAGGCGTCAAGCGAGGACGTGCCTGTGGAAACCGTTATGTCTGCGGCAGAAATGCGCAGGATTGTTGCGGAGCAAGCAGAGCTTCTCGCAAGTCAGGAAGACCGCATGAGCTTCCTCGAAGACTGCCTTCTCGAAATGTCGGAGGAACTGTATAAATAGCTTCATCAGGAAGGAGGCAAAGGACTATGGCGACACTGTGGGCAGAGCAGATTGTTCTCGGCAAGAAAGCCTTTAATCAGGTGCCGACGCTGCTCAAAGAGAAAGTAAAGGCATTGCTGGAGGAATACGGCAGGACTGACCTGATCGCAGAGTAAAACACACATGACGACACTGGAAATTATCGACCGCCTCTGTACAGTCATAGAGGCACAGGCGAAGATCATCAGGACGCAGGTAGCATTTATCGATGAGCAACTCTCCGTGGACGAAGAACTGAAAAAGCAGCTATTCAACATGAACGAGCCGATAGATGCCGATCTTGATGTGCTGGAGTATCATCTTCGCTCACTTCACCACACACAGAAAGGATGATTTTATCATGGCAGTTAAAACTTACAGCGTAAAAAAAGACGGCAGCACAAAACTCTCGGCAAACTTCACCGTGCGTGAATTTGCCTGTAAGGACGGTTCGGACGCTGTCAAAATCGACCTCGACAATGTGGCGGTTTTGCAGAAAATCCGCGACCACTTCGGCAAATCTGTTCACATCAATTCCGCTTATCGCACCGTCGCTTATAACGCCAGAATCGGTGGCGTGAAGGACAGCAATCATACAAAGGGCATGGCGGCGGACATTGTTGTGTCGGGCGTGGACCCGCTTAAGGTGTACCTCTATGCCGACAGTATCGGCGCGGGCGGTGTGATTTATTATCCGAATTCCCGCTTCTGTCACATCGATACTCGCAAGCCGAAAGTACGCCTGATCACACTCGACAAGAAAACCTACTATGCCGAGCCGACCAACTCCCTCAAAAAGGGCAGTATTGGCGGCGGCGTCAAGTGGGTCCAGCTTATGCTGAAATATGCCGGTTATGTTCTTTCCGCAGACGGCAAATTCGGTGCTACGACCGTGGCAGCGGTCAAGGACTTCCAGAAAAAGCACGGTCTTACGGTGGACGGCTCTTTCGGACACAAAACCAAGGCAAAGCTGAAGGAGGCACTGATGTAAAATGGCAGACTTTGACTGGGCGAGAATCATCAAGACGCTGGGTGCGGGAATTGCGAGTATCTGCACGTTCCTGTTCGGCAAGCCTGATTTTTGGCTTACGTCGCTCGCTGTCTTGGTGATCGCGGATTACGCCAGCGGCGTGGTCGCCGCCTACATCAAGAACGAATTGAGCAGCGAGGTAGGCTTCAAAGGTATCCTCAAAAAGACGATGTACTTCTTCGTGGTTGCTGTTGCCCACTGCGTTGATGTTTCCACCGGCGCAAGCGGTGTACTGCAAAACCTGACCATCGGTTTTTTGATGGCGAATGAGGGTATCTCCATTCTTGAAAACTGCGCCAAGTGCGGCATTCCCATTCCCGAAAGACTGCTCAAAGCATTGGCACAGATCAAGGGTGAAGAAGAAACCAACGAGGACGATGAATCATAAATCGCCCCTTGGATGAAGCTAAAATGAAAAAGGTCACACTTGATTTAACAATGCTGCTTATCAAGTGTGACCTTTTTTGATGGTGGCTATTCGGTCGGAGCTTTTGTCATGCACAGCTCGTCAAGACTTACATCTAACGCTTGAGCCAGTTTGATAGCGTTGGAAACCAAACAATCACCACGCTTTTCGATGTCTTGTATGGTACGGCGGCTCAGTCCCGACAGCTCCACCAATTGCGGCACCGAAAGCCCTTTGGATTTACGAATTTCTTTCAAATTCATGAAAAACCCTCTTGCCTTTTTGATGATGATGATGTATAATAACATCATAGAGCATCGGACGGCGGCAAGAACCGTCCGCGCTCCATTGTTTGGGTTAGACTCTGCTGAACTGTTGACCGCTATTCAGCAGAGTCTTTTGTCTTGGCTTCGGCGATGACCTGATTGACCAACTCCAAAGCTTTGTCTGCGTTGCCGCTCTCAAGAAGTGCCTTGATTGCAAGCATCAGTGCCAGAATCTCAATTCTTGTCACGTCCATGTAGTTCTCCTTTCCGGCTCTTGCCACCGTATTCGTTAAGGTTTCCCTTAACTGTATCTATTATAGCACGTTACAGCGTGTTTGTCAAGGCCTTTTAATTAATTTCCCCCTCGAATTCGAGCAGTTTAGTCAAGCGTTCCGAAAAATAAAAACGGCTCCCGCTTCCCCATTTTCGGGGATTTCGG
>CAMHEZ010000049.1 GCA_946184295.1 uncultured Clostridia bacterium | reverse complement strand
TTTGAGAGGCCGCAGATCAGAATGATGGCGGCTGGGAAAACAAAAAAAGAATAGAAGTGGTTACGGTGCTGACGTCGAAGGATGTTAGCACCGTTTTTTTGTGTCAGTGTTTTTCGGAAGCAATTGGTCATTTTGACCGTATTGAAAAATTTGTAGAATCTGTCAAATTGACGAACGAAAAATAATTCCAAAACGGCTCTTGACAAAAAAATATGCTTGTGATATAATAAAAAAATAGCTTAAAATGGGTGACAAGACCATTGTTTTTTCTGCCAAAAAACGGATAATTCCGCGCTCGAATGTGATATAATTCAGATTTGAATGATGGCATTGTATTTTTTTGACAGTAATTCGATGATTTTGGCTCGCAATTTCTACAGGTAAAATTGCACAAACTTTTTTGGGCCGCTTAGCTGCCACAGCCGGGCAATGGATTTTTCCGATGTAATTTGAATGGAGTGAAGCATTATCTATGGTAAACGTTACAGAAGTCCGAAACGGTAGAAATACCAGAATGACCTTCTCCAAGATCAAAGAAGTGCTGGAAATGCCCAACCTGATCGAAATTCAGAAGAACTCCTACCAGTGGTTTATCGACCACGGTCTCAAGGAAATTTTTGAGGATTCTTCCGGAATTGTCGATCATACGGGTAATCTGGTACTGGAATTTATCGACTATCGCATCAACGATGTGCCGAAATATTCGATCGAGGAGTGTAAGCTTCGCGACGCCACCTATTCCGCCACGCTGTATGTCAAGGCACGCCTCACCAACAGAGAGACAGGCTATATGAAAGTGCAGGAAGTCTATATGGGCGAGTTCCCGCTCATGACGCCCAGCGGTACTTTCGTGATCAACGGCGCGGAACGCGTTATTGTTTCCCAGCTTGTCCGTTCGCCCGGCGTATACTATAAAATGGAGCACGACAAATCGGGCAAGGAGCTTTTCTATACCACGGTTATCCCCAACAGAGGCGCCTGGCTCGAGTATGAAAACGATGTCAACGACGTCTTCTATGTGAGAATCGACAAGAACCGCAAGCTCCCGATCACTACCTTTATCCGTGCGCTCGGTCTTTCCTCCGATGAGGACATTTACAATTATTTCGGTCATGACGAACGTATTGAGCAGACCCTCGCAAAAGAGGCCACACTGACCAAGGACGGGGTCAAGAGTACCGAAGAAGCCTGGATTGAGGTCTTCAAAAAGCTCCGTCCCGGCGAGCCGCCGTCGCTTGAAACGGCGCGCAACTATATCGAGGATATGTTCTTCGATTCCAGAAAATACGATATTTCCCGCGTCGGCCGCCACAAGTACAACCAGAAACTTTGCCTCGGCTACCGTCTGGTTGGCCACAAGCTCACCCAGCCCATCGTGAACCTCTTCACGGGCGAAATTGTGGCTGAGGCCGGTGAGATTGTCAGTAAGGCCAAGGCCGAAGAAATCAACAACTGCGGCGCTTCCATCGCGTATATCCGCTTGGAAAATGACAAGGAAATCAAGGTCATTTCCAACGGCATGGTCGATATCCGCGAGTACGTTGACGGCTTTGACGTATATAAAGAATGCAACATCGACGAGAAGGTCTGTGTGGTCGTGCTCAAGGATATCCTTGACACCTGTGAGACTGACGACGAGATTCGCGAGGCCATTATTGAGCGCAAGAACGAGCTGATTCCCAAGCACATCACCCGCGACGATATTTTTGCTACCATCAACTATTTCAACTGCGTGGCCTGCGGTGTGGGCACACTCGATGACATTGACCATCTGGGCAACAGAAGAATCCGCTCGGTGGGCGAGCTGCTTCAGAACCAGTTCCGCATTGGCTTTGCCCGTCTGGAAAAAGGCGTGCGCGAGAAGATGGGTATTAACGACGTGGATAAGATGACCCCCACTACGCTCATCAACAGCCGTCCCGTGAACGCCGCGATCAGAGAGTTCTTCGGCACTTCTCCGCTGTCCCAGTTCATGGACCAGAATAACCCTCTGGCGGAGCTGACCCACAAGAGAAGACTTTCCGCCCTCGGCCCTGGCGGTCTTTCCAGAGACCGCGCCGGTTTCGAAGTGCGTGACGTTCACTACAGCCATTACGGCCGCATGTGCCCGATCGAGACCCCTGAAGGACCGAACATCGGCCTGATCTCCTATCTCGCGACCTATGCCCGCGTCAACGATTACGGTTTCATCGAGGCGCCTTTCCGCAAGGTGGACAAGGAGACCGGCAGGGTCACTAATGAGGTGCGCTACATGACCGCCGATGTGGAAGATGAGTTCATCGTCGCGCAGGCCAACGAACCGCTCGACGCGGACGGCCACTTCATCAAGCCCAGAGCAACCGCCCGTTACAGAGGCGAGTTTCTCGAAACCGAGGTCAACAGAATCGACTACATGGACGTTTCTCCGAAAATGCTGGTTTCCGTGGCCACGGCCATGATTCCCTTCCTGGAGAACGACGACGCCAACCGCGCCCTCATGGGTTCCAACATGCAGAAGCAGGCTGTGCCGCTGCTGCGCTGTGAGGCCCCGATCGTCGGTACCGGCATGGAATACAAGGCGGGTGTTGACTCCGGCAACTGTGTGCTCGCCGAGGAATCCGGCACCGTCACCTATGTCAGCGCCGATGAAATTCGCGTCAAGTCCGACGCCACCGGCGAAATCAAGATTTATCATATCATCAAGTTCATGCGCTCCAATCAGGGCAACTGCTTTAACCAGACCCCGATTGTCAGCTACGGCGAGCACGTGGAAAAGGGCGACGTCATCGCGGACGGTCCCTCGACCCAGAACGGCGAGATTTCGCTGGGTAAGAACGTGCTCATAGGCTTTATGACCTGGGAAGGCTACAACTACGAGGACGCTGTCCTGCTCAACGAAAAAATTGTGCGTGACGACGTGTTTACCTCCATTCATATTGCGGAATTTGAGACCGAGGCCAGAGATACCAAGCTCGGCCCGGAGAACATTACAGCGGATATCCCGAATGTCAGCGACGACGCGCTCAAAAACCTCGACGAAAGAGGCATTGTTCACATCGGCGCTGAAGTGCATGCCGGCGATATCCTCGTCGGCAAGGTTACGCCCAAGGGCGAAACTGAGCTGACGGCCGAGGAACGGCTGCTCCGTGCCATCTTCGGCGAAAAGGCCAGAGAAGTGCGCGATACTTCGCTCAAGGTGCCTCACGGCGAGAGCGGCATTGTGGTGGACGTGCAGATCTTCACCAAGGAGAACAGCGACGAGCTGGCGCCCGGCGTGAATATGGTTGTCAGAGTGTATCTGGCGCAAAAGAGAAAGATCAGTGTCGGCGACAAGATGGCAGGCCGTCATGGTAATAAGGGTGTTGTCTCCCGCATTCTGCCGGTGGAGGATATGCCCTTCCTGCCGGGCGGTCAGCCGCTGGACATCGTGCTGAACCCGCTGGGCGTTCCGTCACGAATGAACATCGGACAGGTGCTCGAGGTTCACCTCGGCATGGCAGCCAAGGCGTTGGGATACAAGGTTATGACGCCTGTTTTCGACGGTGCGCATGAGAGCGACATTGTAGATATGTTTGAGGAAGCGGGTATGCCTACCGACGGCAAGACCATTCTTTACGACGGCCGCACCGGTGAGCAGTTCGACAACCGTGTCACGGTGGGGTACATGTACTTCCTGAAACTGCATCACCTGGTTGACGATAAGATTCACGCCCGCTCCACCGGCCCCTACTCGCTGGTCACGCAGCAGCCTCTGGGCGGTAAGGCGCAGTTTGGCGGTCAGCGCTTCGGTGAAATGGAAGTCTGGGCGCTGGAGGCTTACGGCGCAGCCTATACCTTGCAGGAGATTCTGACCATCAAGTCCGATGACGTGGTGGGCCGTGTCAAGACCTACGAAGCCATCATCAAGGGGCAGAATATTCCCAAGCCGGGTATTCCCGAATCGTTCAAGGTGCTGATTAAGGAACTCCAGTCGCTCGGTCTGGATGTCAAGGTGCTTGACGAATATCAGAACGAGGTCGATCTCAAGCAGCATTTCGACGATGACGATGACGCCTATCTGCCGAATGACGCTGACGAGCAGCTCACCGACGGCGTGGTGGACGAGAGCGAATTTGACGCTCACGGCTTCATGGAGGACGAGGAGGCGCAGAAATACGCTGAAGATCACCCCGACGAGCCGATGGGTTCCGACTTCGACTACGACGATTATGATGACGAAGAAGAAGAGGACGACGAAACCGCGGACGATTTTATCGAGGAATTGTTCGCAAATGAAAGTGCTTCCGATGAACAGGATGAACAGTTTTAAGGGGGTCAACAGATGGAATTTAACGAATTTGATTCAATAAAAATCGGCCTGGCCTCGCCCGACCAGATCAGAGAATGGTCCTACGGTGAGGTCACCAAGCCCGAAACCATCAACTACCGCACGCTCAAGCCCGAAAAGGACGGCCTTTACTGTGAGAGAATCTTTGGACCGACTAAGGACTGGGAGTGCCACTGCGGCAAATACAAGCGCATCAAGTACAAGGGCAAGAAGTGTGAAAAGTGCGGCGTGGAAATCACCCGCTCCAAGGTGCGCCGCGAGCGCATGGGCAGCATTGAGCTGGCCGCGCCGGTGTCCCACATCTGGTATTTCAAGGGCATTCCCTGCCGCATTGGTTTCATGCTGGACATCACGCCCCGTCATCTGGAAAAGGTGCTGTACTTCGCCTCCTACATCGTGACCGATCCCGGCATCGCCTCCCGACTGCAATACAAGCAGGTACTCACCGAGACGGAATATACCGAGGCAAAGGAAATGTACGGGGACGGCTTCAAAGCTGAGATGGGCGCCGAGGCCATTCAGAAGCTACTCAAAGACATTGACCTGGACCAGCTCTCCGGTGAGCTGAAAGCGGAATTGGAAACCGCTTCCGGTCAGAAGAAAGTGCGTCTGCTCAAGCGCCTCGACGTGGTGGAATCCTTCCGCATTTCCGGCAACCGCCCCGAGTGGATGATTCTCAATGTCATTCCGGTGATTCCCCCGGATATCCGCCCGATGGTACAGCTCGATGGCGGCAGATTCGCCACCAGCGACCTCAATGACCTCTATCGCAAGGTCATCAACCGTAACAACCGTCTTAAGAGACTGCTCGAACTCGGCGCGCCCGAAATCATCGTGCGCAACGAGAAGAGAATGCTCCAGGAATCCGTCGATGCGCTCATCGACAACGGCCGCCGCGGCAGACCCGTGACCGGTCCCAATAACCGTACCCTGAAATCCCTCTCCGAAATGCTCAAGGGCAAGCAGGGCCGTTTCCGTCAGAACCTGCTCGGCAAGCGCGTAGACTATTCCGGCCGTTCGGTTATCGTTGTCGGCCCGGAACTCAAGATGTACCAGTGCGGTTTGCCCAAGGAAATGGCGCTGGAGCTCTTCAAGCCCTTCGTTATGAAGCGCCTGACCGAAACCGGCAAGGCGCAGAACGTCAAGTGTGCCCGCAAGATGGTCGAACGCGGCGAGCCCGCGGTTTGGGACGCGCTCGAAACCGTTATTCAGGGTCACCCCGTCATGCTCAACCGCGCTCCCACGCTGCATCGCCTCGGCATTCAGGCCTTTGAGCCGGTACTGGTCGAAGGCCGTGCCATCAAGCTGCACCCGCTGGTGTGTACTGCTTTCAACGCCGACTTCGACGGCGACCAGATGGCGGTCCACGTACCGCTCAGCTCCGAAGCACAGGCCGAAGCGCGTCTGCTGATGCTGGCTTCCGGCAACCTGCTCAAGCCCTCCGACGGCAAGCCCGTGGCAGTGCCGACGCAGGACATGGTGCTCGGTTCCTACTATCTCACCCTCGACAAGGACGGTGAACCCGGCGAGGGCAAGTATTTCAAGGACGCCAACGAAGCGCTGCTGGCTTACGACGCGAAGGTCATCACGCTGCACTCCAAGATCAAGGTACGCTACACCGGTGAATTTAACGGCAAGAAGGTCAGCAAGATGGTGGATACCACCGTCGGCAAGATCATTTTCAACCGTCCGATTCCGCAGGATCTGGGCTTTACTGACCGTAGTAGCGAGGACAAGTGTCTCAATCTCGAAATTGATTTCCTCGTGGGCAAGAAGCAGCTCGGTCAGATTATCGAGCGCTGCATCAAGGTTCACGGCGTCGCCAAGACCTCCGTTGTGCTCGACGAGATCAAGGCGCAGGGCTATAAATATTCCACCAAGGGCGCGTTGACCGTCGCCGTCTGCGACGCGACCATTCCGCCACAGAAGAAGCAGATCATCGCCGATACCGAGCACGAGGTCGATCACGTTCTCAAGCTCTTCCGCCGCGGTTTGCTGACCGACGAGGAGCGCTACAAGCTCACCATCAAGGCGTGGGAAAAGGCGACAACCGACGTCGCAAAGGCGCTCGACAGCAACATGGACCAGTTCAACCCGATTCAGATGATGGCGCACTCCGGCGCCCGCGGTTCCGCCAACCAGATCAAGCAGCTCGCCGGTATGCGCGGCCTGATTGCGAATACCTCTGGCCGTACGATCGAAATCCCGATTCGTTCCAATTACCGCGAAGGTCTGAACATTCTCGAATACTTCATTTCCTCCCGCGGCGCCCGCAAGGGCTTGGCGGATACCGCTCTGCGTACCGCTGACTCGGGTTACCTGACCCGCCGTCTGGTGGACGTCTCACAGGAAGTCATTATCCGTGACGACGACTGCGGCTGCACCCACGGTATTGAAGTGTACGCCATCAAGGACGGCAATGAGATTATTGAGCCTCTCGAAGAGAGACTTTACGGCCGCTATCTTGTCAACGATTTCTGCGACGCGGACGGCAATGTGCTGGTTTCCAAGGATAAGATGATGGACGACAACGACGCGAAGGTCATTGTCGGCTCCGGTACGGAGCGCGTCGAGATCCGCTCGATCCTGACCTGTACTTCCAAGCGCGGCGTCTGCAAGAAGTGCTACGGCAACAACCTGGCCACCGGCAAGGTTGTCACCAAGGGCGAAGCTGTCGGCATTATCGCGGCACAGTCCATCGGTGAACCGGGTACCCAGCTGACCATGAGAACCTTCCACACCGGCGGTATCGCCAGCGCCGAGGATATTACACAGGGTCTTCCCCGTGTTGAGGAACTCTTCGAGGGCCGCAAGCCCAAGGCACTCGCCATTATCAGCGAGATCGACGGTATTGTGACGCTGGAAGAGGACAGAACCAAGAGTGTTGTCAAGAACAATGTCGTGGTCACGAACCCTGAAAACGGTGAGAAGCGCACCTATCTCATTCCCTTCGGTTCCCGCCGCAAGGTGCAGGAGGGCGACTTCATCAAGGCCGGCGACAGAATTACCGACGGTTCGGTCAATCCTCACGATATTCTGGCCATTAAGGGCTCCAATGCCGTGCAGGAATACCTCATTGAGGAAGTACAGCGCGTGTACCGCCTCCAGGGCGTTGATATCAATGACAAGCATATCGAGGTTATCGTACGCCAGATGATGAAGAAAGTGCAGGTGGAAGACCCCGGCGACACCGCTCTGCTGCCCAATGTGCTGGTTGACAAGGCCGAGTTTGAATCCGCCAATGAGGAAATCATCGCCAGACGCTCCGCTGAAGGTGACGATACGCTCCGCCTCGCGACATGCAAGCCTGTCATGCAGGGTATCACCAAGGCTTCGCTGTCCACGGAATCCTTCCTGTCCGCCGCCTCCTTCCAGGAGACCACCAAGGTGCTGACCGACGCTGCCATCAAGGGCAAGATTGATCCGCTGGTGGGTCTGAAGGAAAATGTCATCATCGGCAAGCTGGTGCCCGCCGGTACCGGTATGATCGAGGCCTCCGATGTGGTGGTTGAGGTGGAGCCGATCAGCAGCGTTGAGGTGTAATCACGTCATCGTGTGACGGACGTTTTGCCATCACGATTTTCAAGTCGACTTTACCGTTGAGAAAAACAGTCACATTCGGTTCCGGGTGTGGCTGTTTTGTCTAACGGCGCCGCCGAAAAATCTTTGAAATTATACAAAATTTTTTTATTTTTGTGTTGAAATTATCATTCTCATCATATATAATAGAAACAGAATGTATTTTGATGCCTTGATTGCACAGGTGTCATCGGCATTTGAGCCATTATCGTTATTTTTATCATGATTGAAAGTTGGAGAAACCACAATGAAAGAAGCAGAGCAAAAAACCGTAGACGCTGCCCCTGAAACCGCTCATCCGGATCCCGCGGACAAAGATATCGCGACGCTGAAGGAGATTGCTGAGAAGTATGACGTCACTGTCATCGAAAAGAAGCTGATTGACAAGATTGTCTCCCTGCTGGAGACCAAGCAGATGAGACGTATGCTGCCGCCCCAGAATATTGGTGATTCGGTCTTTAAGATGTATCCCAGCGACCCGGAGCCGTCTGAGTTTCTGGTGGACCGCATCGAGTTTGACGATTACGGCTGGAACCTGATCAGCTATGAGAAGTTCGGCACTTCGGAAATGGAATTTATTTTCACCGAGAGAGACTACAAGCAGGTTTTCTTTGATACTGCCGAGGAAGCAAGAAATCACCTGAAAAAGTAAAGGTGACAACACGAAACACAGCAGCGTCCGCTCTCGCCCTTTGATGCTGGAAGGAGAGCGGACGTTTTTTTGATTGAAAGGAAGATGCTGCAACATGAGTGAAGCATGTAACAAAGAAAAATTTTATATCACAACCCCGATTTATTATCCGTCGGGCAATCCCCATATCGGCCACTGCTACACGACTGTAGCGTGCGATACCCTTGCGCGTTACAAGAGAGCCAAAGGCTATGACGTGATGTTCCTCACCGGTACGGACGAGCACGGTCAGAAAATTGAGGACAAGGCCAAGGAGGCAGGTCTGACCCCGCAGGCCTATGTGGACGGCATTGTCGCCAATTTCAAGAAGCTGTGGGAATTTATGGGAATTTCCTATGACAGATTTATTCGTACGACTGACGATTATCATGTCGCTTCGGTGCAGAAGATTTTCAAGGAACTCTATAACCGCGGCTATATCTACAAAGGCGAATACAAAGGCAAGTACTGCAAGCCCTGCGAGAGCTTTTGGACCGAGACGCAGCTTGTCAACGGCAAGTGCCCTGACTGCGGCCGCGACGTGACCGACGCGTCGGAAGAGGCTTATTTCTTCCGCATTTCGGATTTCTCCGAGAAGCTGGAAAAGCTGCTCACCGAGACTGATTTTCTCCAGCCTCAGACCCGTGTCAATGAGATGGTCAACAATTTCATCAAGCCCGGTCTGGACGACCTCTGTGTCTCCCGCACCAGCTTCCAGTGGGGCGTGCCGGTGGATTTCGACAAGGGTCATGTGGTGTATGTGTGGGTGGACGCGCTCTCCAACTACATCACCGCGCTGGGCTATCTCAACGACAAATACAGCGATTTTGATAAATACTGGCCTGCCGATGTGCATGTGATGGCCAAGGAAATCGTGCGTTTCCATTCGCTGATCTGGCCGGCGATTCTGATGGCGCTCGACCTGCCGCTGCCAAAGAAGGTGTACGGCCATGGTTGGATTAACTTTGGCGGTAAGAAGATGGGCAAGTCCACCGGCAACGTGGTGGATCCCTTCATTCTGGGCGAGCGTTACGGCGTGGACGCGGTAAGATATCACATTCTGCGCGAGATGCCCTTTGGCGGCGACTGCGATTTCAGCAATGAAAATATGATTAAGCGCATCAATTCCGACCTTGCCAACGACCTCGGCAACCTCGTTTCCAGAAGTGTGGCGATGGTGCAGAAGTACTTCGGCGACACCATGACGCGTGAATTTGTGCCTGTAGCCGAGCAGGACGACGAATTTGTGGGGCAGGTCAGAGCGCTGCCCGCATTGGTCGAAAAGTATCTTGACAACCTGCAATTCTCCGTGGCGCTGACCGAGATTTTCAAGGTAGTGGCAGCGGCCAACAAGTATATCGACGTGACGACCCCGTGGATTCTCGCCAAGGACGAGGCCAACAAGGGCAGACTGTCCACCGTCATGTATAATCTGCTGGAATCCATTCGCATTATCAGTATTGCGCTGGCGCCGTTTATGCCCACGACTATGCCGCAGGTGCAGGCGCAGCTCAATCTGACGCCCGAACAGACCGCGTGGGAGAGCATATACACCTTCGGTCTGCTGCCGGAGACGGTGACTGTGACCAAGGGTGCGCCGCTTTTCCCGCGCATTGACATCGACAAGGAGATTGCCGCTCTGGACGAATTGACCGCTGAGAATGAGAAGAAGGCCGCCGAGCCGGAGCAGCCCGAACCGCCGAAGTTCGCGCCCGACCCGATTGGTGAGGAAATCGAGATCGACGATTTCTTCAAGGCGGATCTGCGCGTGGGCAAGGTGCTGACCTGTGAGGCTGTGAAGCGTTCCAAGAAGCTGCTGAAATTCACGCTGGACGACGGCAGCGGTGTACCGCGAACCATTGTCAGCGGTATTGCCAAGTGGTACAAGCCGGAAGAGCTGGTTGGCAAGAGCATTGTGTTTGTGGCCAACCTCAAGCCCGTGAAACTGTGCGGCGTGGAGAGCAACGGCATGATTTTGTCCGCTGATAACGGCACCGACGCCGAAGGCAACGAAAGCGTCAGAATTATCATGGTAGACGAAAGCATTTATCCGGGCGCGAAATTAAGATAAACCCGTCAACGGGAGTTCCCGACGCATATAAACAAACGAAAAAGCAGCCGATTTTTTCCCCACGTACACGGAAAAAATCGGCTGTTTGCGTTTTGTATGGGAAGATTACAGAATCTCGCCGTAATAATTGATGAGCAGCACCAGTGTGAGAATTGCGGTAAAAGCGATCATGACCGTGCAGTAGATGCTGCGGGTCTTGGTGCGCTTGAAAAAGGATTGGGAGCAGGCGATGATGATAGCGGCTCCCGCGACCAGTGCCGCCACGTCCACCGCCGTGACAATGGACATGGTTGCCATTTCCGGCACAATGGACTTGCTCCGCAGCAGCAGGAGCAGGCGGCCGCCGATGAGATGTCCCAGCGGCACCATGGCTACGGGCAGAATGCAGTAGCCGAGCTTGGGGTAGCCACGGCGTATACACATGAATGACGAGATTGCTACTACGATGATGATGGCAACGCACGCTGTTGTCATAAACGAACACTCCTTCACAGGGACAGGAAAGCCCTGACATAATTATACCATACTCATTATAAAAAAACACGGAGGGAATGTCAAGCGAAACGGCAGTCAATTTTTTTCTTTAGGCGATGCGAAAAAATTTCAAAAATAAATTACAAGAAAATTCTCATAAAACAGTTGTTAATGGGTGAGGGATTGTGTTATAATGAGATGGTTACAATAGGATAGTTATGAACAGGAGCGTTTTACGTTCCGGGAGGAATAGATATTTATGACAAGACGTGAAGCAAGACAGCAGGCTTTTGAGGTTATTTTTGAAAAATCCTTTGGCGCGGGCAGTGTGGAGAGCATTCTGCAAACCGCGAGCGCCGCACGCGACATCGAGCTTTCCGATTATGCGCGCAGTACGGCTACGGGTGTGTTCGAGCATGTTGAGGAACTGGACGGGTATATCGCGCAGTACAGCCGCGCCCGCAGCTTCCGCAGACTGTCTAAGGTGGTGCTGGCCGCGCTGCGTCTGGCTATGTATGAAATCCTGTATGTGGACGATCTCGAACCGCGCATTTCCATCAACGAGGCCATCGAGCTGACCAAGACTTTCTCCGGTAAGGATGAGGCTGGCTTTGTCAACGGTGTGCTGGGCGGCTTCATGAAAGCATACGGCGCAGGTGAGATTCAGCCCCGAGCTGCCGTAACCGAGGCTGCGGCAGCTGACGAGGAAACGGCGCAATGAGTTTGTATCTGGGCATCGACACCAGCAATTACACCACCTCGGCGGCGCTGTACGATAGCGATATCCATGGAGTAGTGCAGGAGAAAATGCTGCTGCCCGTCAAGACCGGCGAAAAGGGAATCCGCCAGAGTGACGCGGTCTTTCATCATACACAGCAGCTTCCGCAGATCATCGCCAAGCTGAAACAGGATTACGGTGATTTCTCCCACATCAAAGCAATCGGCGTTTCCACGTGTCCGCGGCGGACGGAGGGGTCTTATATGCCCTGTTTCACTGTGGGGAGCGGTACGGCGCAGATTCTCGGAGACGTGATGGGTATTCCCGTTTACGAATTTTCCCATCAAGAGGGGCATATTGCCGCGGCGCTGTTTTCAGCGGAACGGCTCGATTTGATGAACGGACGGTTTCTTGCCTTTCATGTGTCGGGCGGTACGACGGAGGCGGTGCTTGCGGAAGGCGACGGCGTGCGGTTCCGCACGGAATTGCTCGCGTCTTCGCTCGATCTCAAAGCCGGGCAGGCCATCGACCGAACAGCGGTCATGCTGGGACTGCCGTTCCCCGGCGGCAGACATCTGGAAGCGCTGGCGCGGCAGTGGGAAGAACCTGTCAGATATCGCCCTACCATGCGGGGGTGCGATTGCTCGCTGTCGGGAATTGAGAATCAGTGCCGGAAGATGCTGGACGAAAGACAGCCAAGGGAAAAAATCGCGAAATTCTGTCTGA
>CAMHEZ010000048.1 GCA_946184295.1 uncultured Clostridia bacterium | reverse complement strand
TGCTTCTATTTTACCACCCTTGTCAACTGCCTTATACTTTTTTTGGATTGCTATAGTCAATCTGGTTTATGCCTCAGACCCAAGCAAAGAGACTGTCACAGCAGTGTTTCAAGGCGACTGGAAGAAGGTCGCCAACGTGACAATGGACAGCGGCACGGCGTTGATTTTCGACGTGATGCGTCAGATATTTTAATTGACGAAGGAGGTAAGACAATGAAATCACACAGGAAGAAACCGGCGGTCAGGCGCAGAGTGGTCACTGAGGGAAATGTAGAAATCAATTTCAACGCGGTGTCCAATCTCGACTGGAAGTTCCTCATGAGCCCGCTGATGACGTGTCTGGAGGAATTTTACGCAGACCCTGCCAACGCGGCGCTGGCAGAAAAAATGACATATGAAGGAGGACAGGCATCATGACAGACAAGGAGAAATACCATGCGCTGGTCAACGCGCTGATAGATCAGTGTATTGAGATGGATCTGAAGGATAAAGAAGCAATGCGCCGCAAAGACTGGAGTGCGGCAAAGGAATATGGCAACAAGTTTTCTGCACTGTATGAGCTCATCAAGAGCCAAGGGGATGAAATATTCGTGCTCTTCTACCAGCGCAGCTACGAGGCTGGGTGTTACGGGCAGGAGGCGTCGGCATCATGAGTGAAAGACATATCCGGCGGCTGCTGGTACTCGGCTTGACCGTTGAGGCGGCCGCTGTAATCGGAGCGGTTTACGCGGGATTGTGGCTGTTGGGCTGGATCGGCGAGCACCTGCCGGACTGGACCGTGCCGGTGGGGTTCATGGCAATCCCCGCGCTCGCGCTGATCGGTGTGATCTGGGACAACCGGCATTCCGTGGAGCACACCGGAGGGAAACAGGTATGATATACGGAAGCTCCCTTTTCGATGGTACGATTCACTTTGAGCGCCCGACGGGATATCAAAAGACGCGTGTCACCAAGGTACCTTTCACCGAGACAGAATTAAAATCCATGTACGGCTTGACGGTGGAAGAAGCGCTGGAGCGTGGTTTCAGCGTGGTCGGACACAGGCAAAAGAAAAGATCTGCACGCATGGGCAATTACACTGAAAAGCCCGCCGACAAAGGCTGGCAGATAAAGAAAAAAGCCGCTTCGAAAGCTGGCACTTTCTCGGCGGCACATGACAAAATATCACAGAATAATGATAACACAATTTTGGAGGAATGTCAAATGGAAGACAGCAAAAAAATGACCAGCGCAGAAGGATTGGTGTGCGTGCTGAACTGCGTGCTTGACAGCGAGATGTTCATGGCGTATGAATCCGACACCAAGCGCGCCGTTCTCTCCGTGCTGCTCCGCTGCATCGACGACGCGGAGGCGGCGGAGCAGCCGTCCGGCACGGCAGCCAAGCCCAAGCACCCCGGCGGCAGACCCAAGAAAAAGGACGCGGCTCCCGCGTCCGATGTGCCCGCCGACGCCGAAGCGGCGCAGGAATAGGAGGGTTAATCAAAATGAAAACATCAGATATTTACAAATACGCGCTTACTGCCACGATAAATGCTTTGGCCCATGACCAGACATACGGACAACTTTCCCAAACAGAGGTATATGAAATCGTGGGAGAGATTTGCGAGAAAATCGGTGTCGAATTGTTCAGTGAAAGCAGAAAGGAAGGCAAGCAGGCATGAAGCTGATGAATCTCAAGATTACCAATTTCAAAGGCATCCGTTCCTTTGAACTGCCGTTGGACGGCAACAGCGCTATCGTGAGCGGCACAAACGGCACAGGCAAGACAAGCCTGTTCGATGCCTTCACCTGGCTGCTCTTTGGCAAGGACAGCTCAGGCCGCAGCGAAACCAGCTTTGAAGTGAAACCCTACGGCTCGGAGGGACTTACGGTGGAGGTAGTCGGTGAATTTGAACACAACGGACATCTCTTCACGCTGGGGAAAACGCTTGCGGAGAAATTCACCAAGATCAACGGCGAGGACGAAACGGAACGCAAGCCCAAGAATGAATACACTTACTATATCGACAGCGTTCCCAAGCCCAAGAATCAATACACTGCCTACATCGCGGAGATCTGCCCCGAGGACACCTTCCGTCTGCTGTCTGACCCGGATTATTTCGCGGGGAAGATCGACTGGAAAAAACGCAGGAAAATGCTGATCGACTTTTTCGGAGATCTGTCTGACCGTGCCATTATTCAGAAGCACCCGGACGAGATCGGCGAGCTGATAACCCTCATCGGCTGCAAATCTGTGGCCGACTACAAGCTCATGAGCCAGGCGGAGCGCAAGAAGGTGATCTCTGAGCTGGACGGCATTCCGGCCAGAATAGATGAAGCGGAAAAGGCGAAACCCACGGAACTGCCAAAGGAAGATGACGGAGCGCGGCTGGGATTGCTGACCATGCAGAAGAAAACGCTGGAACAGCGCATCAACGATCTGGAAAACGGCGTGGAAATCTCAAAGCAGCGCAGCGTCATCGCGGAACTGCAAGCCGAATTTGCCATCAAAAAGGCCGAATATGCCATGACGTTGACCGACCGGTCGGAACTCGCGGAGGCCACGCAAAGACGCGATCTGGCAAAGGACAAGCTGAGCAATATCGAACGTGATATGCGTAAAACAGAGGCCGACAAGGCTTCACTGGAAAGCAGGCGGACGGAGCTGCTCACAGAATACCGCGAGATTGGAGGCAGAGTCTTTGATGAATCCTCGACAGTCTGCCCCACCTGCGGCAGAGAGTACCCCGATGAAAAGAAACAGGAACTGATGAATCGCTTCAATCAGTGCAGAGCCGACGCGCTGGCAGCCAACAAAAACACGGGGCTTGCGATAAGGGAGCAGATTCAGCATTGTGCGCAACGGCTGGAAGATCTGGAAAATGCCCGCCGGGATTGTCTCGAAAACCTTCAGTCGGCGGAAGAGAGGGTGGCATTCCTGAATGAGAGGAAGCCGGCGCCGTTTGAGGACGCCGAGGAAGGCAAGGCACTCCAATCAAAAATCCAATGGGAACAGCAGACGTTGACCGCTCTTTCTGCCGGCAAGAATGAGCAGATCGAAAATATCCAGGGCCAAATCTCAGATATAGAGAATGAGCTGGCAGGCGTCAACCGCCGCATGGCGGCCGAAGGACAGGTGAAGCAACAGGACAGGCGCATTGCGCAGCTGAGGGCACAGGCCAAAGAACTTGGCGGACGTCGCGCCGATCTGGAACATGGCATCGAGCTGGCGGAGCGATTTGAGCAGATCAAGCTTGGCGAGATCGAGGACAGCATCAACAGTCAATTCCAATACGCCAGATTCAAGCTTTTCAGCCGGCAGCTTAACGGCGGTATCACTGAGTGCTGCGAAGTCACGGTGGACGGCATCCCGTACACAACCAATCTCAACACAGCGGCCAAGGCCAACGCGGGTCTGGATATCATCAATGTGATTTCCGGGAAGATGCACATTACCGCGCCGATCTGGCTGGACGGCGCCGAGAGCGTCGTCAGGTATCTCCCGGTCGAAGCACAGACCATACAGCTCGCCGTGGACGGCAGCAGCGAACAATTAAGAATTTATGTGGAGGAATGACACGATGGAAAATCAGACGAACAAACCCACCAATCAGCAGATCATCGAACGCAACAAGACCTATTCCGACGCGACACTCAGAAAGGTAACGGACTATGTGACCGGCGGACAGCTGCATCTTCCCGCGAATTATTCCGCCGCCAATGCGCTGAAAGCGGCGATGCTGACGCTGGATAACGTAACCGACAAGAAGGGAAATCCCGCCCTGCTGGTGTGCAATCCCAATTCGATTGCCACCGCTCTTCTCGATACCGTTGTGCAGGGGCTTGACCCCGGCAAGAAGCAGTGCTATTACATCGTTTACGGCAACAAGCTGACCATGCAGCGCTCCTATTTCGGCGATATCCATCTGGCCAAGGCCAAGAATCCCGATATCTTCGACATCTATGCCGATGTGGTATATGAGGCGGATGAGTTTGAGTACCGCAAGAAACGCGGCCGTACCGAGATTGTGACCCACAATCAGAAGCTGAGCAACGTTGACAAGAACAAGATCGTGGCCGCGTATTGCACGGTGGAATACCGAGACGGCCGCGAAAACACCACGATTATGACCATGACCGAAATCAGGCAGGCATGGTCCATGTCAAAGGCCAATCCCTTCGCGGAAAGCTCCACACACTCGAAATTTCCCGCGGAGATGGCCATGAAAACGGTCATCCGGAAGGCCTGCAAGCCGCTCATCAATGCGGCTGACGACAGCACCCTGGTGATGAACAGTATTTACCGTACCTCCGATGAAGCGGTTGACAGCCGTCTGGAAGCCGAAATTGAGGAAAACAGCAGCATCAACGATGTGGATACTAATGACCCGCCTGTCATCATTGACGTAAATCCGGATACCGGAGAGGTCATTGCCGATATCGCCGGAGAAACGCCTGCGGGAGACGATCCCTATTGATATGATGAACATCAGGACATTGGCCTCTGGCAGCAGCGGCAACGCCTATCTGGTTTCTGACGGCGTGACCACCTTGCTGCTGGAAGCGGGCATTCCAATCAAAAGCATTGCGCGGCAGGCGTCCCTTTCTTCCATTGACGCCTGCCTGATATCCCACGAGCACGGCGACCACGCAAAATCCGCCGCGGATATCGTCAGGAAATACAGCATTGATCTGTATGCCTCACACGGCACGCTTGACGCGCTGTGCCTGAGCTGCGATTACCGCGTGCATCCGGTCAAAGCCGAAGAACAATGTGACATAGGGACATTTGTCGTTATGCCCCTTGCCATGAAGCACGACGCAGCAGAACCGCTCGGCTTCATCATTACCAGCCGTCACGGCGGCAAGCTGCTGTTTGCCACCGATACCTACCTGATTCCCTACAAAATCCCGCATGGGACGACTGTCCTGATGCTGGAATGCAATTACAGTATGGAGCTGCTGGCGCAAAGCATTACTTCGGGTGTAACCGATCACAGACAGCGGGAACGGCTGCGGTTTTCCCATATGTCGCTGGAATATCTGCTGCAATATCTGAGCGAGAACAAGGACAGGCTGGGGTCTGTTTCGGAAATTTGCTTGATTCACATGAGCGGCCGCAACGGAGACAGGGCGCTTTTTAAACGGAAGGTGCAGGAATTGACAGGACTGCCGGTCATCGTGGAATGATTTAGCCGTTGGCGGTTAGCAATTAGCCGTTAGCAATATCAGCGTTAGCGGTTAGCGTCGTGGACGGGAGCTTGTCTATTGCGCCCGGGTGCATGGAAGGCGCTCCACTTACCGACGCTAACCACTAGCCACTAAGAAGGGGGTGAATGACATGCTCAACAGGGTCATTTTGATGGGCAGGCTCACCGCGGAGCCGGATTACCGGACAACCCGGAGCGGCGCCGCGATGGCGCGGTTTACGCTTGCCGTGGAACGGGATTACGCCCAAGGCGAAGAGAAGCAGACCGATTTTCTTGACATAACCACATGGAGAAATACGGCTGATTTTGTCAGCAAGTATTTTCATAAGGGGCAGCTGGTCGCTGTGCAGGGTCGTGTGCAGGTGAACAGCTATACAGACAAGGACGGCAACAAGCGGCGGTCATGGGATGTCGTGGCCGATCAGGTCTACTTTGCGGAATCGAAGCGTGAGAACGGCGCACAAAGCAGTTACAACAGACAAGCGCCGCCGTCACCATCGCCTCAACCGCAACAGTCTGCGTATCAGCTCTATCAGGGAGAACAGCAATTGATGGACGGCTATCAGGGCGATAACCATTTCATGCCAATTGATGACGATGATCTGCCGTTTTGAGAGGTGAGTGTATGGCACGCCCGAGAAAATCAGGGCTTGCTTTCTTTTACCGGGATGTTGACACATGGAACGATTACCGCATCATGGATTTAGTAGCAGAATACGGTCCGATCGGATACGCGGTATATGATATCGTGCTGTGTGAGGTGTATAAAAACGGGTATTATCTGGAAATTCCTTTAGAAAAATTCGCTGCGTATATCGTGCGAATGATCGGGAATCGGTGGATAAAGGGCAAAGACTTTGCGTTGCAAGTAATTCAGTATTGTGCGGATATAGGGCTTTTGGACAATGCTCTCCTGTCGCAGTCTGTTATTACCTCTGTTGAAATCCAGCAACACTACTCCGAAGTGACTGCGAGGAGCAAAGCCGATAAGAGTAAATATTGGCTACTAGAGAAGGCGAAAAAAAACGATTCTCCTGCGGTTGTTATCAGTGCACCCGATAAAGAAGTTTTTGCAGAAGAAACAAGGGTTTTTGCAGCAAAAACCCCGGTTAACTCAGAAGATATCCCACAAAGTAAAGCAAATAAAAATAAAGTAAATAAAAGTAAAGCTGCTGCTGCCGACACGAACAGCGCAGGCTGTATAGAAGACGCATACCTTGACGCAACCGGCCGACGTCTCGGCACTGCCGATTACCGCGCAGTCAGGGAATTGAAAGAGAGCGGCGTATCCGATGCCATGGTCGCGGATGTCATTCGCGATATCGGTAGGCGCGGCGCAAAGATTCATTCGTTTGCCTATTTCATACCCGCCATACGGGAAGCGGCTAGGAAGAATACCGACAACGGGCTGTATCCGGAGACGGCGTCGCCGGAGTACACCGAAACCGTGCTGGATCAGGAATACCTGGATTTTCTGGAAGCCATACCGGAAGAAGGAGATTATGACTATGACGATGAATAACAGCGGGCCGGAACTGATGACGCGGATGTTCTTCACGATTCCGGGAAAGCCGGTTGGCAAAGAACACCCGCGGGTAACGCGGAAGGGCGCCTATACCCCGCAGGCCACCAAGGCATACGAGGCCGCGGTGAAAAACGCGTTTCTGAACGCGCTGCTGCAATCAGCCAAATCCGGCGGCGGACGTTTTGACAAAGACAGGGTCCGGCATGCGGTGGTGACGATATGCGCCAACTTCCGTGTGCCGCCCTCATGGAGCAGGAAAAAGAAGGCGCAGGTTTACAATACCTTCTGCACCAGAAAGCCGGACGCCGACAACATCAGCAAGGTGATCTGCGACGCGCTGAACGGCGTTGCCTGCCCCGCTGCCTGCGCCGACATTGACCAAGGAAATCAAGAAGGAGGACAATGCGTATGCTGTGGATTGAATGTCAGCCCGAAAACGCTGTCATTAACGCGGATAATATTACCGCTGTGTTTGTGCAGGGGCATCTTCTGGAAGAGGGCATCAGGGAACACGGTGCTTTTAAAGATTGGAGCGTCCAGTGTACTACGGTGGACAGAAAACGCCACATCATTCGGTGGTTTGATACGCCGGAAGAGGTTTTCAGTTATTTCAACCGGCTGAAAATCAGGCTGATTGATACGAGAAACGGGGTGGTGCGGGTATGAGAGAGCTATTGATACTGCTGGCGGTCGGGCTGGTGATGACGGTGGTCGTCGGAATTACCGCTGTGATCGTGGCGGTGACGGTCGCGGATTGAAGGAGTAAGAGGCTATGGCGAAACAACAGAGATGCTATTACTGTGGCAGGGTGACCGGGCAGGGATGTTCGGTCTGCGGGTATTGTGAGGCGAAACTGCCAGTGGTGAGGCGGCTGCTGGCCGTCGGTGCGGAGATCAGGCTGCAAGCGGCAAAAGAAGCGGCGAGGAGGGAAAGAGAGAATGACGGTTGAGGACGTCAAGGCGCGGCTTCGGCGGTATAATGCGTTGTGTCGCGAATGCCGGAGCCTGGCACGGCAGATCAGATGCAGGCGGCGGGACATGGAAGGGCTGCGTGCTGTCAAGACCGACGCACTTCCCGGCAGCAGGGGCAACAGTCTGGAAAGCGCGGTGGAACGGATTGACGCGCTGGAGCGTCGCTACAGGGAGAAACTCATGGTTCGCGACGCTGCCAGGCTGAACGTCGAGACATTGATCGCAAGCGCGGAGGACGAGACGGGGCGGGATATTCTGACGTTGCATTATCTCGACGGTATTCGATTTGAGGATATTCCCGAGAGACTGTTTATTTCGTCGGCCACGATGTGGCGGCGCTATGATCGGGCTATTCGGGAAATTGCCCGAAAAAATGATAGTGAATGATAGTAAATGATGTGCTATCATATTATCATGGGCGATTGAGATGAGCTCATAAACAACTCCTATCGGTGGACGGCGGCGGCGTTTCCTTTGCGATTGCACCCGACTGCGACGCGCCGCCGCCTGACAACGATGACTTTACGAAGTTTTTTGTTGCTTCTTTGAATTACCTCCAAAAGCGGAAAAAGCCGTCTCCGGTATGGGGCGGCTTTTTCCGCGGGAGACGATGAAAACAAATACCTGAAAGAGCCGGAGCGATGCGGCTCTTTTTTGATACTGAGATTTTACCGAACGAAGGTGAGGCGAGTGAATGATGAAAACCTGAAAAAGGGCGAGGCTACACGTTTCCGAACAGGCGAGGAACAGGCGAGAATTGCCCGAGAGGGCGGCAAAGCAAGCGGCGTTTCACGGAGTTTCAAGGCGGCATTAAAGAAGCGGTTGAAAGAAAATCCGGAGGAACGGGATGAGATTATTTCGGTACTGTTTGAAAAGGCCTTTGAAGAACGCGACCTCAAAGCAATTGACATGATTCTGGCATTAGGCGAAGAACAAGAAACCGAGCTCGACAAAAAATTGAAACGGGCGAAATTGGAGAAAATCAAGGCCGAGACGGAGGAAATCCGGCGCAGGTCTGACGACGGGGACGGGTTCTCTGAGGAAGAGCGCCGGACGCTCGCCGACGCGCTGACGGCTGCCGAAACGGTATGGAGGGATGGCGACAATGAAACGGCATCAAACGGGGTTTGATTTTAAACCATTCTCCCAAAAGCAAATCAGGATCCTGACGTGGTGGCGGGAGACATCCCCCTATGCCGGTTATGACGGTATCATCGCCGACGGCGCGATCCGCTCGGGCAAGACCGTGAGCATGTCGCTGTCCTTCGTGATGTGGGCGATGGAGACTTTCAACGGCGCGAATTTTGCGATCTGCGGCAAGACCATCGGCTCCCTGCGGCGCAACGTCGTGGCCCCGCTGAAACAGATGCTGCCCGGTTTATGCTGTGTCTGCACCGACCGCCGCGCCGACAATCTGCTGGTCATTGAGTACGGCGGACGCACAAACTTCTTCTACCTCTTCGGCGGCAAGGACGAAAGCTCGCAGGATCTGATTCAGGGCATTACGCTGGCGGGCGCCTTCTTTGATGAAGTCGCGCTGATGCCGGAATCCTTCGTCAATCAGGCCACTGCCCGCTGTTCCGTCGAGGGCGCAAAGTGGTGGTTCAACTGCAATCCGGAAGGACCGTTCCATTGGTTCAAAGTAAGCTGGATTGACCGCGCCGATGAGCGGCGGCTGCTCTACCTTCACTTCGTGATGACCGACAATCTGACGCTCACACCCGCGACGCTGGTCAAGTACCGTGCTATGTACGCCGGTGTATTTGCCAGGCGCTTTATCCTGGGAGAATGGGCCGTGGCCGACGGCGTGATCTATTCCATGTTCGCGGAAGAAAAGAACGTCTGCGACCCGGCACCGTTCGAGCCGGAACGTGAGTTTGTCGCGGTGGACTACGGCACCTTCAATCCCTGTGTCTTCCTGCACTTCACGGCGGCAGGCGTCGGGGACAGTATACGGCATCACATTGACCGGGAGTATTACCACAGCGGACGCGGTGAAAAAGAGGGCGCTGCCATTCAGAAGGACGACGCGCAGTACTGCGCCGATATGCTCCGATTCGTCGGCGGCCGGCGGGATATGCTCATCATCATTGACCCTTCGGCCAGCTCCTTCATCACACGGCTGAGGCACGAAGGGTTCACCAACATTGTCCCCGCCAAGAATGCCGTTGCCAAGGGCATCGCGGCCGTTGCGGTGGAGCTGGAACAGGGGCGGCTGACCTTTTCGCCAAGCTGTCCGCACACGGTCAAGGAGCTGCATTCTTACGTGTGGGACGTGAAACACGCCGAGAAGACCGGCGAGGACAGGCCACTCAAAGAAAATGACCACTGCTGCGACGCGCTGCGTTACGGGGTCTACTTCGATATGCTCAGCAACGCGAGCGTGCGGCCGTCGGTCGCCGGACGGGGCGCAAGGAATTAATTCGGAATGCGTAATGCGGAATTATTTTTTTTTGAAGGGAGTGGTGCGGATTGAATGAGTCACCTATGAGGATTTTGCTGGCTGAGCTGTCGGGGCTGTACGGGCAGGCGGTGCTGAGGGACATCGGGGACATCATCCGGCTGTATGACTTCTACGACGGCAAGGGGCAGGATTGGCCGCTGCCGTCCGGGCTGGATTACAAGCCCACCAAGAAACGCGTCAATCTGGTCAAAAAACTCATCAAGCGTGAGGCGGAATTTATGTTCGGACGCGCGCCGGAAATCACGTTCGGTTCCGACGACAAGGCCGCGGCGGAAACCGTCGCGCAGGCACAGGCCGTATTTGACGCGGCGCTGAAACGCTCGCAGTGGAACAACAAGTTAATCCAGGGCGGGCGGGACTGCTTCATCGGCAAGCGCGTGGCGTTGAAAATCAGCGGCGGCAGGGACCGTGATATCCGCGTGTCCTTCCGGCCGTCTACCGAGTTTGTCTACTCCGTGGCCGACGACGACTGCGACGCGCTGAGCAAAATCATTTTCTTCTATCAGACCAACAACGAGCCGGAACGCGTTGACCAGCGCCTCTGGAAGCAGAAGTATTTCATGAAGGACGGCAAATGCTGGCTGAATGAGGGCATTTACAACGGCTTCGGGGAGCTGCTGGAAGGCGGCGAGGACGTTGACACGGGCCTGGATTTCATTCCTTGCTATGTCATCATCAACGACGGTCTGACCGGCGACATGATGGGCGAAAGCGATGTGGAAGAACTGATCGATCTCCAGAACGATTACAACCACATGATCTCCGACGACGCCGACGCGCTGCGGTTCAACATGTTCCCCCAGACCGTCGCGGTGGATGCAAAAGCGGAATCACTGGCTGCCATCACGATATCACCCGGCGCGCTGATTGACTTACAGACCGACCCGGGCAAAGAAGGCAACGCACAGGCGCGGCTTGACAAACTGGAAGCGGGGTTCAGCTACTCGGAACGGTTTGAGGCGGCGGTGACACGCACCAAGAACGACATGTATGACCTGCTGAGCGTGCCCAACGTCGGGCTGGAGCAGCTGCGCGGCCTGATGCAGTCCGGCAAGAGCATGAAGGCGCTCTACTGGGAACTGATCTCCCGCTGCGAGGGCAAGTGGTCCGCGTGGCGGCCGGCGCTGGAATGGCTGGCTTTTGCCGTGCTGAAAACGGAGGCGGTCTATCACGGTTTTGTCTACGACGAGAACAAGCTGACGGTGCATGTGGAATCGCTGTATCCGATTCTGGAGGACGACTTCGACGAGATGGCCAACGACATGCAGGAAGTCACCCATCAGGTGCGGTCACGGAAATCCTACATCGAAAAATGGGGCACCGCTCCCGACGCGGACGCGGAGCTGCTTCAAATCAAGAAGGAAGAAACGCTGTTCAGTGACAGCTTTGACGCGGCTGTTGATGATGAGCTGTCAGCCGGGGACGTGATGCGCAATGCCGAATAACCCGCATTATCTGGAGCTTATGCGGCGGGCCCGGCGGAACCATTTGGTGAATATCAGACAGGTGGCGGCGCAGATTGCCGCGCTGTACGAGGACGCCGCGAAAGACCTGGCCGCGCAGGCGGCAAAAGCCCGCGACAAATCATTGACCGAGCGCTGGGCGGCGGAATATGCCGCGGCGTTGAAACAGCGCGCCGCCGAGTTACGGGCGGGATTGTATGACGTGACCTATCAGGGCTTGAAGCGCTCCGCCAGCCTGCCCACGATCGCGAACGGCGAGTTCTGGGAGGCGATCGGCGGGCAGTCCTTCCGCGATATGTTCGCGGTGACGCCGGACAGCGTGCTGGCCAATCTCATCTCCGGGGAAATCTACAAGGACAACGCCGGGCTGTCTGACCGCATCTGGAAAGCCGCGGGCACGTTTGAGAAGGACATCGATTACATCGTCAACCGCGGCATCGCGGCGCACCAGTCCACTTACGATCTGGCGAAAGCCCTCGAGCAGTACGTCAGGCCGAGGGCAAAACGCAGCTGGGACTGGGGGAAGGTCTACCCCGATCTCGCTGGGAAACAGGTAGATTACAACGCCCAGCGTCTGGCACGGACGGCGATTAATCACGCCTACTTCCTGAGCAACGTCAAGGTCTGCACTGAAAATCCGTTTGTCACCGCGATGCACTGGGACCTCTCCAACGCGCACGACGAGCGGCAGGTGATACCCTTCGGTCCCGACGAATGCGATGATTACGCCGCGCACGACGAAGGGCTTGGCGTCGGCAACTGGAAGCCCGAAGAAATTCCGCTCCCGCACCCGCAGTGCCTGTGCGCCCAGTGGGCGGTCATTCCGCAGTCGCTTGAAGAGATCGGCGGCGAGATCGGCCGCTGGATGGCCGGTGAGCCCAACGTCCGCCTCGACAGCTGGAACGCCCTCTATGGCCGGAACTACGACACGCAGAACGGCGGCGCCGCCGGTGCTGCTACTTCGCCCGGCAGTGCGAATTTTGGAAATTCGCACTTGCAAAATAACGTCGGTGGTGGTAGAATGTATTCGGGAGCGGTGAGCGGTGGGCTGAATCCTGATAGTAAGGATGCTCAGGAACATGCTGACCGCTACTATGACCTTGTACGAAGTATGTCCACAGACATACAGCACATTGCTGAGAATACGGGCTTTGATGAAGAGCTAATCCGCTCAATCAAAAATTTTGTGTTTCTTGAAAAACATGATTTAGGCGAAGGTGAACCAGAATATTTTTATCCGAGTTATGTTATGTCTCAGTCGTGGCAAAGATTGATTGACGGAAAAAATATTCTTCCACATGATATTACTCTTTTGAATCATGAAAAAATGGAACGAGAACTGATGCAACAAGGATATTCTCAGGAAGAAGCACATCGAATTACCGAAGAAAAGTATAACTACAGTAAGGAGGCGAAAGATTAT
>CAMHEZ010000047.1 GCA_946184295.1 uncultured Clostridia bacterium | reverse complement strand
AAAGGCAAGCTGGTAATGCCGGATTGGAGGTAAATTAAATGCAGATTACTGATACCATCGCAGACCTGCTCACGAGAATTCGCAACGCCAGCTCGGCTAAGCACGAGACGGTCGATGTGCCTGCTTCCAACATGAAGAAGGCCATCGTGCAGATCCTCGTTGACGAAGGCTACGTCAAGAGCTACACTGTCCTGGAGGACAAGAGCAATACACAGGGCACCATCAGAATCGTTCTGAAGTACGGCGCAGGCAAGAAGCCCGCGATCACCGGCCTCAAGAGAGTTTCCAAGCCCGGTCTGAGAGTTTACACTAACGTTGAGGATATGCCCAAGGTTCTCAAGGGTCTCGGCATCGCCATTCTGTCCACCTCCAAGGGTGTCATGACAGACAAGAAGGCCAGAGTCGAGAACGTCGGCGGCGAAGTCCTCGCATACATTTGGTAAGGAGGTGGCCAGCAGATGTCACGAATTGGCAGAAAGCCTATCGCAATACCGGTCGGCGTAGAAGTAAAGATCGACGGTCAGACAGTTACAGTCAAGGGACCCAAGGGTACACTGACGCAGACTTTCCACCCCAACATGACCATCAAGGTCGAGGGTGCGGAGGTCGTCGTGAGCCGTCCCGATGACGAGCAGCTCAACCGTTCGCTCCATGGTCTGACCCGTACCCTCGTCGCCAACATGGTCGAGGGCGTGAGCAAGGGCTTCAAGAAGGAGCTTGATGTGATCGGCGTTGGCTACAGGGTTCAGAAGCAGGGCAAGGAGCTTGTGATGAACCTCGGTTATTCGCATAAGGTCATCATGCCTGAAGTTCCCGGTATCTCGATCGAGTGCCCCACGGCCAACAAGATCGTTATTTCCGGTCCCGACAAGCAGCAGGTCGGTCAGTTTGCTGCCGAAGTAAGAGAAAAGCGTCCGCCTGAGCCGTATAAGGGCAAGGGTATCAGATACACCGGTGAGTATGTCCGTAAGAAGGAAGGCAAGACCGGTAAAGGCAAGAAGAAGTAAGTAAAGGAGTGAATGTGATATGGTTAAAAAGGTTGATACCAACAAGGCAAGAATCCGCCGCCACAAGAGAGTGCGCGGCAAAATCTCGGGTACAGCTGAATGCCCCCGTCTCAATGTATTTCGCTCCGCTGCCAACATCTATGCTCAGCTCATCGATGATACCAAGGGCGTAACAATCGCCTCCGCCTCCACGCTCGACAAGGATTTTGAGGGCAACGGCGGCAACAAGGAAGCAGCCCGCAAGGTCGGCAACAAGATCGCCAAGATCGCTCTCGAAAAGGGCATCGAGGAAGTTGTCTTCGACAGAGGCGGATACATTTACCACGGCCGCGTGCAGGAGCTGGCCGAAGGCGCCCGTGAGGGTGGACTCAAGTTCTAAGTAAGGAGGAGGAACTACTTTGGCAAGAATTGACGCATCCAAGATGGAACTGAAGGAAACCGTTGTAGCCATCAACCGCGTTTCCAAGACTGTTAAGGGCGGTCGTATCATGAAGTTCGCGGCACTCGTTGTCGTCGGCGACGGCGAAGGCATTATCGGCTTCGGCATCGGCAAGGCAGGCGAAGTTCCGGACGCTATCCGCAAGGGTATTGAGAACGCCAAGAAGAACCTCATCAAGGTCTCTCTCAAGGGTTCTACCATTCCCCATGAAGTCATCGGCAAGTTTGGCGCAGGCGAGGTTCTGCTCAAGCCCGCCGCACCCGGTACCGGTGTTATCGCCGGCGGTCCTGTCCGTGCCGTTCTCGAAGCAGCCGGCGTGAAGGACATCAGAACCAAGGCGCTGCGCTCCAACAACCCCTACAATGTTGTCAGAGCCACTGTCGCCGGTCTGGCAAGCCTCCGCACAGCGGAAGAGGTCGCGGCCGTCAGAGGCAAGACCGTCAAAGAAATCGTAGGTTAATCGGAGGTAGTGCATCATGGCTTATAAAATTACGCTTGTCAAGAGCCTCATCGGCTCCAAGAAGGACCAGATCGCAACAGCCAATTCCCTCGGTCTCAAGAAGCCGGGCGACACCACCGTGCAGCCCGACAATGCCCAGACAAAGGGCAAGATCAATAAGATCGTCCACCTCGTCGAGGTAACAGAAGCATAACGCAAGGAGGTGCAGTGACAATGAAACTGAGCAATCTTTCTCCCGCCGAAGGCTCCGTGCGCGACGTCAAGCGCATCGGCAGAGGCCACGGTTCGGGCAACGGCAAGACCGCAGGCAAGGGCCACAAGGGTCAGAAGGCCAGAGCCGGCCGCGGTATGCGCCCCGGTTTTGAAGGCGGCCAGATGACGCTTCAGAGAAGAATCCCCAAGAGAGGCTTCAACAACCTCTTCGCCACCGAGTATGCCGAGGTCAACGTCGGCAAGCTCAACGTGTTTGAGGACGGCGCTGTCGTAGACGCAAGCGCTCTCATCGCGGAAGGCATCATCAAGAAGGAGCTTGACGGCGTGAAGATCCTTGGCAACGGCGAACTCACCAAGAACCTCACCGTCAAGGCCGCAGCTTTCTCCAAGTCGGCAGCCGAGAAGATCGAGGCGGCAGGAGGAAAGGCCGAGGTGATGTAAAAGTGATTCAGACAATCCGAAATGCTTTTACAATCCCTGATCTGCGCAAAAAACTCCTCTATACTATCTTTATCGTATTCCTGTTCCGGGTAGGTACAGCGATTCCGGTTCCCTTTATCGACGCTGAGGCCCTCAAGACTATGATGGGCGGCATTACCGGCACGGAAGGGGCCAGTGACGCGGGCAACCTGCTCAGCTATCTGAACATTCTGTCGGGCCGCGCGTTTGAAAACGCTACCATCTTCGCGATGGGCATCGGACCCTACATCACGGCTCAGATTATCATTCAGCTGCTCACCGTGGCGCTGCCTCCGCTCGAGAGACTCGCCAAGGAGGGCACCGAGGGTCGCAAGACACTCAACAACATCACCCGTATCACCACGATCGGCCTGGGCATCTTCCAGGGCACGATGTACTATCTCATGCTCAGAAGCTACGGCGTCGTCAATCAGTACGACAGCAAGTTCCAGAACATCTACGTTTCTGTGTTCGTGGTCACCTGCTTCTGTGCGGGCACAGCGCTGGTCATGTGGCTGGGCGAGCAGATCAACAAGAAAGGGATCGGCAACGGTATCTCGATTCTGCTCTTCACCGGTATCGTCGCCAGCGGTCCCAAGGTACTCACCACCTTCATGGCATGGTGGGAGATGGCCAAAGAGGGCAGCAAGCAGTTCTACTTCCTGATTCCGGGTATGTGCGTCGCGTTCCTCGCCGTGGTCTGGTTTATCGTATTCATGCAGAACTCCGAACGCAGGGTTCCCGTGCAGTACGCCAAGCAGATCAGAGGGCGCAAAATGATGGGCGGTCAGAAGTCCTACATTCCCGTCAAGGTGAATATGTCGGGCGTTATGCCGATCATCTTCTCTTCCTCCATCATCTCCATTCCCGCAACGGTCAAATGGCTGGTGTATAGAGGCAAGACCTATGATACCTTCGCATACAAGTTCTGGAGCATCTTCGACACCAACTCGCTCCTGTATGCGCTGATCTATTTCATGCTGATTATCGCGTTCGCTTACTTCTATGTGGCGATCCAGTACAATCCGGTTGAAATAGCCAATAATCTTCACAAGAACAACGGAGCAATTCCGGGAATCCGTCCCGGCAAGAACACCATCGCCTATCTCACCAAGATCATCAACCGCATTACCTTGGTGGGTGCGCTGTTCCTGAGCGTCATTGCGGTGGTGCCGATCATTATCAGCAGCCTTACGCACATCAGCATCAGCTTCGGCGGTACATCGGTGCTCATTCTGGTGGGCGTCGCGCTGGAGACTGTCTCCCAGATCGAGAGCCAGATGCTCATGCGCCACTACAAGGGTTTTCTTGATTAATCGAACCGATCGATTCATGGCCGTGTGATTCACCGCGGCATTCTCAGATAAGGGAGGATTTATCCATGAAGATTATACTTTTGGGCGCTCCTGGCGCCGGCAAGGGCACACAGGCAGAAAAGATCTCCGAGGTGCTCAATATCCCGCAGATCTCTACGGGCAACATTATCAGAGAAGCGCTGAAAAGCGGCTCTGAGGTGGGTCTCAAGGCAAAGGAGTTTATCGAGAGCGGCAGACTCGTTCCCGATGAGGTCGTCATCGACATCATCAAGGACCGCATCGCCAAGGATGACTGTGAAAACGGCTTCATTCTCGACGGCTTCCCGAGAACCATCGCTCAGGCCGAGGCACTGGACAAAATGGGCGTCGCCATCGACAAGGTGCTTGACATCGACGTCGCCGATGAAGTGATCGCCTCCAGACTGTCCGGTCGCCGTGTCTGCGAATCCTGCGGCAGCTCCTACCACATCGAGTTCAAAAAGCCCGCTGTGGACGGTGTCTGCGACAAGTGCGGCGGCACCCTGATCCAGCGCAAGGATGACCATCCCGCGACGGTTGCCGACAGACTCAAGGTCTACCACGAGCAGACCGAGCCCCTCAAGGAATACTACAAGAAGACCGGCAAGCTCTACACTGTAGAGGGTCAGGATTCCGTTGAGGATACAACCATTCGCACACTCCGCGCCATCGCTGAGTAATCATTCCCTATGATTATTCAAAAAACGAGCAAGGAAATCATGCTCATGCGAGAGGCCGGAAGAATCACAGGCAACGCGCTCCGCGAGGCCGGCCGGGCCATCGAGCCCGGCATGACCACCAAGGAGCTCGACACTGTGATTCGCCGTTATATCGAGGCTCAGGGGGCTAAGCCCTCCTTCCTCGGTTTGTACGGCTTCAAAGGAAGCGCGTGTATCTCAATCAATCATCAGGTCATCCACGGCATACCCAGCAAGGACGTGGTCATCAAAAACGGCGATATTGTGAGCGTCGACGTCGGCGCCTGTAAGGGCGGATACCACGGCGATTCGGCCTATACCTTTGCCTGCGGGGACATCACGCCCGCCGCGCAGAGACTGCTCGACACCACCCGCGAAAGCCTGTACCTGGGCATCAAGCAGGCGGTCAAGGGCAACCGGATCGGTGACATCGGTCACGCCATTCAGAAGTATGTCGAGGCTCGCGGTTACTCGGTGGTGAGGGAATACACCGGCCACGGAGTAGGCGCAAGCGTTCACGAAGATCCCAGCGTACCGAATTTCGGAACTCCTCACAGGGGCTATCGCCTGGAAGCGGGCATGGTCATCGCCATCGAGCCGATGATCAACGCCGGCACGGCCGGTATCCGGCAACTGAGCGACGGCTGGACAGTGGTGACGGCGGACGGTGAGCTTTCGGCTCACTTTGAGCATACGGTCGCCATTACCGCCGACGGTCCCGTGATTCTCACCATGCCGGATCCGCTGTAAGGCGGCCGGGCGTGTGTGACGCAATTGATTCACTTTCCGAATTGCAGCCAAGCAACCAACGATGATTTTGAGGAGGTTTTTCTTATGGCAAAGGAAGACGTTATTGAAATTGACGGTATCGTGAAGGAGGCGCTTCCCAACGCAACCTTTCGAGTGGAGCTGCCCAACGGCCATGAAGTGCTCGCGCACATCTCGGGCAAGCTCAGAATGAACTATATCAAGATACTGCCGGGCGACAGCGTTAAAATGGAGATGTCTCCTTATGACCTGAGCAAGGCAAGAATAACATGGCGCTCCAAGTAATCACGAGGAGCCGCATTTACAGGGAGGCAAAACACAAATGAAAGTCAGACCTTCTGTCAAGAAAATTTGCGAGAAGTGCAAGATCATCAAGCGCAAGGGTCGCGTGATGGTTATTTGCGATAATCCCAAGCACAAGCAGCGTCAGGGCTAAGTCCCGACCGCATCATTTGGAGGTGTCTAACGAATGGCTCGTATAGCCGGTGTAGATCTGCCCAGAGATAAAAGGGTAGAAATCGGTCTTACCTATGTTTTCGGTATCGGCCGCAGCAAGGCAAGCGAGATTCTCGCTGCCACGGGTATCAATCCCGACACAAGAGTACGTGATCTCACGGAAGAAGACGAGAAGAAGCTCCGTGATTATATCGACCACAACCTGATCGTGGAAGGCGACCTTCGCCGCAATGTCTCGCTCAACATCAAGAGACTCATCGACATTCAGTGCTATCGGGGTGTGCGTCATCGCAAGGGTCTGCCGGTCAGAGGTCAGAGAACCAAGACCAACGCCCGTACCCGCAAGGGTCCCAAGAAGACCATCGCAAACAAGAAGAAGTAAGTAGGAGGGAAAGCAAATTATGGCAAAAGCAACAGCCAAGAAGGGCGCCGCAACCACACGCAGACGCCGTGAACGTAAGAACATCGAAAGCGGAGCAGTGCATATCCAGTCTACTTTCAACAACACGATCGTCACCATCACCGACACGCAGGGCAATGTCATCTCCTGGGCCAGCGCCGGTGAGCTCGGTTTCCGCGGCTCCAAGAAGTCCACTCCTTTCGCAGCGCAGTCCGCGGCCGAGACCGCAGCCAACGTTGCCAAGGAGCACGGCCTCAAGAGAGTGGAAGTGTATGTCAAGGGACCGGGTCAGGGACGTGAAGCCGCGATCAGAGCATTGCAGGCTGCCGACCTCCAGGTAACCATGATTAAGGACGTGACTCCCATTCCCCACAACGGATGCCGTCCGCCCAAGCGCCGGAGAGTCTAGTTCTACTTTCATTATAAAGGAGGTTATTACCTATGGCAGTCAACAGAGATCCGATTTTGAAGAAGTGCAGATCCCTCGATCTGGATCCCGCTTATCTCGGTATATACAAGAAGTCCAACAGAGAGCCCAAGCGCACCAGAGGCAAGAAGAGCGAATACGGCCTCCAGCTCCGCGAGAAGCAGAAGGCAAAGTTCATCTACGGTGTGCTCGAGAAGCAGTTCCGCTCCTACTATGAGAAGGCCGACAGAAAGCCCGGCATGACCGGTACCAACCTGATGGTCCTGCTCGAGAGCAGACTCGACAACGTCGTCTTCCGTCTGGGCTTTGCCAGAACCAGAAGAGAGTCCAGACAGGTCGTCAATCACGGCCATGTGCTGGTCAACGGCAAGAGAGTCAACATTCCCTCTTATCAGGTGAAGGTTGGCGACGTGATCGAAGTCAACGAAAAGACCAAGGAGTCCGCGATGTTCAACGCGGTGCTCGAAGCGAGCGCGGGCCGCGTTGTTCCCAAGTGGCTTGACCTTAACAAGCAGACCGGCAAGGCCACCGTTGTGGCTGTACCCGAAAGAGAAGATATTGATGTACCTGTTGACGAAATTCTCATCGTCGAGTTCTACTCCAAGTAATCGGGTGTTTTGTCAATGGCGTTACGCTGCAATGATAGGCGCATCTATGTATGCTTGATAAGGAGGGGTTTTGCATGATGGAGATTGAGAAGCCCAGAATCGAGACAGAAGAATTGGCGGAAGACGGCACCTACGGCAGATTTGTCGTGGTGCCGCTGGAAAACGGCTATGGCACCACCTTGGGCAATTCGCTCAGACGCGTGCTGCTGTCGTCGCTTCCCGGCGTCGCTGTCAATTCTGTCAAGATTGACGGTGTGCAGCATGAGTTTTCGACCATTCCCGGCGTGAAGGAAGACGTGGCGGAGATTATCCTGAATCTGAAGGGTCTGACCGCCAAGCTTCACGGTGAGGGTCCCAAGACCGTGCAGATCGACGCTGCCTGCGCCGAGGGCGAAGGTATGCTCGAGGTCACCGCCGACTCGATCAGATGCGACAGTGAGGTTGAGATTCTGAATACCGATATGCACATTGCTACCCTGGCGGAGGGTGCATCGCTGCACATGGAGATCGTGCTTGACAGCGGCCGCGGCTATGTGTCCGCTCAGAAGAACAAGCAGCTCATGCAGCAGAATGTGATCGGTGTTCTGGCAGTCGATTCGATCTACACGCCTGTCGTAAAGGTGAATTACAAAGTCGATGATTACCGCGTCGGCAATGTCACCAATTACGATAAACTGACGCTGGAAGTTTGGACAAACGGTGTCATCAACGCGCAGGAAGCTGTCTCGTTGGGCGCCAAGGTGCTGACCGAGCATCTCAATCTGTTTGTCAACCTTTCCGAGAGCGTATCTTCACAGGAAATCATGGTTGAGACCAGCAATACGGGCAGCGAGAAGGTTCTTCAGATGACCATCGAAGAGCTTGACTTGAGCGTCCGTTCCTTCAACTGTCTCAAGCGTGCGGGAATCAATACGGTGGAAGACCTCATCAACAAGACCGAAGAGGACATGATGAGAGTCCGCAACCTTGGCAGAAAGAGCCTGGAGGAAGTCGTAGAAAAACTCGAATCTCTCGGCTATAAGCTGCGCAGAGAAGAGGAATAATTTGCTTTTCGCAAATCATTCCCCGCTCTCGGGCGCGGATATGATATATACAGAGTAGTAAAGGAGTGAGATCCATGCCCGGTACTAGAAAGCTCGGAAGAACTTCCGATCACAGACTGGCTATGCTCAGAGCAATGGTAACTTTCCTTTTTGAAAACGGCAAAATCGAAACAACCGTTACACGCGCAAAGGAAGTACAGCCTCTGGCTGAGAAAATGATCACCATGGCAAAGACCAATACCCTTGCCAACAAGAGAAACGTGATGGCATTTGTCACTAAGGAGAGCGTCGCGAAGAAGCTCTTTGACGAAATCGCACCCGCATATGACGGCGTGCCCGGCGGTTACACCCGTATCATCAAGAAGGGTCCCCGCAGAGGCGACGCGGCTGAGATGTGTATCATCGAGCTCGTGTCCAAAGAAGAGAAGGCAGCGAAGTAATTTTGCTTTGTCTGATCGTTCCTTTTCTCACAATCAAATTTTAAACCGCATGACAGCGCATTCGCGGCCAAGGTAAGCATCCGAGGCAGGCGGCGCTGCCGCAGATACGGTTGCATATCAGAACGCCGGCAGTTTCGCACCAAGAACGTGCGAATCGTCGGCGTTTTTTGTTGACAGGAAAACGGTTTTCTGGTATGATGGTAACGTGGACGGATTTTATCAATTGTTTCCACGCATCACATCAAAAGGAGCTGTAACACCTATGGCATTCAAAAACCAAAGAACTTCTGTCAACCTTCCCATTCCGCAGGACGCGTCGGCACTCCATCAGTCGATTGTGAATATGCTGGCCAGCGAGGGCTATTACCAGTTCACCTATCCCAAGACCAACGAGCTTGTCTGGAAAAAGGGCGACGGCCTTCTTACTTACATGCGCTTCATCAAGCTGGATTATCAGCCCGGTGTGCTGATTCTCTCCTGCTGGGTTGCCAGCGGTATCGGCAATATGGTCGGCAGAGAGTGGCCGCTGGAGGGATTTTACGGCTGGGCTGCGAAGATTTCACTGCGCAAGACCTTTGACAATATCCAGAAGCTTGCGGCAAGCTCCGTGACGGGTCAGTCGTACAATTGAGCATAGAGGGGGAACAGGGGAGGTTGGCCGCCTTCACTGTTCCTTTTTCATAAAATTTCGGTGAATTTCATGGATTTGCACTATCATATTTCATACATTCATGGTATAATCATTAATAACAAAATCGGTTCCAAAAGGAGAGTCGGCTGTTTATGCAGGACGTATTGAAATTTTTGAAGGATATTCTCTTGAGCATTTTTGGCAAGATCATTGACCCCGACACGCTGTGGAAGTGGTTTATCGGTATTTTGCCGCATCTGATCGGCGCGTTGCTGGTGCTGATAATCGGCTGGTGGCTGTCGGGGGTAATTGCCAACATCATGCTCAAGGGCATGGAGCGTGCCAAAGTTGACCAGGGAATCCGCACATTCCTGCATTCCTGTGTGAAGGTGGTTATCAAGGTCATCGTGGTGATTTCCGCGCTCTCCACGCTGGGCATGAATGTTACCACGCTGGTGGCGGCTATCGGTACGGCGGGTGTTACCGTCGCGCTGGCGTTGAAAGACAGCCTTTCCAATTTTGCCAGCGGCGTGCTGATTCTGTTTAACCGCACCTTCAAGGTGGGAGATTTCATTGAGATCAACGGCGAAAAAGGCACCGTGCGGCGCATTGAGCTGATGTTTACCACGCTTGCCACCGCCGACAACAAGCGTTTGGTGATTCCCAATTCCCTGCTGACTGCCAATATGATCGTGAACTATACCGCCAAGGAGATTCGCCGTCAGGATATGACCATCGGCGTGGCCTACGGTTCGGATATTCTGGTGGCCAAGAAGGCGATTATGACGGCGCTCAAGGAGAGCAAGAAGGTCAGCTGGGACAAGGAGCCGACTATCGGTATTGCCTCCTTTGATGACAGCGCCATTACGTTTGACATCAAGGTCTGGGTTTTCACCAAGACCTTCAATGAGTCGCGCTATGAGATCAATGAGAACATTCTGGCGGAACTGACCAAGGCGGGGATTGAAATTCCGTTCAATCAGCTCGATGTACATATGATCGGCGCGTAAGGGTGACGTGTGATGTTTGATACCGCCGTGGCGCGGTGAGATTTGTGTGTGGGGGACGATGGAGCATGCAGACGCAGAAGGCAGGGGAAACACGGGAAAAAACAGCCGACAGACCGTCAGAAAGCGGCAGTCAGGCGGCCGAGCTGCGGCAGCAGCGGCGCCGGGCGCGTCCGGTTGATGTGGAAGTGTCGGCTGTTCCGGAAAAACATACCGCCAATACGGGTGACGGCAAGCCGAAACATCGCTTTCATTTGCAGCCGTGGCGGGAAATTTCGTGGCTGCGGCGTATCCTGATGATCGTGTCGGGGGCGCTGTTTGTCTGGAGCGCGGCGCCGATGGCGTTTTACATTTGCAATATCGGGGTCGTGGTATCTTCGGCGCTCATGCTGTTTGTCTTCGTGACCGCGCTGCTGTGGCATTTGGTGGAGGAACGGAGCAGTGTGAAGACAGGCGTCATCTGCACGGCGGTCGGGCTGGTTTTTACTGCTGGATTGCTGGCATTCTGTTTTGTTTCCGGACTGATGCTGAAGGCCTCCATGACGGAGGTGCCGGAGGATTCTCCGAATTATACCGTGGTGGTGCTGGGGTGCCTGATTCACGACGATCAGCCGAGCTGGATGCTGTCCGACCGTCTGGAAGTGGCGTATCGGGTATTGACCGACAATCCCGATGTGATGTGTGTGGTATCCGGCGGTCAGGGGGATAATGAAAATTATTCCGAGGCCTATGTGATGCGGAAGTATTTGGTGGAAAAGGGGATTTCCCCTTCCCGGATTATTGTGGAAGAGGCTTCCGGCAACACGGAGGAAAATTTGCTTTATACCAAAAATGCCATCGAACTGAATGGCCTCTCCAAAAATATCGTGATTGTGACCGACCGTTTCCACGAATTGCGGGCGCGTATCTGGGCGGAAAAGGCGGGATTTGAGAATATTTACGCGGCCTGCTGCGAGACGCGTCCGTATCTGGTGGTAGGCTACTGGTTCCGCGAGATGTTCGGGCTGGCGCGGCTGTATGTGTTCGGACGGTAGAAGGCTGTGAGCGGGAGATCAGCCCCCAGCAGAGAAAGGAATGTGAAAACAATGGCTTTGACGATACGGGAAATGGATTTGAAGGATTTTATGGGCGTGATTTCTCTCGTCAAGCGGGAAATGATGTGCCAGGATATTTCCTCCGATATCTACGACAGAATCATGAAAATCTATCATGACAGCAATTACACCACGTTTGTGGCTGAGCTGGACGGCAGCGTTGTCGGGTTTGTCAGTGTGATGCAGGGATTGGCCTTTGAGAAGGACGGCGTGTATGTGCGCGTGATTGCGTTAGCGGTCAAGCGGGAGTACGCGGAGAGTGACGTCGGTATGCAGCTGGTGGGCAAGGTGGAGGATTATGCCTTGGAGCTGGGTGCCAGCAGCATCGTGATGAGCAGCGGTCTCAAGCGCACGGATATCCATGCGGTGTATCAGCAGATGGGATATGAAAAGAGCGGCTACAGTCTCATCAAGCTGCTGCCCACCGAGAAGAAGGAAACCTACGATGACCTCTTTTCCCCGATTCCGCCCAGAGAAAACAATTAAGCGAAGCGCGGGAGTGCAGGGGGTGCAGGCACCTCCTGCCGGGGGCAGGGCAGGGCCCTGCTGGGGAATGGGGCAAAGCCCCATAAGCATGGCCGCAGGCCTGCGAGCAAGATCCGCTCGGATATCGTAGAAGGTCAGGCGAATCCAATAGAAGCGTCCTTTCAATTAATTGCCTTGCCGGTTTTGGCAGGGCTTTTTTGCTGTGTGCCGTGTCATGTGCAGACCGTGCCCCGCATACATATCATTAAAGAAGATGAATTGGCGGGGGCGGTCGTTTGCGCTGGGATTATTTGCAAAAAAAGAAGTGTGTGTTAGTGGCGGTGGCCTTTTTGCTGTGTCTGGCCGTGATGTATAACATGGCTTCGGGCATGGCGGAGCTGCGGCAGGAGACGGCGGCCAAGCCGTTGACGTGGGTGGATTTCGGCGTGACGGCGGCGGCGATGAACGACGCCTTGCAGTATGACATCGCAAGTCAGGGGACGGACTGCCCGATCGACTGGATCGACCTGTTGGCGTACTTGGGGGCGCGATACGGCGGCGATTTCAGCCATTATCAGAAAAAGCACATGGACGCGCTGGCACAGCGGCTCCAAAAGGGCGAACATATCGACGACATCACCTCCGAGATCAAATATTTTGATTACTACAGCAATGCCTATGACGCAGTGCTGGGGGGCTTGGTGGGGGACTACGGCCTGCAAACGGAGGATTCCCTCGGCGGCGTGCCGACCTTCGCGCCGCATTACGGCTTGAAGGGGTATTGTCCCATCGCACAGGGCTATTCCTTCACCCACAGCGACGATTTCTGCGCGGCGCGTTCCTTTGGCTTCAAGCGGGAACACCTTGGCCACGACCTTTTTGGCGTGGTGGGAACGCCGGTCATCAATGTCGAAACCTGTGTGGTGCAGGTGCTGGGCTGGAACCGTTATGGCGGCTGGCGTATCGGCATGAGAAGTCTTGACGGCAGGCGGTATTATTATTATGCCCACCTGCGCAGCGGCCGTCCCTATGCGGAAGGATTGCAGGAGGGACAGCTGGTGTATGCGGGCGAGGTAATCGGCTATATGGGCATGACAGGTTATTCCGAGCAGGAGGATTTCAACGGCATGCAGCGTCCGCACCTGCATTTCGGTATCCAGCTGATCTTTGATGAAAGCAGCAAAAACGAGATCTGGATTGACACCTACGAACTGGTAAAATTTCTCAACCAGCACCGTTCCACCGTCGAGAATCACAGCGGCGAGATGAAGCGGCGGTATTTGTATTATGAGACAACGGAATAGAAAAAGCGGAACCCGCTCTCATTTGGAGCGGGTTCCGCTTTTTGTTGCTTTTTCAAGCGCGTTTGCTGTCACATAATCCTTGCACATAGGCGATGACCAATTCCTTGTTTTGGAGGGAAAGCGCCTTGTACAGATTGAAAAATTTCCTGTCGGTCTCGTTCAAGGCGTGATAATAAGGGTCGTGGCGTTCATCTGACAGACCCAGGATATAGTCGCAGCTTACCCCGAAGATATCGGACAGTTTCATCAGGGACTGCACACTGGGGTAATGCTTGCCGTTTTCATAGGCGCTGACCGTTTCCTGGCTGACCTCCAGCTCAATACTCAATCGGACCTGGGACATATTGCGCTCTTCTCGAAGCTGTTTGATTCTGTTCATACATTTTCACCAAAAAATATTATACAATTTGTACTTGTAATTTTTAGAGGCTTGTGCTATATTTATTACAGGTTAAACCTGTAATAATTCTTTTCACCTGTATTTTGGATATAAATTGCCTCAGACCGCGTGGTGCGTTGAGATCTTGAGTGCTTTTATAAATTTATTATTTTATTATTTGGAGGATTGATACCTTATGAAACCGAAGAAAACCTTTTCCAAAAAGACCGCGAAGATGCTGTCGATGGCACTTGCGGCAGCATTGGTAGTATCGGCTGTCAGTTATACTGCTTTTGCCGGCGACGAAGAAGGTGAATCCGGTACACCGGGGACAAGTGAGACCAGCGGCGAAACTGGTGGAGAGACTGGCGGCGAAACCGGCGGAGAGACTGGCGGCGA
>CAMHEZ010000046.1 GCA_946184295.1 uncultured Clostridia bacterium | reverse complement strand
TATCCATTCCTTTATTTTACATCTTCTTCTATTAAAAGTAAATGCTTTTGCCCTGGGGATTTTTCGGGGAAATGTGTATGGGGGGGAAGCTTGTTAGTATTCGCCCGACTGCGTTAGTGGTCTTGGCTGGTTCCGCTCAGTCGCACCGCTGCGCTAGGCTCCCTCGTGGGACGCTGTCCCACTCCCTGCAAGGGCTACTCGCCCTTGACCTCGGCAGGGAGCCACTCCCTGCACCCCGCGCCGCTGCGCGGCTAATTACACATCATCTTCGCGGCGCTTCTCACCGGCGGGATTGACATGCACCATAATGTGCTTGATCTTGGGAAACGCCTGTTCCACCGCCGCGTGAACCTGTTCGGCAATGGCGTGCCCCTCGCGGAGCGTTTTGCTGCCGTCGGCGCTGATTTCGATATCCACATAAATTCGGTTGCCGAAAACGCGTGTTTTGAGCATGTCAATCCCCATCACATCGGGCTGCGCGGTGACGCAAGCGGCAACAGCGGCTTCGGTCTCGCTGTCGCAGGAGCGGTCCACCATTTTGTCCACCGCGTCTTTGAAGATGTCATAGGCGGCTTTGAGAATAAACAGGCAGATCACAAGGCTTGCCAGCGGTTCCAGCGCGGGAAGGCCGTTTCTCGCGCCGGCAATGCCGATCAGTGCGCCCACAGAGGACAGCGCGTCGCTCCGATGGTGCCATGCGTCCGCCATCACCGCGCCGGAATCGATTTCTTTGGCGTAATAGCGGGTGTACCAGAACATAGCCTCCTTGACCGCGATGGAAATCACGGCGGCAATCATGGCCGCCAGTCCCGGTTCGGGCAGTGCGTCAAGGTTGCCGGAAGTCAGGCGGGTAAACGCGTCCGCGCCGATAAAACAGCCGGTGACAACCAATACCACGGCAAGGACAATCGCGGCGACGCATTCAAACCGTTCATGACCGTAGGGATGCAGGCGGTCGGACTTTTTGGCGGAAAGCTTGACGCCGATAATGACAATAAAGCTGCTGAACACATCAGAAGCGGAATGAATGCCGTCGCTGAACATGGCGGGGGAGTGGGCAAGAATACCGGCGGCGGCTTTTCCGATGGCCAGCAGGGTGTTGACAATAATGCTGACGGCGGAAACCTTGGTGGCAATTCGCACGGTCGCTTCTTCAATGGAAGTCTGATTCATAAAAGTACCTCCCTGATAGCGGGATATGGTGTGAGCGCGGGCTGATTTTCGCCGTGGGTGCCGATGATCTTTTCCATCCAGATCATATCGTACCAGTGTCCGAATTTATAGCCGCATTTCCGGAACATTCCCACTGTCACAAATCCCATGTGTGCATGGAACTGCTCACTGCTGTTGGTGAGATACGGGTCGTCAATTTCGGTATGTCCGATGCAGGCATAGAGATTCAGCACGCTCATTCTGTGAAGCGCTTGCTCCAACGCCTCATACAAGGCGCGTCCCGCGCCGGAATGGCGGCAGTCACGGTCGATGTAAATAGTCAGCTCCGCCGACCAGTCATAGGCAGCGCGTCCCACGAACGGGTGGGCATAGGCGTAGCCGATGATTGCCCCGTCGCGCACGGCGGCGAGATAAGGGTATTTCTCTATAATATGCGCAATCCTCCCGCGAAATTCCTCCACGGTCGGCACATCGTATTCAAAGGAAATGGCGGTGCGTTCCACATAGTAGCGATAGATTGCCAGCAGATCTTCCGCGTCATTTACGGTGACGGGGCGTATCGTGAGATTATTCCGCGCCATCGGCCAGACACTCCATTTCAATGACTTTCCAGCGCTCGCCGCGGAAGGTAAAATCCGCATCCTCCACGGCGTAGGGCTTGAATCCCAGCCGTTCATAGCATTTCCGGGCGCGTTCGTTCGGCTCAAAAACGCCGAGGGTAATGCGCTTCATGCCGAGGATCTCAAAGCAGAACCGCTTGGCAAGCGTGAGCATCTGCGTCCCGAATCCTTTGCCGCGCCGTCCCGCGTTGATGACGATGAAGCCCATATGCACGCTGTTTTTCTCATAATCGGCGTTGCGCAGCAGGAAGTAGCCCACCACATCCCCGTCATCGTTGAGCGCGGTCATCATCCATTCGGAAGAATTGTCGGCGGCGGCGTCCATGCGGGCGTTAAGCTGTTCGCCCGTCATGGGGTACTGATAGCGGTAGGCGCTCCACATAGCGAAGGTCTGTTCATCGGTCAGCCACGAGGCAATGATATCGCCGTCGCAGGGTTTATAGGGTCTGAGTCTCATATCTGTATGTTCCTTTCGGTCTGTTGATAAAAAAGCTGCCCGCAGTGCCATAAAAAAGCAATGGACGGCGGGCATTTTTGGATATTTTTATTATAATCCGCGCGTACATGGTTTGTCAATTCTAATTTGGAAACCGTCTATGCCATTTATCAATCCTTTTTCATCATATTCTATTGACAACACGCGCTTTTTTCGATGAAATTGTTGACATCACGTGGGAAAAGTAATATAATATATTGGAATAATTGGGTAATATGACGATTATTTTTCAATATTGTGTTTCGGGAGGAATCATCATGGCGAAAAAGAAGGCAGAATCCAAGCCATCAAAAACCAACTCCAGCATCGCAGGTTCTCGCGGCAGCTTTACGCGTCGGCTGATTTTGTGTGTTCTGGCGATTATCGTCAATGTGGCGGGCATGTTTTCCATGCACGCGCTGGGCATGCCGCTGTATCTTGACACGGTGGGCACCATCATTGCCACCGCGCTGGGCGGCGGCCTGCCGGGCATTATCGTGGGGTTTGTCACCAATGTCATCAACGGCGTGCTGGGAACCCAGTCGATGTACTACGGCATCGTGAACATGACAATCGCGGTGATTACCGCGCTGTTTGCCCGCAAAGGCTTTTTCCGCGATACGGTGGCGCCGCTCGGGACGGTGCCTGTCTATGTGGCGGTATCGGGTACGATGAGCGCCCTGCTCACATGGTTCCTCAACGGCGGCAATCCCGGCGGCGTCGGCGAGGAATTTGTGCGTTCGCTCAGCGAGAGTACAGGCATGAACCTGCTTGCCGCGCAGTTTGTGATTGACTTTATCATTGAATTTGTGGACAAGGCGATTGTTGTCGTTCTGGTGATTCTGATATTAAAGGTGCTGCCGACAGAGCTGCAAAACCGGTTCTACGCGGACAGAGGCCGTTTCACGGAACAGATCGACCCCATGGAAGCAGCCATTCAGAAGAGCAAGTGCCGCTTGCTTTCACTGCGTACCAAAATCATGGCGGGTCTGGTGGCGGTAGCCGTGATGATCGCCGGTATGGCGATGTTCATCAGCTTCATGCTGTTTGAACGGAACACGGTGGAGGAGCATACCGTCATGGCCAAAGGCGTGGTGGAGCTGGCCGCCGACCTGATTCCCTACGACAAGGTGTACCGCTTTATGACCAACGGCGAAGAGGAACCGGGCTATCAAGAAGTTGAAAACAAGCTTTACCGGCTCAGGGACAATTCGCCCGACGTGGAATATCTCTATGTCTACCGCATTCTCGAGGACGGCTGCCATGTCGTTTTCGACCTTGACACCGAGGATCTGGAAGGGGAAGAGCCGGGAACGGTCATCGAATTTGAAGACGCGTTCCTGCCGTATGTCCCCACACTGCTGGAAGGCGGTGAAATCGAACCGATTATCTCCAAGGACACCTACGGCTGGCTGCTCACGGTTTACAAGCCGGTTTATGACAACGACGGCAAGTGTCGCTGCTATGTGGCGGTGGACATGTCCATGAATATGCTTTCCCAGTACGGCTACAGCTTTCTTGCCAAGCTGCTTTCCCTCTTTGCGTGTTTCCTGCTGCTGGCGGTTTTCCTGTGCCGCTGGTTTATCGAGCGCAATCTGGTCCGCCCCGTCAACGCAATGGCCTACTGTGCGGACGCGTTTGCCTATAATACCCATCAGGCGCGTGATAAAAGCGTGGAACGTCTGAAAGAGCTGAATATCAGGACGGGCGACGAAATCGAAAATCTCTACAAAGCGTTTACCCAGACAACCGTTGACAGTATGCAGTACGTGGCCGAAAACAAGCGCAAGAACCAGATGATTGCCGAAATGCAGAAGGGCCTCATCATGGTGCTGGCCGACCTTGTGGAAAGCCGTGACAAGTGTACCGGCGACCATGTCCGCAAGACAGCCGCCTATGTGAAAATTATTCTGGAAGAATTGCAGAAGCGCGGCTCCTATGCCGATCAGCTCACCAAGGAATTTGTGCAGAACGTCATCGACTCCGCGCCGCTGCACGATGTGGGCAAGATTCATATTTCCGACCAGATTCTCAATAAGCCCGGCAAGCTCACTGACGAGGAATTTAAGATCATGCAGAGCCATACGACCGTGGGCGCGGAGATCATTGACCGCGTCATCGAGACGACCCCCGATTCCGGCTACCTGAAGGAAGCCAGGAATCTGGCGGAGTATCACCACGAGAAATGGAACGGCCGCGGCTATCCCCACGGTCTCGCAGGGGAGGACATTCCGCTTTCCGCGCGTATTATGGCGGTCGCCGACGTGTTCGACGCGCTGGTGTCCCGCAGAAGCTACAAGAAGCCTTTCACCTTTGAAAAGGCCATGAGCATTATCCGTGAGGACGCGGGAACCCATTTTGACCCGCTGGTGGCGGAGGCCTTCCTCGGCGCGGCTGACCGTGTGCGGCAGGTTGCGGAGGATTTCGATTCCATGAACGGCGGCTTCTCGTGGGAAAACGTAGCGGCTCCCGTCACCACGGCAGCTGCTGCCACGACAACTGCCCCCACGGGGGCCGCGGCGCCTGCCAATCAGCAGGCCGTTCAGGCGCAAAAAGCGGCAGAAGCCCAAAAGGCTGCTGCTGAGCAAGCACAGCGTGCCGCCGTGCAGAAGGCCGCCGAAGAAACACAGCGTATTGCCTCGCAAAAAGCTGCCGCGGCGCAAAAAGCCGCTGAGCTGGAACGTGCTGTTGCTGCCCGAAAGAAAGCTGCCGAGGAAGCACAGCGTGCCGCCGCCGCTCAGAAGGCTGCCGAGGAGGCGCAGCGTGCCGCCGCTGCCCAGAAGGCTGCCGAGGAGGCACAGCGTGCCGCCGCTGCGCAGAAGGCCGCTGAAGAAGCCCAGCGCGCCGCTGCCGCTCAGAAAGCTGCCGAGGAAGCACAGCGTGCAGCCGCCGCTCAGAAGGCTGCCGAGGAGGCACAGCGTGCCGCCGCCGCGCAGAAGGCCGCCGCTGCTCAAAAGGCTGCCCAAGCCAATACGGCTTCTTCCTCTGTGAGAAGAGGCGTGCCGAATGCGTCTGCTCAGAACAACGATACAGCCTATACGCCCACTCACCACCCGACATATCCCGGACAGGTTACATTCAAGAGAAGGCGGGGCTGATACCTCACGAAAAACCGCCGGATTTCTGCCAAATCATAGGCACAATGTCGAAAAAATCGCAAATGACGAAAGATGATTGACATTCGATGGCAACTGTTATATAATGAATAAGTAACAGCAGGGCGCTGTAGGCTGCGGCTTACAGTGCCTTGGTCTTTTATCAGGGACCAGGGACACGCTGAATCTTTATAGTTAGAAATGGAGATCGTCCTATGTCAAATTTACCCGAAATGTTCGGAAGCAATGTATTCAATGACCGTGTGATGCAGGAAAAGCTTCCCAAGGAGACCTACAAAGCGTTAAAGAGAACCATTCAGCAGGGCATGCCGCTCGACCTCGGCGTGGCCAATGTCGTTGCCAACGCGATGAAGGATTGGGCTGTGGAGCGCGGCTGTACCCATTACACCCACTGGTTCCAGCCGATGACCGGCATTACCGCCGGCAAGCACGACAGCTTCATCAATCCTGTCGGCGATGACCGTGTCATTATGGAGTTTTCGGGCAAGGAATTGATTAAGGGCGAGCCTGACGCGTCGTCATTCCCCAACGGCGGTATCCGCGCCACCTTTGAAGCCAGAGGCTACACCACATGGGACCCCACTTCCCCTGCCTTTATTATGGACGATTCGTTGTATATCCCCACTGCCTTCTGCTCTTATACGGGCGAAGTGCTGGATAAAAAGACGCCGCTGCTGCGTTCGATGGAGCGTATCAATACCGAAGCCGTCAAGATTCTGCACCTGTTGGGCAAGACCAATGTCAACCGCGTGCTGACCACAGTCGGGTCCGAGCAGGAGTATTTTCTGATTGACAAGGCAATGTATGACCGCCGTGAAGACCTCATGCTCACCGGCCGGACGCTCTTTGGCGCGAAGGCCATCAAGGGGCAGGAACTGGACGATCATTATTTCGGTACCATCAAGACCCGCGTTTCGGCCTACATGAAGGATCTGGACAATGAGCTGTGGAAGCTCGGCATCTGCTCCAAGACCAAGCATAACGAAGTCGCGCCCGCACAGCATGAGCTTGCGCCCATCTTCAACACCTCCAACATCGCCACCGACCACAACGAGCTGACCATGGAGCTGATGAAGAAAGTGGCAGAAAAACACGGTCTGGTCTGTCTGCTCCATGAGAAGCCCTTCAAGGGTGTCAACGGTTCCGGCAAGCACAACAACTGGTCGATGTCCACCGATACGGGCGAAAATCTGCTGGAGCCCGGCAAAAATCCCGAAAATAACCTGCAATTCCTGCTCTTCCTCGCGGCGATTGTCAAGGCCGTACACGAATATCAGGATTTGCTGAGAATCACCGTCGCCACGGCGGGCAATGACCACCGCCTCGGCGCGCATGAAGCGCCCCCCGCGATTATCTCCATGTATCTGGGCGACGACCTCGGTCAGCTGGTGCAGGCCATCATTGACGGCACCGAGTACGTCAGCAAGGGCAAAACCAAAATGCTCACCGGTGTGGACGTTCTGGCCGATTTCAAGAAGGACACCTCCGACCGCAACCGCACCTCTCCTTTTGCGTTTACGGGGAATAAATTTGAGTTCCGTTCGCTGGGCTCGTCGCTGAATATCGCCTGCCCGAATTACATGCTCAACACCATGGTCGCCGAGGAACTGTCGCAGTTCTATGAGACGCTGAAAAACGCCAATCATCTGGACGAAGCGGTCCGCGCACTCATCAAGAAGGTCTTTACCGAGCATCAGAACATTATCTTCAACGGCGACAATTACGCCGAAGAATGGATCAAGGAGGCCGAACGGCGCGGTCTTTACAATCTCAAATCCATGCCTGATGCGCATGCCCACTTCACGGACGCCAAGAACGTCGAGCTGTTTGTGAAAAACAAGATTTTCACGGAGCAGGAATTTAAAGCGAGATGCGAAATCGAGCTGGAGATTTACGCCAAGCAGCTCAATATCGAGGCGCTCACCATGATCGACATGGCCAAGAGAAACATTCTGCCCGCCGTGTCATCGTATATGAAAGAGCTGACGGATCTCGCGCTGGCGAAAAAGGCACTTTCCCCGCTGATTCCCACCATGATGGAGGAAACCGCCATTGTCAGCCTTTCCGAAAAACTGGTTGCTTTCTCACAGAAAATCACCGCGCTGGAGGCAGCCGTAGCAGCCGCGCCGCAGCACAGTGACGACAATCTGACCGCCGCCCGTTACTACCATGACGGTGTGCTGTCGGTTATGGAAGAGCTGCGTGCCATCGGCGACAGCATGGAGAGCGAGACCGCCGCGAAGTACTGGCCGTATCCCACCTACACCGAAATGCTGTTCAGCGTGTGAGTATTAGACGATTGTAAAAGAAAAAAAGCGCGTAGCGCCAATTAGCCGCGAATGCGGCGTGGGAGTCCAGGGGGTGCAGGCACCTCCTGGCAGGGGCGTGGGGGCAGCGCCACCACTGGGGAGTGGGGCAAAGCCCCACAAGCGAAGCCTTAGGCTGAGCGGGCAAGACGCGCTTGGATTATCTATCAGGTTGGGCGCATACAGAAACCCGCCGCATACGGAGATACCGTGTGCGGCGGGTTTTGTATTCGCCTGACCTTTTTGATTGTCTCAGTAAATCTTGCTCGCAGGCTGCGCCTGCTCGTGGGACGCTGTCCCACACCCTGCTGGTGGCGTTGCCCCCAGACCCCTACCAGGAGGACCAGTCCCCCAAGCTGTCGCTAGCGACAGCTAAGACTCCCCGCGCTTCGCTTAATCATTTTTGATTCAGTACTGCTCCGTGAAGATTCTGGCAGTAACGCGTCGCCCCATGATCTTGGTGCGGTTGAGCGCTTCGATGACCGCTTCGGCGGACTCGTCCGGCACGTCGAAGGTCGTGTAGCGGTCGGCAATCTCGATTCTGCCGATACTGCGGCCGGGAAGTCCTGTCTCGCCTGCCACGGCGCCCACGATATGACGCGGCTCGATGCCCGCGTTCTTACCGATGCCGATCGAGAGCTTGACCATATTTCTGTCGCGGTCGCGGCGGCTTCTTTCGCCCCTGCTGCCTCTGCGGTCGTCGCGGCGTTCGCGACCGCCGTGGTCAGTTCTGCGTTCGCTGCGGCGCTCGTGATGGGAGAAGGCGTCGTCGTCCGCCGCAGAGGGCATAGCGGTTCTGCCGTCCGCCGTCATCTCAAAAGATAGCAGGGCGGCGGCGATGTCGGTCACGGCAATGCCGTCCGCCGCCAGTTCTTCAATCATGGCTATGTATTGTCCCAAATCCTGTTGTTCCACTGCGCCCCGCACCTTGTCGGCAAAGCGCTTGCGGCGGCTTTCCATCACGTCGGCGCTGGTGGGAATGGTGCCCTTCTTGATTTCGGAATGGGTGTAGCGCATAATGGAGCGCAGTTCGTTCATTTCGCGGGGACCGGTGACGAAGGTAAAGGCAATACCCGACTGACCGGCGCGGCCAGTGCGGCCGATGCGGTGGACGTAGTATTCCATATCCTGCGGAATGTCGTAGTTGAAAACCCCGCCGATACCGCTCACGTCAATGCCGCGTGCCGCCACGTCGGTGGCAATCAGCACGTCCACGTGGCCGCTGCGGAAGGTGCTCATCACATGGTCACGCGCCTGCTGCTTCATATCGCCGTGGAGCCCTTCGGCCACATAGCCGCGCATTTGCATGGCGCTGACCAGCTCGTCCACCTGTTTTTTGGTGTTGCAGAAGATCATGGCGGGTTCGGGGTGATAGACGTCCATCAGACGGCTGACCGCCTCAATTTTGTGGCTGTGGGGAATCTGGTAATAATACTGGTCGATTTCCTCTACGGTGAGTTCCTTGCGGATCACCTTGACCACGGCGGGGTCGCGCAGATATTGGTGCGTGATTTCCATAATCTCCGGCGACATGGTGGCGGAAAAGAGCGCCGTCTGCCGTTCCTCCGGTACATCGGCCAGAATGGTCTCGATATCTTCCCGGAAGCCCATCGAGAGCATTTCGTCTGCCTCGTCGAGCACCACCACGCCGACGCTGCTCAGCGAAAGGGTATGGCGGCGCATATGGTCCATGATGCGGCCCGGCGTGCCGACGACAATCTGCGTGCCGGTTTTGAGCAATCTGATCTGGCGCTCGATGTCCTGACCGCCGTAGATGGCGGCAGTGCGAATGCGCTCGGTGTGCGCAGTGAGCTTGCGTATCTCGTCGCAGGCCTGAATGGCGAGTTCGCGGGTGGGACAGACGACCAGTACCTGCACACCTTTTTCACGGCGCTGCAAGATATGCTCGATGGCGGGAATGGCAAAGGCGGCGGTTTTGCCTGTGCCGGTCTGTGACTGTCCGATGACGTCTTGGCCGCTCAGCAGCAGCGGAATGGTCTGGGTCTGAATGGGCGTGGCTTCCTCATAGCCGATGTCGTCAATGGCCTGCATGATGGGTTCCGAAATACCAAGTTCCGAAAAAGGTTGTGTTTGCATACTGTGTTTAATACCTCACCTTCAACAAAGTGCGCGCAACATAAATTTTCGGATACGGAAAAGGAGGAGATTGAAAACTCATCGGCGCCGATATGCTTTTATTACCAAAAAAATCATAACTGATTTGTATAAAATAATTATACTCCAAGTTGTCCCACATTGCAAACCAAAATATGCCAAAAATCAAAAAAACCCGATTTTACCCAAAAGTTGACATGATTTGAGGAATATTATGTGGGATATTCGAGGCAGCCGGATAACAGGAAAATGTATTTTGAAAAAGCGAAGCGCAATTAAGCGAGCGCATGCGAGCGCGGGGTGCAGGGGGCTGGCTCCCTGCCGGGGACGGGGGCAGCGCCCCAGCGGGGCGTGGGGCGGCGCCCCACGAGCGAAGCCGCAGGCTGAGCGAGCAGAACCAGCCCGGACGACAAACGGGGTCAGGCGAATCCGAATAAAAGCCGCACTTGACAAATCCGCCTTTTTGCGTTAGCATATGGATACTTCAAAATATGAAACAGACGCAGACAGAGGAAATGCAGCTATGAACATCATGTTGAGATTTTTCGGACACCTTCACACCATCAATGTGCACCGCTGGCGGGTACTCGTCAACTGTATTCATGCCGGTATCCCGTGGCGGGGGCTGATGCACGATCTGAGCAAATACAGCCCCACCGAATTTTGGAACGGCGTAAAGTATTATCAGGGAACCCGCAGCCCGAATGAAGCCGAGCGGGAGGATATCGGCTATTCCCGCGCGTGGATGCACCATAAGGGGCGCAACTGCCATCATTTTGAGTTCTGGACGGATTATGACCCCGTGACCAAGGTGCAGAGTCCCGTGGAGATGCCGGCAGTCTTTGTCGCGGAAATGTTCTGCGACCGTATGGCGGCCAGCAAGACCTATCTCAAACAGACCTATACTGACGCGTCGCCGCTGGCGTACTTCGCCAAAGCCAAGAATCGCCGCCTGATTCACCCGGCCACCTCCGCGCTGCTCGAGCAGTGGCTGACCATGCTGGCGGAGCAGGGAGAAGATGCGACCTTCGCAGAAATCAGGCGGTATCTGCGGGAGCAGAAACATACCGGACCTCAGAAGAAACACCAATAGAAAAACATCGGCAGGATTGCGCGTGTTGCGCAAAGCACTGCCGATGTCTTTTTATGCTTTATGATGTGGAAAAATTATTCGTCAATATGAATTTCCTTCGATTGAAGCTTTTGGTTCATATTGTCGCGCAGGAGCGAGTAGACCACCGACGTGACCGGAATGAAGAAGACCATTCCCACCAGTCCGAACATCGCGCCCCCCACCAGCGCCGCAATCATGGTCCACATGGCGGGCAGTCCCACCGAGTTTCCCACTACGCGGGGATAAATGAACTGGCCCTCGATCTGCTGAATGACCAGGAACATCACCACGAAGACCACCGCCTGCATGGGGTCTGTCATCACAATCAGCAGGAAACCCACCAGCATACCCAGAAACGCGCCTACATAGGGGATTAACGCCATGAACGCGATAAAGAGACTGATGACCGCCGCGTAGGGCATTCGGAAGATGCACATGGTGACAAAGAACATCAGACCCAGAATGCAGGCTTCCAGACATTGCCCGGAAATAAAGCGGAAGAAGGTATCGCTGCACAGAGACGCTACGTTGCAGACCACGTTGGCGTGATGCTCTTTGAGATAGGCATACAGCAGCTTTTTGCATTGGCGTTTCAGGTTCTTTTTGCTGGCCAGAATATAGATGGCGATGACAAAACCGGTGAAGGCATTGACAAGTGCGCCGAAGACCGAAGAAGCCGCGCTGAATGCCTTCCCCACGATGGTGGAGGCATTGGCCGACACGCGGCTCAGCAGCGATTTGAGATTAAGATATTGCACCAGATCGTCGAGACTGCCGGTGTTCACGCCGTATTTTTGCAGCAGACGGAGCAGCTTGGGATAATTTTTGACCACCATATCCGAAATGCCCGACACCGACTCGATGACCTGCGGCACCACCACGCGGAATACCAGAAAAATCAGCAGGAAGGTTCCCGCAACAGTGAGAATCAAGGAGGTAACGTCCACAACCCGTTCGGGGATTTTTTTGCCGGTCTTTTTGGCGATCACGCTGATGAGGTGCTGCAACCCTCGCATGGGCGCGTTGAGTACCACCGCGATCATAAAGCCGACAATCAGCGGCATGGCGATGTCAATCGCCCACTCAAAAAAGCGAATCACGCCGCCCAGATTCATCAGCCCCGCGTACAGCAGCACGCCGATGACGATAAACGCCACGCCGTACTTGAATTTTTTCTTTAGCTCTTCGTCCATGATTTTGAAATACCTCTTTTCTAGGGAAATGCTGAAATTTGGTATTATTATATACCTGTCTTGCCATGGGGTTGCGAACACATTGTAAAATCGTGGTAACGGCTTGACGTTTGGAATGGCTATTTCATATTAAAAATATTCTGATTTGAAATAATCATTAAGAAAATTACAAATTGGCGATGGAAGAATTTGAACAAAATAAAAACTATTGCATTATCCGGAACAAATTGTCAAAAAGATTTGAAATTGGGAAATGAATGATGTATAATAAAGATGTACTCAGGCGGGTGCGAAAGCAAGCAGAAATCCGCAGAGCAAACAAATTTTCATTTTTGGAGAGTGACAACAATGCCTCTGGTAAACGCAAAGGACATGCTGATCAAAGCGATGGAAGGCAAGTATGCCGTTGGTCAGTTCAACATCAACAATCTCGAATGGACAAAGTCCATTCTCCTCACCGCTCAGGAGCTGAAGGCTCCCGTGATTCTCGGTGTGTCTGAGGGCGCAGGTAAGTATATGTGCGGCTACAAGACCGTCGTGGGCATGGTCAAGGGCATGATCGAAGAGCTGAACATCACCGTTCCGGTGGCCCTTCACCTCGACCACGGCTCCTTCGAGGGCGCCAAGGCCTGCATCAATGCCGGTTTCTCCTCCATCATGTTCGACGGTTCTCATTATCCGATCGCCGAGAACATCGAGAAGACCAAGATTCTCGTCAATGCCTGCGAAGTGCTCGACCTCTCTCTTGAGGCTGAGGTTGGCTCCATCGGCGGCGAGGAAGACGGCGTTGTCGGCATGGGTGAGTGTGCGGATCCCGCAGAGTGCAAGCAGATTGCAGATCTCGGCGTGACCATGCTCGCAGCAGGTATCGGCAACATTCACGGCAAGTATCCCGAGAACTGGCCCGGCCTGAGCTTCGAGACCCTTGAGGCTGTCAAGAAGACCGTCGGCGACATTCCGCTGGTGCTCCACGGCGGCACGGGCATTCCCGCTGACCAGATTAAGAAGGCCATCTCCCTCGGCGTGGCAAAGATCAACGTCAACACCGAGTGCCAGCTGGCATTCCAGGAGGCCACCAGAGCTTATATCGAGGCCGGTAAGGACCAGCAGGGCAAGGGCTTCGACCCCAGAAAGCTGCTCGCGCCCGGCGCGGAAGCCATCAAGGAAATGGTCAAGACCAAGATGGAAATCTTCGGCTGCATCGGCAAGGCTGAGTAATTTTTCCGTCACTTCGGGTTAGCAATTCATTGGCAAAACAAATTCCCCACACGGCGATTCACCCTGACATTGGATTTCCGCGCGGGGAATTTTGTTTTCAGAGGGGATTATTGTCATTGGAGAAACTATCATTGATTGACATGATTGAGAAAATCCACGAGCGCAAGCAGCCCGACGACTTCTTTGAGGAAGACGCCGATTGGACGGTAGTGGAATATCTCGATATGATCTCGACATATACGCCGGATGAGCGTGTCATTTTCGCCGCACGCTCCGACGAGAAGTATAAACAATTCGACGCCGATATGGACGAACCGGCCATTGATCCCACCGGTATCATTGTGTTTGTTTACCTGCTGCACGATGACGAGTTTTTCTGTGAACGTGTGCCAAATCTTGACGAGGTCTATGACCGGCTCTACAAGGCGCTGCGGAATCCGTTTGTCGGAGAGTTCATGGTGTTTGAGGACGGCGTCAGGAAGGACTATCGCGTGAAGAACGCGTTTGAGGAAGTCCTGCACAGCTATGAGGTTGACCGGCGCAGGCTGCCTGCCCTGCTGATCGAGTGGTATTGAATATTAAGTATGAAAACAGAATTGCCCCCGCACGGAATTTTCATGAAATCCGTGCGGGGGCTTTTGGCTGATATATTATGCGCTCTTTTCTGATTCAGGATATTCCTTGTCAGACAGCCAACTCTTTAGATCCGAGATAAGCTGTTCTGTTCTGATATCTGCACCTTCATTTGTCAGATGAAGGTGCGTATTGAAAAAATATTCATACGGAAAGAAATAATCAGTGTAATCCGATATGACAGGACAATCAAGCGCAGTTTCCAGCTCAGTTTGAAATTTTTGGAAATCCTCCGGTTTGAATCGGGCATATTTTCCATAGGCAATCGGATAGCCTGCCACTACCATGCAGGCGCCTCGGTCGGTAACATATTGATTCAATTCATTCAGCCGTTTGACACACACATCGCCAACCTTTGGCACTTCAATTTCTTTTGAGGCGAAAAAGGTATCAATGACCACCTGTTCTGCTTTAGGCTTATAGACCACGTCACCGTAAAGATTGAAGGATTCTCTGGAATAGCAACTGTCCATTTTCTCGTTTCCGCTATGCCGCAGCCAAAGATAGCCGCTTGCTTTTAAATAATACGGATACGCTTTCGCAACTGTCCAATAGTCCTTCGTGCGAATGAGGGGTCGTAACTCATCGTGATGTGCCACAATAATCCATGCATATGTGGGGTTATCAATTATATCAATATCATCAAAGGCAGAGTGACAAATTACCACGATATCTCCTTTTTGAATATTTAATTTTGCCACTTCCTCATGAAATGCGTTTCCAAGTGAGGCATCCAATCCCAAATTCACCACAGGAAGGCCCATTTCTTCCTCGAGCTTTTGTGAGTTGATGCCAAAGGCTACATTGGAATTACCTACCAAGATGATTCTGGAACCGTTGACAGTTTTTAAGCGATGTACTTTATCCTGTAAAGAAGCCAAATAATGATATTGAAATTGCTCACCTATTACGAAACGGTTAAATCCAGCTACAAAACCAAAAGCAATTGACGATAGGAGCAGAAATACGATGATATTATTGAAAAATTTCTTCACTTCAAAACGCTCCCTCATTAAAATTGAAAATAAATAAA
>CAMHEZ010000045.1 GCA_946184295.1 uncultured Clostridia bacterium | reverse complement strand
ATACATTTTGAACCAGCATAATGAGTATCGCTTGTGATGGTAATGCGTTCCCCGTTCTTTGTCCAGTATGAGAAATCATCTTCGAATGAAAAATTACTGACTTTTCCGTCGGAAATATCTTCTATATTCCCTTTGGCTGTGTTTTTGTTTTGCGTACACCCAAAAAGGGAAACAAAACAGCAAATCACTAACAATATTGCAATCGTTCTTTTCAATGTAACTTCTCCCACGCGTCATATTTTTTTGGGGGTGACATCCTTCTCAATGGGACTTTTGATTTCTCTTGCGTGACAGCTCCCACTTGATTTAATCATATGATGCACCATCGGGGAGGCTGTTGGTGTAAATGGTTTTGTCGAGGGGATTGTAAAGGTTGTTGGACTCGACCTCTTTGCTGATGCGTTCACCGTTCTGATAGACGCTTCGCCATACCTTGATGGTCATGCCGCGGTCGCCGCCGGAGGAGGAACCGTTGGGGTGCTCGGCGTTGGGATATTTGTAGTGGGTCTGATAGGAAACCTTTTCCGTGACCTCGCTGGACATTTTTGCCGTGATGCCGTCCTCAGTGCCAGTGACAGTGGCGGTCAGCTTGCGGTTTTCCCAGGTGAATTTGATCTTGATGGGGTATTCCTTGTTATTTTTGAACTTGAAATCCAGATGACCCCAGTCAACGGTTGCGTCACAGCCCTCTGTCGGCCAGTAATGAATGACATAAAGATGATTGTGCCGTTCGGTGATTTCCAAATTGGCATAGAGCGCCGCGCAGTAGAGTGTGGTGGAAACCTGACAGATGCCGCCGCCGTAATCTTCGGTGGAACCGGTGGATAGGTAGACCGGCGCTTTTTGGAACCCGTTGGCCTCCGTGCGCTTGCCGACGATGCCGTTGAAGGAAAATTCCTCGCCAGGCCGCATGATGTAGCCGTCGGTGAAATCACCGTAGGTGTTGATATTCCGGGCGGCTTGTTCTACATTGTTGGCGCGTGCGGACGACGAGCCGGAATACGAGGTGGTACAGAAGGAAAGCTCGTCAAGGCAGAAGGGCGCGCGCACGGTTTTTAAATCAATTTCAGGGTAGGTCAGCGCGAGCTTAATCTTCCAGCTGTCGCCGTCCTGAGCGACGGTCTGCCGCGCCGCGGGCAGGTCAAAATCCTTGCCCACCACGTCTGGGAAAAACTTGACATTTCCTGCCGAATCTATGGTGAAATCCGCGTTCGCGGCATCGCATTTGACCTCGCTGTAGATTTTGTCGATGTCCACGGCGGGTGCGGTGAGCGTTACTACCTGCGCTTCAATCGGACTGCTGTCACCGGTTCTGATGCGTTCCGAGACGGTGTTGATAAGGTCGCTGAAATTGATGCCCACGCCGTCGGTACCTTTGTAGATCGTGAGTGTGTCGCCGTCAATCGTATAATGCGGCTCAATCATGGGCGTGCCGTATGCTTTGGCCAGATCGTAAATGAACTGTCGCACGGCGGTTTCGTTGAAGCAAAGGTTGCCGACGGTAGTGACCACTTTGGTCTTGGTCTTGCCTTTTTTGTCCTTGTATTCCACCGTCCGGGAGCTGCCGTTTTCATCAGGGGAGGCGGTAAATTCGTAATCCCCCAGCCGGAAGGTGCTTTCCTTGCCGTCCACCAGCAAGGTAAAGCTTCGGTCGGCCAGACTTTGCGTCACTGCCGGTTGAAGTGAGAGGGCAACCGTTTCAGATGTCATATGCGCGATGGAATTGCTCACCTTCATGGGTGTGAGCGTTACCGCGAAGACAAAGAACACCGCGCCGAACAGAATCGTAGCCAGCAGCGCCGTGCCGGAATACAGGCGCCCTGTGCGCTTTTTCGGCTCGGGTTTGCGGGCATGTTTTAATGAACGGCCGGTTTCGTGCGGCCTGCTCTGCGCAGCCGCACGGCTGCGGGTGCGCGAACCGCTGTGCGCGCCGGTTCGGCGTCGATTGTTGCTTGCCAAAAGCACCGTCCCCCTTGTCAATGGTGTATCTGATAATTACCCAATCTGCCATTGGCCGTCAATGTTGCGGAAGGTCATGCAGAATTCTGTGTTGACCGTTTCTCCGACGTAATCGACGGTCACTTTGTCCTTTGCCACTTTTATCCAATACGGAACAAATTGAAAATCACGCACATCATAGATGCTCTTTTCATAGCACTGTTTGGCGTCGAGCTGTGCGAGGTTGTCCATCTCGTTGAAGTGTTGCAGGATATCAATCAATGCAGCTTTGTCGATTTTATCGCCTTGGTAAATATCAATCCCCGTTTCCTTGTCGGTCAAGGTATCGGGAATCGTCTCCATTTGGCGAATTTCTTCCATCAGCGCCGAAAAATCCCAGCGGTTGAGCGGAAAATCCGTATGGTTTGGCATGGCCGTATCTCTCCATTATACTGCGTTGTCGTCGAGCACCTGTATCTCCGTGAACCAGAAGCCCTTCTGTCCAAAGGCGGCGGGGTCGCAGGCTTTCAAATCGGCTTCCAGCCTCGCGAGCATACCGTCGGGAATCTTGAAGTCCGAGGCGAAGCGGGGATTTTTCCGATTGACTTCCCCGATGAAGTCCGCGTACAGCGTCACACTTTCATAGAGGGCTTCCAGCGAGGAGTTGAGCGGCCATGTGTAGTCCGGCTCCTCATGGTCGCAGATCATGATGCGATCGGTGTTTTTGTCAATACAAATGAGGTCACCGTTTGGAAGATACCCGATGGGGTAGAATTGCAGCTCGTCCAGCGCGGCAGCGGTGCGCTCGTCCGTGCGGCGTATTTCCATGAATTGCAGCCACGGTTCCGCGGAAGCCGGCAGACCGTATTGCCCGAGCGCTTCCCTGACCGCTTCGCTCAATCCCTGTGCGGTGAGCGAAGTGAGGGAAAACCGGACAAGCGGTGTTTCTTTCCATTGTCTTGCAAATTCCTGTGCGTTCATTTCTCATCACTGCTCTCCGATAAACTGTTTTCAATTCTATCATAATCAACAAAAATAGTCAATATCCGCTGCCGCAAATTTTTATGAATTGCGGTGTGCGGAGGAAAAGAAAGACTTGTCAACCACATTTGGTTCATGGTATACTGTTAATACTAAATTTCAAGGAATGATATTCATGTTACAACTGCTGAAACATCTCCGGCATTACAAAAAGGAGAGCATTCTCGGGCCGCTCTTCAAGCTGCTGGAGGCGTTGCTGGAATTGCTGGTGCCGCTGGTGGTGGCTGCCATTATCGACAAGGGCATCGGCAATGCCGACAAGGGCTACACCGTGAAGATGTGTCTGCTGCTGGCGGGGTTGGGATTGGTCGGACTGGTCAGCTCAGTGACGGCGCAGTATTTCGCCGCCAAGGCTGCCGTGGGCTTCGGGGAGAAGGTACGGCATCTGCTGTTTGCGCATATGCAGGAGTTGTCCTATTCCGAGATCGACACTATCGGTACGTCCACACTCATTACCCGCATGACCAGTGATATGAATCAGGTGCAGGGCAGCGTGAATATGTCGCTGCGCCTGCTGCTGCGTTCGCCGTTTGTGGTGTTCGGCGCGATGGTGATGGCTTTTACGGTAGACGCGCAGGCGGCGCTCACCTTTGTGGTGACCATTCCTCTGCTGTCGCTGGTGGTGTTCGGCATCATGCTGGTCTGTATTCCGCTCTATAAGCGGGTACAGGACAAGCTGGACGGCGTGCTTTGTTCGGTGCGGGAGAATCTGACCGGCGTGCGCGTCATTCGCGCCTTCCGCAAGGAGAACGAAGAAATCCGGCGTTTCCAGCGTCGCAACGAGGAACTGACCGCAGCGCAGGAATTTGTGGGGAAAATCTCCGCACTTATGAATCCCGTGACGTATGTTATCATCAACGCGGCGGTCATCGCGCTGGTATATGTCGGGGCGCTGCGGGTGGAGCAAGGCGTTCTCACACAGGGTGCGGTGGTGGCGCTTTACAATTATATGTCTCAGATTCTGGTGGAGCTGGTCAAGCTGGCAAATCTGATTATCGGCCTGACCAAGTCGGTGGCTTGCGGCAACCGCATTCAGGCGGTGCTGGATATTCCGTCAAGCATGGTATTTCCCGAGGCAGCCGCAGCGGCCGTGGCAGACAAATCCCATGAAACTGTTGTGGAGTTTCGTCACGCAAGTCTGCGCTACGCCGGCGCGGGTGGTCATGCCCTGACCGACATGAATTTTGCCGTCAGACGCGGCGAAACGGTGGGCATTATCGGCGGTACGGGCGCGGGCAAGACCTCGCTGGTGAACTTGATTCCCCGTTTTTACGATGCGTCCGAAGGCGAAGTGCTGGTGGACGGCGTGAATGTTAAGGACTACGACAAGGCGGCGCTGCGCGATAAAATCGGCGTGGTGCCGCAAAAAGCCGTGCTGTTCAAAGGGACGATTCGTGAAAATCTGCAATGGGGCAGGGGAGATGCCTCCGATGAGGAGATACAGCAAGCCCTTGTCACGGCGCAGGCTGCTGAATTTGTGGCGGACAAGGAGGGCGGTCTGGATTATGAAATCGCGCAGGGCGGCAAGAACCTTTCAGGCGGTCAGCGTCAACGTCTGACCATTGCACGCGCCTTGGTGCGCAAGCCTGCAATCCTCATTCTGGACGACAGCGCCTCGGCGCTCGACTTCGCGACTGACGCTGCACTGCGCAAGGCTATCCGGAATATGCCGGACAGCCCGACGGTGTTTATTGTCAGCCAGCGTGCCGCGTCTCTGATGTACGCGGACAAGATTGTCGTACTGGACGACGGGAACATTGTGGGCATGGGGAGACATGATGAGCTGCTGTCGGACTGCAAGGTCTACGCGGAAATTTATCACTCACAGTTCAAGCAGGAAGACGGAAAGGCGGGTGAGCAGCATGCGTAATTCCCACCAAAAAAACGGACAGCCAGCCACATGGCAAAAGGTGCTGCATTACATTGGTGCATACAAATACCTGTTGGCACTGTCCATTCTCTTTGCCGGACTGTCGGTAGCGCTGACACTTTACATTCCGCTGCTCATCGGCCACGCAATCGACTGCATTCTCGGCCCGGGACAGGTGGATTTTGCCGCGCTGTCGGGCATTATGGTCAAAATCGCTGTGGCGGCGGTGATCACGGCGCTGCTGCAATGGCTGATGAATACGGTCAATAACAAGATCACTTTTGAGGTGGTTCGGGATATCCGCGACGAGGCGTTTCAAAAAATCGAAATTCTGCCGCTGCGTTATATTGATTCCCACGCTTACGGTGAAATCGTCAGCCGCGTGATTTCAGATGCGGATCAGTTCGGCGACGGTCTGCTGATGGGCTTCACGCAGCTTTTCACGGGCGTGGTGACGATTCTGGGCACGCTGATCTTTATGCTGAGTATTCACGCGGGCATTGCGGCGGTCGTCGTGCTGATGACGCCGATTTCGCTCTTTGTGGCGCGTTTTATCGCCACCCGCACCCACGCGATGTTTCGGCTGCAATCCGAGACCCGCGGCGAACAGACCGCCTTCATCGACGAGATGGTCAATCATCAGAAGGTGGTGCAGGCCTTTGGGCATGAGGATGAGAATCTCGAAGCCTTTGACGAAATCAACCGCCGTCTGTCAAAATATTCCCTCCGTGCAACGTTCTTTTCGTCGCTCACCAATCCCGGCACGCGCTTTGTCAACAACATGGTGTATGCGGCAGTGGCATTGGCGGGCGCGCTGGCGGCTATCGGCGGCGGGATTATGCCGGGTATTCTGGCCTCCTTCCTCAGTTACGTCAACCAATATACCAAACCCTTCAATGAAATTTCGGGCGTGATTACCGAATTGCAGAATGCGCTGGCCTGTGCCGAGCGGGTATTTGCCCTGATTGAGGAGCCGCCGCGAAGCGCTGACGCGGGATTGGCGGAATTGCCCGAATCGGTCAGCGGGGCGGTATCGCTGGAAAATGTGGCCTTCTCTTATGTGCCGGATGTCAGCCTGATTGAAGGGCTGTGTCTGGAAGTACAGCCGGGACAGCGCGTCGCCATTGTGGGGCCAACCGGCTGCGGCAAGACGACGCTCATTAACCTGCTTATGCGCTTCTATGACGTGAATGCCGGCGCGATTCGGGTGGACGGCGCGGATATCCGCGAAGTGACCCGCCACAGTCTGCGGCGGAGCTACGGCATGGTCTTGCAGGAGACATGGCTCAAGAACGGCACGATTCGGGACAATATCGCGATGGGCAAGCCGGACGCAAGCGAGGAAGAAATTGTGGCGGCGGCTAAGGCTTCCCATGCTCACAGTTTTATCAAGCGGCTGTCAGACGGCTACGACACGGTGATCGCTGAGGACGGGGGCAGTCTCTCACAAGGGCAGAAGCAGTTGCTCTGCATTGCCCGCGTCATGCTCTGCCTGCCGCCTATGCTGATTCTGGACGAGGCCACATCTTCCATCGACACCCGCACGGAGCTGAAAATACAGGACGCCTTTGCCGAAATGATGAAGGGAAGAACCAGCTTTATTGTGGCACACCGCCTGTCCACCATTCGGGACGCGGACGTGATTCTGGTTATGAAGGACGGTCATATCATCGAACAGGGCAGCCACACACAGCTTCTGGAAAAGGGCGGATTCTATGCCACGCTTTACAACAGTCAGTTTTCTCTATCATGAATGAAGTTCGGCAAATTGTACAACAGGCTATTCTGTCACATGGGGAACGGAAACAATTGACAGGAATTATTATCCTTAAACGGAATATATTGTTTCATATTTCGTCTTTTACACATTTGACTTTGTCCATTTCTTGTCCAATATAGACAAATTACCGTCTGTATTGCATAAAATCTTCATAGACAAAATTGCTTGTATTATTGTTTGATGTGTGGTATAATTGTGGCTGTCAAGTTATATAGGTACGATTGTAAAAAACGGAGATGATTGTGATGGATTCTACATTTACCGAAGTCAGCAAGAGCATGAGCTTTGAATCATCCAAGGATATCAAAAAGAGCTGCACTGCTTCCGCTAAAAAAGGAAAGGTAGTGGTGAAGGATATTGAGGAGTTTGGTGAAATCCTTCCCATCACCGCAGATATTCTCAAAAACAGACCCGGTTATCGTTTCATCAAGCGTCTGGCCGATGTAACATTGAGTTTGGCTGCCCTGACGGTGTTCAGCCCGGTTCTGCTCGGTGTTGCCATTATGATTGTTGTGGACGACCCTCACGCCGGCCCCATCTTTATTCAGGAGCGCGTTGGGAAAAACGGCAACCGCTTCAAGATTCTGAAATTCCGCTCGATGGTCTATAACGCAGAAGAACTCAAAAAGGAGTTGGAGGCGCAGGGCATTACCATGAAGGAGCCGGATGACCCCACCTACAAATTGGAGAATGACCCCAGAGTGACCCGTGTCGGCCGCTTTATCCGCAAGACCAGCATTGACGAGTTGCCCCAGCTCATCAATATCATCAAGGGCGACATGAGCATTGTCGGACCCAGACCGCTGGTGGTTTCTGAGGTGGAGCGATTTGACAAGTTTAGTATGCAGCGTCATCTGGTCAGACCCGGTCTGACCTGCTATTGGCAGTCTACCAAAGATCGCGACAAGGTTCCCTTTGAGGATTGGATGAAGATGGACGTGAGATACATACAGCGTTGTAATGTATGGGAAGATATCAAAATTATCTGCCGTACCTTCAAAATTGTTCTCACTGCCAACGGCAACTGATTTTTGTAACGATTGTAAAAATGAACGCCGCGAGTGTGTTGGTTTTCCAACCTGCTCGCGGCGTTTTGATATTAGAGCCTAAACAGGCTCTAAAAAACCCCCGATGCGACGGCAGATGGGCCTTTGCATCGGGGGCAGTTTGCATTACAGAATATCGTATTCGTTGCGGGTGCCGTCGATAGTGGTGAGATTTTCCAGTGAATTGCGCGGTTTGATATAAGGCTTGCCTTGCTTTTCGTTGCTTTTTGGGGGAATTGGTACCGGAACGGGAACAGGAGCGGATAATTCGCTTTTGTCGGTATCCTCCTTGATGGGAACGTACATGGTGCCGTCGGCATTGGTCTCTACCTTCATCACCTTTTCCTCAAAAACCTTGAATGCGTAGGTGGACTTGATAAAGGAATTGGCTGACAGCGAGACAAGGAGCAGGAGGATTGCCAGTAATACGATTTCGATGAATACTGACGTGTCAACGGGGCTTTGCAGCACTATGCCCAGACCGTGATGAAAAGTGACAAACAGAACGGCCGCCACCGCTGTGAGCATCGCGGTGATGACGGAGCTGACGACAAAAGTCCTCGCCCCGTGCCGGGAGATCACATTGTTGAGGCAGTTTTTCACGGTAGTCAGATAGGTAATGGCACAAAAGGAGAAGAAAGAAAGGAAAAAGAGTCCCAGCGCGGTGAATCCGAGAAAAGCGCCTGCCATGCGGGGCGATATGGCGAAAATATAGCCCCAGCGCGAGAGAATGCCGTTGACATACTCCTCAGCGCCCTGATACCGCATGATGAGAAATCCCAGTGTGCTCATCGCGAGAGCAGCAAAGAAGGAAAGAAACGTGATGACCGCCAGCGGAATTTGGAGAAGCATACACCCGACAGGCTTACCCAGAATGTGGACAACGGTAAATATCGTTGTGACAAACAGGAACAGCCCGCACAGAATCCCCCCAAGGCCGCCCAGTCCAAGAAAGGCGGCAACCGCCATCACCACCAGCAGCAAGGCAGCAAGAATATTCGTTTTGCTGTGGCAATGCTTCTGAGTGAAATAAGAGATGGAATCCATTGTATTCATGTGGAACGACCTGCCCTTTCCGCGCTAGAAAATGAGTATGGTAAAGAGGAGAGAGAAGAGCGACAGCAGCAGCTCGCCGATGAATATGGCTAACACAAACAGCCAGAACGGGCTTTTTGTGAACTGTGCAGCCTTCTGAATGCCGAAGTAGTACATGACAACGCTTGCCGCGAAGCCCATCAGAAGGATTCCCGCCGCAAACGGCACGGAAAGAAGCGATACGGGCAGTGTAATCAGGCAGCAGACCGACAGCGGCAGCGTGGAAAATGTGGTGATGTTCAGCGCCTGCGAGAAGGTCGGACGTTCTTCCGCCAAAATAAACGTCAGGGTGGTCATACAGGCCACGATCAACAGAGCAACCAGTGACATCGCAGCGGCATAACCGAATAACTCCGCAAAGGCAGGTATCAGATGCTCAGGTGGTGTGCCCTGTACGGTTTGTTCCATCATGTGCGCCATGTTTTTGTCCAGCAGACCGTGCAGCGCGCTGGGTGGCAAGGAGGTAAAGAGCGAAATCTGCGCAATGATGGTGGTGATCATGAAAATGGCGCCGTAGGTGGCCCAGACTGATGCGGAATTGGTGCGCGCGGCTCTTTCGACGCCGCTCAGCGGTGTTTCAGAGAACAGTCCCTTGACGCAGGCCAGCACATCGGGGATTTCCTTGATCTCGGGTGTGATTTTGGCTTCGCTGACACCGCCGCAGTTGGGGCATTGTCCATTGTCGTTGAGCCGACCGCCGCAGTTCGAGCAATAGCTCATGTAAAAAACCCTCTTTCAGATAGTTTTGACTAAATAAGATTTTAGCATAGAAAAGCAAAAAAGGCAATACATTTAACAAAATAAATTCAAATATGTGGCAATTCCTGAACAGGCTCTTAGAGCAATTCAATCAACATACCAATCAGTGCGTTCGACAGCAGCATCCCCTGCCGCGTCAAGGCGATATGCTCATCGTCGCAGGTGAAAAATGCTGCGTATGGCGGCGCACATGCTTTCGACCGCATGGCGGCGGGGATACCATGCCCAAAGCGTTGCTTCATGCAGCGCTCGGTCAGACCCTCGCGCAGACGCAGACGGAGCATGATGTATTCCTCCTCATCTCCGCCAAGGCAGTCAAAGGCTGGTTCTACACCCCCGAGATAGTCTTTCAGGCTTCTGCCGAAGAAATACCGCCTGCCATGAAAAAAACCGTGGGCAGCGGGGCCGACACCGATGTATTCCTCATCGCGCCAATATTTCAGATTGTGCCGTCCGACCGCGCCGCCGCGTGCCGCGTTGGAAATTTCATACTGCTGATAGCCGATGGCTTCCAGTGTGTTGAAGGTTTGCAGATAGAGATCGGCCTGTCCGTCCTCGTCGGCGACCGGCAGGGAATCCCTGCGCCGGTAAAACGCCGTACCCTCCTCAATCTTCAGCAAGTAGGCCGAAACATGGGAAGGCGCGGCGCGTTTGATAAATGCCAGCGAGGTGTGTAAGGTTTCGGGCGTTTGATGGGGAATGCCGAGCATGAGATCAAGTGAAATATTGTCAATTCCGACACTGTGTGCCATTTCTATATTATATAACACATCGTCGGGGGAATGGCTGCGTCCGATGGCTGCCAGCTCTTCCGGTACCGCCGACTGCATGCCCAGCGACAGGCGATTCACGCCCGCCGCACCGCAGGTTCGCAGAAATGAACCTGAGTCTGCCGAAGGATTGGCTTCCACTGTGATTTCGGCGTTCTCAGCGATGGAAACACATTCACTGAGGACAGACAGGAGTCGAAAAATGCGTTTGCCGCCCAGCAGCGAAGGGGTGCCGCCGCCGAAATACACTGTGTCGGCGGACAGCCCCTCCGCTTTGAGCTGCTGGACGCGCCGCACCGTTTCATCGGTGTAAGCGTCCAGCAATTGTTCCGTGGCGCCGACCGAATAAAAATCACAGTAGGGACATTTGCGGCGGCAGAACGGCACATGAAAATAAATGCCGATGGGTTCTTTTTCGCTCATGAAGGCTCACGCTTTGCCGCGCTCTTGCGCTTATCCATATAATTTTCCAGGATAATGACCGCCGACACCGCATCCACTACTGCCTTGCGCTTCTTGCCGCGTGTGTTGGTGGCGTTGAGAAACTGGTGTGCCTCCATCGTGGTGCAGCGTTCGTCGAGCATGTCCACCGGCAGGCCGCTGACCTCCCGCAAATTCTCGGCAAAGCGGCGGGCGTTCTGGGCGCTCTCGCCTTCCGAACCGTCCATGTTGACCGGCAGGCCGACCACAATCATTTCCGCCTGTTTCTCGGCGGCCAGCGCGGCGATCTTCTCCACCAGCGCGGGCACATATTTTTCCTGAATGACCGTGACGGGCGAGGCGAGAAACTCGCTCTTGTCGCAGATGGCAATGCCGGTGCGCGCCCGTCCGAAATCAACCGACAGAATTACCATAGCTTTACGCCGCCCACCAGCTCGGCAATATTGTCGATGTTGTTTTCTTCGAGATATTCGTCCATGCCCTCGATGATGTGCAGCGGGGCATAGGGATCCGTAAACATCGCAGTGCCGACCTGAATGGCCGACGCGCCCGCGAGTACCATTTCGATGGCGTCCTGCCAGGTGGCAATGCCGCCCAGTCCGATGACCGGTATTTTAACCGCGTTGTAAACCTCGTTGACCATGCGCACGGCGATGGGGAAGACGGCGGGGCCGGACATGCCGCCCTTGTTGTTTTTGAGAATCGGGCGGCGGGTGCGGATGTCAATCCGCATGCCGAGCAGCGTGTTGATGAGTGATACGGAATCCGCACCGGCAGCTTCCACGGCCTTGGCAATTTCGGAAATGCTGGTGACATTCGGCGAGAGCTTGACCATCAGGGGTTTATTCGGGCACTTCTCGCGGACAATACGGGTGATGTTGGCTGCGCAGTCGGGAGAGGTGCCGAAGGCTGCGCCGCCTGCTTTCACGTTGGGGCAGGAGATGTTCAGCTCTACCATGTCCACATCGGAGGCGTTGACCTTTTCGGCGATGGCGGCGTAATCTTCCTCGGTGGAACCCGCGATATTGGCGATGACCACGATGTCCTGCTGCTTGAGCCAAGGAAGGTCATGCTCGATGAAGTGCTCTACACCGGGATTCTGCAAGCCAACCGAGTTGAGAATGCCATCGGGGGTTTCCGCGATGCGGGGCGGAGGATTGCCGAGCTTTTCCCTGATGGTCATGCCCTTACAGGAAATGCCACCCAAGCGCGAAATCGGATAAAATTCGTTGTATTCGCGGCCGAACCCATAGGTACCCGACGCGGCGATGACGGGATTTTTGAAATCCACGCCGTTTAAGTTGATTGCTAATCTGTTCATTCCCAAACAACCTCCCTGCTGTCAAATACCGGGCCGTTCTTGCACACATGACGATAGGTTTCGCTGCCGTCCTCGCGCTTGGTCTTGCAGGCGCAGACCAGACACGCGCCAACGCCGCAACCCATGCGCTCTTCAAGCGACACCATGCAGCGAATGCCGCGCTGTTCCGCCTCTGCCGCCACCAGTTTCAGCATGGGGGTAGGGCCGCAGGCGTAGATGACGTCACAGGGTGCCTCATCGAGCCGCTGTGCGAGCAGCTGCGTGACAAAGCCGTGATGACCGTAGGAACCGTCGTCTGTGGCAATGCGCACGTCCGCACCGTTGGCCTCAAATTCGTCGGACAGAATGATGGCGCGCATATTGCGGAAGCCGAGCAGCACCGTGGCGTTTTCACCGTAAGGCGCGGATGCCCCCAGCAGCGGCGGTACACCGATACCGCCGCCCACGAAAACCGCCTTTTCGGTCGGGTCGATGGCAAAGCCGTTGCCGAGCGGGGCGAGAATGTCAAGCGTGTCGCCCTCGTTCATTCTGGCGAGAATGGCCGTGCCCTCGCCGCGAATCTCAAATACAAAGCGAATCCAGCCTTCCTCACGGTTGAAGCCGCACACCGAGATGGGACGGCGAAGGGTCTTGCCCGCCACCCGGAGGTTGGCGAACTGGCCGGGCTGCATGGTCTGCACCGCCTTTTCAGACTTGACGACAAAGCTGAAAGTTGTTCGGTTGAGCGTATCCTTTTGAATGATAGGACAAAGCTCCTGCGTATATTTCATTTTTTTCATGTTCCCCTTTCATTTGGGTAGTGACAAGGATATTCTACCATATGTGGGGGTATATGTCAAATGGCAGTTGTGCAGAGAAATCATTAAGCGAAGCGCGGGAGTGTAGGGGGACTGGTCCTCCTGCCGAGGTCAAGGGCGAGTAGCCCTTGCAGGGGGTGGGACAGCGTCCCACGAGGCGAGCGCAGCTTGCCGAGCAAAACGCGCTTGGATGATCGATGCAGTCAGGCGAATACAGTAGAAGAAAAACCGCCGAGCCTTGCGGGGCGCGGCGGTCCGGAGTTCATTGTTGTGGCTTGCGGGGATACGGCTTTTTCTCGTCGGTAAGGTCTGCGAGATAATCCATACTGGTATCCAGTGCGAGGGCAATTTTGCGGCATTGCTCAAAGGTATAATATCGTTTGCCGCTTTCGATTTTGGAATAATCACTCTGATCTATGCCGGTCAGCATTTGCATTTTGATTTGCGTGTAGCCTTTTTCCAATCGCAATGCTTTTAGTTTGTTCATACAAATCACCAAATCATAGTAAAGCCAAAAAATAAAAAAATCCCGCCCGACCGTAATGTGCTTTAAATAACCTGCTACTAAAAGTAACAGGTGGGTGCCATCCCAACGGTTTCACGCTCCCTTCTTCCGTACTCAGCTCAAGGCTGCGGGAGGTCTGCAATCCACCGCCGAAGTGCTGGCTCCCTAGAATCAAGTTGTAGGGTTATAAAAGCACAGTCCGCGAATCGGGCAGGATATATTAACATATGATATTGTATGCGGATACGAGGAATTTATGCGTGTCCGTATCAACCACCGTAAACAGCATCGGAAGGATCGTAGTCCCCATCGTAGCCGTCGCTCTCGTAAAGCTCCGAAAACCGTTCCTGAAAAACGTCCGCGACTGCTTCCAGCAGCTCTTCGTCGTCGATTTCGGCCAGTTCTTCTTCACCGTCCTCCGTGACGACCTGGAGAATAATGTATTCCCCCTCGCCGGTTTCCTCATTGACGGAGGCAAGCGGCAGCAGCGCCACAAAGCGTCCGTCCTGGGTTTCGATGGCGTCAAGAACCTCAAATTCCGACTTGCGGCCTTCGTCGTCTACCAGCGTGACAATGGAATCGTCATTCTGCGTTTCGGCGGGTTCTGATGTATCGCTGTTTCTGTTTTCTGTTTGTGAATCGAATGCGTTGTTCATTCATTGACCTCTCTGTTGCGAAATGACTTAACTGTGTCCGCCGACTCCGCTTTGTTCCCCCTCGACCTTTGGACGTATGTATTTTACAACCTTTTTGTCGATTAGTCAATAGAAATTTTGAGATATTCAAAAATAAATAATTTTTTTCAAGGATTTCAAAAAAACTATTGACAAATGCACAAACATGTGCTATATTATAGTTGAGCTTAAGGAAAGCTAAAGCAAAAAGAAAAAGAAAGGCAGAAATCAGTAAAATCCTGTAAAACAAAAAGTCGATCAAGAATTTGATCGAAAAAAGGATTTGAAAAAAGTAAGCTTTTTAAGGAAATCGGACATATGGGAAAAACCTGAGATGGACGATGAAGAAATTGCAGAGCAGTCTTTAAGCAATCTAAACAGAATCGAGGCGTTGCCAATGGATGAGTCGATAAAGACACAATACATCGGAACAGAAACGCGCAGATTCGAGGAAGCAGATCAATAAAAAGGCATACCGCGTGACAGAGTATTCTGTAGCAAGCGATCCGAAATGCAAAAGAAAGCATGGAAGCAGATCGACTGATGCACGACAGAAACCGACGCATATATATTGAAATGAAATGCCTTGAAAATTGTAAGCGACCTACAATCTGAAAGGTTTCTGACATACAACGTAAGCAAGGAAGCAGTACGGAAAGCTGCTTCAAAAAAGACAATCACCTGTCAAAAGCTGAAATGCAACGACAGGGTAGCAAAAATAAGAGCCGCAATTGAAAACGCATAAAAATTACTGCTCAGTAAAGATCCTCCAAGATTTGTGAATCCGGAGCGATGACGTGTAGTGAGTCGTGAGTGAAAGAGAACAGATAAAGTGGCGCAAAGATATCTCAGCCGGTCGTGAAATGTGCGGGATATCGAGTTACAAAAGAGCAAGATGACATATGAATGATGTAATCAGCCACAAGCAGTAAACATTATGCGAAGTGATGAAATCAATAAAACCGAAACGACGGCCAGGCGAAAAACGCAGATTTCCGAAACGGACGGTTTGAATATAGAAAAGGCCAAAAAAGGCGAGAACGCGGCAGTATTTCCGATGTATTAAGAATGAAACAAACCAGAAACGAAGCAACAAAGCTTCAAAAAATGTGATAACTGATTCATAAAGGACAGAGTCCCATGAAAAGGTAAAAGCGAACAAAAAGTTTAAAAAATTCGGCGGATAAAGGCAAGTGAGCTCTATGATTGCGATGATGAAACGTATCAAGCTTACAGAAATCAAATAAGCAAAGGGTGAGTCCGAAGTACAA
>CAMHEZ010000044.1 GCA_946184295.1 uncultured Clostridia bacterium | reverse complement strand
CCGCACGCTTGATTAGCTGGGTATTCAACTTTTGAATTTTTGGTTAGGCAAAGGCTTTAATACTGCCACCACGGGAGTTCACAATCAAAAATGCGGCGAAAATGCCCAAAGGCATCTACGGTAAGCCCGCTTCATTTTTTGCTCCCTAAAACCACGAAAAGCCCCTAAAATTGAGGCTTTTCTGGGGTTGCATCTTTTTTGTTCACCGACTTGGAAGGGTTGAACAAAAAAAGATGCCAATGGGTTAAACTGGTATCTTCATATTGAACATCATATCACATGATCGTTCCGCTATTATCCTGCCGACAATCTAAGATGTATTCAACATATACGGTATCATCCTGTATCTGATAGAGAACCAGATACCATTTTTCAATATACATCTTGTGATATTTGTTAGGAAGAATCGGTTCTTCATTAAAGAAAGGATATCTGGCAGGCATTTCTGAAAGAGAACGCAACGCCTTCATAATTTGCTTTTTCTTAGAGACAGCGGCTTCCTTGTTTATTTGCTTCAAAAAACTCATATGTGTTCCCAGCATGAGTTTAGCTCTATCGGAAATTATCACCCGGTATTTCTCATGTTCTTCCATATATTATGCCTCGTTGATAATGCTGTCAAGATAACTGTCAAGTTCATCAAGTGTACAGCCAGTATTTCCGTGCAGTCTGTCCTCTTCAACGGCAAGAAGTTCCTCTCTGAGTCGGAGCATTTTTTCTCTGCGATTAAAGGTTTCAATATCCATAACCACCAGATCACCTTCGCCGTTTTTGGTCAGGAACACAGGTTCCGCTGTTCTTCTGCACATATCAGCGATTTCGTTGTAATTCTGTCTGATAGCGGCGGACGGACGTATATTCATAAGATGATCCTCCATTTCAATTATTGCAGTAATATTCTGACTATATTATAATTTAATTATGCATCATTGTCAATAGCCAATCGAAAAAAGAAAAGCACATTCACAGATAAACCATGAATGTGCGTGGAAGGGTTGAACAAAAAAGATGCCAATGGATGATTGCTTTGCATTTATCGTTCATCTCCTTAATCCTAAGTTCAGTGAATAGTGAATAAAGAATGGTGAATAGTGAATAGTACAACAGCGCGGCGGAGCAAATCGCCTTACGTTATTCTCTATTCACTATTCACCATTCACTATTCTCTTAGCGGCTTTAGCCGCGCTGTTGGTGCGCCTGACAGGACTTGAACCTGCACCCTCACGGATTGGTTCCTAAAACCAACGTGTCTGCCATTCCACCACAGGCGCATATGAATTTGACAACGTAAAAAATTATAACACATAGAGTGGCAATAATCAAGCTTTTTTTGAAAAAACCTATCCGCCGCTGTCAGAAATCAAGGGATTGCTAGGAATACACTGATAAAAAGCTTAGTGATTATCAACAAAAAAAGGTGGTTTTGATTATGGTATTACTACTGTTGCTTCTTTGGAATTGGATTGACTTTTGAATGGTGCCGTGATATAATTCATTTGTTAAATATGTATCTGCAAGTATGGAAACGTGTCTTTTGGAGACGGAAACCGGAACGTATTCATAGATATTTTCGATATATGCAGTGCAAAATATGACCGGTTTCTGTAGAAACGGATGTTGAAATGAGGTAGTTTGATTGGTAAAGCAAAATGACGGTTACGATATCCGACGTTTGATATCGCTGCTTCTGGGCAAGGTGTGGCTGATTGTTGCTTCTGCGATTCTTTTTGGTATATGTTCGTTTTTATACACAAAATTTGTTGTGCCACTGAAATATGAGTCTTATACGTCTCTCTATGTCAGAAGTGACCGCACCACCGCTACGGCAACGACAGACGAAAACACCGGCAATATCAACCTGAGCACACTGAATTTTTCCAAGTCCCTTGTAGATACATATGTTGTGGTCCTCAAAAGTAATTCGGTGATGGACAAGATCGGCAACTTGTTGGTGCTGGAATTTGATGAGGAGACGCTGGCCTCTGTTTTCGTTGTGAAGGACGGTAAAATTTCCAATGATTCTATCAAAAGCTGTTTTACAATGACGTCCATTGAAGAGACGGAAGCCATGAGAATTTCTGCCGTTACAACCGATCCGGAAGTTTCTGCCGCGTTGTGCAACATGATGGCGCAGGTAGCACCGGACTTCCTGATCCGCGTGGTAGGTGCGGGTTCTGTAGAAGTGATTGACCCCGCTGTTCCTAATTACAATCCTGTTTCCGCGAGTCCGGTGAAGAATGCGCTGCTTGGTTTTCTCGTGGGAGCTGTGATTGCTGTTGGTTTCATTTTCGTAGTGGATTTCTTTGATGATACGATCAAGGATTCCGATGAGCTGTCTGATCTCTTTGACAAGGCTGTGCTGGGCGATGTGCAGAAGGTTGTGACAGAGAATACTTCCAAGAAGAAGGGCAAACAGACCACTACCCAGCCGAGAATGCTTCTGGTGGACAAGGACGTTCCTTTTAATGTGGCAGAAAGCTATAAGTCGATTCGTACCAATATCATGTTTGCGCTTGGTACTTCCAACAAGAAGATTATCGCGGTTTCCAGCCCGAATCCCAGCGACGGTAAATCTACAGCGTCGGCCAATATTGCTATTGCCTTTGCGCAGACCAACAGCAGAGTGCTGCTGATTGATGCGGATATGAGAAAGCCGATACAGCACAAGACTTTTAAGCTGAGCAATACGAAGGGTCTTTCTACGCTGATTGTCAATATGTCCACGGAGGAAGAGTCCATCAAGTCCAGCGTGGTGGAGAATCTTGATGTATTGACATCAGGCCCCATGCCCCCCAATCCGTCCGAGCTGCTCTCTTCCGATCAGTTTGCGCAGTTGGTGAAGAAGCTGGCCAAGGAGTATGATTATGTTATCATTGATACGCCGCCGATTAATGTGGTCAGTGATGCGATGGTCATGACAAACTCGGTCAGCGGCATTGTGCTGGTTGTTAAGCACAAGATGACAACTTATGCCGATATCTCGGAAGTGCTCAAGCAGTTTGAGTTTGCGGGCGCCAATATGTTGGGCTTTGTGCTGAATGATATCCAGAGCAGTCGCAGGGGTTACTACTATAACTATAAATACAGGTATTCGTACAAATATAATTATAAATACAGTGATTATGCCTATCGTCAAGATAACGGTGAAGATTCCGCTGAGAGTGCGGAGTAGGTTGTCAGATATGCCTTTTGATGGAAAAATAGAAATATCGGCGGGGTCTGTTTGTCCTATTCGACGGCTTGCTCCGCCGGATATTTATTGGCAATTGGTACCGTCATATATTTTGACATGATGATTGCTTGAAAGGAAGAAGTGCATGGAGAAACTGAAAAGATGGTTGCTTAATCTGACTAAAATCCGCTGGATGTTAGTATTATATGATATTCTATCGTTTACGGTTGTTGCACTGTTTCTTTTAGTTGTAATACATGGGCTGGTTGCAACGGCATCTTATAATGGATTGATTGAGCAAAGTTTCCTTGCGTTGATCTGTATTTTAGTCTGCCGATTGCTGGGCAAAGTGTATCGCCAGATCTGGCGGTACGGCGGCATTCAATGTTATCTCAGGTTACTGATGACCGATATGGCGGCCTTAGGGCTTTATTTGATTTTGTCAGCCTGTTTTCCTGTGGGAAGGTTGAGCTTTATCGAAGCAGTGGCTTTGATTCTGATGAACGCTGTGTTTTCTCTGGGAATGAGAATGGTTTATCGGTATGCCTACAAGTGCGGTACCAGTGATACCGTGAAAGGTCGGTTTCTGCTGTTTTTGCTGCGCTTTTTTGCGGGAATGGATACAGAAGAGGGCGAAAGCTCGCAGAAGATCAAGATTGCCATTATCGGTGCGGGCCGCGTGGGTGTGAGTCTGGCTGAGGAGTTGCTCAACAATGAAAACGCAGCTTATTTGCCCCGATGCTTTGTTGATGTTAACAAAGGGAAATCCGGCAGAGAAATTCACGGAATCTGCGTTTTATCCGAGGAAGAAGCAACCTTTGGCAAGCTCAACGAGTATGAGGTGCAGGAGGTCGTCTTTGCCTTGCCGTTCCTGAGCACCGACCTGAAGAAAAAGTTGTATGAGCATTACAAGGCGCTGGGATACAAGGTCAAGGTTTATGATTATCCCACCATGGAAACGGCGGGCAAGAAGCGTCAGTTGCGTGAATTTGACGTGGAGGAGCTTTTGTTCCGAAAGCCGATTGTGGTGTCGGACGAGCGTACCAATGAATATTATATGGACAAGGTTGTGCTGATTACGGGCGGCGGCGGCAGCATCGGTTCTGAGCTTTGCCGACAGCTTGCCAAGATGAGTCCCAAGCAGATCATTATCCTTGATATCTATGAAAACGGCGTTTACAATGTGCAGCAGGAGTTGAAGATTGCCTATGGCAACAGTCTTGACCTGCGCATTGAAATTGTGTCCATTACCAATAAAACGGGTCTTGCCCGGGTATTTGAACGCTATCGTCCGCAGATTGTCATCAATGCGGCAGCCCACAAGCATGTGCCGCTGATGGAGCATAACTGTATCGAGGCGGTGGAAAACAACGTCTTTGGCACACAGAACGTGGTGGAGCTTTGCGAAGAATACGGCGTGGAGCGCTTCATGATGGTTTCCACCGACAAGGCCGTCAATCCCACCAACGTGATGGGCGCCACGAAGAGAATGTGCGAGATGCTGGTACAGGCGCAGAGCACGCACGGCAATGTCAAATACAGCTGCACCCGATTCGGCAACGTGTTGGGGTCCGCAGGTTCTGTCATTCCGCTCTTTAAGCGTCAGATCGCCAACGGCGGTCCTGTTACTTTGACGGACAAGCGCATTATCCGTTATTTCATGACGATTCCCGAGGCGTCTCAGCTGGTGCTGCAAAGCGGTGCGATGGCCAAAAACGGTGAACTGTTTGTGCTGGATATGGGCAAGCCTGTCAGAATACTGGATCTGGCAGAGAGCATGATCCGGCTTTCGGGCGCCAAGGGCATTGAAATTGTCGAAACGGGATTGCGTCCCGGCGAAAAACTGTATGAAGAGCTTCTGGTAAAGACGGAGGAACTGGATAAGACAGATAACAGCTTGATTTTTATCGAACGCGACGAGCCTCTCAATGCTGATGAGATGGCTGAGAAAATGGCCGTTCTTCGCGCGGCTTGTGCCACCGGAGACGATGCAGCAGTGAAGGCGGCGCTCAAGCAGACGGTGAGTACCTACAAGACGCCGGAGGAGGTCAACCGTGATGTTGTGGATCCTATCGACGCCTGCAAGGAAGATGTTGTAGTGGAGCCTATCGACAATAGCGGCATAGGCGGAAAGAGCGGCGGGCATGTGCCGCTGCACAATCGCACCACTGGTGTCAATAAGAAACGCCACGGCAAATCAGTTGATATGAAGAAGCATGTTGTTAAAACAAATGCCAAATCAGATCTTGCAACGGTGAACCGATAAAAATGAATCAACCGATCACAAAAAGGGAAGTGCGAGGGATTTGCACTTCCCTTTTTTGATGAACGGGGCAAAATTATGTTGAAATCATGGTAAAAAATTAAAAAAACTATTGAAAAAATGAAATAAATTTGTTAAGATAGAGATGGCAAATGTGATGTGCCAAGGTATTTCAGAGCTTTTTTATTCAGACAATGAATCGAAAAGTACATGCTAAAGGGAGTTGTTTTTATTTATGTGGTCAAGATCCGAATTAAAAACAAACGCCAAAGCCGCCCTTAAAAAATATTTTTGGAAGGCTTTGGTCGCGCTCATCATTGTGGGCGTCATTTCAAGTTGTGTTTCCTGGGTAGTCAGTACCGTTTCCTATCTGGTGACCGGTGCTGAGGCATCCGAAGTGCAGGCGCTTCAGACCATCGACCAGGACGAGATGCAGGCGATTATGAACGGCGATTATTCTGCTATTCAGCCCAGCGAGCAGGTACAGGCTGCTTCGTCGCTTCAGAGCATTCTCAACCTGGTTGCTCAGGTTTTCCTGCTTCTGCCGCTTTCGGTCGGTCTGCTTCGTTTCTTTGAAATGAGCCGCGGCCTGAAGACGGGCTTCGGTGAAATCTTCACCCCCTTGAAGAAGTTTGCCCATGTGGGTCTGATTATGCTTTGGATGGGTATTAAGATCTGCCTGTGGAGCCTGCTCTTCATTATTCCCGGCATTATTAAGAGCTTCGAATACAGCATGGTACCTTACCTGCTGGCCGAGAATCCGAACCTCTCCAGCAAAGAAGCCTTCAAGATGTCCAAGGCCATGACCAAGGGCAACAAGTGGCACCTGTTCGTGCTGGATCTTTCCTTCATTCTCTGGCACATTCTGGGCATCTGCACCTGCGGCCTGGCTTACATCTGGATTGCTCCCTACATTCAGGCTACTGAGGTCGAGGCTTACTACAAGCTCAAGGCCGGTGCCGTTGCCAACGGCGATATGTCTCTCGAGGCTGTTCCGGACATCTGCCTGCCCGCCGCACAGACTCCGATTGTCCCTTTTGAGCAGGCAGCAGCTACGACTGACGCGAGTGCTGCTGCACCTGTTGCCACTGCTGCGGCTGCCGCTGCTGTAGCGACGGCTGCTGCGTCGAATGCAGCTGAGACTCCTGCTCCTGTAGAAGCTGTTGAGGCTCCTGTGGAAGCTGCCGCCGAGGCTGTGGAAGCTCCTGTGGAAGCTGCCTCCGAGGCTGTTGAGGCTCCTGTGGAAGCCGCCGCCGAGGCTGTCGAAGCCGCTGCTGAGACCACTGCTGAGTAATCAGCGTAATTCTAGCCAAAACGAAAGAATCATTGATTGTTTTCTAAAATAGTTTCTGAAATACAAAGGCAACCGTTCCGATTGATGCTGTGAAGCGTCATCGGAACGGTTTTTTTCGTGTGGAGCAAATTATGATGGAATGTGATGCCAGACCATGCTTTGAATGCCGTTGTCCAGCTTTCCGCTGAGTGTGAGCAGACGGTTGATGACTTTTTCACCATCATCACCGTAGAGAGGCGTGGGCTTGAAATTATTTTTTGTACTGCCCGACGAGGTGGTGTAGCAGGGAACGACCGACACACGGGTATTGCGCACGCCGGAAACGTCGTCCGTAAACGACGCGCGGAAGATGATAGTACTGGGACTGTTAGCGGAGGAATTGCCGCCAAAGCTGAAATTGCCCAGGCTGTAGACGATGTAATGACCGTTGTAGCGTTCAATGCCCTGGAGAACGTGTGGGTGATGGCCGATTACCATGTCCGCACCTGCGTCAATCATGCTGTGAGCCGCCTCCACCTGCCATGCTTCGGGCGTGCCGCTGCCTTCAATGCCCCAGTGCAGGTTGACGATAATAATTGTTTTGTCGCCGCGGTAGTAATGAATGTAATCCTCGATGGCGCTGCGAAATTCAGGTTTGTAGGAGCTGCTCACCAGGGAAAGCGAAAGCATGACAACGTGATAATCACCTACACCGATAATGGCAGGGGAGTGGAATGTGGTATAGCGAATTTTGGCATCGCGCAAATAACTGAGGGTTTCGTTGTAACCTTGGTCAAAATAGTCGTAGGAATGATTGTTTTCCACCGTAACAGCCTCAATCGAAGATTGCGTGAGAATATTCACATAGGCAGGCTCGCCGCGGAAGTAAAAGGTTTTGTCTTTATGAGCGTGTGATTCGGTCAGTGTGCCCTCAAAATTAATCATGGTGATATCGTCCGCGCCGAAGACATTCTTCGTCAGGTCGAGCGGATAGGTGACGCTGCCAGACTGGCGGTAGACGGCGGGGAACATATGGGCGCTGTCGGTTTCATTGAAGTAGGCGAAGGTACAGTCGCCTGTGAAGGAAATCGTCACGTCATTGGCCAGTTTTTCGCCTTGGCAATAGGCGGCGATTGCCGCCCGGTGCAGGGTATCGCTGTCAAGACCCTGTATCTCCGTGTGGGAAAGTGCCGTTTCAATCTGTTGCCAGGCTTCATCAGGTGAACCGCTGCCGCCTGCGCCCATTTCGCTGAATCTGACCAGACCGCCGAGCAGGTCGGCTTCGTATTTCACCGCGTGATTCTTGGCGCAGCCCAGTTGCCGTGCGAGGGTGGCGAGTGTAACAAAGGATTCGTCACTTCCGTTGTCGGCCAGCGAGAGGATAGCCTGTGCGGACGCGTCGGTGGGGTCACTGTAAACCCAGAGTCTGGCCTCGGCGATCATATTTTCGGAGTATACCGCCTTGATCTGTGTTTCGCCCACGGTGTGAGCTGTCATCATGCCGTCGGACGCCACAGAAGCTACCGAAGGGTTGGAGCTGGACCAGCGCACGTCTGTCAGCCTTTCGCCGTCAAAAAACGCGCCGCACAAGTAGGATTCCCCCGTGCAGAGGGCAAGCTCCTCGTCCGACAGGCTGAAGCCGCTCGTATGCAAAGGTGTGTCACCCGGCGCGAGGGTATCTTTTTTGTTTAGTCCCAAGGCAATCGCAGTGGCCAGTACGCTCAGCATAAGCACTACCACAATGACAATGCGGGAGATCTTTTTCATTTCAGTTGTCACCTCCGTGATTTTATGGATTCGCCTGACCTTGTTGTATAGTTGGGCGCGTCTTGCTCGCAGGCTGCGCCTGCTCGTGGGCGCTGCCCTTGACCTGGCAGGAGGACCAGTCCCCCTGCACTCCCGCACTTCGCTTAATTGTTCCAGTCGTACTCCCGCAGTTTGCCCTCATTCTGCAATTCCGGGTAGTGCCACTGGCGCAGGACTTCATACGCGCCCACCGCGACCGCGTTGGAGAGATTGAGGCTGCGCGCCTCGCCGATCATGGGCAGACGGACACACCGGTCGGGATTGGCATAGAGCAGCGATTCGGGCAGTCCGGCAGTCTCCTTGCCAAAGACCAGGTAGCAGTTGTCGGGATAGGAGATATCAGAATGGGTATGCTGCGCCTTGGTGGAGAAATAATAAAATTGGCCGCCCGCGTTTTTTTGAAAGAAATCATCTAACGACGAATAATAGGTGATGTCGAGTAGATGCCAATAATCCAGCCCGGCGCGTTTGAGCTTTTTGTCGTCCACTTTGAAGCCCATGGGTTCCACCAGATGCAGACGGGCGCCGGTTGCGGCGCAGGTGCGGGCGATGTTGCCGGTATTCTGAGGGATTTCCGGCTCTACCAGAACGATGTTTAATCTTGCCATTGTTTGATTTCGTCTCCTGTAATTTACAAAAAATTCATATAAAATGCCATGCCGTTTCCCGGCAATTTATCCATACATATATAATGAATGAAAATTGCCGCGTTGTCAATAATAAAAAATGCAGGCGGGGGTAATTTATTTGTCATGCCAAGCGATGAAAAACCTGCCTGCAAAAAAGGGAGATGACGGAAATGAGTATTAAAAGTCAGAATGTTATGAAGGGAATCGGTTTAGGAATGCTGCTGGGCGCGGCGGTCGGCGCGGCCGGCTTCGGGAGCGTGTGCGGTATGCCGAGCAAGCGCAAGATGAAACGCCGTCTGATGCACGCTGCCGATACGATGGGCAGTGCGCTGGAGGATTTTTACAACATGGTCAAGTGAATGGCTGGCGGTTAGCGTTTAGTGAATGGCCATCAACAAAAGACAGCCGTGCGGCGTGGGAAATCGCTGTGCGGCTGTTTTGTGGCATTTTTAGCGCAGAAGCATATGATGTAGTAACTGCTTGTGCAGTGGAATGTCATGAGAAAGGTGTTGACATAATCGACATGAACGAATTTGACGGTATCAACAACGGAAAAAACGGTTTTATTTCACGGCTGGCGGAGCTGATTTTGAGCAATCCTCCGGCGGCGTTCGCGGACATACGGGGGGCGGAACAATTTCCCGACATCGAGGGCAGTGTGGTGTTTTACACCGAACCGCAGGGGGTTTTGGTGCTGACCGCCGTGACTGGCCTGCCCGTTCCCGATGCGCCTTGCGGCAACACGATTCACGGTATGCACATTCATGAGGGCGGTTCGTGCAGCGGCAATGAGGAAGACCCATTCGCCGACGCGGGCACGCATTACAATCCCAACGACTGCCCCCACCCGCAGCACGCGGGTGATCTGCCGCCCATCTTCGCCAACAACGGCAGCGCGTGGAACGCGGTTCTGCTGGAGCGGTTCAGTGTGGACGAAGTGGTTGGCAAGACCGTCATTATTCACAGCTCCTACGACGATTTCACCACCCAGCCGAGCGGCGATTCCGGCGCGAAGATCGCCTGCGGTGTGATTCAGTCTTTGTAGTGAAAAACGCCCGTGCGTGGCCACTATGACCACACGCGGACGTTTTTTCACATCAATTACGCTCCTACAATGCCCTTCCACAACTCCCGCATGGCCGCGCCGAAGGTGACTTTGGGGGCGTCGCGGTCGGAGAGAATGTCAAATTCGCCAACGGTTTCACTGCCGAGCGAGAGGCGCACCGTGCCGATGGGCTGTCCCAGCGCGACGGGCGCTTCCAGTGATTCGGGCAGCTCGACTTTCACGGTGATGTCCTTGCCCTTGCCCTTTTCGGTCAGCACCTTGCCTTCCATCTGCACAAACGCGCCGACCTGCTTCTCCAATCCGCCGGTCACGGGAATGTCGGGCAACTCCGGCTGAATACCGGAAATATCGGTGAGTTCCCAGTTGGCAAAGCCGTAATCCAGCAGCTTCTTGGCGTCGGCAAAGCGGCTCTTGCTGTTGGGCGCGCCGAGAATCACCGCAATCATGGTCATGCCGTCCCGCTGCGCCGCCGCCGCAATGCAGCAGCCCGCCTGGCTGGTGGTGCCGGTTTTAAGACCGATGGCGCCGTTGTACTGCTTGATGAGCTTGTTGGTGTTGGTGAGCTGCAACGCGCCGCCCCGCAAGGTGTCCATCCAGATGCGGGTGTAATTCAGCACCGCCTCATGCTTCAATAATTCCGCGGAGGCGATGGCGATATCCTGCGCCGAAGTGACATGACCCTCCGCGTCGAGTCCCGTGCAGTTGAGATAAAATGTGTTAATCATGCCGAGCTGTTCGGCGCGGTCGTTCATCATGGAAACAAAGGCTTCATTTGAGCCGGCGAGATGTTCTCCCAGTGCGACGCATGCGTCGTTGGCCGAGCCGACCAGCGCCGCCTTAATGAGTTCGTGGACGGTCATGGTTTCGCCCGGCTCCAGCCAGATTTGCGAACCGCCCATCGATGCGGCGTATTCACTGCAAGTGACGGTTTCGTCGAGGGTCAGCTTGCCCGCGTCGATGGCTTCAAAAATGAGCAGCATGGTCATGACCTTGGTGATGGAAGCCTCGGGAAGCTGTTCCTGCGCGTTGAGCGCGTAGACAATCTGCCCTGTCTGGGCATTCATCAGGGCGGCGGCCTTGGCGGTGAGTTCGAGATTGTTTTTCGGTTCGGAGGAAGGGGTCTGGCTGACGGCGGGCTTGACGGATTCCTCCGTTGTCTCGCCGGAAGCGTACACGTTCCGGCAGGGCGGCGAAATGATAAGCATAAGAGCGGCCAGTAAGGCGGCGATCGTTTTCTTCATGTCGTTACATACACATTCCTTTCTGTGCGGAAATCCTATAGCATAGTTTATGCAGAAGAGGGCATATTTAGACAGAGCGTCAAAAATTTGTGGATTGACAATTTATCTCAATAATGATTGGATACTCCGACGAATTCCCCACATTTAAAAAAAAAACGTTGCACTTTTGCGAATATAGGTGTATAATTTGATGAGTATTACACAAGACACAGAAAACGAAGCGGCAGGCAGTAGTCAGAACAGGAGGGGTTGTGAATGGATCATTTTAAACTCGTATCGGATTACAAGCCGACCGGCGACCAGCCCGAGGCGATTGCACAGTTGGTGGACGGTCTGAAAAAAGGGTATCACGAACAGGCGCTTCTGGGCGTGACCGGCAGCGGCAAGACCTTCACGATGGCTAACGTCATCGCGCAGATGAACAAGCCGACGTTGGTGCTGGCGCACAACAAGGTGCTGGCCGCCCAGCTCTGCAACGAGTTCCGCGAGTTCTTCCCCGAGAATGCCGTGGAATTTTTTGTCAGCTACTACGATTACTACCAGCCGGAATCTTACATTCCCACGACGGACACGTATATTGAAAAGGACTCCTCCGTCAATGACGAAATCGACCGCCTGCGCCACTCGGCGACTTCGGCATTGTCCGAACGGCGGGATATCATCATTGTGGCTTCGGTTTCCTGCATTTACAGTATGGGCGACCCGATTGATTACCGCAATATGGTGCTGTCGCTGCGTCCCGGTATGGAAAAGAGCCGTGACGACGTGCTGAAAAAGCTCACGGAAATTCAGTACAGCCGCAACGACATCGAATTTGCCCGCAACACGTTCCGCGTGCGGGGCGACGTGGTAGAAGTTTTCACCTCTTACTCGAAGGAAACCGTCATTCGCATTGAGTTTTTCGGTGACGAAATCGACCGTATCTCCGAAATCAATTATGTCACTGGCGAATTGAAGGCAGTGCTCAACCACATCGCCATCTATCCCGCCTCGCATTACATCGTTCCCGAAGCCAAAATGGGACGCGCCTTGGACGAGATTCACGATGAAATGGTGGAACGCGTCAAATACTTCAAAGATAACAACAAGCTGATTGAAGCGCAGCGCATCGAGCAGCGCGTCAATTACGATACAGAAATGCTGATGGAATGCGGCTTCTGCCCGGGTATCGAGAATTATTCGCGCGTGCTGTCGGGACGTCCCGCCGGAACACCGCCCTTTACGCTCATCAATTATTTCCCGGACGACTTTCTGCTGTTTGTGGACGAATCCCACGTCAGCCTGCCGCAGGTGCGTGCCATGTACGCGGGCGACCACGCGCGCAAGAAGAATCTGATTGATTACGGTTTCCGCCTGCCGTCGGCTTACGACAACCGACCGCTGCAATTTGATGAATTTTACAAGCTGATTCATCAAGCCGTCTATATCAGCGCCACCCCCGGACCGTTCGAGAAAGAGCACAGTGAGCAGATTGTGGAACAGGTCATTCGTCCGACAGGCCTTCTGGACCCGGAAATATCCGTTCGTCCGACTGAAGGGCAGATTGACGACCTGATTTCGGAGATCAACACCCGCGCCGAGAAGGGATTCCGCACGCTGGTCACGACGTTGACTAAAAAGATGGCGGAAGATTTGACCGAATACATGGAGTCGCTGGGCATGCGGGTGCGTTACTTGCACCACGATATCGACACGGTGGAGCGCATGGAAATAATCCGCGACCTGCGATTAGGCGAATTTGATACGCTGGTGGGCATCAACCTGCTGCGCGAGGGCTTGGATATTCCCGAAGTGTCGCTGGTGGCGATTCTGGACGCGGACAAGGAAGGGTTTTTGAGAAGTGAAACCTCTCTCATTCAGACCATCGGCCGCGCTGCGAGAAACGCGGAGGGTCAGGTGATTATGTATGCCGACAGCGTGACGCCCTCGATGGAACGCGCGATTGCCGAGACGGAACGCCGCCGCACGATTCAGATGCAGTATAACGCGGCGCACGGGATTGTCCCCAAGACCATCATCAAAAAGGTGTCAGACGTCATTGAAATCACGCAGCACGACGAGGGCGGCAATGTGAGAAAGAACGGCAAGAAACTCACCAAATCCGAGCGCGAACACCTCATCAACGAGCTGACCAAACAGATGAAGCAGGCCGCCAAACTGCTCGACTTTGAGCAGGCCGCCTATTTACGCGACAGAATCAAAGAATTGCAGGGAAGCTAAAGTCAAGCGAGCGGAGCAATTAGGGGAGTCCAGGGGGTGCTGGCACCTCCTGGCGGGTCAAGGGCAGCGCCCTTGCGGGTGTCTGAGGGCTGGCCCTCAGAAGGTCAGCGAAGCTGACCGCAGCAAGACGCGCCATGATGTGCAAAGAGGTCTGGCGCATACGGAGAAGGTGAACCCATGTCCAACTACATCAAATCCATCTATCTCAAATCCGATCCGCCGTCAGATTCTTATATCAGCGGATTGCCGGTCGTGCGTAATCTCCGCAAAATGGGACAATTGCCGCTCACCTCAAACGTGGCCTTTCTCGTTGGTGAAAACGGCACCGGAAAATCCACGCTGCTGGAGGCGATTGCCGTGTCGATGGGCTTCAATGCCGAGGGCGGCACGCGCAATTTCAACTTTTCCACCGCCGCGACACACTCAAATCTCAGCGAATATATCACGGTGGTGAAGGGAGTGCGCCCGCGCGACGGTTTCTTCCTGCGCGCCGAAAGCTTTTATAATGTCGCGTCCTATATTGACAAAATAGACGGCGAACCGTCCTTCCAAAAGCCTTTGATTGAGAGCTACGGCGGCGTGTCGCTGCATGAACAATCCCACGGCGAGAGCTTTTTGGCACTGGTCAAGAACCGCTTCGGCGGTGACGGCATTTATCTGCTGGACGAGCCGGAGGCGACGCTGTCGCCCTCGCGGCAGATGACATTGATGGTGCTGATGAACGAGTTGGTGGTACATCATTCACAATTCATCATTGCCACCCATTCGCCGATGCTCATGGCCTTCCCGCACGCGCAGGTGATTGAACTGACCGAGGACGGGATTCAGACCGTGCCGTATCGGCAGACGGAGCATTATCAGTTGACCAAGCGATTTCTGGACAATCCCGAGAAGATGGTGGCAATGCTGCTGGGAGAACAATAAATCTGAATGTTTGGAGGAAAAGAAAATTATATGGCAATGGAAAAAATTGTGGTAAGGGGCGCGCAGGAAAACAACCTCAAAAACATCGACGTGGCATTTCCGCGCGATAAAATGGTGGTATTTACGGGTCTGTCGGGCTCGGGCAAAAGCTCGCTTGCTTTCGATACCATCTTTGCGGAGGGACAGCGGCGTTACATGGAGTCGCTCTCGTCCTACGCCCGTATGTTCATGGGGCAGATGAGCAAGCCCGAGGTGGATTCCATCGAGGGTCTGTCGCCCGCGATTTCTATCGACCAAAAGACCACCTCCAAAAATCCCCGCTCCACGGTGGGAACGGTCACGGAAATCTACGATTATCTGCGGCTGCTCTATGCCCATATCGGTATCCCGCACTGTCCGATTTGCGGCCGCGAGATTCAGCAGCAGACGGTTGACCAGATTGTGGACCGCGTGCTGGCCATGGAGCAAGGCACCAAAATTCAGGTGATGGCACCTATCATCAAGGCGAAAAAGGGCACTCACTTAAAGGAACTCGACAGCGTGCGCAAATCCGGCTTTGTGCGCGTGCGCATCGACGGCAATATCTACGATTTGTCGGAGGAAATCAAGCTGGAAAAGAATCTCCGCCACAATATCGAGGTGGTGGTAGACCGATTGGTGATAAAGCCCGAAATCCGCAGCCGTCTGGCGGACTCCATCGAGACGGCTTCCAACCTGACAGGCGGTGTG
>CAMHEZ010000043.1 GCA_946184295.1 uncultured Clostridia bacterium | reverse complement strand
AGCCTTCTTCCGTGCCTCGCTTTCCGCGACAGCTTCACTATCTTACCACACCACTACCACTTTGTCAAGCATTATTTTTTCCGTTTTTTGATTTTTTTCATTTTTGCTGTTTCGCCTATTTTCAAGTGGTGGAACCTATGCCGATTGCACAACCAAATTCAACCGATATCATCTATTCCTAATATATCATGGATAACACATTGACATTTCCCCGCCAAAAATGCTATACTCATCTTCGTTGCTATTATATATATTAAGAAAGAGGTTCACCCACAAATGACGGAAAGAAAATTCTTCGACATCGACGACAAGCTGCTGGCTTTGGCGGAAGAAACCGAAGCCGACATTCGCCCGGCCTTTGAACGCATTGAGCGCATCGCCTTCCAGAACCAACAGAAGGTCCTCGCCGCCTTCATCAACAATCATATCGGCGAGAACTGCTTCACTTCCTCCACAGGCTACGGCTACAACGACATCGGCCGCGAAAAGCTGGAACGCGTATTTGCCGATGCGATGGAATGTGAGGACGCGCTGCTCCGCTATAATTTCATGTGCGGCACTCACGCTCTGACTGTAGCACTCTTCGGCATACTCCGTCCAAATGACACCATGCTCTGCGTCACGGGAATGCCCTATGACACTATTCAATCGGTGATCGGCCTGAGCAATCCCCCTGCCAGCGGTTCCCTCGCGGAATTTGGCATTCGCTTTGAAAAAATCGACCTGATCGACGATCGAGAGGTCAACCTCGACGAAATGCGCCGCCAACTGCGCTCTGACGCTTCCATCAAAATGGTGTATATTCAGCGTTCCCGCGGTTACTCGCTGCGCCCCTCGCTCACGGTGGAGCAAATCGAAACCATCGCGACCGCTGCCCACGAGGTCAAGCCGGAAGTCGTGGTCATGGTAGACAATTGTTACGGCGAATTTGTGCAGCTCACCGAGCCCTGTGTTCACGGTGCTGACCTGATGGCGGGTTCCCTCATCAAGAACGCCGGCGGCGGCATTGCCCCCACCGGCGGCTACATTGCGGGCCGCAAGGATTTGGTGGAAATGTGTTCCTATCGCCTGTCCACCCCCGGTACAGGCCGCGAAGTCGGCTGTACGCTAGGACATTCCCGCGAAATGTATATGGGTCTGTTCTCCGCACCGCACGTGGTAGGCGAAGCGCTCAAAACCGCCGTCTTTGGCGCGGGACTCTTCTCACGCCTTGGCTATGAGGTCACGCCGCTGCCCGACGAGCTGCGTGCCGATATCATTCAATCCCTGCTGCTGCGCACCCCCGAGGCGCTCATCACCTTCTGTCAAGGCATTCAAAGCGGTTCTCCCGTCGATTCCATGGCGCTCCCCGAACCGTGGGACATGCCCGGCTACGACAACAAGATCATCATGGCCTCCGGCTCCTTCACGCTCGGTTCGTCCATCGAACTGTCCGCCGACGCGCCGCTGCGTGAACCTTACGCCGTCTGGATGCAGGGCGGTTTGAATTACGCGGCAGGCAAGACCGGCATTTTGATTGCCGCGCAAAGAATGTCGGAAAAAGGATTACTGAAAAACAATTAAGCGAAGCGCGGGAGTGCAGGGGGTGCAGGCACCTCCTGCCGGGTCAAGGGCAGAGCCCTTGCAGGGCGTGGGACAGCGTCCCACAAGCGAAGCCATAGGCTGAGCGGGCAAGACGCGCCAAGACGTCGGATAAGTTCAGGCGAATCCAATCAAAGCGCCGACCAAAATTGATTTCCGTGTTTTACGGCAATTCGATTAACAAAACGAAACATTCGGTATATCATCAAAATACAGACAGGGTGCGCCCGATAGACGACGCCCCGGTTCGTTTGGCTAAGAAATGACCGCTCTAATTTGAGGCTAGGCGGTTATTTCTTTTTGTTTCTGCCGATAAGTTTCACCACCAACTGAATGATCGTGCAAATCATTATCACGAACGCAATCAATTCGGCATAAGTAACCATCTGACATCGCCTCCGATTTCCAGAGGATTTCGGAGGAAAGTGGCAGGCTTTTTATTTTCTGCAAATATAAAGAAACCCTAAAGATTCTTCCCACCATCTTGACAGTGCCCGTCCATCATGCCATAATTTCACGCAGAGCATCAAGGAAAGGGGCGCTGCTTATGCTGCAAATCAAACACCTGACCGTCACCCACACAAAAGACCTCCGCACCATTACCGACGACCTCACTTTCTCGCTGAGGCCGCATGATAAAGCCGCCGTCATCGGCGAGGAGGGCAACGGCAAATCCACGCTGCTCAAACTGATTTACGACAGCAGACTGACAGATGGCTATTGTGAATATTCAGGCGACATCATCAAAAGCGACCACATAGGATATCTCTCGCAGGAATTAACTGCCAGGCAACGCGGCATGACCGCCTATGAATTTTTCTGTGAGACGGAGAACTTCTATAACAGCACTCCCGCCGAGTTGGCGCAAATCGCACGGGAACTGGGTCTGTCGGGCGACATCTTCTATTCCGACCAAATCATCGGCACGCTGTCGGGCGGCGAGAGCATCAAGCTGCGACTGGCCGCCCTCATGATGTCCCGTTCCGACCTTCTGCTGCTCGACGAACCGTCCAACGACCTTGACATGGAGGCGTTGGAATGGCTGGAGCGCTTCATCAACACTGCCGATGTGCCTGTCCTCTTCGTCTCACACGACGAAACCTTGCTCGAGCACACCGCCAATGTCATCATTCACCTGGAGCAAGTGCGGCGCAAAACCAGACCCATGCACACTGTGAACCGATGCGGCTACTGCGAATATGTGGAGCGCCGCGCCGCCTCCCGTGCGCATCAAACGCAGATGGCATGCAAGGAGCAAGCCGAATACGAAAAACAGCAGGCCAAATTCCGTCAGATTCAGTCCCGTGTGGAACATGAACAAAACGTCATCTCCCGCGCCGACCCTCATGGCGGCCAACTGCTCAAAAAGAAAATGGCGGCGGTCAAGTCCATGGAACGCCGCTTTGCCCGCGAGCATGAAAACATGACGCAGCTCCCCGAAACAGAGGACGAAATTTTCGTGCGCTTCGACCCTTCCATCACTGCGCCCAAGGGAAAGACCATTCTCGACCTGCACCTTGACGCACTGCAAAACGAAGGCGGCATTGTGGGACGTGACATTCACCTGCACGTTGCGGGCGGCGAAAAGGTCTGCATTGTCGGCCCCAACGGTTGCGGCAAAACCACCCTGCTGCGGCACATCGCGAACATTCTTCTGCCGCGCACCGATCTGAAGGTGGCCTATATGCCGCAGAACTACGCGGAGGGTATGGATTTCTCCCTCACGCCTGTGCAATTTCTCTCCCGCATCGGCGACAAAGATGAGCTGACCCAAATCCGCACCTATCTCGGCAGTATGCGCTATACCCCCGACGAGATGCAACACCCTATCGGCGCACTGTCAGGTGGCCAGAAGGCCAAGCTCTACTTCATCGCCATGAACCTTGATCACTGCGACATGTTGCTGCTGGACGAACCGACCCGCAATTTCTCCCCGCTCTCAGGCCCCATTATCCGCCGCGCCCTGTGCGAATTCGGCGGAACCATCATCGCCGTGTCCCACGACCGGAAATTCATCGACGAGGTGTGCGGCAAACAGTTTTTTATTTGTAATCAATATTGAGACAAAAAGTCATTCAAACAATCACTCTCGCCAATTCTCGGTTTGCGAGAGTGATTTTCGGTTTGCGGGGTTGCCTTTTGACTCTCTCATCGGTAGAATAAACCGTGTGATAAGCGCTGATGTCACAACAAACCACGTCAAATGTATGCTGAAAGGAGTCATTTGAAAAGAAATGGAAAAGAAAACTATGGGTCAGTTTATTGCCGCACTGCGCAAGGCAAGCGGCCTGACACAGAAGGAGCTGGCAGAAAAACTCAACGTTTCAGACAAGGCGGTGAGCCGTTGGGAACGCGACGAGTGCGCGCCCGACCTGTCGCTCATTCCCGTGATTACCGACCTCTTCGGGGTAACGGCAGACGAACTGCTGCGCGGCGAGCGCCGCCCTAAGATAGCGGACACGGAGGTGAACGGAGATGTGAACGGGCAGCCGTTCTCTGCCAAGTCACAGAAGCAGCTCCAATATATGATAAAGAAGTCTCTCATGCAATACCGCATTCAATGCCTGATTGTGTCAGGCATTGCCGTCACGGGCATCATTGTCACCATGATTCTCAATGCGCTCTGCGAGGCGCTGATCGGGTTCTTCGTGGGACTGGTGCTGATGGTCATTGCCGCCATTTATCTCATCGCCGTGACAATTCTCACCTCTTTTCAGGGACATGATGAGGCATTGGAGGAGAAAACAGCCAAGAACTACCAAAAATCCGTCATCTGCACCGCCTATTGGGTATTTTCCGCCATACTGATGGGATTTTCCGTCTTTCTCCTGCCGCTGCCCAATCATGTAGATGTGCCCCACATCGGCTGCGACTGGTCCACGCTGTGTAATGACATGGCGGGGTACGCGCTCATCACGGCTTTCCTCTGCCTTGTCGGCAGGGCGATTTTGCAGGCCGTATTGATAAAGCATCATCTGACGGCACCCAGCCCCTCGCTACGCCGAAACCGTGCGCTTATTATCAAAACCGCCGGTATTCTCGCGGGCGTCATCGCCGTCATTGTACTGGCCAATGCGGTTTTCGCCGCCTACGCGGCAAGTGAACTGCCGTTTGTCAAAGGCACGACCTTTGAGAACTACGCGGACTTCAAGACCTATATGGAACTGCCGAGGAATCACTGGGACGGCGGTTATTACAGCACCATAGTCGCCTCGGGAAGCGATCAGGACTATGATATTCAGGAAATCCGCAATGACAAAGGGGAGCTGCTGGTCAGCTATTCCGACAAGAACGGAACCGTTACCCGCATCGTATTCAGCGACACGGAGAACTATCTGCCGCTGACAGTTTATACCGACCGGGACGCGAAAGCCAATCGCCACATCATCGAGCTCGTGTCCAGTGTATCCTTTGTGGTCATCGTTGGCGCCATCATCGGTGCCATTCTCTTTTACATCAAAAAGAGACAGAAGTAGGTCAGACAGAATCATTTCAAAAACGCCGCACCGTTTTCCACCGATTGTTGAAACTCCGGTGGAAAATAGTGCGGAATGTTGTTTTTTCCCGAAATTCTCAAAGATTTCGACAAAATGTTTCGATTTAATCGGAGGTTGCCGGGCCTTACATTACTGTCTGTAATGTATCTGTGGACGTGAAAATAAAGCGCGTTAATAAGTGTGGAATATTACAAGGAAATTTTATCCTGTGGAAAACTCGGTGGAAACTGGGGAAAACCATCAAATTTCCGCCATTTTTTACCGGACTATGAATAATACAAATTGTAATTCCACGGTTTTCCACACTTTAAACAGACTTTTCCACACGCAAGCCGTGGAAATCCTGTGTTTCAAAATTATCCACCGTTGATTACAAATGGTAATTTTCAAACGGGCGGCATATCTTGTGGCAGACCGGAAATCCTATACATGATATTTCATCGTAATGCAGACAGATAACCAAATAACCAAACACACAACACAAGGAGAAGAGTGCCATATGATAAAGGGCGTCAGCCGTTACGCTGTCGAGATCGACAAGACCGACAGCCCGTTTTTTGAAAAAGTCATTTGCTTTGTCCGACCGCAGTATGCCGACGGTCATTCCGTCGATCTTCACCGGGAAGCCGTGCAGCTGGTAGGCAACCTCAACGCAGGCGTCGAGGAAACGCAGAACGGCACACGCTATGTGCTCAAAGTAAGCTCTCCCCGTCCCAATGAACCCATGGGAATTTCCCCTTCCCGGCCTTCGCCCTCACCGTCCGCCAACCATCATGAAAGCAGCCTGCCCAAATGGATTCCACTGGCGCTCTCGGCGGGCGGCGGAGCGGTAGCCGCCATCGTGATTTCAGCATTGATTTAAAGGAAACGCCGTTCTGCTCTCCACAGACAGAACGGCGTTTCTCTGTCGCGTGATGCTATTGTCCGGCACTTATTCGGCATGTGCCTGTGTAATAATCTCCTTCACACCCAATATGACGAGAAATCCCCCGAACACCTTTCCCATCAAATTGCCGCCCAGCTTTTCACTCATCGCAAAGCCCGCCAAGGCAAAGGGCAGCCCCCAGCAAACCGTCGGCACCACCAGCTTCCACGGCACACGGCCGCTGCTCTGGTGCATCAGCAGGGCAGTGATGGCACAAGGGATAAAGAAGATCAGATTGATTCCCTGTGCCTGCAATTGCCCCGTCCCGGCTATGAGGGTAAGATAAATCATCAAAATACTGCCTCCGCCCAATCCCAAGGCCCCCGCCGCGCCCGCCAACAGTCCTGCCAGCATAGCCGTCATGGATACGTCCATTTTCTCTGCCTCCCCAGAATTGCGCGGTTTACCGCAGAAACATCCGGATTCCCGCCCAAATGGCGAATACGCCAAAAAGCTTATGCAGCAGCGTGGGAGAAATTTTGTTCATCAGCCACGCCCCGCCAATGGCGCCCACGATACCGGCCGGCAAATAGGGCAGCACATCAGGCAGCGCCACCCGTCCGCGATAAAGAGATACACCGGCACTCAGCAACGACAGCGGCAGCATCACGGCAATGGAACCGCTGTGGGCCTGTTTGGTATCCGCGCCGCTTTTCTCCAGCACCGGCACGGCAATCATACCACCGCCCGCCCCCAATAATCCATTCACAAGCCCGGTGAGTGCGCCGCCGAGTATGACCGTTTTATCCAAAATCAGATGGTGTTTCATCGCAGCTCCTCACTCCTGATTCCTGACGCTTCACTAAAAATAGTGTCAGCCGCTTGTCCCCCGACTATGCGTGGAAACAAACGGCTGTGGTGCGGTTATATAAAAAAATCATCGTAATCAAGCTTCATCACTGTTTTCAAAAGTTTGATTTCATCAGGGTAAATATGGCGCTGGCCCACCTCGATTTTCGCCAATGCACTACGTGTGATGTCGCAGCCTGCCAGCTGCAATTTCACTGCAAGCTGTTCCTGCGTCATGCCCACAGCGCGTCTCATTCGGCGGATATTCTGTCCGAAAAGCTCATCATAATTCTTGTCCATTCATGTCGTGTCCTTCTCTTTAGCACTGATATCAGTGCATTGGTTATTGACATTATTTTATCCTTATGCTATAATCATTTTGCACCTGAATCGGTGCAAAGCGACAAAAATGATAAATTTACAAGCATTACCAAACTGCGACTTTCCGTTATTTTCCACCTATATCAAAACAAGCGTCACACGATCCTCTTCTCCTGCCATCGTGTGACGCTTGTTTTTTTGTCAGTTTGGTCAGTAAAGAACCCCCCTCATCAATTTCCGCAAACACAGAAACAGATGAGGGGGCGTTCATATCAAATTACCGACCGTATTCTTTTGATACACCGTATTAGTTGCGATAACCGCCATTGCCACCGTTGTTGTTTCTTCTGGGACGGTAGCCGCCTTCGCGATAACCGCCTTCGTGACGACGGTCGTCACGGCGATCGTCACGGCGATCGTCACGGCGCGGACGGCGCTCGCTGACGTCGTTTTCGGGTACCAAACCTTCCACCTTGATGAGTGCGTCGCGGCGGGAGAGATTGAGTCTGCCCTTTTCATCAATGCCCTGCACCATAACGATGGTGACGTCGCCGACGTTCACCACATCTGTGACCTGCTCGGTACGCTTCACATCGAGCTGGCTGATATGCACAAGGCCTTCCTTGCCGGGCGCGATTTCGACAAACGCGCCGAAGTCCATAATTCTGGTGACAACGCCCTTGAAGATTTCGCCGGGCTGGGGATCCTTGGCAATGATCTCGACAATCTCGTACGCACGCTTGCAGTTGTCAATATCCACACCGCAGATAAAGACCTTGCCGTCGTCGTCGATGTCGATCTTAACGTCGCAGTCGGCACAAATCTTCTGAATGACCTTGCCGCCGCTGCCGATGACCTCGCGGATCTTGTCCACCGGCACGGTGAGCGAAAGCATCTTGGGCGCGTACTTGCTGAGTTCCTTGCGCGGCTCGGGAATCGCCTTGAGCATGATCTCGTCGAGAATAAAGATTCTCGCCTTGTGGGTCTTGACAAGTGCGTCCCACACCATTTCGGGGGTCAAACCGTCGATCTTAAGGTCCATCTGAATGGCAGTGATACCCTCATGAGTGCCGCCTACCTTGAAGTCCATATCGCCGAAGAAATCTTCCAGGCCCTGAATGTCCACCATCGTCATCCAGCGGTCGCCCTCGGTAATCAGACCGCAGGAGATACCCGCGACGGGCGCCTTGATCGGCACACCGGCGTCCATCAGCGCGAGCGTAGAGCCGCAGATGGAACCCTGCGACGTAGAGCCGTTGGAGGAAAGCACCTCGGACACGACACGAATCGCATAGGGGAAGTCCAGCTCGGAGGGAATGACGGGGAGCAGCGCTCTCTCGGCGAGCGCACCGTGCCCGATCTCACGTCTGCCCGGACCGCGGCTAGGCTTGGTCTCGCCGACCGAGTAGGACGGGAAGTTGTAGTGGTGCATATAGCGCTTGAATTCCTCATTGTCAATGCCGTCGAGCAGCTGTCTGTCGCTGATCGGGCCAAGGGTGACAATGGAAAGTACCTGGGTCTGACCTCTGGTGAAGAGTCCGGAACCGTGTACGCGCGGCAGCACGCCGACTTCGCTGGCGAGCGGTCGAATCTGGTTCATACCGCGGCCGTCCACACGCTTCTGCTCATCGAGCAGCCAGCGGCGCACGACAAACTTCTGGGTCTTGTAGAGGCACTCGTCGATCTTGGCGGCCTGATCGGGGTAGATTTCGTCGAACTTCTCGTGAACCTTCTCATAGATGGGCTTCAAACGGTCGTCGCGAATACGCTTGTCATCGGTGTCGAGTGCGACCTTGATATCCTCAATGGAAAAGGCCTTGATGGCCTCAAGCATCTCGGCATCAGGCTCATTAGACGGATAGGAGAACTTCTCCTTGCCGATTTCGGCCTGAATGTCCTTGATGAATGCGATGACCGCCTGATTGGCCTGATGACCTGCCATAATGCCATCGTACATTTCCTTGTCGGAAACGATATCGGCGCCGGCCTCAATCATGGGAATCTTCTTCTCGGTGGAAGCGACAGTCACAGCCATGCGGCTCTTTTCACGCTGTTCGGCGGTGGGGTTGATGACATACTCACCGTCCACCATACCGACCGACACAGCACTGATCGGGCCATTCCACGGAATATCCGAGATGGAGAGCGCGATAGAAGTACCGATCATGGCGGTGATTTCGGGGGAGCAGTCGGGGTCCACGCTCATGACGGTGGCGACGATGGAAACGTCGTTGCGCATATCCTTGGGGAAGAGCGGACGAATCGGTCTGTCAATCACGCGGGAAGCGAGAATCGCCTTCTCGCTGGGTCTGCCTTCACGCTTCATGAAAGAACCGGGAATCTTGCCGACAGAATAGAGCTTCTCCTCGAAGTCCACGGAAAGCGGGAAAAAGTCAATGCCGTCGCGGGGCTTGGGCGAAGCGGTAGCCGCCACATGAACGGTGGTTTCGCCGTACTGCACCATACAGGCGCCGTTGGCGAGCTGAGTAGTCTTGCCGGTCTTGACCACCAACGGTCTGCCGGCCAGCTCCATGGAATACTCTTTGTAGTTGTCGAACACCATGCGTTCGCCTGCAAATTCGAGAATCTGAGACATCGTGTGTGAAACCTCCAATTGTTTCAATTTTTTATAGATATATTAGGTATGTCCCTCGCTTCTCAAACGCGGTTTTCATGAGCCGATAAAACGACTTAGCAACAAAACCGACTCTCAGAATGTTGCCCGCGCCCTGTGCCAATCCAATGGCTTGCGCTTCTGAGCTTCCGTTTTACTGCTATGTCCTTTTACCGTGCCGCCGTGAAACAGCCGGTTGGGATATGGGGCATGAACCTGCAAAAATAGAAAAATTCAGCAAACAGGCGCAGAGGACTTTCTTTTGCAAAAATTCTCTGCGCCTGCCGCCGATGCCGTCACCGCTTCACAGCGACAACGACGAAGTTACGGATTTTTCGACCGCGATTACTTGCGGATACCGAGGCGAGCGATAATGGAACGATAACGCTCGATGTCGGTCTTGATGAGGTAGTTGAGGAGGCCCTTTCTCTGGCCGACCATCTTGAGCAGACCGCGTCTGGAATGGTGGTCGTTCTTGTTGGCCTTCAGGTGCTCGGTGAGGTCGTTGATTCTCTTGGTGAGAATGGCGATCTGCACCTCGGGAGAACCGGTGTCGCCCTCATGAATCGCGTATTCCTTGATGATTGCTTCTTTTTCTGCCTTCAGCATGAAAAAACACCCCTTTAGAGTAATGATGAATCTTGTCGCAGCGCCCAGCCACGGGTAACGGTGCATTTCCCACGGCTGCCGAAGCCAGCACGGGGCATTCGCCCGAGGCCGAGATTTTTCCGCTTTTGACGGAATTACACTCGACAGGAACCATTGTACCACACTTTTTCGCAAAGGTCAAGGATTATTTTTGACAAATCATTACACATTAAACAGGAAATGCACGACGTCGCCGTCCTTCATGACGTACTCCTTGCCCTCAGAGCGCACCAAGCCCTTTTCTTTGGCGGCAGTGAGCGAACCGAGTTCAATCAGCGTGTCGTAGTCGATGACCTCGGCACGAATGAAGCCGCGCTCGATGTCGGAGTGAATCTTGCCGGCGGCCTGCGGCGCCTTGGTGCCGCGGGTAATGGTCCAGGCGCGGACTTCAGGCTGTCCCGCCGTCAGGAAGCTGATGAGCCCCAGCAGGTGATAGCCCGCGCGAATCAGACGGTCAAGGCCGGATTCTTCCAGCCCCATCTCGCTGAGGAACATGAGCTTTTCTTCCTGTTCCATGCCGCTGATCTCCGCCTCGATTTCGGCGCAGATGGGCAATACCTCGCTGTTTTCCTCGGCGGCAATCTTTCTGACGGCTTCGAGATAGGGATTCTCCGCCCCGCCCGAAAAATCGTCCTCGCTGAGATTGGCGGCGTAAATGACCTTCTTGGCGGTCAGCAGCGCCACGGTGGAGAGCATTTCCTGCTCGTCGTCGGTCAGCTCCATCGTGCGCACCGACTTGCCCGCTTCCAGCACGGCCTTGACGCGCTCAAAGAAATCCACCTCCACGGCAAATTTTTTGTCGCCCTTCATAGCCTTTTTGGAACGGTCAATCTTGCGCTCCACCAGTTCGAGGTCGGAGAGAATGAGTTCCAGATTGATGGTCTCGATGTCGCGCACCGGGTCAATGCTGCCCTCGACGTGAATGATGTCGTCATTTTCAAAGCAGCGCACCACATGGACAATCGCGTCGCACTCGCGGATATTCGAGAGGAACTTGTTGCCCAGACCCTCGCCCTTGCTGGCACCCTTGACCAGACCCGCGATATCCACAAATTCCAGCGGCGCGTGGGTGATCTTCTCGGGGTGATACATTTCCGCCAGCTTATCCAGCCGTTTGTCCGGCACGTCCACCACGCCGACATTCGGCTCGATGGTGCAGAAGGGATAATTCGCGGACTGTGCGCCCGCGTTGGTAATGGCATTAAACAGTGTACTCTTGCCGACGTTTGGCAAACCTACAATACCCAACTTCATAATACATTCAGTCTTCCTTTCCAAAAAGGCAAATCAGGGATTTCCCCGTATCACATGAATCACATGATACAACAGAAATCCCCATTTGTCAATTGCCAAATTACAATCTTAATCGTTAAATGTCACCGAGCTTTCGGTATTCTCCGCCGCTGCGTCGCTGCTCACGTCGGAGCCGGAAACGGCAGGCGTATCCGTCACAGGCGTGACCGATGAAAAATCGCCGTTCTCCACCATCGCGTTGGCCTCATTGATATAGCCCATCATGATGTTGAAGGAGGTACTGTCCAGAATAATGTACCAATGTTCCTTCTCGCGTATCAGATTGACCTGACATTCCGTTTCCACCCTTGTCGCGTCAGCCATCGCGGATTCGCTCACGATCTCCGCCACCAATGCCCGACGCATTTCCTCGGCGGAAATCTTGGAGCCCTTGAGCACATCGTCCACATAACCGTTGGTGACCTTTCCGGCCGCATCGCCGTAGACCTTGCGCAGATCGACCGTTGTCACACGCAGCCGTGCCATACCGGTGGCCCCGGCCGTCTGAATGTCGATGACGTCAATTTCCAGCGTTCTCGCCACTGCGTCCACAATCTTTTTGGTGCCGTCTTTGTCGCCCCGGTCGAAACTCAGTCCGTCATACTCCGACACATAGGCAAACGCGCCCTTGTAATCGCAGTTGTTCATCTTCACATTGAACTTCTGAATAGCCTCTTCCGCAGTCACCGCGTCATTGCAGCCGACAAGCAGCAGCATGACCATCGCGAGAATCACTGCGACCGCCGCCCTGAATTGATTCATTCCCGTATTCGTTCCTTCCATTCCTTTGCGTTGCGCAATGATGATTGATCTTATTGATCTTTGGTACGTCTGTGAATCGCCACGCCTGTATCCAGCAGCACCAGCATGACGCCGCCCAGCAGCAGCAATACATAAATCATGATGGAATAGTTATAGGCCCAGCCCATTTCCATCGTCATCCGCTTGGATACTTCCGCGGCAAAAGCATTGACCTGTTCCTCCAGCGCGGTCGGCAGCCCCAGCAGATACCAGATCTGCAACGCGGAAAGTCCGATAATGGCCAGATCGGAGAGCAGCTTGGGCAGCGTACTGCGGAAACTCAGCAGCAGGAAAATGACCACCGGAATGACCAGCAGAATTGCGTTGAGATAAAAGCCCTCGAGCGTGCGATCCAGCATATTCAGTCCCAACACCAGATGGAACCCTCTGATCGTGCCCGATTTGGCAATGATATCCGTCCAGGTAATCGTCGCGAACTTAAGGAAAAAGAGCACACCCGCCATAACCGAGAAGAGACGCAGCGCAGTGCTGAACAGCCAGAGATTTTCCGGCTCGTCGTCATCCTCGTCCAGTCCGTCGTCATTCTTCGGCGCAAGCACTACCGTCTGAGCGGCCTCCTCCGGCGTGACTTCCATCATCGTTTCGGTGCCGTCCGGCAGCTTGACCAGCGCCATCGTCTTGACTGCCGCCAGCTTTTCGGCCTCTCTCTTTCTGCGGCGGCCGAGAAGAACACGTCCGATGACCATCATGATAATGCCGCATACCGACACAATGCCCGCGGCAATCAGCAGTACAAACATCAGATTGACCCGGCGCAAATGGTAGGTAATGGTAAAGGTGTGGTCCGAGATGGGGTGTTCAAAGGTATCGGCACGGTAGGCGCCCATCAACACATCATTTTTACCGCCACCGGCTGAACTCCAATTGACGTCATATGCCTGACCTGGCCCCTTGAAGCTATACATGATCTCGCCGGTATACAGCGAGGGCTTCAGCATATCGGCCAGATCGACAGAAACCGACACAGAGCGCTTATTATAGAAGGCAAACTGATCCTGTCCTTCGATGGCAATTTCATTGCCGTCGCCAAAATACTGCGCGAGCAGCGCGTTGACGCGTTCCACGGTATCCTTGGGCGTGGCAATTGTCACCGCGTACTGTGTGCCGGAATCGTTAAACTGTCCCACCGTAACGGTAAAGTCACTGCCGTCCAGCATCCGGTTGAAATAAGAGGCGGCAAACTGCGCGCCGTAATCCTGCGTATCAATCGGAGAGGCCAGTACGATAGATTGGCTTACCTTATCGTCGCTGCCGATCTCGGTAATCACATCCACTTCACTCAGCTTGTAGACGGTAGAGGAATACAGCTTGATATCGGCGCGGGACGCTTTTTGATAAATCAGCTTGACGGTTTTGTTTTCATCAAACAGACCTTCGCCGTTGATATGCTTGCCGCCGGCATACAACGTGGATTTCTCTCCGTCAAATTCACTGGCGTCCATATTTTTATAAGTAATATTGGCGTTGCAGGTCCCGTCGTTTTCACAGGGAAACTTTTCAAAACTGATGGTTTCACTAAGTACACCGGTTTCGGAAAATGGGGTATAAAGTGACTCGTCCTTGACATAGCTAAAAGTGCTATCGCCGCCAAAGAGCTGAGCGGTACAGGTATTGATGGTATCTGCCGAACCGTTGAAGGACACACGGTAGCGGGACGTACTGCCGTCGTCAGAGAGCCACTGGCCTGCCGCGCCTTGCGCGGTAGCGGCCTGCATAAAAGTCTGAATATTCTCCTTGCCCAGTGTTTCCACGGTCTTTTTGGGCATATTGAGTACGACCTCACGCTCATAATCGTCGTCCCCGTAACGAATGGTCGTAATATCCAGGCTGCTCAATCGGTACTGCGCAATCGTATCGACCTTGATGCGGGAGGACATGATATTCTGGTTGTCATATGATACATCATTCAGCGTGACGGTCACGGTATCCGTCATGCTCGACAAATTCTGGGATAAGCCCAGATCCTTCTGCAAAGCCGGCTTGACCCACGTGAGCAGATCCTTGGATTCAAAATCCTCGGTCAGTGAAAAACCACTCTTAAAAAGCTCTTCCTCGGGGCTTTTGTAGGTGTACTCCACCGAGGGCGTGCGCCCCAGCAGCGCGCCGACCTTGGTTTTGTAATCGTCAAGGCTGGTAAACGGCAGAGTAAATGTATAAACCACCTTGGACTGCTTGCTGTCGGTATACTGATAGGAAAATACCAACTGTTCGGGGCAGTTCTTTTGCAGACTTTCGGTGATGTCCTTCACCTTTTTCGACGATAACAGCAACGACGTGTCGGAAATTTCCTCACACACCATGACGCGTTCGCCCGCAAAATCGCCGTTCATCTTGAGATCCGTCTTCATACCGCAGCCCGCCAGCACAGCAAGCAAAGCACAGCAGAACAGTACGGCCAGCCATCTCACACGCACGCCAAAAACGGCGAACTGAGACTCGGAATGTTTGACACATTGCGGTTTTTTCACAAAAATCTCTCCCTCTTGTCCCTTGCCTGACGGCAAGCGGAATCTGATTGTAATGGATAAGAATCATACCGGTTTTTTCAAACAAGCTATACGTCTTTATTATATAATAAAATAACGGCAACGTCAATCAGATAATGCCCTGAATAGCAAAAATAAATTGTGCTTTCCATAGATTTTGTCATTATTTCACAATGTAATGGCTATCTTCCTATCAAAATTCCCGAACCGCCCCGGCCAGGCCGCCGTGAAACGATTCGGGAATGGAGAAACAGACTGTTTTTTTACTCAAAACAATCCTTCATTTCAACAAAATAAGACAGGTCATCAGATATCGGAGTCGGACACATCCGCATCATCACCATACACATCATCCGACACATCGGAATCTGACACAGGTTCCTTGTGCCAGGGCAGCCATGAGGTGTCGATCTTAGACGCGTCAAGGTAATGCGGCTGCGCACTTTCCACATGAATGGTAAGGTCATTGAGCTGCTCTGTCTGGGTAGCCTTTGTATAATCCAGACAAAACGCCATGTCTTCCGTGTAATAGCAGTAAACATTGGGCTGATCGTACATCGGCGCGGAATAGTTCAGAATCGTGTAGGCCGCCATGAAACCGGTATCACTGGATTCCACGCCAGGAAGCAGACCGGAAATCGCGTTGCCCGCCAGCAGCGCAAAATAACCGGAAGGATTGCTGGTTTCATTGATGGAGGGATTAAAGCTGATATCCAGCGAGACCAATTTGCCAAAACGTGTCTTTGCGCTGATATTCGTCATGCCATCGAACTTCGTAATTGTCTTGCCGCTCTTGAGCGCCTTCACATCCTCCGCGCTCAATGTCGTTTCCTTGTCACTGTAGGAAACCGTGCCGATTCCCAGCATATCGCCGTATGAGAAATCATTGGTGCGGCAGGAATTGAATCTGTCTGTATAAGACACGACCGAAATATCCATGCCGCGCTGGAATCTGGTAGCAAACACGAACGCGCCCGCCACAACCAGTATGGAGCACAAAAACGTCAGCAGCATCGTAACCGTTGCCGCCTTGCCCGAAACCAGTTTCTTCGCACGCACCTCGTCTTCATCATAGTCAAGATAATCGTCCTCATCAATGCCAATCTCATCGCCGGCAGCTTCGTCCTCTGTCTCGACGGCCTCGTCTTCCGGCTCAGCTTCTTCGTCCTCTGCCTCGGCAACTTCGTCTTCTGTCTCGGCAACTTCGTCTTCTGCCTCGACGGACTCGTCTTCTGTCTCGGCAACTTCGTCTTCTGCCTCGACG
>CAMHEZ010000042.1 GCA_946184295.1 uncultured Clostridia bacterium | reverse complement strand
TCGCTGTGAACATCGTATTCGCCGAGATATTCCTCTATCAGCGCGTTGTATTCCCTGTCCAGCGCGTCCGCGTCGCTGACAATCTGCGCCCGTTCGCCCGCGTCGAGCGTCGTGCCGAAACGCGCATACAGGGATTTTTGCAACTCATACGACGCGCCCCGCAGGTTCATTCCGACTTTTTCGGCTGAGATATTGAGCATGACCCCGAAGAAGAACAGCATCAGTCCGCAGAGTGCCAGCGTCACAGGTCTCAGATACCGCCGCATTTCGCCCGCGCGTATGTTTAATTCTTGTTTGATTTTTTTCCGCACCGTCATTTTATACTTCCTTCCTCAATCCACATAATCAGCCTTTCGCGCCTGTTTCACAAAGACAAGCACCGAAGCGGCGGCCACCACACCGGAAACCAGCAGTGTCAGCGGATAAACGAACCGAGCATAAAGGCTGATGTTAAGCATAAAATCCATTTTGTCTGACAGCCTGATAAAAAGAATGACAGACGGTATAGCGAGAGCCAAAGCGGGAAGATAATTCCTGCTCAGATGGGACAGGACAAACAGTATGCCCGTCAGTGCCAGCGACAGCAACAGCACCTTGCCATAGGACAGCCATACAAACTGACCGAAGGTCAGATCGAGCCATAGAATACGAGGATAGCTGCACAGATTCATCGGGCAGTTCCACAGATGAAGCGTGTTTTTGTCACGGAGAAAATAAATCGCCGTAAAGAAACCGCCCACCACTGCGTTGACAAGCAATGTATTGAGGATTGCGCTGCCAAACTGAGCGAGAATGATGCGCCGTCCGGCGTGTGTCGAATATTGCATAGGCGTCACGCCCGACACGCGGTTGCCAACGGGAAGCGGCAGAACGATCAGTCCGCAGAGAATCAGGATCAGCGCCGCCCAATACTGATAATGACCCTGAAAAGACTCACCTGCGTCATAGACACATTCCAGCAGCGACAGCCTGCCGCCATTGGATTGCATGACCTGTGTGATGCGCTTTTCTGCGGAGGGACTGTATTCGTTGGCTATTTCCCATTTTAGTGTTCTTTCTTCCAAAGAGGAGCGGTCAATGGTCGGCAGGCTTGCGACGAACTGCTCCCATTCATCGACACTCTCCGCCCAGCCCAGAATGCTATCCATCACTTGTTCCCTGTGGGCGATTTCATAAGGAATTTCATTCCAGAAAATCCGGTTGCACGTTTCTTCCAATTCCGCTAAATGGTCCGCGCCCCAGCGGTCGGCGGCTTCCTGATAGATTTCTTCTTCTCGCCATTCGTCCGGCGTGTGATATCCGATATAAGCAACGGCTCCCCGCAGCAAATCGTAATCCGCCTTGCTGTGAATGTCGTATTGCCCCATGTACTTCTCGTATGCTTCATTGAGCGCGGCAAGCGTCTTTTCATGGTCCGCCGCGACCTCGGCGCGCTCGTCCGGGTCAATCGTTTCTCCGAATCGCTGCATGTATTCCACCGACAGATCATAGTTAATCGCCTGATCTGTTCCCTTGCGCAAGGTAAAAGAATCCAATCCGAATATCGCACTCCACATCAGCAGCAGCGCCGCCATGACAATCAGCGTGAACGGCCGCCAGTACCGCCGCATTTCGCCCCACAGAATATTCCAAAATTTCATATCGCGTCCTCCAAAGCCTCGCCGCCGTAGATATTCATGAAAGCGGTTTCGAGGTTGTCGGCGTTATGGGCTTTGAGAATGGCTTCGATGGTGTCGCAGGCGTAGACCTCGTGGTCTTTGATCATCACCACCTGATCGGCGATGTTCTCGATGTCGCTGACAATGTGGGTGGAGAGAATGACAATTTTCGTCTTGCCCAGTTCCGCGAGAATATGGCGGAAGCGCACGCGCTCCATCGGGTCGAGTCCCGCCGTCGGCTCGTCAAAAATGACGATCTGCGGGTCGTTCATCAGGGCATTGGCAATGCCGACGCGCTGAATCATGCCGCCGGAGAATTTCTTCATCTTCTTGCGCGTTACGTCGCCCAAGCCTACCCGTTCGAGCAGCTTCTGGCAGCGTTCCTTTGCGACAGCGGAATCAACGCCGTTGAGCGCTGCCATATAGGTGAGGAACTGCATGGGGGAATCGTCGCGATAATAGCCGAATTTCTGCGGCAGGTAGCCCACCAATTCACGGTAACTGCCGTCGAGCGAGGCAATGTTCTCCCCGTTCCAGAGGATTTCTCCGCTGTCGGGGTGAAGCAGCGTGACGATCATTTTGATGAGTGTGGTCTTTCCCGCACCGTTCGGGGAAAGCAGTCCGTAAACCCCTCTGTCAAAGGTGAGATTCACGTCCCTGAGTACGGTAAAATCCTTGAAGGATTTGGATACATTTTTGATTTCCAGCATGGCTCAAATAACTCCTTTGTAAATAATTAGCCGCGAATGCGGCGTGGGAGTCGAGGGGGACGAGTCCTCCTCGCGGGTGCAGGGCAGAGCCCTGCTGGGGCGTGGGGCAAAGCCCCACGAGGGAGGCTTTTTGCCGACCGAGCAGGAGCGGCCCTGTGTCAAATCGGGGTTGGGCGAATACAGACGGGAGCGTCCGGGTCTGTTTTTTACACCGCTCCTACTCTGCACATGGGTCTTTGGTAAAAAATCCTGACCAGCAGCGTGAGCAGTGCCGCCATTGCCGCGCCGGACAGCATATGCACTACAAAGGGAATACCGGTCATCAGAGTATACTGCTGCGTCGATGGCAGTTCGGCAAATCCCATTGTCAGTCCGCCCCACAGAACCGCGCACACGATGCAACCCGTCAATCCCAAGCGATTGAAGAGCGCGACATTCAGCAGCGAATAGAGCATCACGCCCGACGCAATGAGCCCGATCATCTGCGGCAGGTACTCCGTTCCGTGCAGACCGCACCACGTCAGCGCCGCCGCCAGGTCAATCGCCGTCGTTCCCAGCGAGAAAAGCGGCATTCGCAGCAAAATCAAATGCCGCGCGGTGTATTTGTATGCGCTCTGCATTTCGTACACGCCCAGCGGCTTTTCACGCAGGCGGTAGAGAAAGTCGGTGATCAAAAGCACCAGCGGCGAGCCGAAGAAAAATATCGCCAGTATCGGCGCGACGTCTCCTTTTTCCATGAAGACCGGATCATATTCTGTCAGCGCCAGCGCGATTCCCACCGCGAAGACCGCCGCCGACAGTCCGAAAATGCCGATGGAATTGCGGAGTACCGTTGCCATGCCGATTTCACGGTAGGCATCGACAAGGAAGCGAATCGCCCCCACGCGCGGCGGCTTGGTCTGCCTGACAATCTGAGCGATTGCTTGCTTCTTTTGTTCGGCAGTGGGATAGGGAATGTCATGTTTGTGATTCATGGTGAAAACTCCTTTCTGCATTTTTTGACAGCGGCATAGTAGCGGGTCTTGACGGTGTTCGGGGAGAGCCGCAGCATAGCGCCGATTTCCTCAAAGGTCATGTCCCCGAAGATTTTCAGTTCCACAATCTGATAGGCGCAGTAGTCGCTTTTTTCCAGATAATCCATGATCTGCGCCGCCAGCGCACGCGTCTCAACGGATTCCTCAAAGCGTTCGGCTGATGGCATCTCTTCGTCCATTGGCATGGAAAACCCTTGGGCGCATCGGTTTTTGAAAACATCGCGCAGATGATGTGAGGCGATAGCGTACAGCCATGTTTTGAAAGAGGCACGGCGCTTGTCGAAGGACGCGAGCGCATTCATCGCCTTGATGAAGATTTCCTGCGCCGCGTCATACGCATCGTCCGCATTGCCTACCCGACGATAGGCAAAGGCGTAAATATGGTCGTAATATCGCAAAATCAGCCGCTCCTTCGCCTTGTCGCTGCCGAAGCTCACGATGAGAAAGACAAGCTGTTCGTCTGTCATGGCTGCTGTCACCCCGCTTTCCCGCTGTTTGATGGTGTAAATTCGGACGTCCATTAGTGTATACGACGTTCAGGGAAAAATAGTTTTGATTTTTTAAATATTTTTTATTATTCTATCATAAAAAAGCACATTCGGCTATTGAAGAAGGTTATCCGTTTTATCATAACCAATCTTTTTAAAGCTGAATGTGCTTTCTTGTTTTTAAATTGTAAATATTCTCTTTCTTATTTCACAACACGGTAACTGACCGTATCGGTGTAATGCCACCATTCCGCCTGATAGCCCTTGAAGCCGTGCTTTTTCATCACGCTTTCCAGAAGCGCCGCGTTTTTGGCGGCGGCGGACGAAACGTCACTGTAATCCCGGTCGGCCAGGGCGGAAAATTCATCGTAGCCCGACGGCATTTCGATTTCCTTGCCGTCAGTCGTCACGAGCGTCACATCAATCGTATTGCCCCTGCAATGCCCGGAATATCCCTTGCTCGGGTCGGAAACATACGCCGGATCGGGACAGACTTCCCACAATTTCAGTTGCGCTTCGATGGGGCGATAGGCGTCCCATATCTTCAGGCTGTAGCCAAGCTCATTCAGTTCTTTCTGGACTTTCATCAGTTTTTTGACCGTGCCGTATCGCAATGACGGTTCGCTGAAATCATAGATGACCTGTCCTGTAAAATTGTCGGCAGTGGCATATTTGACATCTATCAATATATTGGGAATATAATCCCTGATGGTGACAAGCTCTTGGTCGGAAATTTCTTTGTTGACGGAAGATGCAGCCGTAGTTTTCTGCGTAGCGTCGGTTATCGTTGTCGAAGTTGCGTTTTGTTTCAGTTCTTCGTCATGCAGGATTCTCGCATATTCTGAGCGGTCGAGGTAGGGCGACGGATAATAACCGCCTTGCTTCGAATCATTATACATATCACCCGTCTGTGCGTCTACATAGATTGTTTCCGTGTAATCCGGCACTTCGCTCGGCGGTTTTACGATAATGCCCCACACAGGGCGCAGCGGAGATTGCAAAAATTCATAATCATCCGTTTCGGAGTGAAAAGGAAGATGCCAATGGCTGCTTTTCCATTCCTCGCAAGGAACCCCCGAGCCGAAGTATGTGCAACTGTTAACCGCAAAGCCGCCATACGGTGCGAGATAGACCGGCTCTCCCCGTTCTTCCTCCGGCAGCATCATTATGTCGGCATAGATGCGGCTCCTTGCGTAATTAAAGGCATAGAGCGCCTCGTGCAGTGTCAGATAATCTCCCTCTGCCGGATAGGGCATATCGGGGATTTTTTCGATATCCACCAATTCCAGCCCCGCCGTTTCGACAATCGGCATGATATTGTCAGAAACTTTTGCAGATGAATCCGATACAATGGCACCGTCCTGCGAGTGAACATCATTGCCGCAGGACACAAAAGTACCGAGCAGTACGGACATAACCGCCGCCGTGATGAGCAGCACAATGCCGCTGTGCCGTTTGCCGCTATGAAAAATATGTTCAAACCGTTCCTTCATTTTGCCGATACCTCCGTGACAAAAACAAGTTGAAACAGGCGTTAAGCCTTTCCTATGATCCATTGATGATAGGATAGATTCCGCATACGTCTTTCGCTGGACGGAATCTGCGTTCCGCAGTACGTCCGCATCGCAGCAAAGCTCTATATCCGCGTTGGCCTCATGCACCATCAAGTACACAATCGGATTGAACCAGTGCAGCGCATTGACTGCGGTGAGAAACATCTTGAAAACAATATCATGGCGCTTGCAATGCGTCAATTCATGCCGTACGATCATGTCAAAGTGTGAATCCGTGTAATGTTCATGTGGAATCACCAGCACCGGACGAATCACGCCAATCATCATCGGGGATTGACATCTTTCATGGACAACGACACGAACCTCACGGTGCAGATGTATCTCTTGGCTGATGGTATCTATTTTCGCTTCTATCCTATTTTTCGTTGCCTTTTTTCCGTTGGCAACCATATCGTTTCGGAAAATCCAATATATGAAGCACTCATAGACAAGAAACACGCATACACCTGTCACCCATGTGACTGCCGCGATATCCGTTAGGTTCCATGCCGCAGGGGCTTCCGTCTCAGTCGGCTGCGGCATATTATTGACGACGGAGACAGACTTGTCCGTCAGGATTGCTGCCTCTTTTTCCACGACGGCAGATTCCCCGTCTGAATGGTCATTTACTTGTGCTGTCTCAACTGTCGATGCCTGTATCCAACCAGGCGTGAATGAAATATGCGTGATGGACGGCAGATTGACCGGTATCGTCAGACGAACCGCAAGCACCAGCCATATAAAATATTTCCATTTTGCCGCATACCGTTTGTTGATGCTTCGGGAAGCCAGACACAGCGGAAGAATCACGGCCGATGTGGCAACAGACACCTCCAGCAAATGAAGAAATGTATCAACTAACACGGTCATTCCTTCCCTTCCAATTCGTCCAAAAACGCGCGTAGCTCGGCAATGTCTTTTTTATCAAGCTCTTGGCAGTCATACAGACTTGCGACCAGCCGTTTCACGGAGCCGCCATACAATTTGCGGATAAAAGAGGTTCCCTCCGAGGCGCGATATGCTTCCGCCGGAATCACAGCCGAATAGTAATTCGTTCTGGTGGAGCGGTCACAATACACAAATCCCTTTTCGGTCAGCCGCGCAAGCGTCGCCATCAGGGTGGACAAAGCCCATTTTCGGGTGGGTCGGATTTGATCCAGAATATACCCCGACGTCAGCGGTTCCGAGGAATCCCATAGCACCTCCATGATTTCCAATTCCGCGTCTCCCAGCTTTTTGATGTTCACAAAATCTTCCTTCTCTCATGATGGATTGGTAGTCAATTATTACCTACCAACAATATTATACGCTTGTATAATATTATGTCAAGAGAAAATTTTTGTTTTTTTTGTGAGATGACACGAATTGATCAATCTGATATATCGACATACAACAAAAAACTGCTGCGCAAAAATCGCTTTGCGCAGCAGTTCTTGTCGTTTTTACGCTTCGATCTTTCCGTTAATCAGCGGCTCGATCTTCCGATAGATCACCATCGTAATGACGGCACTCACCATGCCCTTGATAAACGTAAACGGCATGTTGAAGAGAAGCAGGCATTGCCACAAATTTTCGACAGAGGGATTGATGGCACGATACATGCCGATAATGGCCTCCATCGGCAGAAACGCCGTGTAGATAGGATATACCACGTAGTAATTGCTGAACACGCTTAATATCGCCATCATTGCCGCGCCTACCATGCTGCCGATGACGGCGCCGCTGAGCTTGGGATGCAGCTTGTAGATGATGCCCGCTGGAACGACGAAGAAAACGCCCAGCAGAAAATTGGACAACTCACCTACCCCTCCTGTGGTCGTGAAAAACAGGTTGACCAGATTCTTCACCAAGCAAACAATCGCGCCGTAGACAGGTCCCATCGCAAACGCCGCAATCAGTGCGGGCAGTTCAGACAAATCCATTTTGATAAACGACGGCATTAGCGGCACGTTGAAGCTGAAAAACATCAGCACGGATGACAGCGCTGACATGATGGCCGTCATCACCAGACGGCGCGTGTGTCCTGCACGCTTCTGTGCGGGAGTCTGAATCTTGTTTTGTTCCATGAAAAAACAACACCTTTCTTGGATTGGACTGTCTGCGCCAAAGAAAACGCCCTGCGGGTTTCTTTATCAAAAAGACCGCAGGGCGCTGAATATATGCAGGTGTTGACACAGCCGACTGTTGTGACTGTGTGAGCTTTGCACACATCTTCTTTCATCCGGACTTGACAGCGCAACGGGCGTTCAAACGCACCCTGTACTGTTTTACCGTCGGTTTCGGAATCACACCGAATCAGCTTGCGCGCGCGGACTAACAACAGAATATGCACAGCGATGAAGCGCTGCCGCATAAAAAGCTGCATTACCGCCGGTGAGGAATCACACCTCGCCCTGAAGACAGTTCAAATATTATCTTGTAAATTCAGTATAACGCTGATGCTTGGATTTGTCAAGTCCTGTTGCATCTGTTTTTATTTTTTTTGGTTTAGGTTATCCTCTGTGATCTCGAAGACCTCGCCGGTGGGGGACGTCTGAATTTTGGGCTGTGGTTTGGATACGGGGGCAACCGACGGTGATTCGGAGATTTTACCCGTTACGTTGCCAATCTCTTCCACGACCTCATCAATTTCTTCCGGCTTGGCCTTGGCAACAGGGGGAACGGTCTTGGCAGGACGCTTGCCGCTGACGGTTCGAGGCGATTCCGGAATATCCTTCGGCGTATCAAAGACAATCTCGCCGCTCTCTGTTTTGAGAATATTGACAGCATGATCCGGATCGGCCGAAAAGAGCTCATCAAAGGAATAGGGCGTATTCTGAGGCTTGGGTTTCTGCGCTTCTCCGATGGAATGATAGAGTACAGGAACATATTCCTTTAGCAGCGGATAAACCCACTTTCTGCGCATGCCCCACAGCACCAGAACGATGATGCCCAACAGCGTCAGCGTGATGCCGAGCGGGAACCCGGATGTGTGATATCTCATCTCGATCTCGTGAGCGCCCTGGGTCAGATCAAATCCCAGCAGCGCGTCGCCAATGGCAAAGGTATCTGCCGGGACCCCGTCAACCTTTACCGACCAGCCGTCATTATAGGGAATGGAGGTAAACATGACACAGTCGCGGGAGGCGTTGATGCTGCCTTTGATGTGACCGTCCGAAAATGCGGTGATATCCAGCTGATTTTCGCCAAGAATATTGACAGCGGTGTTCAGCGCATCGGTATCCAGCTCAGCTACAAAAATGTTGCCGCTGCATGTTGTATCGGCACTGAGAGTTACCCGGACTTCCTCACCGACGCCCAGCTTGCCGAGGTCGATGATATAGGGCTCGTAGGGTGTAACATTCCAGGTGGAATTGTCGACGGTAACGTCGATATCCGAGGCAGCGCGGCAGTCTACATAGACATAAGTCTGCGTCTCACGTTCCTTGACAACCACAGCGGTAAAGGAACCGGAGCCGCCTTGCGAATCCGCAAAGAAATAGGAGCCGTTAAATTCCACATTGACGCCGTCCTGACTTTCTACGGAAGGCGACAGCATGGTATAGACCGGCGCGGCATTGGCGGCATATTCGACAAACTTGTTCTGCACGTCAAAGGGATTCTCATATTTGACCGTGCTGCCGGAGTTCCAGTAGATGATATCGCTGTCCACCGTAAAGCCGCGGGCCAGCGCCAGGTTATTCTGATAGATATAGCGATAATTGCCGTCGCCATCGTCCACATTGCCCAGATAGGTGAGCTGCGCGTGCGTACCGATGTCGTGGTTGAAGGCGATGTATCGCAGATTGAGTACGGAATCCATCAGCGGCACATAGCTGTTGTAGATATAGCTGTTGACGCCGTTAATGGCATAGCCGAGCTTGCCCATGAGCGTGGTGGTGGCCTTGGCGTTGCTCGAAGCGAACACCGTCAGACCGGGATAATCGTACAGTGCGTCGTCGTTGCAAGTCTTGCGGGGCAAAAGCTCCATGCGGCTGCCGTCGGTGTTGATTTCCTCCACAAAGCTCACGGCGGCCTTGTTGATATTGTAGTCATAGACGAAATTCTGACGGTCGGTGAAAACCTCATTTTCGTTGAGCTGCTTAATCATCACCACCGCGTTGGTAGTCACTTCGACAAAGGCAACCGCGAGAATCAGAGCAACCGCGGTGTATCGTTTCGCGGAGCGAAACAGAGGCGTGCAGGCGATAATCACTGTATACAAAGCCAGCAGTCCCAGCGTCGTCCACACCGATGTGTAGTCAGAACTGCCGATTTTCTGCTCAACTACCAGCAAGGCAGCTACCAGAGCAAATGCCTTGAACATGGTTTCACGGTCGATTTCCTTGATTTGATCCAGTGCCTGCACCGCGATGGCCAGCATGACAAAGCTGACCAGGAAGGAATTGCGGTAAGGCAGGTCGTTGGGAAAATGGAAGCCGTGGAAGGCAAAATTGGTCCAGTTGTTCGCCATCAGCAGTACCAGGATGCCCAGCAGACCGCCGAAGCAGACGCGGGTTCTCAGACGGATCCGGCGGCAGATCATAAAGAGGGCAATCATCAGCACCGCCAGCATGGAGCAATAGATGTTGGGCAGATTGTCGCCGCGCTCGGTGGGGGTGACGCCGTAGAAGGTGCGGGACAAGATATCCCAGAAATCGAAGTTGCTGGTGACGGCACGGGCAAACTGATCCTCCGCACCGGAGGTTTCACGCAGCGAAATGGCGGTGGGAATCAGAATCCACATCGAGAGCAGCCCGCCCACAGCGGAAGTCCATCCAAAGCGCACGGTTTTTTTGAGCCATATCAGCGCCCTTTGTCTGGCGGAAATCTCACCGTACTGGTCGCCTGTTTCCAGCATTCTCATGGCAAACCACAGCACCATGAATACACACACCATATAGCCGATGTAGTAATTGGTGATGATTGCCAGCCCCAGCGTAATGGAGTAGAGCAGGGGCGATTCGCCCTTCATGACCTTTTCCAGTCCCCAGACGATCAGGGGAAGCAGCAGGAGGCAATCCAGCCACATCACGTCCCACGAATAGGCGATGAAATAGGCTGACAGCGCGTAGGCAACAGACGCGGCTACCGTGCTGTAATCCTCTTTTTTGAATACGCCGCGGCAGAAGAGGGCAAACGCCGCGCCGGCTGAGGTGATTTTCAGCACTTCGATCAGGGCGATGGCCTCCGTCAGGTAAGCGCGGGGGAAGAGCAGCGCGATGATGTTGTAGGGACTGCACAGGTAGTAGGCAATCAGCGGAATCAGGCCGCTGCCCATGCCCACGCTGTCGGAGTAGGAGAGAGAATCCAGCGACCAGACCTTTTCGCGCATCAGGGAGAAAAAGGAGGAATACTGATGGTGCATGTCAATAATCATGACCGACTTTTCCCCGAAGGGATAGACGCCCAGCCCCATGTAACACAGGGTAATGGCAGCAAACGACAGCAGCGCCGCCATCCAGATGTAGTAATGTCTGACTTTCGGCACGTCGTCCGACAGAATGGCGTGACACACCAGCAGCGCCAGAATACCCGCCGTCACCGCAAAGGTGAACGAATAAGCCGTGGAATAGTCACTCAGCGCACAATACACATAGGTAACCATCATCGTCAGGAAAAACGAGAGAATATACTTGAGCATCGGCACCAGAGAATCCATATCAACGGCTTTGGAAGATGATTTCGGTTCCATTCAAAACGTCCTTTCTGCTTTGATTCACGTATTCGCCAGGTATTTTGCCGGGCATTTTGCCAAGCATAGACCTAGAATACAATGTGATACAAAATCATTATACCACAGCCTTTCTCGGTTTAACAGTAATAAAATGTTAAATTTAGTCAGAAATGCCACGATGCTATTGTTCATCAAATCTAAAAAACAAGCCCCCGCATTTTCCTGTGACTGAAAAATGCGGGGACTTGTTGACTATTGTCTGACGGAAGTTATTTTCGCATAGATGCGATGGCCTGATTCATTTCGCTGCACAGCTTGTTGTCCTGCATATATTGAATGGCGGTGACAGCGGCGAAGATCGCCAGTACCATGACCGCCATGACAACGGCTGTCGAGAGCGCTTCAAAGCCGATCAACAGCTCGCTGCCGCCTACGATGCAGAGTTCCAGCAGCGCAAGTTCGCCGAGGGCCTCCAGCAGGTTCGCCCCCATGCTTTGCGGCCTGCCGCGGAACAGATACCGCCCCAGCAGATATTCCACAACCTGTGGCACGCAGCCCGCCGCTCCCAGCGCCAGCGGCGCCAGAAAAGCCGGATAGCCGAAGGTCGCGCGGGGATACAGGATGCTGCCGAATACCCCTGTCGCCAGATTGATGAAGGTCACAATCATAAAATAAGTGGGCACAATTTTTTTGAACAGAAACCGTTTAAAATCCATTGACATTGCCTCCCAACAGAATTTCCCGGAGGGTCTTGATGTATTGGCGTGAGATGACGACACATTCGCCGCCCTCCAGCTCTGCGATAAATTTGCGCCCGAGCGTGGGGCTGATGTTCTGAATCTTGCTGAGGTGCAGCAGCACCGATTTGGAAACGCGCAGGAAGCCTTTTTCCCGCAGTCTGTCCTCGTACTCGTACAGTCGCCCCTTGACGTCGGCGACCGCGGCGGGCAGATAGGCGAAGACCTTTTCGTCCACCGCCTCGAAGTATAGGATGTCCCCCAGCGGCACGTTGACCGTCTTGCCGTCGATCTCCGCCGTGATGCTGTTGCCCACGCTCTCGGCATAGGCCTGCAGATTCCGGATATCCTGTGTGACTTCGACGCATTGTATCGTCACCTGTTCCTCGTCCTTGTCGGATACGCGTGTGAGTATCGTCCTCATACGGTGATGTCTCCTTTTCGATGACATTGCTTTTTGATGAAGGCGGGCGATATGGAATTGTTACCGCCGTCGTATCGCGGCGAGGCCGCTCACGAGCGCTGGCGCGTGATGCGCGGCTGCGCCGCTTGTTTTTTGGCGTTGCTGCTTTTTTCTGTCCGGGTGTCAACTTTGGTCTTAGCGACTCGTGGTGGCGCTGCCCCCACGCCTCCTGCCAAAGGGACTCGTCCCTTTGGAAACCCGCCGCTGCGCGGCTTCAATACACGTTCTTGATGGCGGGGGTTCTGACACCGTCCTCTTTGACATAAGCGTCGAACCATTCGCGCACCACGTCGTTGGTGATTTCGATGACCTCGCGGCCGTCGCGTTCACCGGTGCCGAGCATACCGGCAAGGGTGGGGGAGAAGAGCGGCAGATCGGTTAAATTCATGTGGCCAGTGCCTTCGATGACGACGTTCTTGGCGAGATCGGCATGTTCCACGGTGTAGAAATTGACATAGGCATGAGCGTCCTCTTCGGAGGGCTTGTAATTGTTGTTGTAGTGATCCATTGCCATGACGTTGAGCAGAGGCTTGGGGTAGGCGTCGGTATTGAACTGATAGATGCCGTTTTCCACGCCGGTATAGTCGCCCAGGAAGGTGCCGTCGAGTACGATGACCGCGTCGATTTCCTCACGCTGTCTGCCGAGTGCCTCTGCGGTAGCACCGCCCATCGAGTGACCGTAGGCGCCGATGTGTTCGAGATCGATCATCCTGAAGATTTCGTCCGTGCCCTCGGCGCAGTTCTTCTCGATGGTGTCGAGGACAAAATTCGCGTCGCCCATGCGGACTTCCATCCACTTCCGGGTGAGGGCGTATTCGTCCTCCAGGGAAGATGAATACACGCCGTTGGTTGCGTCAATGGCTTCCTGAATAAAGCCGGAGTTGACAATTTTGGTGGTGCCGTCCGCTTCTTCGGTGAAGAACGCCTGATAGGTGTGGCTGAGACTGCACACCACATAGCCGTTGGAGACCAGTTCCGCGTAGGAGGAGTAGTTGGACTTTTCAAAGCCGAACGCGCCATGAGAGAAGAGAATCAGCGGGAACTTGTCGCCTTCCTTGGCTTCGGCGGGATAGTAGAAGGTCACGGTGACGTTGCGCTTGTCGCCGGAATCGTCTAGGGTTTCGACGCGGCTTTCGTCTGTCCAAGTGTAAACCTGATTGGCGATGGTGTAGTTGCCGGTGGTTTCAGGCTCCTTGTAGGGCGGGAAGATCAGCAGCGGCACCATGACGAAGAGCCAGAGGAAGCTTTTCAGAATGGCGCGTCCGACCACGCCGCCGGCCTTGAAGGGTTTGTCGTCCTTTTTGCGGGTAAAGCGGATAACGCCGAGAATGCCCAGTACGATGAGCGCGACCATGAAGACCAGCAAAAAGAACCACTGGAATCCCATGCCGCGGGGAGAAGCCAGATAATAAGCACCGATGGCGGCCGCCTGAATCAGCCACAGTACGCGGTATTCCAGCCGCACCCGGTTCTTTTTGAGCAGACTGTAAACCATGAAGCCCAGCTCCGCAAACAGCATGATGAGTAAAAATGTACCTGACATAAAAGAAAACCTGCCTTTCAAAGTGTTTGAATTTTGGGGATTCGCTTTGCGGTTTTGATGGTGTTATTGTATCATACCCATCACGGCTTGACAACCCCTTTTGGGATAAGCTGGCAGATCGGCAGGTAAGTTGGCAGACGCTTCCGGATAGCCGCCAAGACAAGTCCCCTGCTCATTCCAGATGGAAATGAGCAGGGGACTTGCTTTCCGTATTTCAAAAATCAATTTACAGATCGTCTTCGACTTTGATGTCAGCACCCTCAAAATCGAAGGTGGCAAAATAATCCGCAGGGGTCTCGGCGCGGCGGATCAGCTTGACGGAGCCGTCCTCTTGCAGAAGCAGTTCGGCGGAACGGAGCTTACCGTTGTAATTGTAGCCCATCGAGAAGCCGTGTGCGCCGGTATCGTGAATCACGAGGAAATCGCCGATGTCGATGAGCGGCAGTTCGCGGTCTATGGCGAATTTGTCGTTGTTTTCACAGAGTGAACCCGTGATGTCGTAGATGGTGGAAGGTCCGTCAACATCTTTGCCCATCACGGTAATGTGGTGGTATGCGCCGTACATCGCGGGGCGCATGAGGTTGCAGGCACAGGCATCCAAACCGATATAATGCTTGTATGTCTCCTTGCGGTGAATCGCCTTGGTGACCAGATGACCGTAGGGGGCAAGCATAAAGCGGCCCAATTCGGTAAAAATGGCAATGTTGTCCATGCCGGCAGGAGTGAGAATCTTCTCGTACTGCTTGCGCACGCCCTCACCGATAACTGCAATATCGTTGGGTTCCTGACCGGGACGGTAGGGAACGCCCACGCCGCCCGACAGATTGATAAATTCAATCGCCGCGCCGGTTTTCTGCTTCAGCTCCACTGCAAGATCGAAGAGCTGACGCGCAAGTTCCGGATAGTAGTCATTGGTCACGGTGTTGGAGGCGAGAAAGCTGTGAATGCCGAAGTGCTTGACGCCCATCTTCTGCAAGGTCTTGAAGGCTTTGATAATCTGCTCATGGGTCATGCCGTATTTTGCGTCGCCGGGGTTGTCCATAATATCGGTGCCCAACTCAAAGTAACCGCCGGGATTGTAGCGGCAACAGATGGTTTCGGGGAAAGGCTGGCCGCAGTCCTTGGCAACCTTTGCCAAAAAATCAATGTGGGTGATATCATCGAGATTGATAATCGCGCCAAGTTTGAGTGCGAGGGCAAATTCCTCGGCGGGCGTGGCGTTGGAGGAGAACATGATGTCACGGCCCACATTGCCGACGGCCTTTGCAAGCAGCAATTCGGTGTAGGACGAGCAGTCGGAACCACAGCCTTCTTCCCGCAGAATCGTCATGAGGTAGGGGTTGGGTGTGGCTTTGACGGCAAAATACTCTTTGAAGCCGCTGTTCCACGCGAAGGCGGCTTTGAGACGGCGGGCGTTCTCGCGAATGCCTTTTTCATCATAGATGTGGTAGGGGGTGGGATAGGTTTTGTCGATCTTCTGAAGCTGTTCCAGTGTGACAAAGGGAATCTTTTCCATAAGTATCATCCTTCTCGCTTTTTTCATTTTATGAAAAAAATACAATTCATTCTTTCAAAAATATGTATTTGTCAGTATATCGCATTGCGGAAAGAATGTCAAGCGTTTTGAAAAATCCAGCCGGTAAAAAGCACAAAAACTGCGCTGTAGTACATTAAAAATGACTTTTTTCACATAAAGCTGGTTGCTTGCCGTCGGAATATGCGGCAAGGAATAGTGAATGATCAAATGATAAAAAATGCACCGAATGGCAAACGAACCTGCTTTCGCGTGAGAAGCGGTAGTATCTCTATTTGTGATCTCGCTCACTGAGAATCCGTGATATATACCCGGATGATTTTCCACTGCTCCCAAAGTCTTTCCAATCCCCAAGCCGCATTGGCGGGACTGGTAGACGGGAGCTTTACGGCATCCCGATGAATACTATTTTTTTGATATTTTTCAAACAGCCGATATGCCGTGGCTCCGTTGACAAAGATTTGCTGAATATCACATTGATCTAAAATGATACGCAGATCATTTACAGCGGCATTTCGAATTGTGCTGTCGACAGAGCCTTGAATCTCACAGCTTTTAATTACGTCCCAAAGTGCCAGACCGTGTCGCAGGCAAAGCGCTTTCTTTTCTGTAACGGTTCGAGGCAATTCTTCCTGACAGATTCTGGCCAGCAACGGCCAGAACCGATTTTGCGGATGACCGTAGTAAAACTGCTGTTCTCTCGACTGCACCGAAGGAAAACTGCCCAGAATCAGCACCTTGGCTTCTGTGTTAAAAACAGGTGGAAATTCGTGTTCCAATCTCATATTGACTCCTCACAATATTTTTCAGGATAGCATTCTTGAAAAGTGGGTTTCTACACGGGATTTTTTTAAGGGGAATATTGATAATCCATGTCTGCATAATTCCTTACTTCAAAACATCATCAATATTTCGACCACCATACGATATTTAGTTGGTTCCATTTTCTGCCGCCTCCTCAATCACACTGTTCATCATAGCGGCGACTTCATCCACAGTATATCCC
>CAMHEZ010000041.1 GCA_946184295.1 uncultured Clostridia bacterium | reverse complement strand
AAAAGCGCACAGATTTTCTACCCGCACGCTTGATTGACTGAGTATTGAATTTTCTTGAAAAAAGGGGGAAGCAAGGCTCAAAAAAGATGCAACAGGGGTTCGAGTCCGTACAAGGCGCAAAATCAGCCAAATGCATCTACGGAAAAACCTTGCCGTTTTTTGCCCCCTAAAACCACGAAAAGCCCCGAAAATCGGGGCTTTAGGGGAGGTGCATCTTTTTTGTTCACCTATTCTGGTGGACGCAAACGGACTCGAACCGCCGACCTCCTGCGTGTGAAGCAGGCGCTCTAACCAGCTGAGCTATGCGTCCGGAAATGGAGCTGATGAGGGGACTCGAACCCCTGACCTGCTGATTACGAATCAGCTGCTCTACCAACTGAGCCACATCAGCAATTTTACCGACTGAAATCGGAACCGAAAAGAATTGTACCATACAAACGAGATAATGTCAAGGCCTTTTGCAAATTTTTTTGTGTGAGAGGCAATCAGGGACGGGATATGCCAGAAAAACAGCATATCCCGATGTTGTATAATGGATTTATCTTGTTTGGGTAGATGCAGTTTTGTTGCTTTGTTTGATGATTTTGACATATACCACACGCTTTGGCGTTGCCTCGGACACCGAAATGCGGTATCCTCTAAATTCGATTCCCTCGCCAACCTGCGGAATTTTACCCATACGTTCGGTGAGCCATCCGCTGATCGTGACAGCTTCCGTCTCTTCATCGTCCTCAATCTCCATGATTTCAAATACCTTGCTTAGCGAGGCAATGCCTGCTACTACATAACCGCCATCGCCGCAGCGCTCGATCTCACTGATGATTTCATCGTTTTCGTCCCAGATTTCACCTACCAGTTCTTCCAGTATGTCTTCCATCGTGATGATGCCTACAGTGCCGCCAAATTCGTCTACCACCACGGCCATATGACAGCGTGCATGTTGGAAGATGCGCAGCAGTTCCGAAATCTTGGTGTTCTTGGGAATGTATTCCACGGAAATCAGTGTTGACGCAATATCAATGTTATTGTCAAAATACATCTTCTCATAAAAATCGCGCTCATGCAAAATACCTACGATATTGTCGATCGTTCCTTTGTAGACCGGAATGCGGGAATAATGGTTGTTTTTGAATAGTGAGGCGAATTTTTTGGGAGGAGTGGAAATCTCCGCTGCCAGAATGTCTACGCGTGGCGTGAGAATATGTACGACCTCCAGATCATTGAACTCAATGGCCGAACGGATCAGCTCACCTTGGTTCTCACCGATGCCTCCTTCATTCTGCGCTTCATCTACAATCGTTATCAATTCGTCGTCAGTGATGGCGCTGCCCCCCTTTACTTTGAAGAGCTTGGCAATGAGCTTTTTCCACATGGTGAAAATCCAGTTGACCGGCGTCAGCAGCGTTTGCAGCAGCGAAATCAGCGGAGCCGAAAACATGGCGAAGCGCTCCGGCGCCTCTTTGGCCATGCTTTTGGGGGTAATTTCACTGAAAATCAACAGCAGTACCGTCATCACCAATGTCGCAATCGTGACGCCTGCGTCCCCAAACATTGCTGTGAAAACCACGGTTGCAATGGACGACGCCAGAATATTGACGATGTTGTTGCCTACCAGTACGGTGGTTAGCAGCTTATCGAAATTTTCTGTCAGCCTTAAAGCCCGGGCTGCTTTTTTGTTGCCGTCGGAAGCCATGTTTTTGAGCCTGATTTTGTTGACGCCTGAAAAGGCAGTTTCCGTGGCTGAAAAATAGGCCGAAAGTATAATCAGCAGCACCAATATGGCTGCGTCCATAGATAACCCTCTCCCTATTATGGTATGTCATATCGTTATTCATGATACCATACATCAATGAAAAATGCAAGCGTTCGAACTTTTTTACCGGTCCGTACGCCTGCATTTTTGTTTGTTGCCAAAACTCAGTTATTCGACGGTTTCAAGATATGCTCTCTTGATAACCACGTCTTCCAGCGGCTTATTATTGTCATCGGTTTCAACGGCCGCAATCTTGTCAACCACTTTCATGCCGGAGTATACCTGTCCAAATACGGTGTGACCGCTCTGGGTGAGTCCCAGTGCACGGAACTGGCCGTCGAGATATACCGTGCCGCCCCTTTCTTCGTAGGCGTCCGCCGCCCATTGTGCGCCTCCGTTTTTCAGGAAGGTCTCCTTATCACCAATGGTGTAATACTGTGTGTGCGTGGTCTGCACGATGAAGAACTGGCTGCCGTTGGTATTGGCACCCGCATTCGCCATCGAAACCGCACCGCGGATATTGTAGAGATTGCGACCAAATTCATCTTCAAAGGCATCATAGCCCTCGAACGCGCATTCGCCGCCTCGGCCTGTGCCTGTCGGGTCGCCGCCCTGAATCATGAAATCATTCATGACACGGTGGAAAATAATGCCGTCATAGTAGCCCTTCTTGATGAGCGTTTTGAAATTTTCCACGGCAGTGGGTGCGTATTCGGGGAAAAGCCGGATTTTGATTGTGCCCAGCGAGGTTTCCAGCACCGCTACCTCTTCACCCGATTTCGGTTTTTTGAGCTGCTCGCCATCAGGCGCGATGGTGTAATTCTCGGAAGCCGGATAGACGCCTGCGGTCAGCGTTTGTGACGCGCTGCTCGATGTACCCGAGGTATAATCCGTTTTTGTACCACGATTCTGTTTGTCATACAGCAACACAAAAATCATAATGACAATCAGCGCAACCAGCAGACAGCCTACGGTTACCAGAATCTGGGTAATTTGCCGCTGGCGCTCCAGTTCGCGTCTCTGTGCAATGGTAAGCTTTCCTTTGCTCTTGGTAGAGGAAGCGCTGCGTTTGGCTGATGTAGTTTTTTTCCCCGAATTACCTTTGCGGGCTGAAGTGGATTTTGTCGACGCGGAGGTTTTCTTCTTGGCAGAGGAAGCACTTGAGCGTGAAGAATGGCTTTTACCGGACATGGAATGACCAGCTCCTTATCAATAGAATATCGCCCTGTAAAACGGCAGGTTGCGGATGATGGAGAAAGCAATGCAAACTACCGCCACGGCAATCCCCTGCGCAAGGGTGGGACTGAATACATATTTGCGATACGGCCTGACGATGAGTGAGAGAATCAGGCGCGTGTAAAGATACAGCGGCCAGAGCAGAAACACGACATAGAGCGGATTATACCAGAATGCCGTGCGCAGATCGCCGTGCAGCAGCGCAAAGGTCGCCCGTGTGGCGCCGCACGACAGACAATTCCAGCCCGTCAGCGTCGAGAACATGCAGGGCGGCATGAAGCGGCTGAAGTTCTCCTGCCCGATGAGCATGACCAGCACGCCTGTCACAATCGCCGCGGCCGGCAGCGCAATGGCCAGCCGCAGTGCCTTGCGGTATTCCTGCGCTTGTGTATTGCGTAAGTTGGTTTGTACTTGTTTCATCAGCACGGACAGCCTTATCTGGAACCCTTCTTTGCCGGCTTCTTGACAACGGGCTGTTCTTCTTTCTTTTCCTCAGCGGGTTCCTCAACCGGCAGATCGCTGGTGCAGTGGGGACACTTGGTGGCGGCAAGCGGAATCTCGGACGCGCAGAAGGGGCAGGTCTTGGTGGTGGGTGCGGCGGGTTCTTCCTTCTTCTTGCCAATAGCCGAAAGCTTGTTGACGCCCTTGACAATGAGGAAGATGACAAACGCCATAATGATGAAATTGATGACATCCGCGAGGAACTGACCAATCGGCATATCCAGCTTATAGAACTTGATGGAGAGATTGCCCACACCACTGGTGGCGTCCTCCGCGCCGAAGCAGTTGAGCAACGGCTGAATGATGTTGTTGGTCAAAGAGGTGACCAGACCCGAGAAGGCGGAGCCGATCAGAACGCCGACTGCAAGGTCGAGCATGTTGCCCTTGAGGGCAAATTCTTTAAATTCCTGGATAAACTTTTTCATAAAGAGATACCTCCCAAAAAATTTTAATTTATTATAGCATAACAATTGTCAAAAAGCAATGCGTTTTCAAGAGATTTTCGGTTATTTTTTATAGCGCGGTTTCGAGGCGCTGAGGATTGACGCGATACAGTTTTGCGCGCCCCTGCTGTCCCACCGCTTCCACCAGTCCCATCTTGACCAGCAGATTGATGATGCGCCGGCCACAGCCGACATCGACGCAGGCTTCCTCTGAAAATGCGGCGGCAGTAAAGGTTGTATGTCCTTCACGGAACGCGCAAGGAATGAAGTCGGTGTAGTCCTGCGGAGCGGCAATGACTTTTTCGCTCAGCAGATCGGTGGGAATCAGATCGGAGACATATTCGCCACGGCGGGTGCGCTGCTTTTTGCGGCGTCTGGTTCTCACGCCAAAGCGACGGATTTCGTTGGCAGTCAGCAGCGGCAGCCGCAGCGTCAGGCGGGGGTGGGGCAGCAGTTCCCGCAATGTGTATAGTTCAGGTACCGCGGTGTAAAGGTTGCCTTTCTTGGGGGATTTTCGTTTGGAAATCCATTCGCCGGTGGTTTCGTCGATGCTGATGACCGTTTTTTCCACGATGATCGGATAGACTACCGTGACGTGGGCCACATCCAGAAATGCGGTCAGTTTGGGACGGAGCTTGGAAAAACTGCGGGTCTGTATCTCAATGATGCCGTCTTCACCGACAATGTCGGCTACATAGGATCCGACGGGAATTTCGTGACGGTCGTGGTCCGGTTCGTAATAGCGTTTCAGCACCGCGTGCAGCGTTTTCTCGCTGAGTGTGCCGATGGAATCACGCCTGCGATCCGCTGCCGTTACTTGCTCACAGGCCGTGCGGAGACGCTCCGGGTCGGCTGTACTGATGGGAAGCATGGAATATCACCTGTTGTCAAAAAAATGATTGTAATTATCAGAAGAAAGTGATATACTTATTATAAGTGTAAGACCCCACAAATTCAACTGTATTTTTTTGTTGATTGCCCCTAATGGCAGGGGCAATCTTGTGAAGAGGGTATCTGAATTTTATGACGGAAGAAATCCGATCGTCGCACACTGTCCCCGTGCCCGACAATGTGTGCTTTGTGCTGCGGCGGTTGCGCGATGGGGGATATGAGAGCTATCTGGTGGGCGGCTGTGTCAGAGACAGTCTGCTGGGAAACACGCCCAAGGATTACGACGTTGCCACCAATGCCCGCACCGCGCAGATTGAAGAAGCGTTTGCGGGAGCGGCGGGCTGCCGCGTGATTGAAACCGGTATTAAGCACGGCACCGTGACGGTGATTACCGACGGGTTCCCTGTGGAAGTGACCACCTACCGCGTGGACGGCACATATTCCGACGGCCGTCACCCCGACAGTGTGATGTTCTCTGACGGCATCGAGGACGATCTCAGCCGCCGGGATTTTACGGTCAACGCCATGGCTTATTCCCCGGAAGCCGGGTTTGTGGATTTATTCGGGGGGGAGGAAGATCTCCGGCAGGGCGTGATTCGCTGTGTCGGTGACCCCGACCGGCGGTTTCACGAGGACGCGCTGCGTATTCTGCGCGCTCTGCGGTTTGCGTCGGTGCTGGGGTTTGCCATTGAGCCGGACACTGCCGCAGCAATTCGCCGCAAGAGGCATTGTCTGGGGCTGCTGGCGAAGGAACGTGTTACGGCGGAATTGTTCGGGTTGCTGTGCGGCGCTCATGCCGCCGAGGTGCTGCGGGAATACCGTGAGGTGATCGCCGAGGTGCTTCCGCCGATTGCTCCTATGTTTGACTGCCGGCAGGACAATCCTTATCATATCTATGACGTGTGGGAACACACGCTGCAAGTGGTGGCAAACATACCGCCAGACAGGGTGCTGCGGTTGGCCGCATTGCTGCATGACAGCGGCAAACCGCATTGCAGGACGACAGACGCAGACGGTGTGGGACATTTTTATGGGCACGCCGATATCAGTGCGGCGATCTGCGGCGATATTTTTGCCCGGTATCTGCGCACGGACAAGAAGACCGCCGCCCGTGTCACATTGTTGGTCAGGTGCCACGATGAGCCGATTGAGCCTTCCCGCCGTGTGATGCATCGGCGGCTGGTTAAGTACGGCGAGGAGGTGCTGCGCCAGTTACTCGCGTTGCACCGCGCCGATGTGCTGGGGCAGTCGCCCGCTTACCGCAGTCGGTTGGACGCGCTGGACAATGCGGTGTGTATTCTCGATGAGCTGGTCAGTGAGAGCGCTTGCATGAGTCTGAACGATCTGCGTATCAACGGTGGCGATTTGATGGCGATGGGCATTTCACCCGGACCGGGGTTGGGTCAGCTTCTGCGTACATTGTTGACGGAAGTGTGCGACGGTCGTTTGGCCAATGAACAAAATGCGCTGCGGTCGAGGGCACTGGAATTGACAGGTTTATGGGAGACGCCGCAACAAAACGATGAAGCAAAAGGACGGATGACGCAATGATTGGAAAACGAAATGCGTTCAGAAAATGGGCGGTCGCGGCGACACTGGTGCTGCTGGTGGCGCTGTCGGGGTGTCGGGATAAGGTCGTTTCGGTCGATACGGTTGCCGACGGCAGCGGCGTGAGTCTGCCTGTAGTGACCGGCTTGGCCAAGGCGGACGAGCTCAACAAGCGGCTGGAGGAGATATTTGCCCCGTATGCCGCGCTGGCACAGCATACCGTTGAGGCTTCTGACGGCAGGCTCAGTGTGGTTTATGAAATTGCCAAGGACGAGGATTACGGTTTGTTTAACCACACATATGATCTCACGATGTCTATTTCCGACGGACGGGATGCTTTGAAAATTACAGGTGTGGAAATGAGCAGCGCCAAAAATATCACGGAGGAAGAATCCGGCGATTTGCAGTGGCTGGAGGACGAGGTGCTTACCGAGTGTGCCATCATTCTCAAGCGGACGGGATGGGAGCCGGAACTGACAGAGCTGGAGCAGCAGGCCGATGAGCAATATGCGGTGGATACGTTTGTCGGACTGTATGAGGGAATTGCCGAGGAAGAATTGGATATCTCTGATGTGAAAGTCGGAGGCGCGATGGGTGAGACTTATCAGAAGGCACTTAAACTTGGCATTCTGACAGCCTATGGCAATTACGATCAATATGAATACGTTGATTCGGTTTATGTGACCAATGTGCTGAATATGGCGTGTGCCGTTATCGATCGGGCGGAAAGCAATGTGTATGGCCGTCAAAGCAAGTTTGTCACAGGTCAGGAGTTTGCCGCCATTCTTCGCGCGGTCTATCATGTCTGTACGGTGCGGGAAATCGAAGGGTCTTCTTATCAGTGGTCGGCATTGGGCGATGTGGATTTTGCCGGTGTGGCTGCGGATATGTGTGACGATCCGGCGTATCAATTCAACCGCAGGGACGGTGCGGAGCTGGTGTGCCGTATTACTAATGAAGGACCTGTGTATAGTCGGAGCTTTGGCGATCATGCACTGACTCCTGTCGAGGATTCCGACAGTATCTGGGTAAGGCGTGCCATGACGCACGGCTTTATGGAATACTATGGCGGTTCGTCACTGTTTGCGCCCTATGCCGGCTTCACAGTCACCAATGCGATCGCTAACGCCAAAAGATATATTAACTGCCGCTACAACGACTGGAGCTATGCCAATAATTATGAGTGGGACGGATATTATACCAGGCGGGATGTGATTGTGGCCGCCGGAAGGACCGCGCAGTATTTTGACGACCGATCTGAGACTGATAAGTACAATTTCGAAAAGAAACTGGTTGTCAACGACAGGGACTACGATTGGTTCTATTCCCAGAAAAATACCGGCGCCTACTCTTCTGTGAACTGTATGCCCTCCATTGCCACTATGGCCGCCCATTGGTACGATCAGAACAGTACGGTTACGGTGGAGGATATGCGCCGTACCAGTACCAATGTGGATGGCTGGACATCAACCGAACTGCACAAGGGACTGGACGCTTATCACGTTCCTTATGTGGTGGATTATCCGGATCTGGACGTGTTTTTGAATGCGCTTGATGACGGCAAAATCCTTTTGGTCCAGTACAGTGACCGCCCTCAATATATGACGGGACATTGCTATGTGATCTACGGTTACCGGCAGTACGGCGATTCTCTGACGTTTATCATCAACGATTCCGAATCGCTGACCTACCGCGCCGAGATTTTTGGCCGTCTTAACGGTAACGGCGACGAAGTGGACGCTCAGTTTTCTATCTGGAGCATTCAGAATTTTGTCACCGACTGCACCGTCGTGGGATAAAGCAGACGGTTTAATATGTTTGGAACCGTGAGGAAAGGCGGTGATTTGACGCCTCACCTCACGGTTTTTGTAATATCTGATAAAATATATCTTAATTAAATCTAAAAAAATGTGCAGAGGGGAAAATTTGGAAAATGCGGACGGGTGTAAAAGATTTTACTTGACAGCGGAAAGAAAAGGTTGTATAATTTAACAGCATTCGCGTGTAAAGATTTTTGCTTTACAATTTGAATCGCCATTCACGAGGAGGGGATTACCATTGGCTGTCAATCCTGAATTTACTGTGCTTCTCGATGTCTATGGCAATATCCTGACACAAAAAGAACGCGATATGCTCGATTATTACTATAACGACGATCTGTCGCTCCGTGAGATTTCCGACAACGAGAATATCGCAAGGCGGGAACGCCGTGAGGCTGGCGGCGGAGAGGCCGACAGCCATTACCGGGAAAACGATACGATTACCCGGCAGGGCGTGCGGGATACGATCAAGCGCGCCGAGGGAAAGCTCCTGGCAATGGAGGAAAAGCTCGGTCTCGTGCGTCAGCGCCGCGAAATGCTGGCTATTGTCGCCGATATCCGCAAGAACGCCGAGAAGGTCGCGGTGCGCGCTTATCAGATTCGCGCCCCGAAGGAGATTATCTCCACCGCGTCGGATATTGACACGTTGGCCGAACGATTGGAAGACTATTTAAAATAACAGAGTGGTTGGGAGATGGAACAATGGCATTTGAAGGATTGACCGAAAAGCTGACGAACGCTTTTAAAAAGCTGCGCTCAAAGGGCAAGCTTACCGAGGCTGACGTCAAGGAGGCTATGCGCGAGGTTCGTCTGGCTCTGCTGGAGGCTGACGTCAACTTCAAGGTGGCAAAGGATTTTACCAATCGCGTGACCGAGAAGGCCGTCGGTTCCGAAATCCTCGAAAGCCTGACGCCCGGACAGCAGGTGGTCAAGCTGGTCAATGATGAATTGACCGAGCTGATGGGCGGCGAGGCGTCCCGTATCGCGATTCCCAACCGTCCGCCCTGTATCGTGATGCTCTGCGGCTTGCAAGGCTCCGGTAAGACGACCCATGCCGGCAAGCTGGCTTATATGATGAAAAAGGAAGGCCGTCACCCTTTGCTGGTGGCCTGTGACGTATACCGTCCTGCGGCTATTGAACAGTTGCAGGTTGTGGGTAACAAGGCGGGGGTACCGGTTTTTGAAATGGGGCAGATTGACCCTGTCAAAATTACCGAGGAAGCCTTGAAGTACGCCAAAGATCACGGCAATGACACTGTCATTATTGATACCGCCGGCCGTTTGCACATTGATGAGGCGCTCATGAGCGAACTCAAAAATGTCAAGGCCGCCGTCAAGCCTCACGAGATCATGCTGGTCGTGGACGCGATGACCGGTCAGGACGCGGTGAATGTGGCCAAGGCCTTTGATGACGCGCTGGGCATTGACGGTGTGATTCTCACCAAGCTCGACGGCGATACCCGCGGCGGCGCCGCACTGTCGGTGCGTGCGGTTACGGGCAAGCCCATCAAGTTCGTCGGTACAGGTGAGAAGCAGGAGGATCTGGAGCAGTTCCATCCGTCCCGTATGGCTTCGCGTATCCTTGGCATGGGCGATGTGCTCAGTCTCATTGAAAAGGCGGAGCAGCATATTGATGAGCAGAATGCGCTGGAATTGCAGCAAAAGCTCAAAACCAGCACCTTTGATTTTAACGACCTTCTCGCGCAGTTCCAGCAGATGAAGAAGATGGGGCCGCTCAAGAATTTAGTGGCCATGATTCCCGGTATGGAACAGCATATGGGCGAGGTGGATATTGACGATAAGATGATCGACCGCATTGAGGCTATCATTTATTCCATGACGCCCCGTGAGCGCGAGAAGCCTGATCTGCTCAACGCCAGCCGCAAGCGCAGAATCGCGGCCGGCAGCGGTATGAAGGTCGAGGACGTCAACCGTCTGGTCAAGCAGATGGAAATGATGCAGAAGATGTTTAAGCAGGTCGGCGGTAAGAAAGGCAAAGGGATGCGCAACATGATGCGCGGTATGGGCGGCATGAACGGTATGGGAATGCCCGGCGGGTTCGGCCGCAAACGATAAGCAACCCTATTACCAACAGTTTTATGTCAAAAGCGGATGCGTTTGTTTCCTGCGGGAGACGAGGCATTGTTTTGAATCCTGACGGCATACTTTGTGTGTTTGTGTGACGTCGGGAGATAGATCAGCTTTAGGATTATCCTGATTATGGAGGTGAATACAGAATGGCAGTGAAGATCAGACTTCGTCGTATCGGTTCTAAGGGCAACCCCTTCTACCGCGTGGTGGTCGCAGATTCCAGATATCCCAGAGACGGTCGTTTCATCGAGGAAATTGGCACCTACAACCCCATGGTGGAGCCCTCTGAGTTCAAGGTTGACAAGGAGAAGGCTCAGGCATGGATCGCCAACGGTGCTCAGCCCACCGACACCGTAAAGACATTGCTCAAAAAGGAAGGTATTCTCTAATCAGAATCCTTTCTGAATGCGGCGATCCGGCTTGATCGGATTGCCGCGTCATTTGCCTTATCAGATTCATGCGGGAGGTACGTTGATTAATGAAAGAATTGCTTGAGGCTATTGCGCGCGGTCTGGTGCAGAATCCTGACGGCGTGAGAGTGGAAGAAGCCGATCCCAACGAGGAAGGCACCATTGTTTTTACCCTTTTTGTTGACGAAGAGGACAAGGGTCGCGTTATCGGCAAGCAGGGCCGGATCGCTAAGTCGATTCGTACTGTGATGCGCGCCGCCGCTACTCGCGAAAACAAGAAGGTCATGGTTGAAATCAACTGATTTCCGCTTTGATGGCAAAACAATCCAATTGGTTTATGGAGGACGCGGAAGGCTGCCCGGGGATTACCGTTCAGCTCGGATGTGTTCCTCTTTTTTGTTATTTGTGACTTTGACGGAAAGGGGCTATTGAAAAAATGAAACAGTTTCTGGAAACAGGCAAAATTACCGGCACGCATGGATTGAAAGGCGAAGTGCGGGTGCAGCCGTGGGCCGATTCGCCTGAATTTCTCGCGGAATTTGACGAACTGTATCTGGATAAGGGAGCGCGGAAAATTGAAATTACCGCAGCCCGCGTTCACAAGAATATGCTGATTATGAAAATCAGGGGCGTGGATTCCATTGACGACGCGGACAAACTCCGGGACAAGGTGCTTTACATGAACCGCGATGACGTGGAGTTGGATGAGGATACCTACTTCGTGCAGGATCTGGTCGGGTTGGAGGTACTGGACGATGAGACGGGAGAACACATTGGCAGGCTGGCTGATGTGAGCGAAACCGGAGCCAACGATGTGTATCACATCAATACTGACGACGGGAAGGAAGTGCTGATTCCGGCGATTCCTGATGTGGTCAAAGGGGTTTCTCTCGAAGAAGGAACCATGCGTATCTTCAAGATGAAGGGTTTGTTTGACGAATGAGAATTGATATCCTGACGCTCTTTCCGGAAATGTGCGAGCGGGTGCTGGACGAGAGCATGATCGGCCGGGCACGCAAAAGCGGCATTATTGAGGTGAACTGCCACAATATCCGCGATTATACCGATGACAAGCACCGCCATGTGGACGATATGCCGTACGGCGGGGGGCAGGGCATGCTGATGAAGCCGGAGCCTATTGCGGCTTGCTTTGACGCAGTGGCACGCCAGTGTGTTTCGCGGCCACTATTGATTTATCTGTCTCCAAAGGGACGGGTTTTTCATCAGAGCATTGCGCGGGAGCTGTTGGCATATGATAATATCTGTTTGCTGTGCGGCCATTACGAGGGCATTGACCAGCGGATTATTGACAGCATGGTTGATATGCAAATCTCGGTGGGGGACTATGTGCTGACCGGTGGGGAATTGCCTGCGCTGATTGTGACTGACGCGGTGTGTCGCATGGTGCCGGGTGTACTGGCTGAAAATGTGTGCTTTGAGGAGGAAAGCCATTACGATGGGCTTCTTGAACATCCTCAGTATACCCGTCCGCCGGAGTGGAACGGTATGCGCGTACCGGAAGCGCTGCTGTCGGGCCATCATGCCAATATCCAAAAATGGAAGCGGCGTATGGCGCTGGAGCAGACAGCAAAGTATCGTCCTGATTTGCTCAGCGAGGCCGAGCTGACAGAGGAGGAAAAGCGGCATTTGAAAAACCTCTTAGAACCATAGGATTTCTGGCATGTTGTTTCGCTTGATTGTATTACTAGTTGGTCGGATAGTACAAGCTTTTGCTTTTTTCAGGTTTCTTCGCGTTTTGGTGATTTTTTCGTATTAATTACAAAATTATAACAAATTTATGTGAATTATTTACTGAATAAATAATTCAATAATAAAATATATTTATAAAAGCAAATCATGAGATGATGCAGGAAATTCATTTTTTATGCAGGAATCTCTGAAATTATTGTAAAGATAGTACAAAACATCCCTGTTGATTAGTGACGCTTTGCTCAATAATTTTTGACGAATCGTGATTATGTACAACTGAGAGGTACCTGAAAATGGTTTTTATTGTTTATCAAGCCAAAGTTTGATGATAGTTGTTGACGAATGTAAAAATTGTGGTATAATATCAGTATCAATTGAAGATGACGAAACCGCACGTGTTCGTTGTTTCCTGCGCAGCATGGTGTTATTTGCCACCTCAATGATTAACTATTTTTTCATCTATTTCCCACTGGGAGGTTGTCACAATGTATGTTAATGAAGTAACAGTTCAGAATCAGGTGGGTCTGCACGCGCGTCCTGCTACTTTCTTTATTCAGAAGGCCAACGAGTTTAAGAGCACGATCTGGGTAGAGAAAGAAGAAAGAAGAGTTAACGCTAAGTCCCTTCTCGGTGTGCTGTCCCTTGGTATCGTAGGCGGCATGACCATCAAGATCATCGCCGACGGTCCCGACGAGAGCAATGCAGTCGAGGGTCTGGTCAAGCTGGTTAACTCCGGTTTTGCTGAGTAAGTTTGATATCTGACGAAAAAGAAAAGCGAATGCTTCGGGATGATGGTTCGTGTTGCGGCGTAGGGCAGGGAAACGGCAGAGATGCAGTCGGTATGAAATTGCAGGACTGCCGAAGGAACGTTAACGTCCGGATACGATTCCTTTTGGAAGATTTGAGATTTTGGATTGCTAGAGCCTCGCTTTACAATTGAACATCTTATCATTCGTAACGGAAATTTCGGTGGTAAGTTTGCAAACGAAAGAGCGAATTCGTTGGTGAATTTATACCGTGATTTCCTTTTTCTTTTGCGTGCGCGTTTGATTGTACTACAACGACAGGGGATATATTTGTCATTTTATGACGGGAGAAAATTTTTTGTTGAGGTGCTGCGTATGCCTACAGTGAGAAAAAACGATGAGATTACCGTTGTGATAGAGGGAATGACCGCCGAGGGCAGCGGTGTGGCAAGACATGAGGGAATGGCCGTATTTGTGCCGCATGCTGCGCCCGGAGACCGGCTTCGTGTGGTCATTATCAAGGTGTCAAAGCAATATGCCATCGGCAAAATACGTGAGATTCTGGTGAGTGGAAGGGGTCGTGTGGAGCCGGATTGCCCGTCTTATCCGCAGTGCGGCGGCTGCACTTTCCGTCATCTGAATTATGTGGAGGAGTGCCGTATTAAATTACAGCGGGTCAACGACGCAATGCGGCGTATTGGCGGGGTCAATCTGGATGCGGAGGAACTGATCGCTGCCGCCAGTCCAGACCGCTACCGCAACAAGGCACAGCTGCCTTTCGGCGAGGCTAAGGGGCAGGCGGTATTCGGTTTTTATGCCGAGCGCAGTCACAGAATTGTGCCCTTCTCGGATTGTAAATTGCAACCCGAGATTTTTAACGCGATTGCGCAGGTGACAGCCAATTTTTTGAACGATACGCCCAATGACTTATATGACGAAACTACCGGCAAGGGGCGGTTTCGGCATTTGTACCTGCGGCGTGGCTTTGCCACGGGCGAAATGATGGTTTGTGCGGTGGTGAATGCCAACGGTCTGGTGAGGGAAGACGAGTTTGTGCGCAGAATCCGTGCGGTTTCGCCCGAAATCAAAAGCATTGTCATCAATTCCAACCGCGAAAAAAACAATGTCATTCTCGGTCAAAAATGCCGCACGGCGTGGGGAACGGATACCATCCGCGATGTGCTGTGCGGAGTGACGTTTGAGATATCGCCGCTCTCCTTCTATCAGGTGAACCGTGAACAGGCCGAGCGGCTCTATACACGCGGTAGGGAGTATGCGGCGCTGGACGGTACACAGGTGTTATTCGATCTCTACTGCGGTACGGGTACCATCGGTTTGAGCATGGCCAAGAGCGCCAAGGCGGTATACGGCATTGAGATTGTGCCTGACGCGGTTGACAATGCGCGTCGCAACGCGGCGGTAAACGGCATCGAAAATGCGGAGTTTCTCTGTGCTGATGCGGCAGAGGGAACGCGCCAATTGCAGCAACGTGGCATATCACCGGATGTAATCGTGATTGACCCGCCCCGCAAGGGCTGTTCCGTCGATGTGATTGCGCTGATTGACGAACTGGCTCCGCAGCGGCTGGTCTATATCTCCTGCGACCCCGCGACGCTGGCGCGTGACGTGGCACGTCTGACAGAACGCGGCTGGCGGCTGGAAAAGTACACCGCCGTCGATATGTTTCCCCGGACGGCCAATGTGGAGACGGTTGCATTACTTTCCCACAAAAAACCGGACAGTCATATCCACCTGACCGTGGAGTTCGGCGAGGGAGAAGGCAAGATTCCACTGGATGAAATTTCACAAAAAGCGCAGAACAGTAAACCGAAACCCAAAGTTACCTATCGTCTGATGCAGGATTACATAGAGGAGAAGTATGGATTTAAGGTTCACACCGTCTATATCGCCGAAGTAAAGAGAAAACTCGGACTTCCCATGTACGACGCGCCTAACGCGGTGGAAGAATTAAAGAATCCAAGAAAACACCCCACTCCGGAAAAAGAGGCAGCCATTATGGATGCTCTTACTCATTTTGGCATTATCAATGGCGAGAAAGAGGACTAATCTTGATTCCCCATTCATTATATATAGGAGGACTGCCCATGTTTGAAAAGAAAACTCGCGTGAATCTGACGAACGAAGAAAAACGCCTGCTGTTACATAGCCTTGTCGAATTGAAAAATGACTTGATCTGGCAAGGCAGATACACCGACTGCGTGGATGAGCTGATCTACAAGATTGCCAGCGCGAAGGTGAAAAAGGTCAGGAGCGTTCCTGCGAGATAAGGCACAATCCCGTGAGCCGTTTGTTTATGTATTTCCCACATAAACGGACGGCTTTTTTTGTTGCCAAAAAACTTGTACATAGCCGTCTGGACACAGTCGGCTAAATTTTTTCAGAGGAAGGAGCAAATCACATGAACCAAACCAAAGTCATTGCCATCGCCAACCAGAAGGGCGGCGTGGGCAAGACGACCACGGCGGCAAACCTCGGCGCGGGACTGACACAGCTCGGTCGGAGGGTATTGCTGGTGGACGCGGATTCTCAGGCGAGCCTGACGGTATCTCTTGGTGTGAGCCAGCCGGACGATCTGCCGGTGACGGTGGGCAACATCATCCAGAATATCATGGACGACACGCCCTTTGACCCGCGCGAAGGCATCATTCACCACTCGGAGGGCTTTGACCTGCTGCCGTCGAACATTCTGCTGTCCGGCACGGAAGTCCGCATGGTGAACGCCATGAGCCGCGAGAGGCTGCTGTCGCAGTACCTTGACACGGTGAAGCGCGACTACGACTATGTGCTAATCGACTGCACCCCGTCGCTCGGTGTGCTGACGCTCAACGCGCTGGCGGCGGCGGACAGCGTCATCATTCCCACCCAGCAACATTATCTCTCCGCGAAAGGACTGGAACTGCTGCTGCAAACGGTTTCCAGAGTGCGCAAGACCATCAATCCGAGCCTGCAAATCGACGGGATTCTGATGACGATGGTGCGCCCCAACACGGTTATCGGCAGGGAAATCGACAGCATTGTCAAATCCACCTATGCGCCGCGCATCAGGGTATTCGACACGAGCATTCCCATGTCCGTCCGCGCTGTGGAGGCGACCGCCGACGGAAGCAGCGTCGTGGTTTACAGCAAGAGCAGCAAGGTGGCGCAGGCATACGCGAAGTTTGCAAGGGAGGTCGATGAGATTGGCAAAAGGCAAAGAGAGAAAAATCGAACTGACCGCCTACGATGACCTGTTTCAGACGGACGAGAGCCGCAAGGAAGCCAAACAGAGCCGGATTCAGGACATTCCCCTGTCGGAAATCGACGAATTTCCCGATCATCCTTTCAAGGTGCTGGACGATGATGACATGGCTCAACTCGTGGAGAGTATCCAGCGCAACGGGGTAATGACGCCGACAATGGTGCGTCGCAAGGAGGACGGGCGATATGAATTGATCAGCGGACACAGACGTTGCCGCGCGTGTGCATTGGCAGGGCTGACCACCCTGAAATGCGAAGTGCGGGAACTGACGCGCGACGAAGCCGTGATTATCATGGTGGAGAGCAATTTGCAGCGGTCGGTGATTCTGCCAAGTGAAAAGGCATTTGCCTATAAAATGCGGCTGGAAGCGATGAAGCGACAGGGAGAACGAACAGATTTAACTTCTCCACCACTGGTGGAGAAGTTGTCTGGTAAGCAAGCATTAGCAACATCAATAATCGGAAGACAAACTGGTGATAGTCACGAACAAGTGCGTCGCTACATTCGCCTGACGGAACTTGTGCCGGAAATCCTTCAAATGGTCGATGAATACCGGATAGCCTTCCGTCCTGCTGTGGAACTGTCCTATCTGACCGACGAGCAGCAGTATTCCCTGCTCAACGCCATGAGCTATTA
>CAMHEZ010000040.1 GCA_946184295.1 uncultured Clostridia bacterium | reverse complement strand
AACTAAATGCAACATCCTTCCTACCTCTGGCGTGCATTTACTTTGAAATTTAAGAATCTGTTAAAACAATCCCAAACATATCAAAAACCGCTTTACAAAAGAAAAGATTTGTTGTATAATAGGCGTTACAACAAAAAATCCTGAACGATTTGATTTGTTCTATCTGGGAAGTGATAGCGTTATGCCTATTAAGATCAACAACGAATTGCCCGCACGGAAAATTTTGGAAAACGAAAACATCTTCGTCATGACTGAAGAACGCGCCACGATGCAGGATATCCGCCCGCTGAAAATTGTCATTCTCAATCTTATGCCCACCAAGGTGGAGACCGAAACGCAGTTGCTTCGTCTGCTGAGTAATTCTCCTTTGCAGGTGGAAGTGGAGCTGCTGCAAACCGCGTCGCACGAGGCAAAAAATACGTCCATGCGGCATCTGCTGGATTTCTATAAAACCTTTGACGACATCAGGGAAAACCGTTACGACGGTATGATTATCACCGGTGCGCCCGTGGAAAAGCTGCCTTTTGAGGAGGTGGACTACTGGTCGGAACTTTGTGAAATCATGGAGTGGAGCAAGCGCAACGTCTATTCCACCATGCACATCTGCTGGGGGGCGCAGGCAGGGCTGTATTACCACTTCGGTATCAACAAGATTACCCTGCCGCAGAAGCTGTCAGGCATCTATCGCCACCGCGTCACCGCGCCGCTCCATCCGCTTGTGAGGGGGTTTAATGACTTCTATTGGGGACCTCATTCCCGCAACACTGAGATTTCCCGCGACGATATTGAGCAGCACGAAGAACTGATTATTCTCTCCACGTCGAAGGAAGCGGGTATTTCACTGGTCGGGCACAAGAACGGGCGACAGTTTTTTTCCTTTGGCCATTTAGAATATGACCGCCAGACGCTCGCCAACGAGTATTTCCGCGACATGAACCGCGGTCTTAAGCCGGAGATTCCCTGCAATTATTTCCCCAACGATGACGTATGTGCCGTGCCGAACCATTCGTGGCGAGCGCACGCTAATCTTCTCTTCTGCAATTGGCTGAACTACTACGTCTATCAGCAGACGCCTTATAATCTGGCCGATCTGAGTGAAAACGTGCTGTAATATGTAACACAGGCTCCCATCAAGGATTTTTAGCTGATTCCTTGATGGGGCTTTTTTTATTGTCTGCCACCTGAATCGTTTTGGGATTTTGTAACGAACGGATATCTTTTTGCATTCACAATATGAAAGCATAAGAGCAAAGGAGAATGTTGAAATGAAAAAACAAGTTGTCAAAACCATAGCGGCCTTGCTGCTGGCGGTAGTTATGACTGCCTTGGGAAGCGGCTGCGGACACAGGCGGGATTACGGTATGGAATTTAATCTGGCAACTGACTGCCAGTATTCCTATGTCACCGATCACGACTATTGGAAGAAGATTCAGTCAGACGGTGAGGGTCAGTATCTGATGCAGGAAAACTTTATTTACTATTACAACACGGCCAAGAAAACGCTCGTGCCGCTTTGCAGCAAGCCAAATTGTCTGCACGATAAGGAGACGGATAACGACAAACGCGCAGAATGCAATGCTTTCTGTGACAAGTTTAACATGGAACTATCGTATCTGCAATACTATGACGGATATGTGTATTATGTCCTTTCTAATTTTATGCGTTCCGCTCTTCCGACAAAATCCTGCACCCTGTATCGGGTCAAAAAGGACGGAAGCAAAAAGGATGCCGTTTTTACTACAAGCAATGAGGAAGAGGTCTTTCATTGGTTGATTCATCGAGGCGTTTTCTATTACGAGGTGCCGGGAAAACAGCAAAATGGTACGGATGTATATGATGTAAGTACCATTAAGGCCGTAGCACTGTCCTCTCACATGAGCGACAAGAACGGGAAGGTTATTTTTGCCACCGCCCCCAAGTACGCGGCAACTAATTTTTCCCAGTTGCTGGCCTATCGGAATTACCTTTGTTTTGAGGTGACATTGGTAGAGCATCATGATGAAACAGAGGAGAGCCCACATATTGATTGCAAACAGTATCTCTACAACATCGAGACGGAAACTATGGAAGAAATACCGGTGCCAGAGGGTTACAGCAAAACAACACTGATCAATCGTGTGACGTTTTTGAAGGATAAACTGATCTTACAGTTGTTTGATACGGCGCACAATGACGACAAGACATATCCGCTGCCGCTCTACAGCATCAATTATGATCTGACTGACGAAAAGGTCTGGCTGGACAACGTACCGCAATATATGTGGCTGCAAAGCTGCGGTGATTATGTGATCCTTTCGGATGGAAATTTACATTATGACAATATTATCACAGAGGAAGGTCTTTTGAATGAGGTGTTAAAAGACGCTGAACAACCCTGTATCAATGTCACCATCTATTCATCGGACGCCAGGGAGGTTTCTGCATTTGTGTATCCCAGAAATGAGTCATGGGGTAAGTTCAACGGATTTGGACCTGATGGCATATATGTGGAGATAGTGAACGGGGATGATGGATGGTCGATCTATCATTTTTCTCTTGACGATGTGCTGAACTGCCATGGAGAGAAAATCAAGATTGATCTCGCTGCCACGCGTTCCTATGAAGCGCTGCAAGAATATGAGGATTGAGCATGATTGTCGGAGAACTGAGAAAAGCATGGCGGGACAAGGTATTTCTGGTGATGATGGCGACGGTTTTGGCCGCGAATATTGTTTGTATTTTATATCATATCGAAAATAAAAGCGCATACTACTACGAAGTCAGACAACAAGCGCAGCAGCAATATATCGAGACCTATCGCACCTATCTGGACGAAATGGAACAGCGCGGGCAGGAACTGATGGCAAACTTTGACGAAGATACCCCTGTCTTTCTGCGGCGCAACGTGGAGAAAACCGAGCGGGATTACAGCCGCCTCTCCCGTCCGTGGATTGACGCGAAATACAATGTGGGTATGGAGGAGTACGCACAATATACCTATGGCATTTTCTTTTGCACGGTGTTTGCCTTTGTCTGTCTGGAATATCTCTATTTGAAAGAACAGCGTACAGGCCGTATGGCCATATTGCGTACCACGCGGAACGGCCGCCGGAAAATGCTTTTGTCGAAATGGTGTGTTTTGCTGCTGCTTATGGCAGGATTTACGGCAGCGCAGGAGATGATGACTGTATGCTGTTATGGTGTCGTTGACTCGTTGGGGAATTTGTCCTCATCAGTGCAGAGTCTGCCGCTTTTTCGCGATTGCCCGCACGCCTATACCTTGTGGCAGGGCATTGCAGTCACTGTGCTGCACCGAATGGTGCTGGCCATGGTGATAGGAAGTGTTGTTTTTTTCTGCGGCGTGGTGTGTGACGGTATGCTGGCTGTTTGGATAACGTCTTGTGCATGGTTGGCTGCGCAGTATTTTTTTGCCGCCAATCTGACGGTGAACGGAAGCTTTGACTTTCTTTGCTGCATCAATGTTTTCCACTCTTGGGATATGAAAAATTATATTGGCATGTATCACAACATCAATCTGATGGGAATCCCGGTGGAAAAGAACGATATGTCGCTGACTGTGAATCTTGCATTGCTGTTTGGTACGATGGCGGTGAGCACATGGCTGTTTGCCGTGCGGTATCAAACCGGAAATAGCAAGCGAGCCTTCCGCCTGCTGACATGGCTGAGGGGGCAATTGTCCTATTTGCTTCACGTTCAAAGTCTCTTTGTCAACGAGCTTTACAAGCTGCTGCTGCAACAGAACAAATGGGTGCTGCCCGCAGCTTTGGCACTGGTTATCGGCGGGTCTGTGACCGCGTATATGCCGCGGGATTACGGATTTGAGGGCGAAGCGGTTTATCATATGTACCTAGCCAACCTCAAGGGGCGTTTTAACGCAGAGAAATCCCAAACATACATCGAGCAGGCGGGTCACGCTGTCGCGCTGCTGGAGCAGCAGATGAACGAGGCAAACGAGGCCGGTGACAAGGGTCTGGCAACGCAGCTGATGTTTGAGCTATGGGACAAAGAAGCGGGCTATCAGCGTTTAACCGTGCAGTATGAAAAGCTGTTGGCACACCCTGAAGCAAAACGTTACTGGATTGACGAGATGAATCTGTCCTGCGTGATAAAGCGATTTGACAGAGACGTGCTGCTCTTTATGATGTCGGCAATTGTTTTGATTATGTTGACATCGGGCCTGATGGCTTCCGATCAAGACAAGCAAATCGCCGATCTGGTGAACACGACTCGCAGCGGCCGCGAAAAGCTGATGTGGGCCAAGCGGAAGTGTATCATTTTTTTGACTGTCATACTGTTTTTCCTTGCGCAGCTGCCAAGCTGGATTGGTTATGCACAGGTACTGGATTTAGCGTGTGGGGGGCAGCAGTTGAATTTGCTGGTGGAATGGCAAATAGACAGCAGCATGACAATACTGCAACTGCTGGTCATCATTTACACTGTCAAGCTGCTCATGGATACGGGCATTGTGATGCTGACAGCATTGATGGCACGCCGGACAAAGAATGAATTTGTCACTTCCGTCTTTATGAGCACAGTGGTTATCGTTGCGGGCTTGGTTATGTACTTTTGCCATACAAGTGTTACATTGCTTGTGATGAGAATTTTATAAAAGAGAGAAGCAGGAAAGCATATGGAATTAACGATCAAGGATGTCAGTAAGACCTATGGCGGTCAGAAAGCGGCACTCAGCAACGTCAATCAGAGATTTACGCCCGGCATTTACGGTCTGCTCGGCCCAAACGGCGCCGGGAAGAGCACGCTCATGAATATCATGACGGACAACATCAAAGCCGATAGTGGACAAGTGTTATATAATGACACGGACATTCACAACATGAAAGATCACTACAGAGCCCTTCTGGGCTATATGCCTCAGCAGCAGACGTTGTACGACAACTTCACCGGAGAGGAATTTCTGTGGTATATGGCGGCGCTGAAGGGGATGGATAAAAAATCCTCCAAGGGTAAAATTGCCGAGCTGCTGGACATGGTGAATCTGTGGTCGGAGAAAGACAAGAAAATCGGTTCTTTTTCGGGCGGTATGAAGCAGCGAATACTGATTGCCCAAGCTATGCTGAATGACCCGGAAATTTTGATGATGGACGAGCCGACGGCCGGTCTGGATCCCAGCGAACGGATCCGTATCCGCAATCTTCTGAGCACGCTTTCGGAAAACAAAATTATTGTCATTGCAACCCATATTGTATCTGACATCGAATTTATCGCCAAGGAAATTGTGCTGCTGCGGGACGGTGAAGTGGTCCGTGCAGGACAACCCAAACAACTGCTGACGGAAATCAGAGATAAGGTGTACGAAATTGAGGTGGGGTTGAGTGAGGAATACCACTGTAACAGGAGCAGAATTACCAACATCAGAATGGGTGCAAATGAGAAGATTTACCGTGTCGTGCAGGATGAACCGCCCAAGAATTGTCGTTATCAGCACGCAAAAGCGGGTTTGGAGGAATTGTATCTCTATTATTTTTTGTGATAAGTCATTTTTAGCAGATGGGTTGATTTTTATCAAATGGCAGGTCAAGGGCAGCGCCCTTGCCGAGCAAAACGCGCCAAGATCACCAGCGAACCGGGGCAAATTCAGAATAATTGCATATCAGCGCTTGATTTTTTCATGTCACTGCGATATAATAATGTTCAAGACTGCCGCAGGCAGTGAAATTGATTATGTAGAGACAGGATTGATGACACATGCAGAATTATAACATAGCCGTCCTCAAGGGCGACGGCATCGGCCCCGAAATCGTCAATGAGGCCATCAAGGTGCTGGACGTGACTGCTGAAAAGTGCGGTTTTACCGTGACATATGACGAAGCACTGCTGGGCGGCAGCGCTATTGACGCGACCGGCGTTCCGCTGCCGGATGAGACCGTTGCCAAGTGCAAGGCGGCGGATTCCACCTTGCTCGGCGCCGTTGGCGGTCCTAAGTGGGACAGCCTGCCCGGCAACGTCCGTCCGGAAAAGGGTTTGCTGGGCATTCGCAGTGCGCTGGGACTCTTTGCCAACCTGCGCCCCGCCCGCATTTTCGAGCCGCTGCGCGAGGCTTCGCCGCTGCGTGCTGACATCATCAACGGTTCGCTGGATATTATGGTTGTGCGTGAGCTGACCGGCGGCATTTACTTTGGTGAGCGCGGACGTTTAGAGGAAAACGGCGTCGAGGCGGCGTATGACACTGAAAAATACTCCGTGACCGAGATTGAGCGAATCGCAAGAATCGGCTTTGACATGGCCATGAAGCGCGGCAAAAAGCTCTGTACCGTGGATAAGGCCAATGTGCTGGAGAGCAGCCGTCTGTGGCGTGAGGTTGTCAAGGAGATGGCCAAGGAATACCCTGAGGTGGAACTCAGTTTTATGTATGTGGATAACTGTGCCATGCAGCTCGTCCGCAACCCGGGACAGTTCGATGTGATTCTCACATCCAATATCTTCGGGGATATTCTCTCCGATGAGGCAAGCATGATTTCCGGTTCCATCGGTATGCTGGCTTCGGCTTCGCTGGGTGCGACCGGTGCGGGGCTTTATGAGCCGATTCACGGCTCGGCTCCCGATATCGCGGGACAGAATATTGCCAATCCGCTGGCTACCATTCTCTCTGTTGCCATGATGCTGAAATACTCTCTCGGCCAACCCGATGCTTCCGAACTCATTGAAAAGGCTGTGGCCGAAGTACTGACAGAAGCACGTACGCCGGATATCTATGTGGAAGGTTTCCAAAAGGTATCCTGTTCGGAGATGGGAGACTTGGTGTGTGCCAAGATCAAGGCACTGTAATTGCTGATTTCGAAAGAATAAACAGCTAAATTCCGCAGACACTTACATTGACTCTGATCTTTTTACAAGGACGGTTCCATGATGAAATTGTCACGCGGAATGATAAAATTATCCTATTGTCAGGCAGAGAGTGCGCAGATTGGTTATGCTCTCTGCCTGAAATATATTCTTCCAGCAGCTGTCGCGGCGGCCGCCTTTGTTCTGTGGCTGCGCAACAGCGCCGATGGGGAAGGCATAGTACTGCTGTTTTGCGCAGCGGTCGCGGCATTGGCTGCCATTTATCTTCGCACCGCGTTTGTGCGGGATATGTATAGTGTCGCAGCCAGCTTTTTGCGTACAGAAAAGGAAATTCCTTCCATGAAGCCTAATATCATTGAGACATTTGGGTTCGGCCTTTCATTGATGGCGATAAAATGTGTGGTGTGGTTGCTGCTGTTGTTGCCGGCTGTATGCTGTCTGCGGGAAGGAACGCTTGCCTATGGGCTCAGCGGCGAACGAGGCCAGTTGCTGCTGATGCTCAACGCGGCGCTGTGTCTGACTGTGAGCGGCAGTCTGACCGCGCTGATGGTTACGGCTCGCTTCGGGTGCGCGGAGTATTTGTTTTTCAGTGGGGCATGTGGCTCGGTTGTTTCCGCACTGCACAGCTCGTGGTTGCTGACGCGTGAATGGGGCGGCGAAATGGCAGCGATCCGCTTTTTATCGCGTCCGCATGGCGCAACAGTGGCCATTCTCAGTCGCTTGAATCTGGCGGCCAAGCTGACGAGGGATTTTTCCGAACACGGCGCGCAAAATGTCTTGCGGGAATGGTGCGTCGAACTGGTACGTGACGGTCGGGGAGAACAGCGGCTGGATTTGATCCCTTTATCATAAACGTGGAGGTTATTTCATATGGCAAAACTGCGTGTGGCAGGCATTGTGCCGGAATCGGTGGTAGACGGTCCCGGTATTCGTTATACTGTTTTTACCCAAGGCTGCCGCCATAACTGCGAGGGCTGTCAGAATCCCCAGACCCACGATTTCGCGGGTGGTTATGAGACAGATACCGATGAATTGTTTGATGAGATGATGCGTGATCCACTGCTCAAAGGTGTGACCTTTTCAGGAGGTGACCCTTTTGAACAGCCCGCTCCGCTGGCGGATCTGGCCGCCAAGGTCCACGGAGCGGGGCGTGACGTGATTGCCTATACCGGTTATACCTTTGAACAATTGCTGGAACGGGCGCAGCGGGAGCCTGCCGTCATGGCGCTGCTTCAACAGACTGATGTGCTCATCGACGGTCCCTTTGTGAAAGATCAACTCGATCTGGAACTAAAATTTCGCGGTTCATCCAACCAACGGGTGATTGACGTGCCGCAGTCCCTGGCCAAGGGCGAGGTCGTCACGTTTGAATTTGAATAATGTTCTTTTGGCATGTGTATAAAACGAAGCACTCCTGCAAATGATATGGTTGCAAATCATTTGGAAGGGAGTGCTTTTGTTATGGAATCTTATGAGAACAAACACACCGAAGATACCAAAAAACTGCTCAGAGAGTGCAACGCGGGTATCAAAATGGGGGTCAGCTCGATTGATGACGTCATCGACACGGTCAAAGACCCTCATCTGAAGCAGGTGCTGGAGCGCAGTCGTGCCGAGCACAACGAACTGGGTGACGAAACCCACGAATTGCTGTTGGAATACGGCTGTGATACTAAAGAGCCGCACCCGATTGCCAAAGGTATGTCGTGGATTAAAACCAATGTCAAGCTCCAAATGGGCGCAGACGACAAGACGGTCGCGGGTCTGATGACGGACGGCTGCAACATGGGCGTAAAATCGCTTAGCGGGTATCTCAACGAATACACTGAGGCCGACCGTAAGTCACGTAATATGGCGGAGCGCCTCATTGACGTAGAAGAGCGAATGGCTGAGAGCATGAAAGCCTTTCTGTAGATAGTTTGCAGTCCAAAAAGCGCAGTCGATTTTGTCTTGTCAAAATTGGCTGCGTTTTTGTGCCTTGTTCATTTTCCATGAAAATCCGTGTTAATATTACCGTTTCATAGTGGGAATCGTGGTGGCATCAGAAAATAATAATAATCAATTCACACATTCTTCACATTACCCCCTTGACAAGAGCACAAAGAAGTGGTAAATTATAAACAACGATTAGCACTCAACCATCGAGAGTGCTAATCGCAAAGAATCCGAAAGGGAAAGAAACCCAGGGATACGCTGAATCGACTTATTCTGCGTTATCCCTAGATAAGGACGGTTTGGTTCAATGGAACCGAGGGCAAGAAAACTCAAGATTTTGGCTTCGATTATTGAAAGCTACGTGCGCACAGGCGAACCTATTGCGAGCAGGGCGCTGGCGGCGGCGATGGAAAACACCGTTTCGTCGGCCACGATTCGCAACGATATGGCAGAGCTGGTGGCGAGCGGTTATCTCGAACAGCCTCACACCTCATCGGGTCGGATTCCTTCTCAGCGCGGCTATCGTCTCTATGTCGATCATCTGATGATGGGCAATCATGAGCTGCCTCTGGAATTGCAGGGAGAGATTGACCGCAGGCTTTCAGAATTTAGCTATGACCCCAATAAGTTTCTGGAAGTCACCGCGTCGCTTATTGCTGAGCAGACCGGACTTCTGGCAGTGGTTACCAACCCCGAAGATGAGCACCCCGTGATTACCAATGTCGAGCTGATGTTTATCGGTTCACGTTCTGTGATGCTCCTGCTGATGATTTCCCCTACGATTCTCAAAACCCGCATTTGTCGGCTGCACAGCGATGTGACACCCGATATGCTGGATCAATTTCGTGCGGTGCTTCGCGACAGGCTGCTGAGCGTTCCCCTCGACAGCATTGATGATGAATTTATCGCCGAAACGGCGTTCCGGCTGGGAGATTTGTGGCACATCATGGAGCCGCTGGTGACGGCGGCGCGGGAGTGCGCGGAGGAATCCAAAGAGATGCAGGTCATTATGGAGGGTCAGTCCAGCATGCTGGCACGCGGTGTGTTTGCTGAATGGCAGCTCGCGGGCATTATGGATTTCATGGAAAAGCGCGGTGCGGTCGCGGATTTGCTGGGTGAAGGCAACGGGTTTGCCAACAGCGGCAGGACGTGTATCCTTATCGGCAACGAGTCGCACCGACCTGAGCTGGAAGGTACGGCAATGATTACAGAACGCTATTACGGCGGGGGTCAGACCGCCGGTTGGATTGGCGTAGTGGGACCCACCAGAATGAATTACGCGAGGCTGATTCCCTATGTTGATTATTTTGCCGGAGCCGTGGGCAATATGCTCAAGGATATTCTCGGACGATAGACCGACAACACAGGGGAAACACATATTACATTTGGAAAGGGGCTGCTAATTTTGTTCAACAGCAAGAAAAAGGCAGAAGAAAATGCAGCAGAAGAAACCAAGACCACTTCCGCAGAGGTGAAGGAGGAAGAAGCGAAAGCAGACGCTCCCAAGTCGGCACCGGAGGAAACAAAGGCCCCCGAAGAGGTCGATGTGAGCGCCTTGCAGAAGGCTCTCAGTGCGGCGCAGGCCGAGACTGAGAAGGTCAAAGCGGAGTTGGCGCAGTTGACGGATATTCGTCTGAGACTGGCGGCGGAGTATGACAACTTCCGTAAGCGCTCTCAGCGCGAGAAAGACGCGATTTACGCGGACGCAACAGCGGCCGGTGTGACGGCGCTGCTCCCCATTATCGACAATATCGAGAGGGCTTTGGCCGTGCAGAATGCCTCGGCCGAGGATATGCGCAAGGGTGTGGAAATGATTAACACACAGGCGGTGCAGGCCTTTGAAAAGCTTGGTGTGGCTGCGTTTGGCGTGGCTGGAGAGACCTTCGACCCGAATCTCCATCACTGCGTGGCCACGGTGGCCGCCGAAGGTGTGGAATCCGGTGCGATTGCGCTGGTGCTCCAGAAGGGCTACAAGCTCGGCGATAAAGTCATTCGCCCCGCTATGGTGCAGGTGGCTGAGTAATCATAAAATCGTCAGATCAGTTTATTTTTAATAAAAAACGACATGTTATTTATCAATAGGAGGAATTTATTATGGCAAAGACAATCGGTATTGACCTTGGTACGACAAATTCTTGTGTAGCAGTGATCGAAGGCGGCGAAGCCGTCGTTATCCCCAACAGCGAAGGCGCGAGAACCACGCCGTCCGTTGTCGGTTTCAGCAAGACCGGTGAGAGAATGGTGGGTACTGTCGCAAAGCGTCAGGCTATCACCAACCCCGACAGAACCATTTCTTCCATCAAGAGAGAGATGGGCACCAGCCACACGGTTTCGATTGACGGCAAAAAGTACACGCCCCAGGAAATTTCCGCGATGATTCTGCAAAAGCTCAAGGCAGACGCCGAAGCTTACCTCGGTGAGAAGGTCACCAGTGCGGTTATCACTGTTCCGGCTTACTTTACTGACTCTCAGCGTCAGGCGACCAAGGATGCCGGTAAGATCGCGGGCCTCGATGTCAAGAGAATCATCAACGAGCCGACTGCTGCCGCGCTTTCTTATGGAATTGACAAGGAAACCGATCAGAAGGTCATGGTTTACGACCTTGGCGGCGGTACTTTCGACGTCTCCATCATCGAGATGGGCGACGGTGTGCAGGAAGTTCTCGCAACAGCCGGTAACAACCGTCTGGGCGGCGACGACTTCGACGCGAGAATTATCAACTGGATCTGTGAAGAGTTCCGCAGAAGCGACGGAATTGATCTTTCCGGCGACAAGATGGCAATGCAGAGACTCAAGGAAGCGGCAGAAAAGGCTAAGATCGAACTTTCCGGCATGACCACCGCTCAGATCAACCTGCCCTTTATTACCTCCGATTCCACCGGTCCGAAGCATCTTGACCTTACGCTCACCAGAGCGAAGTTCAACGAGCTGACCGCTGACCTGGTTGACAAGACCATGGGTCCGGTACGTCAGGCGCTCTCCGACAGCGGTTTGTCCGTGGGTCAGATCGACAAGGTCCTCATGGTCGGCGGTTCTTCCAGAATCCCCGCTGTGCAGGAAGCTGTCAAGAATCTGATTGGCAAGGAGCCGTTCAAGGGCATTAATCCTGACGAATGCGTCGCACTTGGCGCAGCCATTCAGGGCGGTGTTCTTAATCACGAAGTAGAGGGTCTGCTCCTGCTCGACGTTACCCCGCTTTCGCTGGGTATCGAGACGATGGGCGAGGTTTGCACCAAGATCATCGAGAGAAACACCACTATTCCGGCCAAGAAGTCTCAGGTCTTCACCACTGCTGCCGACAACCAGACTTCCGTGGAAGTCAAGGTACTCCAGGGTGAGCGCGAGTTCTCCAGAGACAACAAGCTGCTGGGCGTGTTCCATCTCGACGGTATTGCTCCCGCACGCCGCGGCATTCCGCAGATTGAAGTTACCTTTGACATTGACGCCAACGGTATCGTGAACGTATCCGCCAGAGACAAAGGCACCGGCAAGGAGCAGCACATCACCATCACATCTTCCACCTCTATGGATAAGGCTGATATCGAGAGAGCTGTTAAGGACGCTGAGAAGTACGCAGCCGAGGACGCCAAGCGCAGAGAAGAAGTGGATATCCGCAACAACGCCGATCAGATCATCTATCAGACCGAGAAGCTGCTGGACGATCTGGGTGACAAGGTCGATTCCGGTACTAAGTCCACCGTGCAGTCCAAGATTGCCGATCTCCGCTCCGCGAAGGACAGCGCTCCCGCCAGCGAAGTCAAGGCAAAGACCGATGCACTCCAGCAGGAGCTTTACAAGCTCAGCGAGCAGCTCTATAAGGACGCGGGCGCGCAGGGTGCACCGCAGGGCAGCGCTTACAACGGCGGCGCGTATGACGCGGGCTTTGACGATAATAATGGCGGATACAACGACGTCGAGAACAACTAATCTGACACGATCTGTCTTTTTGGCAGATAAGCATAAAAGATGATTGGGGCGGTGGGCGCAGTACCTCGTCCCAATCATTCCTGCTGTACGGCCTTGACAGATGCTGGCAGGCAGTATCCGCATACTTTGGAAAGCAGCGAAAGGACGAATGACTTTGGCAGACACAAAAAGAGATTACTATGAAGTCCTCGGCGTGGAAAAAGGCGCCTCGGACGCTGATATCAAAAAAGCTTACCGGCAGATGGCCAAGAAGTATCACCCCGATCTCAATCCAGGGGACAAAGCTGCCGAAGAGAAGTTCAAGGAGGTTGGTGAGGCCTACGAAGTGCTTTCGGACAGTGAGAAGCGTGCGCGTTACGATCAGTTCGGCCATGCGGGCGTTGACCCGAACTTCGGTGCAGGCGGTCCGGGTGGTTCCTACAATGTCGATTTCGGCGATCTGGGCGACATTTTCAGCAGCTTTTTCGGCGGCGGCTTCGGAGGCGGTGGACGCGCCAATCCCAATGCGCCCCGTAGAGGTTCCGACCTGAGCAAGACAGTGACGCTTTCCTTTGAGGAAGCAGCTAAGGGTTGCTCCAAAGACGTGGAATACAACCGTATTGAGACATGCAGCCAGTGCAGCGGCTCCGGCGCACAGCCCGGTACCTCTCCAAAAACCTGTACGGACTGCGGCGGCACGGGTTATGTGCGTGTCAACCAGCGTACACCGTTTGGTGTGATTCAGTCCCAGCACGCCTGCAACACCTGTCAGGGAACCGGCAAGATTGTGGAGCACAAGTGCAGCAAGTGCAGCGGTATGGGGAAGGTACGTGTCAAGGCGACCCGTTCGGTGGAATTTCCGGCCGGCGTGGACGAGGGACAGAAGGTGCGCGTATCGGGCGCAGGCAATCAGGGCAGCAACGGCGGTACGTCGGGCGATCTGTATGTAAATGTGGATATTCGTCCGCACCACATCTTCGAGCGTCAGGGCTATGATGTTCACATGGAGCAGCCGATTACATACGGTCAGGCGGTCTTCGGTGCGGACATCGAGGTGCCCACGCTGGACGGCCCCGTGAAAATCAAGGTTCCCGCAGGCACGCAGCCGGGTGATATCAACCGTATGCAGGGCAAGGGCATTCAGCGACTCAATTCCCGTTCCAAAGGCGATCAGTATGTCCACTTCACCGTGGTGGTGCCCAAGAGTGTGACCAGTGAGCAGCGCGATCTTATCATGCAGCTCGAAAAGTCCATGGGTACCGATGTATCCAAGTTGAATAAAAAGAAAAATTTCTTCAATAAGTAATAAATAAAGGACTGTACCAAACGCGATGTTGGCACAGTCCTTTTTGTCGTGATAGATTATTTTTCAGAGGAATCGTTGTTGTCAAATTGATCGTGGGTCAAGAAAGTCTCTACGTTAAAGCGCGGCCGCTGTTTGACCTCCATATAGGTTTTGCCGACGTATTCACCCACGATCCCGATGGCTACCAGCTGCATACCGCCAAGAAACCAGATGGAAGTCATGATGGACGCCCAACCGGAAACCGTGTGGCCCGTGAAATAGGAGGCCAGAATATAGATGAAAGCCAGCACCGTGCAAAAGAGGATTGCGATGCCCGCCATCATGACCATGGTGATGGGCTTGATGCTGAATGAGGTAATGCCCTCAAACGCGAAGGAGAGCATCTTTTTGAGGGGATATTTGCTTTCGCCTGCCGTGCGGGCTTTGCGGGCATAATAGACTTTCGCGCTGGGATAGCCGATGAGGGGGACAATGCCTCTCAGGAAAAGGTTGCGCTCGCCGTATTGCATGAGCTGACGGACTGCGCGTGCGCTCATCAATCGGTAATCGGCATGGTTATAGACCGTCTTCACACCCAACAGCGCCATGACCTTATAGAAGGACTGCGCTGTGAATCGCTTGAAGAAGGTGTCTGTTTTGCGTTCCTTGCGCACGCCGTAGACGATGTCCGCGCCAGCCTCGTATTGGTCGATCATCTCTTCCATCACGCCGATGTCGTCCTGCAAATCCGCGTCGATGGTGATGGTGACGTTACACAAATCCTGCACGCTTGAAAGACCTGCCAGAAGCGCGTTCTGATGGCCGACATTGGCCGCCAGATTGAGGGCGTAGACAAATGGGCTGCGTTCAAATTCCTCTTGAATGAGTTCCCATGTGCGGTCGGTGCTGCCGTCGTTGACAAAGAGAATAAAGCTTTTAGGGGAGATCTTGCCCCGCTGCGTCAGGTCTTTCAGCAAATTTGTGAGCTGCGCCGCGGTTTCTCTCAATACGGGTTCCTCATTGTAACAGGGAACCACGATTGCCAGTCGTTTCATAAATCCTGCTTCTTTCTGTGGTTTGCTATAAGACAGACTCATTCAGCGAACCGGAGAGGTTTTTTCGGGAACAAAGGGAACGACATCCTTTACCGCGTCGTGTGTGGAGATGGGCACGTCATTATTGTCAATGTCGATGAGAACATAGTCATCGCTGCCCATGTCCATTTCCTTCATATAACTGAGCTGGCGCAGGCCGTGGCGGGTCTCGATACGTTCCACCAGTGCATGACGGTATTCTTCCTTCATGGCATAAACCAGGTCAACACTCGCTTTGTCAATGGCCAGAATATCGTGAGAAGCCAGGATTCCCACGTTTGGGGTCACAACAGGCTGCGCGGCAACGCCTTCACAATCGCAGGAAACCGACATATTGCGCATGACATTCACATAAAGAATATGCTCACCGAAGAAATCAATGGTTGCCTTGGTGGATTCCGTGATACGTTCCATCAGCTCTTCCTGCGCAATGGACCACATATCGTCCGAACCCGCCTGTGTATGAATCCATTTCTTGCCGATGCGGCCGTCTGCGCAGCCGATGCCAATATTTTTATTGGAGCCGCCGAAACCGCCCATCGCGTGACCTTTGAAATGGGTAAGCACCACTAAAGACTGATAGTCGAGCATGTGAGAGCCATGGGACATTTCTTTCATCCATTTGCCGCCGGCAATGGGCAGCGTGACGGTCCCGTCTTCGTCCATAATATCAACGGGGCAGAAGGTCCAGCCGTTGATTTCCAGGGTTTTGCGGTGCGCTTCCGTGGTGTAACGGTCTCCCTCGTAATATGTGTTGGTTTCCACGATGGTTGCGTGCTGCAATTCCGGTTCCGTCGCCATCAGCGCTTTGATCCACGATGCGGGAATGATATTGGGACCGTGCGGTTCACCGGTGTGCAGTTTCACGCCAATCTTGCCTGTGAGTGTATCGTTGACCCGCTCATACGCTTTCTGCAGACCGGCGGGGGAGAGGTCTCTCGTAAAATAGACAACAGATTGATTTGCCATAAGCTCAAGTCCTTTCCTGTTTTAATGAAATGATAACTTTCCAACTTATTGTTATTATACACCATGACACAGGTGGTATCGCAACAATTTCTATGAATTATTAGTAAAAAATTTACAAATAAACGAATCGCAGACATGAAATCCGTGATACAATAAAATTTATTGATACGCAAAAGGAGAGAATGCTAATGGATGAACGAAGCTATCATTATATCAATGATGACATGCGGCAACAGCTCGATGATACACGCGAGCATCTCACTGCCAAAATCACACGGATTGCAGGGGAAGAGGGGCTTTCGGAAGAGGAAAAGGAAAGGCTGGCTTCCGAAGTGCGGGAGGAACTGGCGGAGCTGCGGCGCACGCGTGAAAGCCTGTATCGTATGCTGTTGGCCACCAATACGCTCATCGACGAATTTGACACGCAGCTGCGGGAATCCGAGCGAGCGGAGCGTAGCAAACTGCCTATTCCGGTTCCCACCAATGTGCAGATTGATATCAGAGAACGCAAAAACGACCATTTTGCGCAAGGTCTGACCTTCTATAAGCTCTTCTGGGTGTTTTTTATTGGGTGCTTTGCGGGTGTGGTGATCGAAGTGATCTGGTGTATCATGAAATACGGGCACTATGAAAGCCGTGCAGGGCTGATCTACGGTCCCTTCAATCTGGTTTACGGTCTGGGTGCATTGGCACTTACGTTTTTCCTATACAATTACCGCAACCGCAACAAGTTCAATGCGTTTGTCGGCGGTTTTGTAGTAGGAAGTGTACTGGAATATCTCTGCTCATGGTTTCAGGAGACATTTTTCGGCTCGACTTCATGGGACTACAGTGATTTTCCCTTCAATCTAAACGGACGTATCTGTCTGCTCTATTCGATTTTCTGGGGTATATTGGGCATTATATGGATTAAGCAATTGTATCCCATCATGGCGGAGTGGATTTTAAAAATTCCCAACAAAGTGGGGAAGACCCTCACTTGGGTACTGCTGGCTTTCATGATCTTTGATTCGGTCGCGACGGGTCTGACGGTGCTGCGGTGGTCGCAGCGGGTGATGGATTATCAGCCGCCTGCGAATGCTTTGGAGCGTTACATAGACAAGCATTATCCTGATGAGCGTATGGAAAAAATCTTTGCCAATC
>CAMHEZ010000039.1 GCA_946184295.1 uncultured Clostridia bacterium | reverse complement strand
GTCCAGGGGGACTGGTCCTCCTGGCAGGGGCGTGGGGGCAGCGCCACCACTGGGGTGTGGGGCAAAGCCCCACGAGGGAGGCTTTAGCCGACCGAGCACCACGCACTCAGACCAATAACAAGGTCAGGCGAATACGAAAAAAAAGAGCCGGCACATCAGTGTGTCGGCTCTTTTTTAAACGTCCCGAACTTCGATTTCTCCGTTCAGCACCTTGGTCATGAAGCTGTTCTTCGCCCGCTCAATGGCCGCCTCCACCTGCTCCGCCGGTGCGTCGGAAGTGACCTTCACCGAGCGGGTCAGGATCGTTTTCCCGTCGATCTGCTCCATGCGCACATCGACCGCAATATCCTCAAAAGGAATCCCCCGCTTGTGCAGCACGCCGCTGAGCGTCATATTGGTGCAGCAAGCCAGCGCCGCCTGAAACAGTTCCGAGGGGGTCATATCCTCCGCGCCTGTCTGCAAACTGCTGTCCGCATAGACCGTTTTCACGCCTGCCGCGCCGCTGCTCGCTTCTGTCAGAAAGATTTTATCCGGGTCTCCGCTGTTGCGGGAATAGATCATGTGTCTGGCTCCTTTCTTTCGTATGCGCCCTACTTTATTGTGAGTCCAAGCGCCTCGTCAATCGGGGCACCTTTTTCCGGATTCGCCCTACCTTGTTGTGTGTTCGGGCTGGTCTTGCTCGCAGGCTGCGCCTGCTCGTGGGGCGCTGCCCCACTCCCCGCCAGGGCGCTGCCCTGGACCCGGCAGGGAGCTTGCCCCCTGCACCCCGCGCTCGCATGCGCTCGCTTAATTACGCTTCGCTTTTTCTTTTTTCTTTTTCTTTTTACTTACCTTATTCTTCCGCCAACTCCATCAGCTTTTTCAACCGGTGATTCACACCGCTGCGGCTGATCGGCTCACTTAAACTCTCACTCAGCTCCCGCAGCGACATTTCCGGATTTTCCAGCCGCAGCGAGGCAATTTCCCGCAGCTCCGGCGGAATGGCCTCCAGCCCTCTCTCCCCCATCAGCCGGCGGATTGCCGCGCACTGCTGCTCCGACGCCGAAAGCGTACGGTCGATATTGGCCTGATCGCAGTTGACGCGGCGATTGGCGTTGTTGCGCCAGCCGCGCATTTCGCGGGTCTGCTCGATATGCCCCGCCGCGTAAGGCGCGCCCATGCGGTTCATCAGATTCATAATGCCGTCCGCGTCCTTGACATAAATCACCCAGCGCTCGTTGCGGTTGAGCTTATGCGTGCGCAGCCCCACCCGCTTCATCGCGTCGGCGAGAATCTCGCACCGCCGCTCGCTGCCCGCGAGAAATTCCAGATGATAGTCTTTCTTCGGGTCGGTTACGGTGCCGCACACCAGAAACGCCCCCCGCAGAAACGCGTCCACGCAGCATTCCTTTTCCAGAATGCCGCCGCTCCCCGCAAAGGCGGCGCACAGCAGCTTTTTCTGCTCGGCGTTGGGAATCCGGACCGCAAAGCGATTGCCCGCGCCGACGGCGCTCCCGGAAGTGCTGTTTTTTGGCAGGGTCAGCACGTCGGCATACACGCCGCAGACCGACGCGGCCGTCCCACCGATCAGGTGGGCAATCGCGCTGTTGTCGGTCGAATAGGAATTGTGTCCGTCGCTCAGCAGCTTGGCATACAGCAGCAGCCCGTAAGCCTCCGCCAGCTGACAGCAGGAATTTTCTGGCCTGATGCGGCACAATTCACTTTTTGCCATTAATGAATAGGTCATTACTTTCAATTAACACCCTGATTCTATAAATACTAACCGCTAACGGCTATTTCTTGATGTCGCGGTGGGAAATGACCACCTTGTTGTGCTTGGAAGAGAGATACGCGCCCAGATTTTCGGCAATCGTCACCGAGCGGTGCTTGCCGCCGGTGCAGCCCATAGCGATGACCAGCTCGCTTTTGCCTTCCTTCTTGTAGAGCGGCAGCAGGTAATCCACCATGTCGTACAGCCGCGTCAGGAATCCCCGCACGCTCTCATCGCCCAATACATATTCCCGCACGCACGATTCCAAACCCGTGTGCGTCTTCAGCTCCGGCACATAATAGGGATTCGGGAAGCAGCGCACGTCAAAGGTTAAATCCGACTCGCGGCAGGGGCCGTATTTGAAGCCGAAGGACATCACCCGCACGACCATCTGCTCCGTCACGCCGCTGTCGCCGAACATATCCTTCACGCGGTTCTTGAGCTGCATCGGCGAGAGTTCCGTCGTGTCAATCAGGTAATCCGCCATTTTATAGGCGGGTTCGAGCATATTCTTTTCCGCCACAATCGCCGCTTCTACCGAGCCTTCGTACTCGTCGGACAAAGGGTGACGGCGGCGCGTCTCCTTGAAGCGGTTGAGCAGCACGTGCGTACCGCAGTTGAGAAAGAGAATCTTAAACGGATTCTCCTGCACCTTGAGTACCTCAAGGTCGTTGATGAGCGTGCGGAAGGGTTCTCCGCCGCGGATATCGGTGACGACCGCCACCTTGTCAAATTCCTCCTGCGATTTCAGACAGATGCGGTAAAACCGCAGAATCATCATAGGAGGCATATTGTCTACACAGTAAAACCCCACGTCTTCCAGCGCGTCCACAACCAACGATTTGCCCGCGCCCGAAAGACCGGTCACAATTAAAAATTCCACAATTTTTTCCTCCGAATTTTTTAACTAACCACTAATCACTAACCACTACTCTCCTGTTTTTCTCACTTCACATTCGAGGTCTACTCCCGTCTCCGCTTTCACTTTTTCCTGAATGTTTCCAATCAATGTCAGCACATCGTCACACGTCGCGCCCCCCACGTTGACAATAAAGCCCGCATGTTTGGGACTGACCTGCGCCCCGCCGACCTGCGCCCCTTTCAGGCCGCACTGTTCAATCAAGCCCCCCGCAAAATACCCCGCCGGACGCTTGAAGATACTCCCCGCGCTGGGATATTCGAGCGGCTGTTTGTCCTTTCTCCTGCCCATCAGCTCTTCCATTTTTGCCTTAATTGCGGCCTTGTCGCCCTTTTGCAGCCGGAAAATCACGTTGGTGATAATAAACCCGCCGTCGGAATACGCGCTATGACGGTAGCCAAATTCCAGCGCCTCGCCCGTGAACGAGGTCGAACACCCCCGCAGGCTCACGTGCTCGCAGGCAATCACCACGTCCTTCATCTCGCCGCCGTAAGCGCCGGCGTTCATAAAGGCCGCGCCGCCCACCGAACCGGGAATGCCCCATGCAAATTCCAGCCCCGTCAGGGAATGTTCCAGCGCAAACGCGCACAGCCGCGAAAGCTGCGCCCCCGCGCCGCAATGCAGCGTGCCGTCGGGAGCCATGTGCATCTCGCAGAAATCCCCGCCCAGCCGCAGCACCGCGCCCCGGATGCCCTTGTCGGACACCAGCAGGTTGGAGCCGTTGCCCAGCACGAAGAGCGGCATCTCGTGTTTTCTCACCAGTCTGAGCGCCGCTGTGAGCTGCGCCGTATCGTGTACGGTGACAAACAAATCCGCCGTGCCGCCGATTTTGAACGACGTGTGCTGTTTCATCGGCTCATCGACCGCGACCTGACAGCCGATTGCTTCAAATGCTTCTTTATACTGCAAATATGGATTCCCCATCAACTATCAATTCCTCCGAAGTGTTTCTATTGCTTAATTGCCGTGACAACGCCGCGCAAAGCCCCTTTCGCGTGAAAGGAAACCTTGCGCGGTTTGGTCATCGAAATGCTTGCGGGATTCGCCCAACCGCATGGGAAACCCCGGTGCGATTCGCTCGCAGGCTACGCCTGCTTATGGGGCGTTGCCCCATGCCCTACTGGTGGCGCTGCCCCCAGGCCCCTGCCAGGAGGACCAGTCCCCCTGGACTCCCGCGCTTCGCTTAATTATTTTCTTTCTTTAGTGCATCAGGTGGAGATTCGCCGCGCCGATGATACCCGCGTCATTGCCCAGCTCAGCCACCACGATTTCGGTCTGCTTGGCGAGGTTCTTGCCGAAGCGGTCGGCGTTGACATAGCTCATGAGCGGTGCCGTCAGGGTAGAGCCTTCCTTGCTGATACCGCCGCCTATACATATTGTGTCAGGCTGGAAGATATTTATCACGTTGGTCAGACCGCAGGCTATGTAGGAAATGTAGGTGTCCACCACCTCAGCGCCCGCCTTGTCGCCCGCGCGATACGCGTCAAAAGCGGTTCTGCCGCTGACGTTGCGCAGGTCGCCGTCGGTCAGCTTCCACATCTCGGAATCGGGGCAGTCGAGCATCTTGACCTGCGTCTGATGAATCAGCGCGGTGGCCGAAGCATACGCCTCCCAGCAGCCCTTGCGGCCGCAGGTACAGGGTCTGCCGCCCGCGACGATGACCATATGACCCAGTTCGCCGCCCGCGTAGTTGGAGCCGCTGTAAATCTTGCCGTCGATGATAATGCCGCCGCCGACGCCGGTGCCGAGCGTCACGCAGACCGCGTTCTTCGCGCCCTTGGCCGCGCCTGCGATGGATTCGCCGAACGCCGCCGCGTTCGCGTCATTCTCCACAAATACCTTGCGGTCGAGCCGTTCTTCCAGCTTGGCGGAGACGGGATAATTCTGCATACCGAGGTTGCCGGAAAATTCCAGCATACCGGTTTCGGAGTTGACCGAGCCGGGACAGCCCAGGCCGATGTTGGCCACTTCGTCAAAGCTCACGCCGGCATTCTCCACCGCCAGCTTGCAGGCCGTGGCGATGTCGTCCATGATGTCGTCCGCCGGACGGGGCGGCTGACCGGGGGTGTTCGTAGGCACAGCGGCCTTGCCAATAATGGCGTTGTTTTCATCGACCACGCCGACCTTGACGCTCATACCGCCCAAGTCAATACCAAGATTGTACATAAATATACACCTCAACAAAAAATTTTATTCAAACACACAGTGCCCAAAAAATCCAAAGCACTCATGTATTTTTTCAGCGCGAAGCGCTCCTCAACTATTCACTATTCTCTATTCACCATTCACTATTCACTAATTTAATTAAAGGAGTCCCATTCTTCCTTGATTTCGGGGGTCGTGGGCGCCACGTCCATGCCGAGGTTGTGCAGCAGTTCCTGCGCCGCGTTGTAACCCATCTTCTTCTGACGGTTGTTCATGGCGGCGACCTCGATGATGATGGCGAGATTTCGGCCGGGCTTGACCGGAATCGTCAGCATGGGCAGCTTGTTGCCCAGCAGCTCGGTGTACTCGTTCTCCATGCCCATGCGGTCATACACCTTGTCGGGGTCCCAGTTTTCCAGCCCGATGACCAGGTCGATCTTCTCGGTGATCTTGACGGCGCCCATACCGAAAATGCGGCGGGCATTGATAATGCCGATACCGCGCAGCTCGATGAAGTGGCGGATATTGGCGGGGGCGGAACCGACCAGCGTCTTGTTGGAGACCTTGCGGATTTCCACCGCGTCGTCCGCGATGAGACGGTGACCGCGCTTGACCAGCTCGATGGCAGTCTCGCTCTTGCCGACGCCGCTGTCGCCCAGCAGCAGGATACCTTCGCCGTAGACTTCCACCAGCACGCCGTGACGGGTAATTCTGGGCGCCAGCTCGACGTTAAGGAAGGCGATCAGGTCGGACATGAAGTGGGACGTCGCCTCGGGCGTCGCCAGAATGGGCATACTGTATTTCTTGGCGGCCGCGGTCATCTCGTCGAACGGCTCAAAGCTGCGGCAGAGAATCAGCGCCGGCGCGCCCCGTGACATCAGGTCGTCCAGACACTTGGCGCGTTCCTCGGCGGAGAAACCGTTGAGATAGGCCATTTCGGTATTGCCGAACACCAGGATACGCCGGTTGTCATAGAAGGTGAAAAAGCCGGTCAGCTCCACGCCGGGGCGGTTGACTTCGTTGGAGGAGATCAGAATTTCCTCCGGATTTTTGGAAAGCGCCACCGTTTCCAAGGAAAACTCCTTGATAATCTTTGCCAGTGACACGGTAAACGTAATTGCCATGTGCTACAACCTTTCTATCTTGATGTGATAATCCTGTCAATCATTCGATTCTATGCAGATATTCGTTGATATTATATCATGTATTTGCATAAAATTGAAGGGCTTTTTGATAACTTTTTTTATTTTTTATCAAAAAACGCCCCCCTGTATCCGTCAGGAGGACGTTTCTTTTCAATTTTTGGGATTTGCCGGATTGACCACGTTCTGCGGTTTTCCCTCCGCCCAGCAGCGGAGATTGTCGCATACGATGTCAAACAGCCGCTGCCGCGTCTCGATGGGCGCCCATGCGATGTGCGGCGTCACCGTGAGATGTTTCGCGCCGCGCAAAGGGGTGTCTGCGGACATCGGTTCCTCGGTCAGCACGTCAACGGCGGCCCCGGCAATCACGCCCCGGCCCAGCGCGTCGGCCAGATCGGCTTCATCGACAATACCGCCCCGCGCCGTATTCACCAGCAGCGCCGAGGGCTTCATCAGCGCCAGCGTGCCGCGGTTGATGAGCGTCCGCGTCCCGTCGTTGAGCGGGCAGTGCAGCGATACCACATCGGAAACCGCCAGTAATTCTTCCAGCGATACGCAGCGGATATCCGGCACGTCGCGCAGCTTGTCAGGTCTGCGCACATATGCCACCACCTGCATGTCAAACGCCAGGGCAATTTGCGCTACCTTGCGGCCGATGCTGCCGCAGCCGACCAACCCAAGCGTTTTGCCCGCCAGTTCCTGCGTCGGCAGGCCGAACACGTTGAAGTAACGCTTTTCGGTCCAGCCGCCGGCGGCGCAGTCCCCGGCATAGTCGGCGATACGGCAGAAGTGATTGAGAATCAGCGCGAAGGTATGCTGTGCCACGGCGTTGGCGGAATAAGCGGGGACGTTGCAGACGGTAATGCCGTGTGCCGTCGCGGCGGTCAGGTCAACCTGGTCGAAGCCGGTTCCCATGAGTCCGACGTATTGCAGGCGGGGGCATTGTTCCATCACGGCGCGGGTAATGCGGCTTTTGTTGCAGATCACCGCGTCCGCGTCGCCAATCCACGCGGCGGTGCGCGACGCGTCGGTGCCTCCCACCCAGTTCACCTGCCCCAGCGCGGTCAGTCCGGCCGGACGCGCTTCACCCGGCAGAAATGCCGTGTCGGCGTCCAGAATCACGATTTTCAAAAGCTTCTCCTCTTCCCTGCCATTCATTATTCATTATTCATTATTCGTTATTCTTTATTCTTTTCTTCTGCCCCTGCGCCGAAGTCGGATAAACCGAGAGCCCACGTTATCCGGATTCGCCTGACCCTTTCCGAAATCCCGGCGCGTCTTGCTCGGTCGGCTAAAGCCTCCCTCGTGGGGCGCTGCCCCACGCCCTGCAAGGGCGCTGCCCTTGACCAGCTTTCGCTAGCGAAAGCGTGGAGCTTGCCCCCTGCACCCCGCGCTCGCATGCGCTCGCTTTTTAGCAGTCGATGACTTTACTCTCTACCTTTTCGACAATCAGGTTGACGAAGTCTTCCGCACTCATCGCGCCAAGGTCGCCGTCTTTCCGGCTGCGAATCGAAACCGTGTTGTTTTCGATGTCCTTGTCGCCCACAACCACCATGTAGGGAATCTTCTTGACCTGCGCCTCGCGAATCTTGTAGCCGATCTTCTCGTTGCGGTCGTCCACCTCGCAGCGGATGCCCTTGGCCTCCAGCGCCTTCTTGACCTCATAGAGATAGTCGAGATGACGGTCGGCAATCGGCAGGAGCTTGACCTGCACCGGCGCCAGCCACGTCGGAAACGCGCCAGCGTATTTCTCAATCAGATAGGCGAGCGTTCTCTCGTAGCAGCCGATCGACGTTCTGTGAATGATATAGGGACGCTTCTTGGTGCCGTCGCGGTCGGTATATTCCATGCCGAACTTCTCAGCGAGCATCTGGTCAATCTGAATGGTAATCAGCGTGTCTTCCTTGCCGTGGACGTTCTTGATCTGAATGTCCAGCTTCGGGCCGTAGAAGGCAGCCTCACCGATGCCGATGACATACGGAATCTGCAAATCGTCGAGAATGGTCTTCATCTTGCCCTGTGCCTCGGCCCACTGTTCCTCCGTGCCGATATACTTGGCGCGGTCGTCGGGGTCCCACTGCGAGAAGCGGTAGGACGCGTCTTCATACAGGCCCAGCGTTTTGAGCATATAAATCGCCAGTTCCAGACAGCCCTTGAACTCGTCCTCGAGCTGGTCGGGGCGGCACATCAGATGACCTTCGGAGATCGTGAACTGACGCAGACGAATCAGACCGTGCATTTCGCCGCTGTCCTCGTTGCGGAAGAGCGTGGAGGTCTCATTGTAGCGCAGTGGCAGGTCACGGTAGGAACGCGCCCGGTTGAGGTAGGCCTGATACTGGAAGGGACAGGTCATCGGGCGCAGCGCGTAGCAGTCCTCGCCTTCCTTTTCCTCACCCAGCACGAACATACCGTCCTTGTAGTGGTCCCAGTGGCCGCTGATTTTGTAGAGGTCGCTCTTGGCCATGAAGGGGGTCTTGGTCAGCAGCCAGCCGCGCTTCTGCTCCTCGTCCTCCACGAACCGCTGGAGCAGCTGAATGACTCTCGCGCCCTTGGGCAGCATGATGGCGAGACCCTGACCAATATAATCCACGGTCGTGAAGAGTTCCAGCTCGCGGCCCAGCTTGTTGTGGTCGCGCTTCTTGGCTTCTTCGAGCATGGTCAGGTGTTCCTCGAGCTGCGCCGCCTTGGGGAACGAAACGCCGTACACGCGGCAGAGCATTTTGTTCTTGGCGTCGCCGCGCCAGTACGCGCCCGTGCAGTTGGTCAGCTTGAAGGCCTTGATGCCCGCGACGGTCATCAGATGAGGACCCGCGCAGAGGTCGGTGAAATCGCCCTGCTTGTAGAAGGAAATATTCTCGCCCTTGTCGGCGTGCTCTTTGCAAAGCTCGACTTTATAGGGTTCTTCCATCTCTTCGAGCAGCTTGATTGCCTCGTCAGGGGCTAGCTCAAATTTTTCCAGCGCGATGCCGCTCTTGACAATCGCCTTCATTTCTTTCTCAATGGCTTCGATGTCTTCGGCCGTGAAGGGCTTCTCCACGTCGAAATCGTAGTAAAAGCCGTTGTCGATGGACGGGCCGATGGTCAGCTTGGCGCTCGGATACAGGTGCTTGACCGCCTGCGCCAGTACGTGCGAGGTGGTGTGCCAGAAGGCCTTCTTGCCGTCCACGTCGTCGAAGGTGAGGATTTCCACTTCACAATCGCTGTCCAGCACCGTGCGCAGGTCGCAAACAACCCCGTTGACCTTGGCGGCACACGCCGCCTTGTAAAGTCCCATGCTGATGGATTTGGCGATATCCGCCACGGACACGCCCGCTTCAAATTCTTTTACGTCGTCTTTCAGTTTGACTTGAATCATAACAATACCTCCCAAAAAATCAATAGAACAAAAAGCCTCACTCCACAACAGACGGATACATACCGTATCGGTCTGCTGCGGGGTGAAGCTCAACAAACAAATTGAAAAACTCCACGGTTCCACCCGTGTTGGTGCGTTTTCAGGGGTCATAAATTCCTTAACAAAAACACACCCGCTCATTTTCAAACAAAGCCCTTAACGCAGCCACGCGGCAGGATTTGCGCCACGTATGCTGCCGCATACGGGCCATTTCACCCTGCACTCGGAAGCGGTTTATGCCCGATGTCCCGTCCGCCCTTTCAGCCTGCGGGCAGCTCTCTGTAACAGGGAAAATCCGTCGGGTTTGTCTTCCTCAACATTTTTGATTCATTCACTTTTGAATTGTCTTTTATCATACCGCGGCGCGGCCACTTTGTCAACCGCTTTTTTGTTAATTTTTTATGTCAGCGGCAGCCGCAGATGCTCATTCCTCGCCGTTGCTCTCGGTCGGGGTCGGCTCAGGCGTCGGCTCGGGAGCCGGGGCAACAGTGGGAGCCGTGGTCGGCGCGGTGGTCGGCGCAGTCGTGGGAGCCGTAGTCGGCGCAGTCGTCGATGCGGTGGTTGTCGTGGTCGGCTCAACGGCAGACATGGTCGTCGTTGTCGTGGCAGCGGTAGTGGTGGTCGTCGTGGTTGTCGTACGGCGGCGGCGCGTGGTCGTGGTGGTGCGGCGCGTGGTCGTAGTCGTAGTCGTCGTGCGGCGGGTCGTCGTCGTGGTTCGACGGGTCGTCGTGGTCGTGCGACGGGTCGTCGTGGTGGTACGGCGGGTCGTCGTCGTGGTGGGCTTGGTTGTCGTCGTGCGACGGGTCGTGGTTGTCGTGGTGGGCTTGGCGGTTGTCGTGGTCGTGGTCACGGTCGTGCTCGCGGTGGTAGCGACAGCCTCTGTCGCTTCGGCGTCGGTAGCCGGCTCGGCAAATGTGGCGGGCTTGGCAATGCCGTCCTTGAAGAGCAGCGCGAAGGTCTGCTCATCGACGCGTCCGGTCACATTCACATGGTTGACGCTCTGAAATTCACTGACCGCTACCTGCGTGTGCCGGTCATAGGTGCCCTTGACTGCGTCGTCGCCCAGATAGCCCAGCTGGTTCAGACGGTTCTGCACCGCCAGCACCAGTTGATTGGCGTTGCCCATTTCGAGCAGCTCGGGGCGGTAGGTGGTCAGGTCGGAACCGCTGACGTCGCTGTCCGACACGTTATCACTGCCCGACACAACGTCCGTAGCGGACGCGGGAATAATCAGATGCGGTTTTTCCTGCGAACCGATGGCCTGTATCGCCGCTTTGCCCGCAAACCAGCCCAAGGCGGCCAGCGCGACAATCACGGCGGCGGCTTTGACCACATTGGAAACGGTGCGCCGCTGCTTTGCCCTGTTTTTGGGAAGATTCTGCGGGAGAACCTGCACGGCCTCCGCGGTATCCTCAGCGGACGGCTCGGCCTGCGCAATCGTATCGGCGGGCGCGTCGTCCATGCCGGACATCAGCTCGTCACAAAGGTCGTCGATGTTCTCGGTATGCTCGGCGGCTTCGGCGGCGGAACGCTCCACGATGGCTTCAATCTGCGCATCGGGGACATCGACCAGATGTTTCCCGCTGTCCTCCGGTTCCGGCTGCGCATCATCGTCCCCGTCCTGCACACGCTCGGCCTGCGCCGCGATATCCGGCAAAAGCGCCTCCGCCAAAGGCTGCGCCCAGTTGTCGGCAGTCAGGTCTTCGGCCATTCCGTCGTTTTCCGTGACTTCTTCCGCCTCGGTAACGTCCTTGACTTCGGCAACTTGCTCGACTTCCGAAACTTCCTCGGCTTCCGACACTTCTTCGTCGGCTTCGGAAACTTCCTCGACTTCCGAAACTTCTTCGACCTCGGAAACTTCCTCGACCTCGGGGGCTTCTTCGGCTTCCGAAACTTCGTCGACTTCGGACACTTCGTCGGCTTCGGAAACTTCTTCAACCTCGGAAACTGCCTCGGCTTCGGAAACTTCTTCGACCTCGGAAACTGCCTCGGCTTCGGGGCGTTCCTCAACCGCCGGCGCGTCTTCCTCATTCAGATAACGGCCGTCCGCCACCGAACCCAGCAGCTGCCAGGCGCGATCCGGCTCAAAGCTGCCGTTTTCGTCCATGCCGTTGACAAGCATCTCCCTGATCTCCTGCTCAATGGCGTCAATGGCCTGCTGCGGCAGCACGGCGTCAATCCCCAGGCCTTGCGACAGATCGGACGCATCCAAGCCGTTGCGGTCAGCATACATGGCCTCGGACCGCCGGCTTTCGGCGGCCATCTGCTCGCGTTTTTTCCGGAGGTCCCGGAATGTCAGCAGCTCCATTTCGCAGTCATGCGTGATCTTGTGATCGAGATCGTGCAGTCTGCCGTCAACACTGATGGCACAGATGAACGCGCCGGCGTCGCTGCCAAAGGTCTCAATGACGTCATTGGCCGTAACGCCCTCTTCAAATTGCATGGTTTTTCCGTTAATCGTAATAGAAATCATCGAAATAGTATTCCTCCAAACTTACCTCACGCCTCCGCAGACGTCGTCTCTTTTTCGGAAGAGACCGCTTCGGTCGTAGTGGCGGTAGGTTTCTCCGCCGCTTCGGTCGTGGTGGTGGTACCCTCCGTTGTGGTGGTCTCGGATTCCTTGGTGGCAGAAGTCGCTTTTGTTGTGGTAGTTTCACTGGCCGTGGTTGTCTTTTTGGTGGTGGTAGTGGTTTCGGTTGTGGTGGTCGTTTCAGTGGTAGTTGTCTTCTTGGTGGTAGTGGTTTTCTCAGTGGTAGTAGGTTTCTCGGTAGTGGTTGTCTTTTTGGTGGTGGTAACAGTCGGCTTTCTGATAGTCGCGGGACCGGAAGAAGCGGTCGTAGCGGTAGGCTTGACGAGCGGCGATTCGGTCACGGAGGCTGACGCCGTCGGGGCGGTCACAGCAGGGCCGGTGGCGGAGGCTTCGGTCTCGGCGGTGCTTTCGGAAGCCGTTGTCGTCGTAGTGGGCAGCTCGGTGGTGACGGTCGTAGCCGCTCCCGCGTCATCTCCGGTCAGGGCATAATAGGTCTCCCGGTCCACAATGCCGGTGACGGTCAGGCCGCTGACCTTCTGGAACTCCGCGACAGCCTCCTTGGTCGCCGCGTCATAGGTGCCACGCACCTCCTGATATTGGAGATAGCCCAACGCGCTCAACGCACGCTGCACCTTGAGCACCAGCTCATTCTTATCGCCGAAGCTCAGTGCGTCCACATCAAATTCCTCGTCGGAAACCGTCGTACTGCCGGAAGAGACATCTGACGTCACGTCAGAGGTCTGGGAGCTGTAGCCGTAGAAGAGGTCGGAAGAGGTGCCGTCCTTCCGGTCGCCCGCGCCCAGCGCGCCGAACGCCGTGCGGCCGATCAGCCACGTCAGCCCCGCGACAACCGCGAGCAGCGCACCGATCTGCACCAGATTTTTAATCGCTCTGCGCCTTCTGTGGCGGCGGTGTCTGTGATGGTGATGCTTCACAGGCTCAGACCCGCTCCGGACGCTGTCGTCGTCCACATCGACATACCCCGCGTTCTGCACGGTCACAGCGTCATACACCTGCGTCTTGTCCATATCGGCGGCAGGATTCCCCTCCGGCGCGTCCGACGGCGCGTCCACAAAGGCCGCGTCAATCTCGGACAGCGCGTCGTCGGTCAGGAAGCCCATAATATCGACCTTTCCGGCCGCCGCAGGCTCCGCCTCGCCCACGGAATACAGATTTTCGTCTTCGTCATCGTCATAAAAAGCGGCCTGTTCCGGTTCTTCGTCCGGCAATGCGGCTTCGTCAACCTTCGCCTCGGATTCCCATACCGCGTCATACACGTCGGTTTCTTGGGCGGCTTCCGCTTCATCAGCGGCTGCGACTTCTTCCGGCTGCACGGTTTCAACGGTTTCACCGTCATCATAGGCATATGCGACCGGAATTTCCTCAGCGGGCTCTTCCTCTGTCGGCATCTCCTCCGCGGGCTCTTCCTCCTCCGGAATTTCTTCCGCAAATTCTTCTTCTTCCGGAACTTCTTCCGCGGATTCTTCCTCTTCCGGAACTTCTTCCGCGGATTCTTCCTCTGCCAGCGCTTCTTCCGGCTCGGGGAACTCGCTCTCCTGCGTCTCTCCCGCTGCCGCATTGGCTTGGAGGAATCCGTTTACATACGCACTCCCGTCCACGGACACCTCAATCAGCTCCGCGTCTGCGGCTCCGTCCGCTTCCTCCAGGGCAAAGGTCATATCAATACCGGCAGGCGCCTCTGACGCCTCCGACGCTTCGTCTGCGGGAACGGCTTCCGGCTGTGCCTGCTGTTTAGCCAGCTTGGGCTGCACATTGTTGTTCAGCACCTCCTGCGCCAGCTCCTGATAAAAGGCATCGTCACTGATACTCACGATCTGCTCGCTGTCGGTGTCATAGACGTCATCGGTCACGCCCTCGTTGACAAACACAAATTTCTCTTCATTTTCCTTGCTCATAGCTCGAACCCACTTTCCGCTGCGTCGTCAGCTCAAACACATCAAAACATACTTGCCTCTACAATATGACAATATTACACTTGCCATTATAATGCAAACCGCCTGTAAATGCAATTAGCCAAAATTACAAATATAATCCATTTCCCACCCGGATTTTGGCATGAATTTTCCCGTCCGGATTCGCCTGACCCTGTTGCGGGTCTGGGCTAGTTCCGCTCGGTCGGCTAAAGCCTCCCTCGTGGGGCGCTGCCCCACCCCCTGCCAGGGCGATTGCCCCAGCTTTCGCTAGCGAAAGCGAGACCTGCCAAAGGGACCAGTCCCTTTGGAAACCCGCGCTCGCATGCGCTCGCTAGTTATGCGCTTCGCTTTTTCTTCTTCCCACTAATCACTAACCACTAATAACCACTGCGTGATGTTTTCGCGCATTTTTTTCATAAAATCCCCAATCGTCATATTGCCGTTGCGTTCTTCCATCGTGAAGGACGTATCCATGTGAATCGTGCTCATAAAGCAATAGGGAGACAGCACGCGGTCGGCATAATGGGGCGCGACGGTGTCATAATACGTGCGGTAGTTCGTCTCGGTCAGCCACTTGCTTTCGCAGAGTTCCCGCAGGCAGTCGGCGTATTCATCGACAAACCAGCCGTCCCGCAGCACCACCTGCCGCACCAGCGGGTTGCTCTGGGATTCGTCGCGGAAGGTGCGCTCATCATAGGGCGAAACGCCGGTCAGCGCGTCGCCGGAAGGGTCCCATGAATAGGTATCGCCCAGACACACTTCGCAGTCGTAGGGGATAAACACCGCCTTGCCGTCGCTTTTCCGGAAATAGACATAGTGATTGTTGTAATTGAAGCGCAGGTCGTCCTGATTGCCGGTGGCGAAGTTGATGGCGTTGAACCGGGTAAAGGACGGGATATCGACCGCCGCTTCAAGTTCTTCCCGGGTCAGATCGGGCTTGTTGATGACAGCGAGCAAATGCCGCATGGATTCGTGCTCTGAGGTATTCTGATTGGTCTTGAGGTCGAAATTATGATAGATATTGTTGTTTTTGCTGTCGATACCGTAGCTGTTGGTCAGGGTGTAGTTGGCGGGGGATCCGCTGATGAACCGCACCTTGTAGAGGTCGCCGCCCCAGTCATTTTGTGGGAAATAGCGGTGGATAAACGTCTCGTCCACCGGCTCAAACAGGCGGTAGACGCCCATGCGGCAGCCGCCGATGCGCAGGTCAGCCAGCACGCAGCGCTGGGCGGGAATGTCATAATCGCGGTACATCTCGTGCATATAGGTGGTGCGCAGGTAGGTGCTGTCGGCGGTACTGTTCCATTTGAGTTCCATTTTCTGCAATGTGGCGAAGGTACGGGCCAGCCGGGCCTGCCGGGCGTCCTCGTCGGGCCAGTCCTGCGCGTCGAGGGAATAATACTGGCTGCGCTCAAAGGTCTGACCGAAATGCAGCTTGAAATGGACAAGATTGTAGATACCCAGCACATCGTCATAGAAATTGCTGCGGGTGGTGTTGCCCTTCATACGGATACCCACGTCTTCGATAACGTACTTTTTGCCGTTGATGGTGAAGGTAACGCTGGCGGCGCGGCGATAGATGGGGGACTTGCTGCCCATGCCCTTGTAATAGGTGTAATCCTGCTGAATCCTGGCGATTTCGTCGCGGGAGAGATTGACGTCGATCTGGACGGTGCTGCCGAGGTCAAATAATTCATCGTAGATTGCCTGCTGATCGACCGCGGCGGGGTCGTCGTCCACAAAGAGACCCTCATCGGAGAGCCGTTCGGGATTGAGTTGTAAGGCGGTCATCAGCCCGAGCAGCAGGCAGGCGACGACGATACAGGCCACGATTTTTTTCATCACGATCAAGTCCTCAGATAGTTAGTGGGAAGTGGGAAGTGGTTAGTGGTTAGTGGGAAGTGGGAAGAAGAAAAGAAAAAAGCAAAAGCGAAGCGCATAACTAGCGAGCGTATGCGAGCGCGGGGTGCAGGGGGCAAGCTCCCTGCCGGGTCCAGGGCAGAGCCCTGGCAGGGGGTGGGGCAGCGCCCCACGAGCAGGCGCAGCCTGCGAGCGCCACGCGCCAAGACAACCAACGCACCCAGGCGAATCCAATCAAAGCCATTAGTTTATTATACCAAATCCCGGTCCAAAAAGCAATATCTGCAAAGGATTTCGTATAAACCACACAAACGCCCAACGTCGGCCGACACAGGGAGGTTACGAGGTTTACAACCATTTTGCTGTAAAGTATATATATATAATTTTTTTAATTTACTGTCATTTCCTCGGTACCTTGTAAACCTTTTGCCTGTAACTGCCTGAAAATAGCGTATTCTAGGGCTTTTTTGACCACCAGCAAGGTTTACAACGAACGCTTTTTTCTTTGTAAACCCTTTGTAAACCTTCTACCAAGCCTTTGGACTGTTATACTCCCTGTAGGGAAGAAGCCGTAATCGCTTGACCTTACCGTCAATTTTTTTCTGCTCCGCCTTATACCCCAGCCTGTCAAGCACCTGACCGATCTGCTGGACGCTGTAGGGACGGAGCATATCGGAATGATGCTCCTTGAACTCGCTGGCCGTCATGTATTCCATGACAACCTTGTAATAGCGGGTGGTGGTGTCATTCAGGATATCCTCGATTTCGGCCTGCGCTTTGAGCTTCTTTTCGTGCCGGGTGTTGCGCTCGGCGAGCTGGCGCTGTTCCTCCGCCGTCAGACGGAAGCTCTGCACGCCTTCCCGCAGGATTTCGGCCTGTATCTGCTTCCAGAGCTGCACCGCGTTGAAATCCGAAAGCGCGGCGAGGTCAATGTGCGTCACGGGGACGCTCCAGAACCGGCGGTTGCCGCTCTGGTCGATGAGAAATTCGTCTGAATTGCAGGTGCCGCACAGCGAGGTGCGCCGCAGGGTGCGGGTGTTGCCGCGGGCATAGGGCAGGCGGTATTCGTCGAGCGGCTGGGTGATGAAGGCCTTGAGCTTCTCCACGTCCTTGCGCAGGGTGGATTCCAGCTCGCCCAGTTCGCAAATCCAGCAGGACGTCGCGCGGATATAGGTGTCCTTGTCGCGGAAGTCGATGTGCACGCCCTCCTTGAAGAAGTCAGCCACCAGCGCCAGCTTCCGGAAGAAAGAGGTCTTGCCGATACCCTGCGGTCCCGTCAGCACCAGCACGCCGTCCGCGCCGAAGGCACGGTCAAACTCATTGTATTGCAGCGCGATACACTGCATGAGCCATTTGTGTATCAGCACGCGGCTGAACGGGTCGTCCTCTCCGATGCCCAGAATATCATACAGCGCGGACAGGTGGTCTTCACCGTCCCATGTGTAGTAATCGTCGAGCAGCATTCTCACGGGATTGTAGGCGTAGCGGCTGGCGATAATGTCCAGATAGGCGCTCACGGTCCCCAGGTTGCAGCCCCTGTAGCGGCCTTGCAGCTCGCTGTAAATCAGCGCGGGCAGGTTGGCAAGCAGAAACTCGGCGTTTTCCTCGTCCATGCCGCCCACGTCAATCTGCTTGGTGATATCGTTCATCTTCACCACCCGCAGCTTGCTGTCCAGATACGCCTCCAGCGTCTCCGGCGTGAAATACTTCTTGTTGCCGTAAAAGTCATAATTGCTTTCTTCCCACGGCACTGCCGTGACATTGGTTGCGTTATTGGAAATATTCTCCAAAATAACATCTCCTTTTTGATTTAAAAAATGATATAGCATTTCGTTTCATTCGCGTTTTTGCTATCCACTATTACTATACCACGGATAAAACTGCAAATCAATGCAGACTTTTTGGTGCTGTTACGGCGCAAAAAAACAACCCCCGCCGTGCAATGTCACACGGAGAGGGTCGGTATTATTTT
>CAMHEZ010000038.1 GCA_946184295.1 uncultured Clostridia bacterium | reverse complement strand
TCCTGGCGGGTCAAGGGCAGAGCCCTTGCAGGGCGTGGGACAGCGTCCCACGAGGCAGGCCGCAGAGCCTGCCGAGCAAGACGCGCCAAGATAAAGAAACCGTGTGGGCGAATACGATCGCAGCTTTGTCTTAGACGGCCGCCGTCGCATCGGGCTGACGCCCTCGCGAGCGCTGGTGTCCGGTGAGGCGGCTGACGCCGCTTTTTTTCAGTTAAGTATTTTTTTATGTCTCAGTGCGTCCTGTGGTGGCTTTGCCCCCACGCCCCCAGCATGGGCGCTGCCCCTGCACCCCGCCAGGAGGTCCAGACCCCCTGGACTCCCTTTGTAGCTCCGCTCGCTTGCCTTTAGTGCTATTGTTTGATGACCTTGATGCCCAGTTCTGCCAACTGCGCTTCGTCTACCGGCTGCGGCGCGTTGGTCATGGGTTCGCTTGCGTCTTTCACCTTCGGGAAGGCGATAACATCGCGCAGGGATTCGGCTTTGCACATCAGCATGACCAGACGGTCGAGGCCGATGCCGAAGCCGCCGTGAGGCGGTGCGCCGTATTGGAACGCGTCGGTGAGGAAGCCGAATTTTTCATGCGCCTGTTCGGGCGTGAAGCCCAGCGCCTCGAACATCTTCTCCTGCAATTCGGGGTCGGTGATACGAATCGAACCGGACGACAGCTCGATGCCGTTGAGAACCAAGTCATAGGCTTTGGCATAAACCTTGTCAGGGGCGTTGTCGAGATACTGAATGCAGTCGTCAAGCGGCGCGGTGAAGGGGTGGTGCATCGCGTCCCAGCTCTGTGTCTCGTCGTTGTACTCGAAGAAGGGGAACTCCACAACCCACAGGAAATTGAAGGTGTCGGGAATGATATCCATGCGCTTGGCGGCTTCCTGACGCAGTACGCCGAGCACGGGGAGCGTGACGGCGTTCTTGTCGGCGACAATCAGCACCACGTCGCCCTGTTTCGCGTCCATTTTTTCCAGAATGATTTCCAGTTGCCCTTCGGCGAGGAATTTCGAGAAGGTGCAGGTGGGCTTTTCGTCTGCCCAGCGAATCCATGCCAGACCCTTCGCGCCGATACCCTTGACATATTCCACCAGCTTGTCGATTTCCTTGCGGGTGTAGACCTTCGCGCCGTCCTTAATGCAGATGCCGCGCACACTGCCGCCGTTTTCGAGCGCGGTCTTGAATACGCCAAATTCGGTCTGTGCCGCAATGTCGGAAAGGTCGGTGATTTCCATGCCGTAGCGGGTGTCGGGTTTGTCCGAACCATAGCGGGACATGGCTTCATTGTAGGTCAGGCGGGGGAGCGGCATGGGAATATCCATGCCCATGGTTTCTTTCATGAGGAATTTGACAAAGCCCTCGCCCACGGACAGCACGTCTTCCATGTCAACAAAGCTCATTTCGACGTCGATCTGGGTGAACTCCGGCTGACGGTCGGCGCGGAGGTCTTCGTCGCGGAAGCAGCGGGCGAGCTGGAAATATTTGTCGAAGCCCGACACCATGAGGAGCTGCTTGTAAAGCTGAGGCGACTGCGGCAGCGCGTAGAAGCTGCCGTTGTGGACGCGGCTGGGAATGATGTAGTCGCGCGCGCCTTCGGGGGTGGACTTAATCATCATGGGGGTTTCGATTTCGATGAAGCCGTTGTCCGAGAAATAGCGGCGGGCGGCCTGCATGACCTGATGTTTGAAGAGAATGTTCTTCATGAGCGCGGGGCGGCGCAGGTCGAGGTAGCGGTTTTTGAGGCGAATGTCCTCGGCGGTTTTGCAGTTGTCGGTAATCTCGAAGGCCGGGGTGATAGCCTTGTTGAGAATGCGCAGTTCCGTGACGGCAATCTCGATGTCGCCGGTGGGAATATCGGGGTTCTTGGACGAACGCTCCCGCACGGTGCCGACTGCCGCCAGCACGTACTCGCTGCGGCAGGATTTCGCTTTTTCGAATACGGCTCTATCAGTCGTGTCATCAAATGTTAATTGCAAGATACCCGTGCGGTCGCGCAGGTCGATGAAGATGAGACCGCCCTTGTCGCGCTGTTTTTGCACCCAGCCGCAGACGGTGATGCTTTCTCCGATGTTCTTGGCTCGCAGCGTGCCGCAGTAATGCGTGCGCTTGAGCCCTGCCAGTGTTTCTGCCATTTGTAATTCCTCCAAAAAATAGGTTTTGCCATATAATTAAATTATCGTCCAAAAAACGGTTTTGTCAATAAAGAGATTGTAAAAAATCATCATGCTTTGCCGTCATGGTCACTGTAAGATGGAAAATCCCGAATCCTGTTTCAGTTCGACAATCACCAGTTCGGGGCGGTTGTTGATGCGCAGGGGGAACACGCTGTTGCCCAGCCCGCGGCTGACCACCATAGATACGCCGTTCACCTCATAAACGCCCTCGGTGTACTGTGGCGAAAATCCCTGCCCCGGCGCGTAGACCGGGCCGATGAAGGGCAACCGCGCCTGCCCGCCGTGCGCGTGTCCGGAAAAGACGAGATCGACCGGTTCTTCCGCGTAGTGGTCGATGGCCTGCGGCTGATGCGCCAGCAGGACATTGAGACCGTCGGTCTTTGGCATGATGTAATGCAGCTTGCTGTGGAACAGGTTGCGGTTGGAAAGGCCGATCAGATTGAAGGTGTCGTCGGTGCCGTCGGCCAGCACCACGATCTGACTGTCATCGCCGTAGGCCACGACGCCGTGTTTGCGGGATATGGTGACGTATTCACTGTCCAGCACCACCGCACCCGCTTGCTCCATGCCGCTGATGAGCCGGTTGAATTGCGGCAGGGAGAGCGCCTCCTCGTGATTGCCCGTGACGTAATACACCGGCGCGATTTGTACGGCCTGATTGATGAAATCCAGCGCGACGTCAATGTCCGTGCGGTTGTAATCCACCAGATCTCCCGTCACCACAATGATATCCGGCTGTGCCTCTTCCAGCTTCTTTATCAGAAAATGGGAGTGTTCCCCAAAGGATTTGTTGTGAAGGTCGGAAACCTGCGCGATTTTGAAGCCGTCGAGCGTGGCGCTGACCTTGTCGGATTCATAGGTGTAGTGAGAGACGGAGATCGCATTGTCCTCCCACACGAGGTACACCACGCCCGACGCAAACACCAGCAGGATACAGGCCAGTTCCGCCATCATCAGGCGGCGGCGCTGGCGGGACTGATGGTCGTAGGCCTGATGGAAGATGCGAAAGACAATCCGCCCGCATTCCAGCCCCATCATGCCGGCAAAGCAGACCAATGTCATCTTGGCATAGGGCATGGCTTCACGAACCATCAGTGAAAAGTTGATATTATTCAATGTGCCGATGGTGCGTTCCGCCAGATATTGCAGCCCTTGCAGCGCGGCCCGGACCCCGAAAATGATTTCCGGCAGAAATCGGATGCCCTCCGTGTAAATCAGCCGTATCGTGAAATAGATCATTGGCACCGCAAGCAATTCGTCCACATAGGTGTGGGCAAAGCTGCCGCTGAGTACATGGGCGGCAATGTTCACGGCGGCCAGAATCATCAGCAGTATGGACGAAATCCATCTGCTCTGTGCTTGTCCGTTATTCAAGTAATTTATGTCCCCCCTCGTGTCAATCACGCTGTTGTTTGTTGGCGATACATTCCGCTGCGTATATCAGACTCACGCCGACTACATAGCACGCCACGTCCCGCCAGTCGGCCACCGAACCCAGCATAATGCCGAGAATACTGCCGCGGTCGATACCGAATCTGTCGCAGAAATTGCCATATTGTATGACTTCCGCCAGAATCCCCAAGCTCCCGACAGCGGCAGGGAGCCACGCGGCAGGCCGCACATAAAAGATGCGGATAAAACAGTAAATCAGCGGTATCACCAGCACGTCGCCCAGATAATCCCGCACGAATCCGCCGGCATATTTGCCGATGAGGACTTCCGCCGCCAGCAATGCCGCAAAGCAGCAGGCGGCGGAGAGCCGTTTTTTTACCGTAACGCTCATATCCCTCTCACCACAAATCCCCGTAAGACCATTGCATCAGACCCGTGTTTCTTATCCCGCAAAAATTTATCCCACAGGTGCATGGCACTCAATCCTCTCGGTTCTCCGTGCCGCCGAGAAGCGAACCCAGTCCCGCGAGACTTTCAAACGCTTCCACCGTCTCGTTGAGCCGCGCCATCGTGTCATTGATGCCGAGATCGTAGAGCGTTTCGATAATGCCGGAATCCATGGTGACTTCGGTCTGCTCACCGGTCTCCATGTTTTTCAGTCTGACGATGCCGGATTCCAGTTCGCTGTCGCCGATGACGACGGTGTATTTCGCGCCGAGCTTGTTGGCGTATTTCATCTGTGCCTTGACAGAGCGGTTGTTGAGGTCAGTCTGTGCCGAGAAGCCTTCTTCGCGCAGCTTGGCGCAAAGCGCCATGCACTTGACGACGGCGGCGTCGCCCATCGGCGCAAGATAAATCATGGTTTTTTCGGGCTCGGGAAATGCCACGCCCTGCGCCTCCATGACCAGCATGACGCGCTCCAGACCCATGCCGAAGCCGAGAGAGGGCGTGTCGGGGCCGCCGAGCTGCTTGAAGAGGCCGTCGTAACGGCCGCCGCCGCAGATGGTGGACTGTGCGCCGAGGTCGGACGAGATAAACTCGAACACCGTGCGGGTGTAGTAGTCCAGGCCGCGCACGATGGAGGGGTTGACCGTGTAGGCAATGTCCATCGCTTCGAGGTACTTCTTGACGCTGTCGAAGTGGGCGCGGCAGTCGTCGCAGAGATAGTCGATCATGCGGGGCGCGTCCTTGGCGACGGCCTGACAGGTGGGCACCTTGCAGTCGATAATGCGCATGGGGTTGCGGTCGAGGCGGTCGAGACAGGTTTCACAAAGGCAATCCTTCTTACCCTCAAAGTAGGCCTTGAGCGCCTTGTGATATTCGGCGCGGCAGGTCGGGCAGCCGATGGAGTTGATTTCGAGCGTGTAGCCCGTGATGCCCAGCTCGGTCAGTGTGGCGTTGGCCAGCGAGATGATCTCCGCGTCGGCGGCGGGAGACGGTGCGCCGAACAGTTCCACGCCGAACTGGTGAAATTCACGCATACGGCCCGCCTGCGGCTTTTCCGCGCGGTAGCAGGAGGCGACGTAGCAGTCCTTGACCGGCAGCGCGTCGTTGATGAGGCCGTGCTCGATGGCGGAGCGCACCGCCGACGCGGTCATTTCGGGGCGCAGCGAGAGAGAACGGTTGCCGCGGTCGTTGAAGGTATACATCTCCTTCTGCACCACGTCGGTTGTGTCGCCGACGCCGCGGGTGAACAGCTCAGTGTGTTCAAAGACCGGGGTGCGGATTTCGGAATAGCCGTGCAGACGCGCGGTTTCCAGACAGACGTTTTCCACATACTGCCATTTGTGGCTTTCGGAGGGAAGTACGTCCTGCGTACCTTTGATAGATTTCGTGATTAATGCCATGATAGTAATTCCTTTCCATTTTAACTGTCAAATTTTTGGGTTGTCATTTCATTATAGCATTATCGGGCGGTAAATGCAACTCATTCGATAAAAACGAGGGATAAAAATAATTAAGCGAAGCGCGGGGTGCAGGGGGAGAAGAAAAGAATAAAGAATAACGAAGAAAGAATAAAGAAAAAAGCGAAGCGCAATTAAGCCGCGAATGCGGCGCGGGAATCCAAGGGGTGCTGGCACCTCTTGGCAGGTCCAGGGCGGAGCCTTGGCAGGGAGTGGGGCAGCGCCCCACGAGGCAAGCAGCGCTTGCCGAGCAAAACGCACTTGGATTTACAGTAAGGTTGGGCGAATCCGGCCAAGGGTTCCTAGTATCCCTTGACAACAGAAGCCGGTCATTTTATACTTTATATCATCAGGTGAAAAAGGGGTTTTACAAAAGTGTCAGAAATCAATTACAGCGCCCTTGCCGGTCATATCAAGACGGGGATTCCCTCGCCCGTGTATCTGATTTGCGGCGACGACGGCTATCTCCGCCGCCGCGCCCTCGACGCGCTCAAAAAACAATATATGCCCGACGTGCTGCCGGAGTTTAATTACACCGAGTTCGACGGCTCTATCTGTTCGGTGGAGGAAATTGCCGCCGCCGCCGAGACCCTGCCCATGATGGCGGGGCGCCGCATGGTGCTGGTCAAAGACCTTGACGCGGCAGCTATCGGCGCGGAGCAGTACCGCAAGCTGGAAGCGCTGCTGGGAGCGCCCTATGATACCTGCGTGCTGATTTTTTTCAATGTGTCGGTCAAATCTTCCGCCAAAGCCGGAGACAAGCAGGGCGCGATGCGTTCGCTCATCAAGAAGCAGGGGACAGTTATCAATTGCAAGACTCCGACCGCGGGCGAAATTGCCGATATCATTACAATTGCCGCCAAGGAAACCGGCGCGGAACTTTCCCATGCCGACGCGGCTTATATGGTGGAGCGCTGCGGGACGGACATCACCAACCTGCTCAGCGAAATCGCGAAACTGAATGCAATGTACGGGGGCAAAATTACCCGCGCCGCCATCGACCGGCACACCACTCAGAGCCTTGACGTCAAGGCGTATCTGCTGGCTTCTAACGTGATTGCGGGCAAGCGGCGGGAGGCCTTTGTCATCATGGAAGAACTGTTTGAGGAGCGTACCGAGCCGGTCGCTGTGATGGCCATCATGGCGGGCAGCTTCATCGACCTCTATCGCGCCAAGCTCGCCGCCGCCGAGCGCAAGACCGCCGATGACATGGCGGATATCTTCGGCGACGAATACAAGGGCAAGGAGAAGCGCCTGAGCTTTTCGTTTCGCGACAGCCGCCGTTATCCGTTGGAACTGCTGCGGCAATGGTGCCTGCTGCTCTGCGAGACTGACGCGCAGCTCAAGAGCAGCCGTGTGGACAGCAAAATTCTCTTGGAAAAAACGCTGGCCGAAATGTTTCTGCTGGCGGAAAGATACAGGTGATGATGAACGATGCCCAAAATCAAAATCAAAGAGGCCGTCATCGTAGAAGGCAAGTATGATAAAATCCGGCTGGATTCGCTCATTGACGGGCTGATTCTGACCACCGACGGCTTCGGCATTTTCAAGGATAAGGAAAAAATGGCGCTGCTGCGCCATCTGGCTGAAACGCGCGGTTTGTTGATTCTCACCGACAGCGACGGCGCGGGCTTCGTGATTCGCAACCACCTCAAAGCCTGCATTGCCCCTCAATACATCAGGCACGCCTATATTCCTGACGTATTCGGTAAGGAGCGGCGCAAGACAGCGTACTCCAAGGAGGGCAAGCTAGGCGTGGAGGGCATGACAACCGAAGTGCTTGTGGAAGCGCTGCGCCGGGCGGGAATTTCATGTGAAACGTCGGGTGATGACGTATCAAGCGACGAGCCGCACACAAAAATTACCCGCGCCGACTTCTACCGCGCCGGACTGTCCGGTGGCCCGAACAGTGCCGCGAAACGCGCCGCGCTGCTGGCGGCATTGGGCTTGCCTGCCCGTATGACGGCCAACGCTCTGCTCGGCGTTATCAACGACTATATGACGTGGGAGGCGTTTTGTGAATTTGTGCTTCGCCACAGTGACAATGATGGGAACAATTAAGATTGTTTGATGAATCGTTTACAAATTGTTTACTTTTATTTACAACCTGAAAAAATTATAGTAGAATAAAGGTGTCAATTCGGCAGGTATGTCGAATCAACTGCAAACGAAAGGGAGCGTATATAACATGAACATTCTGAAAAAAGCCGTGGTACTGCTGATTGGCGCTGCGCTCGCCATATCGCTGGCTTCCTGCGATAAAGAGGACAAAGAAACTGATGTGTCCGGTTCCGATTTCGTGTCCGCCAGCAATCAGCGTGCGGTGTCTTCGGAGGAAACAACCGAAAGCGTGCAGGAAACGGCAAAGCCTGCCGAGCGCGACAACAGCTATACCATCGAAGACGCCGTGTATGCCAATGACGACGGCAGCATTAAATTTACTTATCCGCAGATTAAAGGCTTATACGATGCGGATATGCAGCATTTCTACAATGACTTTTTCAAGGCCGACTGTAAAAAAGAAATCAGTGAAGATGGACTGGCGGAATTTACGGGTAACTACGAAGTGACCTGCAAAACCGCCGACACACTCAGCATTGTCTTCCGCTGCAACGGCTATATGGAAGGTGGAATGCACCCGAACTCTTACGCATATGCTTATACCATTGATCTGCAAACGGGTGAAACCGTGATTCCGTCCCGCATGATTGACATCGGCAAGCTGGTGACGAAGTTTATCGCCGGTGAATGGACACCGGTGGACGGTGTGGGCAGCATGGACGAGATCCGGGAAGAAGTTGCGCTGTTCTATGCGATGTTTGACGTGGACAGCATGAAGGATTTGCTGGCGGAGAACGACGTGATTACCGTGACCAGAAATGACAAGGGCGAATATGTCACTTCCGGCACCCAGCATTGTGTTTCCTATCTCGATCAGGAGGGTGAGCCTGTACTCATTCTGATCGTGTCTCACGTGGCGGGCGATTATGCGGAAATCAAGCTGAATGATGTGAAGGTAAGCAAGTAAGGAGGGCTTTATGATGAAACAAGCCGACTGGAAAAAGGCGGCGGCGTTGTTGCTCTGCGCCGCGCTGACTGTACCGTTTGCCGCCTGCGGCAAAGACAAGAAGCAAAAGGATACATCTGTGGCCGACGCTGCCCAGACTGCCAAGGCGGGAAATGACGATACGGCGGAAACCGTTGCCACACAAAAAGGCGGGAAAACCACTTGGTACACGCGAGCCGATGACGGAGCCGATGATGACGTCACCATGACCACGACCACCACCACCGCCACCACGAAGAAAAAGACCACCACGAAAAAGACCACGACCACTACCGCCAAGACTACCAAGACCGCCAAGACAACTACTACCACCACTGCGGCCGCGTCTGCCAAGCGGGACAATGCCTACAAGGTCAGCACCAAAAAATACACCTCCGACGACGGCAATATCAAGTACAGCTATCCGCAGATTACCGGTCTTTATGACGAGGATATGCAGAATTTTTACAACAAGCTGTTCCAGAACGACCTCAAGGCCGCTGTGGACGATATCGGCAAGGGCACGCTGACCATGACGTTTGACGTCAAGCGCAAGACCAAGGATCAGCTCAGCATCGTGTTTTACGGGGGGGTCTTTTATGACGGAGCGGCGCACCCCTACGGTTACGCGTATGCCTACAATATCGACCTGGCCACCGGCGAGACGTTTGTTCCCTCCGAGCAGGTGAGCATGGATAAGGCCGCCGACGCGATTCTCGCCGACAAGTGGACGCTGGTCGGTCACGCCAACGGCGTGAGCAAGTCCAATATTGTCGATTACTTCAGCCAGTTCGACGAGGAAGCGCTGAAAGACACCATCACGGAATCCAAGGTCATTTCGGTTAAGCGGGACGACAAGGGCGAATATTCCGTCAAGGGACAGACAGCCTGCCGCTCCTATCTCGACACCGACGGCGAACCCGTGCTGATTCTCGAAGTCAATCACGCGCTGGGCGATTATGCCGAGGTCAAGCTGGCTTAAAGGCGGAAAGGCGTGTGGCCGAATGTTATCGAAGGTTGCAAACGGTTGTCGAGGAAAAACAGACGCCTTCGGCAACCTTGCTAAAGGCTGAAAAAGCCCTGCAATACGCGGTTTTCAGGCGGTTACAGGGGAAAGGTTGCAAAGGTTGCAAAGGTTGCAATCGAAAATACAGTAAATTAAAAAATTATATATTTATAGTTTACAGCAAAATCCTCGACAACCTCGGCAACCCTCCTGTGTTGGCCGCTGATAACAGACTTTGCTTTTGTGATTTGGAAAGGAAGCAATCATGATACTCACAACCCTTTGCTATATCGAACAAGGCGGAAAATACCTCATGCTGCTGCGCAACAAAAAGAAACATGACGTGAACGCCGGCAAGTGGATCGGCGTGGGCGGCAAGTTTGAGGAGGGAGAGACTGCCGAGCAGTGCGCTCTGCGTGAAATCAAGGAGGAAACCGGTCTGACGGCGCTTGACCTGATACCGCGCGGCGTGGTGTATTTTCATTCCGAGGGTTGGGAGAGTGAGGTCATGTACCTCTTTACCGTACCCGCGTTTGAAGGCACATTGACCCCATGCGACGAAGGAGAACTTCGCTGGGTGGACAAGCGGGACGTTTTCGGGCTGAACCTGTGGGACGGCGACCGGATTTTTCTCGAATATCTGATGAACGACACGCCTTACTTTGAGATGACACTGCGTTACCGGAACGACCGGCTGTATCAGGCGATTGTGGACGGGCAGGAGCTGGAGCTGTTCGATATTTTTAACCGGAACGGCACGCCGGCGGGCTATGTGGCCGAACGCGGCTTTGCCCACCGTCACGCCCTTTGGCACCAAACGGCGCGTATCTGGGTGGTGCGTCCGAACCCCGACGGCGACGGCGTGGAACTGTTGTTGCAGCTCCGCTCCGCCAAAAAGACACTCCACCCGGCGGAATACGACGCTTCCAGCGCCGGACACATCGCGGCGGGGGAGGATCTGCTCATTGGCGCGGTCCGCGAATTGGAAGAGGAACTGGGGCTTTCAGTCAGTCCCGCTTCACTCGAGCCGGTGGCGGTTGTGACCTCGGTGATTGATTTTGAAATGCCGGACGGTCAGCCGTATCACGACCGGGAACACTGTCATCTTTTCATCTGCCGCGCCGACGTCAGGGACAGCGACATTCACACGCAGGCCTCCGAAGTGGACGGCGTGAAATGGATTTCGCCCGACGCATGTTTCCGCGCTGTACGAAGTCACGCATTTCCCACCTGCATTGATCCGTGGGAACTGGCTTTGGTACTGCCGCGTCTGTAGAACCTGTTTTCACTTGTTTTGACACAATGTAAAAAAGCATCGTCCCGACAAGACGATGCTTTTTGTTATCAGGAAAATCCATTTTGGTCGGAGCTTTGTTCGGATTCGCCTGACCCTGTTCCGATGTCTCAGCGCGTGGTGCTCGGCAAGGCTATGCCTTGCCTTGTGGGGCTTTGCCCCACGCCCCAGTGGTGGCGCTGCCCCCACGCCCCTGCCAGGAGGACCAGTCCCCCTGGACTCCCGCGCTTCGCTTAATTATTTTCATCGTTTTGGCTATATCTGTGCGGCCTGACGCCGGCGTTTTCTCGCGGGTCTGAGGAGAAGCAGCGCGATCAGCATACACAGGGCTGTGGCGGAAAGGCTGAACGGATAGGCCATCATGATGCAAAGGAAAGTGTGTATCTTCGGAAAAACGGTGTAAATCCAAGTGATTCTCACGCCGCAGATCACGATCATGGTGATGACCGCCGGGACAACCGAGATGCCGAAGCCCCTCATATAGCCCGACAGCACCTCATATGACAGCGTGAAAATATACGCGGAGAAAATGACCGTCAGCCGTACATACCCGATCTCGATAACCTGCGGGTCATTGTTGAAAATGCTCAGAATCCCCCGGCCGATCAGCAGTACCATGACAATCGCCGTTCCCATGGCGGCGACGCCCTCCAGCAAACATAGCCCCATCGCCTTTTTGCAGCGGTCGATTTTGCCTGCGCCGTAATTCTGCCCCACAAAGGTGGTACACGCCTGACTGAATCCGTTGAGCAGATAATAGATCAGCACTTCGACATTGTAGGCGGCGCTGGAGGCTGCCATGACCACGGTGCCGAGACTGTTGATGGCGGTTTGAATGATGATATTGGCGAAGGCGAAGACTGCCGACTGAATGCCCGCTGGAATGCCGATTCGCAGAATCCGGGCCAGTATGGGACCGTTGATGCCCAGCTGCCGGAGCTGTATCCGGTAGGCTTCTTCCGTCTTCATCAGAAAACGCAGCAGAATCAGCGAGCTGACGCAGTTGGAAAGTACCGTGGCAATGGCCACGCCGTCCACCGTCCGGTGCAGCCCGACGACAAACAGCAGGTTGAGCAGCACATTCAGCACGCCGGAAATCATCAGGGCGATGAGCGGGACCTTTGGTCTGCCGATGCCGCGAAAAATCGCCGATTCAAAATTGTAGAGCAGGATTACCGGAATGCCCGCCATGTAAACCCGGAAATACAGCACTGCCAGCGGCAGCACCTCAGCAGGCACCTGCTGGGCGGTCATAATCGTCTCGGCCAGCAGCTCGGAAAAGAGGCCGATCACAACCCCGCTCACGACGGCAAAGGTAATGGAGGTATGTACCGCCTTTTGAATACTGGCACTGTCCCGCCGTCCGACCGAATTGGCGATGACGACATTGGTTCCCAGCGATACGCCGATGAACAGATTGAGAATCAGGCCGATCACCGGGGTATTGGCGCCGACGGCGGCCATGGCCAGTGCCCCCTGAGCGCCTGTGAACCGTCCGACAACGGCGATATCCGCCGCGTTGAACAGCTGCTGCAAAATACCTGTTGCCGCCAGCGGCAGGGCAAACCGGAGAATCTTGTCCCATAGACTGCCTTCCAGCATATTGATTGCACGTTTACTTTGATTCATGAAAAGAAGCACCTCCGCTTTGATGGGAACATTATACCCCTTTTGACGGCAAAATACAATATCCCGGTCCGTGTTTGAGAATTTTTGTTTGCCGTCATAATCGTGTTGCAAACGGCATTAAGATATGATATAATAAACAGTAATCGAGTGATGAAATCCTCTTTTTTATTTAAAATCTATTACAATTTGTAAAATACAATTTATATTTTACGAATTGTGATTACGTCGTAACATCTCGCAAAGGAAGGATTGCATGGATTCCACGGAAATCAAACATCCCGACGGACAGCTTGATAAGGCCCAAGGCAAGGTCGCTCCCGCTGCCCGTTCCGCCTCCGCAAAGAGGCAGCCAAGTTCCAAGGCCAAGGCGCCCCCCACTCCGGAAGCTGTCATCGAATTGCCCAAACGACCCTATCGCACGCATGGCGGCGTACACGCGGCGCATATGAAAAACACCGCAGCGTCGCCTTCGGAGGAACTGCCGGTTCCGTCCCGTGTGGTGATCTCCATGCAGCAGCATATCGGCAAGGTCTGCGAACCGCTGGTCAAGGCGGGCGACCTGGTGACCGTCGGGCAAAAAATCGCCGACAGCGATTCGCCTGTCTGCTCGCCGATTCACGCAAGCGTGTCGGGCAAGGTCAAGGCCATCGGCACCTTGCTCCTGCCGAACGGTGCGGAAGTCAAAACAATCGAAATCGAAACCGACGGCTTGCAAACCGTCTGCGAAGATGTCAAGCCTCCCGAAGTAAAACGTCCGGAAGACCTTTTGGCAGCCGTGCGTGAATCGGGGCTGGTGGGACTGGGCGGCGCAGGCTTTCCCGCCTCCGTCAAGCTTAACTATCACACCCCTGCCCGCCAAGTCGATACCCTGCTCATCAATGCCGCCGAATGTGAGCCATATCTCACCGCCGATTGCCGGGAAATGCTGGAATCGCCGGAGGACGTTGTTGAGGGAGGCCGGTTTCTGCTCAGAATGCTGAAGCTCACGCGCGTCATCATCGGCGTGGAGGGCAACAAGCCCGAAGCCATCGCCAAGCTGCGTGAGGTGATTGCGTCACGCAAGCTGGAAAAGCGGATTTGCGTGCTCAAGCTCAAGGCCGCTTACCCGCAGGGGGCGGAGAAGGTGCTGGTCAAGGCCTGCACCAATCGCACGGTGCCGATCGGCAAGATTCCCGCCGATGTGGGCTGCATCGTCATGAATGTCACGTCGGTTGGTTTCCTCGCGCGGTATCTCCGCACGGGTATGCCCCTGATTTCCAAGCGCATCACGGTGGACGGTTCCGCCATTGCCGAGCCGAAGAACGTCATTGTACCCATCGGTGCGCTGATGTCGGACATCGCCGCGTTCTGCGGCGGCTTCAGGGAAGAACCGCGCAAGGTGCTGATGGGCGGTCCCATGATGGGCACGGCGCTTTATACGCTGGAGTACCCCATTATCAAGCAGAACAACGGGCTGATTTTCATGGGGCAGTCGGAGGCTGCCGCCGTGCAGCCCACGGACTGTATCCGCTGCGGCCGCTGTGTGTCGGCGTGTCCCATGTACCTCACGCCTGTGAATATTCAGCATCTTGTGCAGCAGCGCGACATACAGGGGATTCTCGACATCAATGTCAAGGGCTGTATGGAATGCGGCTGCTGCGCCTACGCTTGCCCTGCTCACCGTCCGCTGGTGCAGTTCATGCGGCTGGCCAAGAGCATGACCGCGGGCATGGCATAGTTTTTGGGTTTTGTTTGTGTATCAGGAAAGGCTGGTCAATGTAACTTATGGAAAACAATACACCCGCAACCTTTTCGGTTGCATCGTCGCCGCACGTTCACAGCGGTGAAAATACGACAGTGATTATGCAGGACGTCCTGATTGCGCTGGTTCCGGCCGCGCTCATGGCCATTGTCTACTTCGGCTGGCGGACGGTGCTGCTGCTGGGCGTATGTGTCAGCACCTGTGTGCTGTCGGAATACGTCTGCCGCCGCGTGATGAAGCGTCCCCAGACAATCGGCGATTTTTCCGCCGCCGTTACCGGCGTTCTGCTGGCATTCAATCTGCCGCCCACCTTCAATCCGCTGCTGGCCGCGCTCGGCTCGGTGTTTGCCATTGTGGTGGCCAAGCAGATGTTCGGCGGCATCGGCATGAATTTTGTCAATCCCGCCATCGCGGCACGCGTCTTTCTGCTCATCAGTTTTCCCTCGCAGATGAGCCGCTGGAGCATTCCCTTCTTCTATCTCAGCCGCAACGCGGACACCGACGCGGTTTCTACCGCTACGCCGCTGGCACAGATGGCCTCCGGCGGTGCGATATCCGCCTCCTACATGGATTTGTTCATTGGTATGCGGGGCGGCTGTGTGGGGGAAACCTGCGTGCTGGCGCTGCTGCTGGGCGGCGGCTATCTGCTGCTGCGCCGCGTCATTACCCCCGAAATTCCGCTCTGTTTTCTCGGCACGGTCGGGGTGATCGCGCTGCTGGCGGGGCAGAATCCGCTGATTCACCTGATGTCGGGCGGCGTGATGCTGGGCGCCATCTTCATGGCGACGGATTACACCACCTGCCCCGTCAATCGCGCGGGCAAGATCATTTACGGCATCGGTTGCGGTGTGATTACGATGACGATTCGCATTTTCGGCGCATTGCCGGAGGGCGTTTCCTATGCGATTCTGCTCATGAACATTCTCACGCCGCACATCGAAACGCTGACCCAGTCTGCCCCGTTCGGCAAGGAGGTGGCTTGACGTATGGCTGCTATTTCAACCAATCAGGCAGGTCGCTCCGCCGTTCCCGGCAGGAAAAACGCGGTTCCGAAAAAATCATCGCCTGCCGTCGATTACACGCAGATTTTGCTGCCCGCGCTGATTCTCACCGCTATCTGCGCCACGGCTACGCTGTTGCTGGCGCTGACCAACCTGATGACGACGGCCAGAATTGCCGACAATGCCGCCCGGAAGGCGGCCGAAAGCCGTATGACGGTGCTGGAGGCATATGAGTATGTCAAACTCGACGAGCCCGGCAACGTGTATGAGGCACGCAACGCGAACGGGCAGCAGATCGGCGTCGTGGTGACGACCGAGGCCAAGGGATACGGCGGCGCCATTGAGGTGATGACCGGCATTCGCCCGGACGGCACCGTGTCGGGCGTCACCATTCTTTCCATGTCGGAAACGCCGGGTCTCGGCGCGAAGACAAAGGAAAGCAGCTTTCTCAGACAATATACAGGGGCCAATGCCCCCGATCTGGCGGTCAACAAGGACGGCGGCACCGTGAATGCCGTTTCGGGCGCGACCATTTCTTCGCGTGCCGTGACTGAAGCTGTCAACAGCGCCATCGCCACGGCGGCAGCTTATCTTGACACGTCGGGCACCAATTAATCAAGGGAGGTCAGAAGCCATTGGCCAAGAAAACCATTTCCATGGGGCGGAATGCCTCACATCATTCCGAGCAATCCCCTGTTTCGGAAGCCCATCGCGGCGTCGAAAGAATTTCCTCGGATTCTTCCCCGGAAGAATCCGTAGATATGCCTTATGAAGAACAGGGCATGACGGAAAATCCCGCTTGTTACATAGAAGCTGAGCCGTCGGCCGACGAACAGGGCGAAGCGACAAACCAGGCCGTTTCCCAAGCTGCCGGTCCGGCGCTTAAGCTGTTTCAATCCGAGATGAAGCGCGGCCTTCTCACCGAAAACCCCGTGCTGCGGTTGGTGCTGGGCACCTGCCCCACACTCGCCGTGACCACCGCCGCGTCCAACGCTGTCGGCATGGGGATTGCGGCCACGCTGGTGCTGATCTGCTCCAATACGGTCATCTCGCTCATGCGACATATCATTCCCGACAAGGCGCGCATTCCGGCCTACATTACGGTAATTGCGAGCTTTGTGTCGGTGGTGCAGATGCTGGTCAAGGCCTACGCGCCGGCATTGGACGAATCGCTGGGTATTTATCTGCCGCTCATCGTGGTCAACTGTATTATCCTCGGCCGCGCCGAGATGTACGCCAGCAAGCACGCGCCGCTGGCTTCCGCTCTTGACGGACTGGCGATGGGTGTGGGATTCACGGCCGCGCTGCTCTGCATGGGCATTGTGCGGGAACTGCTGGGAGCGGGTTCGCTCTTCGGTCATGAAATTTTGTCGGAGGGCGGCTTTTTGCAGCCGATTCTCTTCTTCTCGCTGGCGCCGGGCGGGTTCTTTGTGTTCGGACTGCTGATTGCGGCGGCCAACCGCCTCAGCCGCGAGAATCATCTGCCGGTGCGCACAGGGTGCGGCGATTGTCCCGCCGCCGCGACGTGCAGCATGTCGGACAAAGGGGGGTGCCGCTGATGAATGTTTTTCGCACGGTGGTCACCATTATTCTGGCGGGTATCCTGACCGACAATTACGTGCTGTCCAAATTTTTGGGCATTTGCCCGTTTCTCGGCGTGTCCAAGAAGCTGGACACCGCCATGGGCATGAGCGCCGCTGTCATCTTTGTGATGGTGCTTTCCACGGCCGTCACCTATCCGATTCAGCGGTTTGTACTGGAAGCGCTCGGGCTGGAATACTTGCAGACGGCGGTCTTTATTCTGATTATCGCCGCGCTGGTGCAGCTCATCGAGATCGCGCTGCGCAAATACATGCCCGCGCTTCACGCCTCGCTGGGCGTGTATCTGCCGCTCATCACTACAAATTGCGCGGTGCTGGGCTGTGCGATTCTCGTCACCGAAAATTACGGCAGCGCGGCCTATTCCTTTGGCACAGGCTATCTGTACGCGCTGAGCTGCGCCTTCGGTTCCGGCGTGGGCTTTCTGGTGGCGATGGCGATTTTCGCGGGGGTACGCCGGCGGATTGAATCCTCCGACATTCCCGACACTTTGCAGGGGCTCCCCATTACGTTGATTTCCGCCTCTCTGGTGGCCATGTCCTTTCTGGGCTTCGCGGGAATTTAATTTACACATTCCTTTTGGTGGTGTTTTGAAAAATGAGCAATATTTTGTTGCCGGTATTGATCGTGGCGCTGATCGGCATTCTGGCGGGACTGCTGCTGTCAGCGGCCTCGGTTGTGATGGCGGTGCCCAAGGACGAGACGGCGGAAAAGCTGACCGAGGCGCTGCCGGGCGCCAACTGCGGCGCGTGCGGTTATTCCGGCTGTGCGGGCTACGCGGCGGCCTTGGCCAAGGGCGAGGCGCAGCTGGGTCTGTGTACCGTGGGCGGCAAATCCTCGGCGGACGCGTGTGCCGCCATTCTGGGGGTTGACGCGGGCGACGTGGTGCCAAAGGCGGCGGTTGTGCGTTGTCTGGGCATCTGCGACAACACGGCGGTCAAGATGGATTATGAGGGGTTTCAGTCCTGCGCGGCGGCGGCGCAGCTTTACGGCGGCATGAATGCCTGCCGGTTCGGCTGTATCGGTCTGGGCGACTGCGCGAAGGAATGCGCGTATCATGCCATTGAGCTGTGCAACGGCATTGCGATTGTAGACCGCGATCTCTGCGTGGGGTGCGGCAAGTGCGCGAAGGTATGTCCCAAGCAGTTGATTGCGATCACCGACCGCAGGGAAGCGGCGCAGGTGATGTGTTCCAATCAGGACAAAGGGGCGGTTACGCGTAAGCTCTGCAAGACGGGGTGTATCGGCTGCATGAAATGCCAGCGGGTCTGTCCCTCCGGCGCGGTCAAGGTGGAAAATTTTGTGGCAAAGGTAGACCGCGACCTGTGTACCAATTGCGGCAAGTGCGTGGAGCAGTGCCCCACCGGCGCGATTCAGACCATACGGTGATGATAACAAAACAGGCGATCACAATGTGTTGTATCACGCATTGGGAACGCCTGTTCTTTGCTGAGGCTGAGGTAAAAATTGGTCACAACGGGCTGCTCTTTCACAACCCGCATCTCATTGTTCCGCCATTCTACGACCACCGCGTTTCCGCTGCTGTCTGAGATAAACAGATGATGTGCGTAATTACCTTCACCGTGAATATCGTATTGTTCCAGCAATGCGATGGCATGATCCACGCTTTCGGCATGGTCAAGAATCAGACGGATCGCTATCTATATGGTGATATCGGGTTTTCCGGTATCCGGATGGGGCGCAACGGGATTCAGCTGCAAAATGGAAACCATCACGCCTTTTTCTTTCTCTCCGCTGCTTCGTTGGTCTTGATTTTCTGACTCATATTGTTTCCTCCCTGAATTGGTTTGTTTTCTATATCATAACAGCTTCATCTAAAGATTGTCTGAAGAAATCCGGGATTCATGAAATTTTTTTGGTCAGCGTTTTGTCATATCTGTAAAGGCGATCAACGATTTGACCCGAACGGTAAAAATAATTTTGATTTAGGTATTGACATAGCGGATTTTATGTGATAAAATAATCTGGCTAAGTTGATAAAGATATCGAGATGTGGCTCAGTTTGGTAGAGCGCTGCGTTCGGGACGCAGAAGCCGCAGG
>CAMHEZ010000037.1 GCA_946184295.1 uncultured Clostridia bacterium | reverse complement strand
ACCATTTTTCCGATGTGGAAGACTGTTTGCAAACGGAGTGTGCAAAGGATTTTTCCGCAGATTATATCGTTACAAGGAATATCAAAGACTTTGAGCAAAGTGTTATTCCCGCTATCACACCTGATCAATTTTTGAAGATGATAAACGCATGAGTTATTAAATATTATAGTGGAAACAGACTAAACAACCATATTATTGGTGTTTGTTTGGTGCTTACAAGGTGTTTATTTGGAGTTTATGAGACTAAATTAGCTGTGTATTATCACTAAAATGGAAACAGTGAAAAATAAAAAAAGCCCTGAAATCGGGCGTTTATGTGATATTATGAATAAATGTTGAACACAAAACTGCTATTTCAAGTCCCGTCACTCGCACCAATTTCTTCTATCCCGCAAATGCCCGATTTTGGGCGTTTGCGGGGTTTCTCTTTTTCAGTGAATCGGATTTGGTCTTTATTTCCAAAAGTCCGCGACAAAGACCAAGCCCTCCGCGTCACAAAATCTTTGAAGCCATGTGTATGGCGTGTTCGGGTGCATTGGTTCGCCGTTCCATGTGGTAAAGATTCTGTCGTAGTCCTGCCACTGGTCGCCACATTTCACGCTCTGTTCTTCTTGCTCCGTGTGGTATGCTTCAAACATCGTCAAGAGTTCACGTGACAACTTGATATAGCGACAACTCGCCTTTGTCTTTGGTGTTCCCGCATATGTTCCCGTGGTCGCGTTCCTGTAGTTGGAAGTCCGTACAATTGACAATACTCCGCTGTGATAGTCAATGTCTTTCCATTCAAGCCCTAGCAGTTCGCCGCGTCTCATGCCTGTATAAATGGCAAGGCTGAAGAATAGCTTATAGTCTGTCGGTGCTTTCAGTGTGAGCTTTTCCAGAATAGCGATCAACTCTTCCATCGTGTAGACCTGCTTCTCTTTCTTCTCGGTCTTTACGACTTTGACATTTCTGCAAGGATTGTGTGTTATCATCTCCTGCTCAATGGCATATTCGTCTAACGTCTTGTCAATGATTTCATGCGTGATATCCACATTCTGCGCCTTGCCTTTTGCGCAAAACTTACAATTCAAGTTGCACCGTCTTGTCATTTCGATTGCCAAGCACTCCATGTATCTATAAAATTTTTTCTCGTTGGTCTTTATTCTCGATTTCATTTCATGTCTCCTGTTTTCCTGCATATTTCTAAAGCCTTTTCTACCGTCTCCTTGAAAAGCTGTGGTTTGTTTACAAGCATTGCATTCGGGTCTTTATTGTCGCTGTCTGATATGGAATATACAATGTGCTTCATCTGCATATCGGTCATTACGTCTGCTAATTCCTGCGCCGCTGTTTCCCCTGCTTTGTCGCCGTCCAGCGATATGATAAAGGGCTGTGTGGGCTTGTATTTGTCAATAGCGTCTATCAGCTTTGACATATCCACACCGCCTAGACAAATAGCAATATGTCCGGCTTCTATGATTGACAGCGCGTCTATTGCTCCCTCTGCGATAAATATCGGTTCGGTCGCTGTTGCTAATGCTTTGCGGTTAAATATAGCAGCTTGTCCCACATTGATCTTGATAAATCGTTTGTCATACTCTGATAGCGTTTCAATTGGTCTGGTATCCCTTGCAAAATAGCTGTACCGCATCAAGGGGATAATGAGCCTCGGCGATTTCTTTGGATTGTACCCTTTTGCTATTGCTTCGGGATTCTGCCAGTGAGGACAAAAGCCTAAGGGGAAGGGGTGTGCTGTTGCCCTACTGATGCCGCGCCTTTGCAAATAATCACATTCTCCGATTCTCTCCATACAAGCCTTGTAAAAGCCTGTGTAATCTGTCCGTGGCTTATCATGTGATACTGCCAAGCGGCGGCAATGGCCGATAGTTCCGTGTCCTGTGGCTCGTGGTCTGGTCTGCTTGTAACGTGTCGTAGTCTATGCCTATACTACGCTGACAGGGCAGCTTTATTATTTAAAATACGAACTGGAAAAGTATTATCCCGGCATGTATCGTTATCTGAAATCCACGTCAAACGATGCCAACGGTGCATATAACGCGGGATTTTATTGGTGCTATTATTTTGAAATTCCCCAAAATATTGCGAATGAGTCCACTAACAGAGGCAATGCGGCCAAAAACGTCTATTGGCCCGTTTACGGAAAAAGCGAGAATGTAACAAAGGTTGTCTACACCCGTATACTTCAGTTGACTGGCAAACCTTATATGAGTGGAACCGACATCAAATATGTGCAGGAATGTCTAAAAAACTTGGGTTATACAATCGATACAGATGGTATCTACGGACCAAATACCGAGACCGTTGTGAAACGATTCCAAAAGGATTACGGACTGACTGGTGATGGAAAGTGTGCAACTAAAACATGGACTGCGTTAGAAAATGCAGTGCAAACCAATCAAAATATGCCGCCCAAATTCACGAAGCAGCCCGAAAGCGTGACCGCCGATGTGGGCAGCAAGGCGACCTTCACAGCAGCTGCTACGGGTGAAGGTCTCACCTATGTGTGGTATATCAGCAATGATGCAGGGAAGACATGGGCTAGTACACATTATATTTCCCAAACCTATACCGTTACAGTCACTGCCGATAGCTATCAAACACAGGTGCGCTGCCTGGTGATGGATAAATACAAAAACAAGGTCAATTCCAATGCCGCTTCCATTAGAATTTCTTCGCCAAAATTCACGAAACAGCCCGAAAGCGTGACCGCCGATGTGGGCAGCAAGGCAACCTTCACAGCGGCTGTCACGGGTGAAGGGCTTACTTATGTGTGGTATATCAGCAATGATTCAGGGAAGACGTGGGTCAGTACACATCATATTTGCCAGACCTATACCGTTACAGTCACCGCCGATAGCTATCAAACACATGTGCGCTGCCTGGTGATGGATAAATTCAAAAACAAGGTCAATTCCAAGCCCGCTGCCATTAGAATTTCTCCGCCCAAATTCACGAAGCAGCCCAAAAGTGTGACCGCCGATGTGGGCAGCAAAGCAACCTTCACAGCCGCTACCACGGGTGAAGGTCTTACCTATGTGTGGTATATCAGCAATGATTCAGGGAAGACATGGGCCAGCACACACCTCATTTCCCAGACTTACACAGTAGTTGTCACCGCTAACAGTAACAAAACACAGGTGCGCTGTTTAGTGATGGATAAGTATAAAAACAAAGTAAATTCCAAGGCTGCCTCTATTACAATAAAAGATTACACCAACAACAGTTCCTCTTCAAAAGAATCTTCTGATTTCTCGACAAGTGTATCCATGTGACAGCAACAGCCATGATTTTAAGTAGAAAGGTACGATTATGAAAGGCATCATCTTAGCAGGCGGTTCAGGCACACGTCTGTATCCGCTGACAATGGTAACGAGCAAGCAGCTCCTGCCGGTTTATGATAAACCTATGATCTATTATCCGCTGTCAACGCTCATGCTAGCGGGAATAAGGGATATTCTGATTATTTCGACGCCAAACGATACGCCTCGCTTCACAGAACTGCTGGGCAACGGCAGTCAGTTCGGCATTTCGCTGTCGTACTGTGTCCAGTCTTCGCCTGACGGTCTGGCACAGGCTTTCATGCTCGGTGAGGATTTCATTGGCCACGATGCGTGTGCCATGGTTCTGGGCGATAACATTTTCTATGGCAATGGATTTGGAACGATTCTAAGGGAGTCTGTCAGGAATGCCGAAGAAAGAAAACGCGCCACAATATTCGGTTACTATGTAAACGATCCTGAAAGATTCGGCGTTGTTTCTTTTGATGAGAATGGGAGAGTCACAAGTATAGAGGAAAAGCCAAAGCAGCCCAAATCCAATTATGCCGTTACAGGGTTGTATTTTTACCCTTCAGGAGTTTCCGCAAAGGCAAATAAGGTCATGCCGTCGGCACGCGGCGAGCTGGAAATCACCACGCTCAACGAAATGTATCTGAGCGATGGCATACTCGATGTGCAGCTTTTGGGGCGCGGCTTTGCCTGGCTTGACACAGGAACGATGGACAGTCTTGTGGAAGCGTCAAACTTCGTGCAGATGATTTCGCAGCGGCAAGGCATCACGATTTCCGCGCCGGAAGAAATTGCATTCACCAATAGATGGATAGACAAAAAGGAATTGACGAAATCCGCAGAAAAGTATGGGAAATCGCCCTATGGAGCGCATCTCAAGGCAGTCTCAGACGGAAAGGTCAGGTATTAACCGGTGAAAAAATATTTGATAACAGGCTGCGCAGGCTTTATTGGCTCTAATTTTGTCTATTATATGCTCAGAAAATACGAGGATATTCTTCTCGTGAATCTGGACAAGCTGACCTATGCGGGCAACTTGGAAAATCTGAAAGGCACAGAGGGCGATTCCCGCCATGTCTTCGTGCAGGGTGATATCTGCGACAAGGCGCTTGTGACAGAACTTTTTCAAAAATACGACTTTGATTATGTTATCAACTTTGCGGCAGAAAGCCATGTTGACCGTTCCATTGCCAATCCCGAAATCTTTGTGGAAACCAATGTGCTGGGTACAGTCACTCTCTTGCAATGCGCCAAGGAAGCGTGGTATAACACAGAGGCAAGGACTTGGAAAGACGGCACAAAATACCTTCAGGTCAGCACTGACGAAGTGTACGGCGCGTTGGGCACAGAAGGTTATTTCATGGAAACAACGCCACTCAATCCTCACAGCCCCTATTCCTCGTCCAAGGCGTCCGCAGACCATTTTGTACAAGCCTTCCACGATACCTACGGTATGCCCATCAACATTACCCGCTGCTCCAACAACTACGGCCCTTACCAATTTCCCGAAAAATTGATTCCGCTGATGATTCACAACGTCAAACAGCACAAGCCGCTTCCTGTTTACGGTGACGGTATGCAGATCCGTGATTGGCTCTATGTAGAAGACCACTGCAAGGCGATTGACATGGTGGTCAACGGGGGCAAAATCGGCGAGGTTTACAATGTCGGCGCTCACAATGAACGCCCCAATATTTTGATTGTGAAAACCGTCATTGAGCAGCTTCGCAATCGCTTGCGGGACGATAGTATTACCGAAGACCTCATCAGGCACGTCGAGGACAGACTAGGTCACGACCGCCGTTACGGCATTGATCCGACCAAAATTAAAAATGATCTGGGCTGGTATCCCGAAACCCCGTTTGAGAGGGGCATCGTGCTGACCATTGACTGGTATCTCCAAAACGAAGAGTGGATGAATCACGTTACCAGCGGCAATTATCAGAAATACTACGAAGCAATGTATAAAGGAAAATAAGTCATGAAAGTGTTTGTAACAGGCGTCAACGGTCAATTGGGACATGATGTTGTCAACGAATTGATGAAACGCGGCCACATTGCGGTCGGTTCCGATATACAGGAATCCTACAACAGTGTGGCCGACGGTGCTGCGGTGACAACGGTACCGTATGTGTCCTTGGATATTACGAATGAAGAAGCCGTCCATCAAGTTATTACGGAACTTCACCCCGACGCGGTAATTCACTGCGCAGCGTGGACGGCGGTAGATATGGCCGAAGATGATGACAATGTTGGTCTGGTGCGCAAGGTCAATGTGGACGGTACCCGGCATATTGCCAATGCCGTCAAAGAAATTGACGTGAAAATGGTGTACTTATCCACGGATTATGTCTTTAACGGTCAGGGTGAAAGACCGTGGCGGCCCGATGACAAAAATTTCGCCCCGCTGAATGTCTACGGTCAGACCAAACTTGACGGCGAACTGGCGGTCAGTGCCACACTATCGAAATATTTTATCGTTCGTATCGCGTGGGTGTTCGGGCTGAACGGCAAGAATTTCATCAGAACCATGATTCAGGCGGGTAAGACGCACGACACCGTGCGCGTGGTTAATGACCAAATCGGTACACCTACCTACACGGCGGATTTGGCACGGCTGTTAACGGACATGATTGAGACAGAACAATATGGCTATTACCATGCCACCAACGAGGGCGGATACATCTCGTGGTATGACTTCTGCGTGGAATGTTACAAACAATACGGACTGACAACAACCGTCATTCCCGTCAGCACAGCAAAATACGGACGTTCCAAGGCGGCACGTCCGTTTAATTCGAGGTTGGATAAATCCAAATTAAAAGAAGCAGGATTCGCGCCTCTGCCGGCATGGCAGGATGCAGTAAGTCGTTATTTGAAGGAGGCGAATTTGTAATGGGACAGATTACCGTAGAAAAGAATATAAACGGAATAGAAGGGTTGTGTGTGATTACGCCTGCTGTGCATGGTGACAGTCGTGGATATTTTATGGAAACATTCAGTCAGCGCGATATGGATGAAGCCGGTTTGCACGTTTTATTTGTTCAGGATAATCAAAGCATGAGTACCAAGGGCGTGCTGAGGGGTCTCCACTTTCAAAGGCGATATCCTCAGACCAAGCTGGTGCGTGTAATCAAAGGCACGGTCTTCGATGTGGCAGTTGATTTACGATCCGACTCACAAACATACGGCAGGTGGCATGGGGAAATCCTGACTGACGAAAATAAAAAGCAATTTCTGATTCCATGCGGATTCGCGCATGGATTTCTTGTACTCTCTGATACGGCTGAGTTCTGTTACAAATGCGATGACTTCTATCGTCCCAACGACGAGAGCGGTGTGGCTTGGAATGACCCTGCTATTGGTATTGCATGGCCGAAGTTGGAAGGTATTTACAACGGAACAGCCTCAGCAGACGGCTACACGGTGGACGGGATACCACTGAATCTCTCAGAAAAAGACCAAAAATGGTTGGGTATGAAAGACACTTTTCATTTTTAGGGAGCGTACAGGGGCTTAATGTTTTAGATCTTATGGTTCACCGTATACTGGATAACGCAAATATCGCACAAAAAAGTCATTCAACTCAAAATATCGCCATTCCAAAAGCAGAATGATGTTGTTCAAAATTACATCAGCGCCACCTTTTTCAAAAAGATGACGCTGTGTGAGTGGTATGGAATGACAAGATGTGTTATTATCTGATGGCGGCATTATAATCCAAAGATGAAGATTGCGATGACATAGATTGCGATGACATATATGGTTGCCAGCCAGTCAAATATACCTAAAATTCGCACCGCCTTGTCGTCCTTTGCAAGTCCCCGACCGATAAAAAAGAAAACAAAGCCTAAAAAAGCGCATAGAAACGTAATAGCAATTACCAGCCTGACTAGCTTTGAGTCAAGGCTCGATACAAGCAACGGATATGACACAACTGCCGATACCAGCGGAATGATTTCCGCGATGATTGCAATGATCTTCTTCATTTTCTGTTTACCTCCCATCATCTAAAGCAGATCAACTGATACAGATAACTTAGCCCGGGTGCGGCGTCAGAGGAAGAAGCCAATCCCAAACAGCAGTAAAAAGATAATCACCAGCAGCACCGGCGGAATGAGCTTATATATCAGCCTTTTCATGATGAATTTTTGATTCTTCGGCTCGTTGATTTTCTGTGGGACAAGCGCGTCCATCCGCTGCGCTTCCTGTTCCCCGAAACAGGTGCGGATAAAATCCGGGCGGTATGTATCATTATACACCGAATGGGAATCGTAAGGGTCGGTTGTTTCGCCGGTGATGGTCTTACCGTCATGATTGTGAAAGACAGAATCGTAAAAGACCGCATACAGGGCCATCAGCGGCTGCAAGTCGTCGCAGGACGGCAGGAAATGGAGATAGTACCGGTCCAGATGGTTGACCACTCTTCTGGAATGGGTCAGCTGACCGATCTGCATACCGTTCTCATAGAAGGAAACCACCTCCAGGAGTCCCATACATCGCTGGTATCCGTAAACGATTCTGTTGCCGAACGTGAGGCACAGGCAGATTCTATCAGACCAACCCTCCGGCGTGTAAAAGACAGCGACGGGATTTGCGGACGCGTCGGTCACTTGATACGCGCCGATCTTCTGCTTCCCCGTTGTTGGGTGTTGACCGGGAAGGTCGAAGACGCGGCCTGCCGGGTTGTATTGCGCCTGAAGCAGCATAGCGCCGTCCTGCGCGGTCAGAACCACGCGATTTTCTTCATCACGCATCTTGCGCGGGAACCATGTGGCACCGGCGCGATAAACGACATTGCCGTTCTGGAGAATTTCAAATTCGTTGCTTTGAAACGCCTGTGTCTGCTTTACATCTAAAATCATCGTAAAATCCCCCTCTTACGCTTAGGACAAGAACGTACCGAAAAACCAGAGCAGAAAGAAGACAACTGCCAGAATCCCCAGCGGGACAAGACAGCCGATCAGAAACACATTGCGAAAGTCCTTCTTCTCTTCCTCACTCAACTCCTGTGGTGCCAGCGTGTCAAGCCGCTGGGCTTCCTGCTCGCCGAAATGGGTGCGGATAAAATCTTCGTGATATTTGTCATCGTGTACCGTATGGGCGTTAGAGTACATACTGACTGTTCTGCCCTTTTTGTACGCAAGGTTGTGATTGTGATACAGAAAATCGTAAAACACCGCATACATGGCAATCAGCGGCTGCAAGTCATCGTATTCCGGCAGGAAGTGAACATAATACCGATCCAGATTGTCTACGACAATGCTGTAATGCGTGAGCTGACCGATCTGCACATCGTTCTCATAGAAGGAAACCATATCCCGGAGTCCGATGCACTTACGGTACCCGTAGATCACTCTGTCCCCGAATGAGATACACAGCCTGACGTCATACAAACGCCTTTCCACCGTGTAAAAGACGGCGGTGAAACGTTCCGACGCGTCCATGATCTGATACACGCAGAACTTGCGCTGTCCCGTGCGCCAGTACTTGAAGGGCAGCGAATATTCAAAAAAGTGATCTACTACGCTGTATTTGGTATGGAACAGCGTATTGCCGTCTGGGTCGGTCAGAATCACCTTGTTCTTGCTGTCGAGTTCCATGATCTTGAACCACGAGGCCGTGGCGCGGTAGATCACCTGACCGTCCTTGAGAATGTCAAATTCATTGTTTTTGTATGATTTGGTTTGCTTCACATCTAAAATCATGGTAAAATCTCCCTCTTTCACGTGGCTGTCAATTTTATTATAGCATTGATATTCTAAAATGCAAGCCTTTTGGCCTCGCAAAACAGGGAAATCAATTTTTCTTGGCCTTTCTTATTTAAGTTTGTCATGCTTGAAAAGCAGGGTCAGCAATACACATAGCGCTATGAAATGTGCGCCGAGCACGGCCATCATCTGCACGGTAATTGTCCCGTCCTGCATCAGACGACTCATTTGTCCGCTGTAGGTAAGCTCTCCCACTCTGTCAATTGTGCTGTTGAATCTTCCCAGCATGGGAAGCAGCGCAAGCACCAGCCCCACGGGTACGGCAATCCCGTTTGCAGCGGTTACATTCTTTGAGCAAATGCCGATACACAGCCCAATGAGAGTAGAAAGCACAGCGCCTGCGAGCATTGCTGCCGCGAATTTTACGGCATGGTCGCGCGTAAACGCGCCCATCAGCAGAAAAGCACATCCCGTCAGCATGGTTGCCAGAATCACAAAGAGCGAAATGCTGATGAGATAATTGACGCTGCTCACGCCGGCCATGATGAGCGAACGAAGCGTACCCTTTTCCTTTTCTTCCGACAGAATATTGGAGGAAATGGCAATGGGCGCAAAAGAGCCGTGCATCGCCGCAAACATGGGTACGAAAAAACCGCTCATATCTTCCTCGCTGCCCATGGCGGTTATCATGATCCATGCAACCGAAGGATAGATCAGCATTATCATCAAAGAGGGAAAATTGTGCAGTGAGTCCTTGCATTGTTTTGTCAAAATAGCGGTTGACGTTTTCATTGGTCCAGCTCCTTTCCTGTGAGGCTAAGAAATACCGTGCCTAAATCGGGTTCGCATGAGTGGATAGATCGCAGTTGGCCGCTTCGCATCAGTCCGGCAATGACGTCGGCATGGTCGGGGGAATTGGACAGCAGAAGTTTCTCTCCGTCGGCTGTGACAATGTTGAGTGCGGCGGTGCGGCAATGCTGACGGCAGATTGCAGCCGGTTCGCCGTATGCCACCATTTTTCCCTCGCTCAACAAGGCAATTCTGCCGCACATACGGTATGCCTCGTCCATATTGTGAGTTGTCAGAAAGATTGTGGTGCCTTTGTGACGCAGTTCGTTCATCAGCGCGTGAATCTCAGAAGCGGTTGCGGGGTCAAGACCGCTTGTCGGTTCGTCCATAAAGATCAGCTCGGGATTGTGCAATATCGCACGCGCCAATCCCAGTCGCTGTTTCATTCCCTTGGAGAGCGTTTTGACTTTTTTGCCCTCGCAGCCATCGAGACCTACCTGATGAAGTACCTCTCCCACACGAAACAAGGGCGTTTGATGAATTTGCGCGAACAGCCGGAGATTGTCCGCGCAGGAAAGTCTGTCATATAGTCCGCAGTTATCCAGTACGGTGCCTGTCCGGCGGTAAACCTCCCGCCCGATCTTTTCGCAGCTGATACCGAATATCCGTGCGCTGCCGCCGCAGGAGAGCTGCCCTGTGAGAATATTGATGATCGTGGTCTTTCCGGCGCCGGAAGGACCCAGCAGACCGAATATTTCGCCTTTGTTTACGTGGAGTGTAATGCCTTTCAATACCTGCTTTTCGCCAAAACGGCGGGTGACATTGTTCAGCTCAATCATCTTGTTGTCCATCAATATCGTCACCTTTCCTTTCGCTGGATTTTTGAAACAGATGCAGTTTCCTTTGATATTTTCTGCTTTCTATCTGTGTTCTGCATAACATTGCGGTGAAACTGACCGCTGTCGCTGTGGCAAAGCTGAACATGAAACCAAGCCAAGCCTGCCACAAATGGAGCGGAAACCAACCAAAGAGGGCGGAACAGGTCCCCGCCATGACAAACACGCTGATGAGCATCAATGTGATGCGGTTTCGCATGAGCATATTTTTCAATATCGTCTGCGAAAACCATATGGCTCTTGCGATGGAAATCAGAAAGGAAAGAACCAAAAGTTCACCGAGAGCCGTGAAGGATATGCCCCTGCCGCACAGCGCAAACAGTTCCGACAACTGCCGCATTTCTTGTGCCTGACCGCTGAGAGCAAGGTTGAAAACCGAAACAAAGAAAAGGGAAAGTGTGAATGTCTGGGCAGTAAATGAAAGAATACGGTGATGTTGCATAGTGTTTGACCTCCTTGTCACATGCCGATCTTTTTTCTGAACGCAACGGCGTATTGTCTGGAAACCCACAGTTTATCGCCGGTGTCCATCGTCAACAGCAATCTCCCGTCGATATCGGCTTTGATAGCGCGAATATGTTGTATACCCACAATGCAGGATTTGTTGGCACGGAAGAAATCCGTGATGGGCAGCTGCGCCTCCAACTCGTAAAGTCTGAGTTGTGTTTCATAGACTTCGTCGTGTGTGTAAATGAAAATACGTTTATCTGCCGTATCAATATAAATGATGTCATCATAGTGCAGAATAAAAATCTGTCCGTCCTTGATACCTGTCAGTTTGTTGTCCTTGCATTGAGCAGTGGCAAGAATGCTTCGGATTTCCTCGCTGATTTCGCGGCAAACGATGGTGATTTCCGGTTCGGTGATATGTTCATCCTGAATGATATGTATTTTCAAGTCATCGGCCTCCCTTCATGGCTACTATATCATATTTGTGCCGACGGATGCAAGCGTTTGTTACCCACATGCGAATACGGCCTGCTGAGTTGCGGTTAAGCGCAATCCAACGGCATGGCATACCGCGTGATTTGATCTTGGTATCAGGGTCAGCAAAAAAAGGACTGTCACACAGGGAAATGCAATCCCGGTGAGACGGTCCTTTTCTGAAAACGATGATGCTTATGCTTTTTGTTTTGTGGCACGAAGAGCCTCTCCGGCCTTCTTCCTGCCTTCCTCATACGCGCTGCTGTGCTGAAGCTTTTCCTCCACCTTGCGGTTGAGCAGCCGTCTGGCGTCATAAGAGGATTGCTCCCGAATGGCGCTCTGTCTGAGATTGGTGCGGTCAACAGCCTGGAGCGGAGGAAATTCCGCAATGGGGCTGCTGTCGGCATAATCCACCTGAATGAAGCGAATGAGTTCGCGCGCTTTCTCTGCGTTTTCCGCCTTAAAGATATAGAAGTAATCGCCTGTGATGTCCAGATTCGTGTAGCAGCGGCCATAGCGTCTGATGACCGTTCTGAGCTTACCCATGATGCGGTCGTGGGAATAGCGGTAGCTTCTGTCAAAACGGCGGGTTGCGAAAACCGTAGTTTCGTTCATGATGTGATAATCCATGTTGATGCCCACCTTGTCGGCCGCCCACATGTGGCAGACATCGCTGCTGCCGCTGCACGCCATCAAGTCGGCAAAATACTCCTCCGGCGGCAGGAATGAGCTGTCGACCAGCAGAATCTCCTGTCCGACCGCGAAAGTCAGGTTGAAAAAGCCGCCGCGTATCCGCACCGCGTCGACGGCTTTGAGCGCGATGTCGGTCAGATTTTCGGCCGGGGTATTGCATTGCTCCGCCGGAATGCTGAAAAAGGAAAGCAGCCCCTTGTTCTGTGCGATTCGTTCGGGCAGGTCGGAAAATTCATAGGTGGAGAACCCCTTGACGTGGCCGTAACGGTCCACCATACCGCAGCATCGGATGAGACGTGCCCCGTCGGCGATCATCAGATTGCCTTCGGTGTCTCGCTGCGCGAGCCTGATGCCGGTGTTCCGCAGCACATCGTTGACCCGGTCGGAGTGAAATACCCGCTTGGCATATTCCACATTAAAGCCCACCACATTGAAATCACGGCGCAGACTGGCTTCCAGCAAAGCCCAGTAATCGTTGAGCGATTCGATTGCGTCAGCGCGTCCGTACTTGTAGGTGAGATAGGCGACAGCGCGGTAGACTGCGTCGTAGTCGTGCAGGTCCTCCACGCGGTAATAATCTGTCAGACAGCCTTTGAGCCCGTGAGGAAATTCTTCTTCCACGGCGTCGCCGATTCCCAGTACATTCACACCAAGTCCTCTGAGCGCGTGAACATATCTCCATCTGTCCTCGGGATAATTGGGCGAAATAAAAATCACATTCATAGATCCATACCTCCGTCTCTGTCAACGGTCTGTGTGACGGTTTCATTTTCCTTTTATTATAGCACGCTCCCAAACCGACTGCAACCGTTTTGTGGACATAAGCCCAATTTTCGTGCATTTTGATAATTCCCCCTGTGTCCTGTGGGATTATTTTTTCACCCGATGCCATACGACGACAAAAAACACCTGCTGCCTTGCGGAGCAGCGGGTGTTTTGCTTTATGATGGGGTTAAATTCTGGTATCGGTCTGACTGTCGGTTTCTGCCGCGCCCGCCGGAATGAGCTTGCCTTCCGCCTGATCGGCCAGAGCGCAGATGGCGGTGTAGGCCTCACGGCAAAGCTGCCACTGTTTGTCGTCGGCAAAGATGGGGGGGCGTTCTTCCGCGGCAATGTACTTGGCAGCTTCGACCGCGATATAGCTGAGGTGGGCGTTTTCTTCGCTCTGCGCGGTGTTTTTGACGAGATAGATCGGGCTGTAGGTCGCGCTTTCCACGTTTACAGAGCCGTTTCTGGCGCGTGTCACCTTCAGGCTCACCGTCATACTGCGCGTCATGGCCTTGTTGGCGGCTGCCGCCTTTTGTTTTTCGGCTTTGAGCTGTTTCTGCTGTGCGTCCGAGAGCTTTTTGAGTCCGGTCAGCTTGTCAAGCGTTTTGCTGCTGTAATGATTGTCCCCGCACATCACGCCCAGCGAGTAGAATACGTAGCATTCCTTTTCCACGGAGCCGAACTGGTAGGAAATGATTTCGGGCGCGAGTGTGACGTAGGGACCGTAGCCGACAATCACGTCCGCGCCGGCCTCCGCGATTTTTTTGGCGGCCTGCTTGATAAATTCGCTCGGCTCCGTCGTGCTCGCGCCGCCCCAGTTCACGCATACCACAATAAATTCCGCGCCGCCGCTGCGCATTTTGGTCATATCGGCCGCGGCGCGTTCGGCCAGTGCGTCCGGATCTTTCTCGGCCTGGGCGATATAGGTTTTTTGTTCGTCGGTGAGAGACTCGTAGGCTTCGCTGCTCACGCAGTTGTAACATGCCAGCCCGATGCCGATGCCGCCTCTGCGTATCACGCCGGTATTGATTTTGCGTGCGTCGGTATTGGTCAGTCCTATCACACCTACCGAATTGGTGTGCAGATGGGTGATGGAGGCGCACATACCGTCGTAGCCGTTGGCAAAGGCCCAGCGGTTGGCGCCCATGACGTAGTTGATGCCGGTTTGTGACAGTGCTGCCGCCAGCTCATCAGGGTAATTCATGCCGTTGTCAAAGCCGCCGACGCCTTGATTATGGCTGTTGACGTCAATCTGGCCGCACAGTCCGGCGATGGTGAGGTCACCGGAGAGCGGTCCTGCCAATTCGGAAAGATCGTTGTTGAAGTTGTAACCGCCGCTGCCCAGTGCACAGTCCAGCATATCCTGCGAGGGCATGATGTCACCGCCAATGGCCAGCGTCAGTCCGTCGGGACGGTTTTCGATATTCTGACTGTCTACGGGAATTTCACGGCTGCCCGAGTTGACCGCCGCTGAAATCAGAATGGCGCCGATAATGGTGACGAAGCCCACAACCAGCACTACGCAGAGCTGCGTGAAGCGGTCGGCGTCCACGCCGTCTACCAGTCGTTTGCGGGGACGGGCCTGATTGCCGGTACCCTGTCCGGCGGGATTCCGGACCCCGCCGTCTTTGCGAAAGATATGACCCAAACGCACGGCGATATGGGCAATGCCTCTGACCACGGTTTTGATGAGTTTTTTCAAGTGAAGATACCCCCTGTGAAGTCACGGTCGCGCTGTCAGGAAACCGTGACGCTGTGGTCTGACAGGAGAGAAGTGATGTAATTCCTGACCATGCCGAAAAAGTCACCGAGCATTTGAAATTCTTCCGGCCACTGGCCAGAGAGTAGTCCGTCCACCGCGGCTGAGCCGACCGTCATGATGAGTGCCGCGCAGATCATGCCCAAAAGAATCGTGAAGAACGCGCTTCTGACGCGCATATCCAGCAGCGCCGCGATGAGAGCGCCTGTCCACGCACCCGTACCGGGAATGGGGACGGCGACAAAGGCAAACAGCCCCCATTTGCTGTATTTGAGTACCTGATCCTTTTTCTTGTCCGCTTTTCCCTCGATCCATTCGGCCAGCGGACGGAAGAGTTTGGTCTTTTTGAACCACGCGATGACCGGTCGGATGAGCAGCAGAATGAACGGCACCGGCAGGATATTGCCCGCAATGGCCAGCGGAAGCACTTCCCACATGGGCATTTTCAACACGACCATGCCGAAGGGAATCGCGCCTCTGCACTCTACCAGCGGAACCATGGCAATTAAAAACACAGCCAATTGCGGCGGAAAATGTTCCTGAAAGAAAAGCTGTAACGCTTCTACCATATGTAACACGCTCCAAACATATCAATTCGGATATACACATTCATTATACATGATTTCACACTGAATTTCAACACAAAAATTGAATTGTACCGAGGATAAATATAGGCAAATATGACAAAAAAGATGATGCTCCCTGACGGTAACAATGAGAAAATGAAATAATCCAAAAGCCTGCCCGATCGTCGTTTGAAATCGGGCAGGCTCTGTGGGTCTGATGATGAAGACAAAGCTATGTATATTTCAGCTTGATGCTTGATTACAGATTGCTGGAATAGTTGGGTGCTTCCTTGGTGATGGAGATGTCGTGGGGATGGCTCTCCTTGAGGCCGGCACCGGTGATACGGACAAACTGGGCTTTTCTGTGTAGGTCTTCAATGGTGGCACAGCCGCAGTAACCCATACCGCTTCTCAGACCGCCCATCATCTGATAGACCGTGTCGGCCAGCATTCCCTTATAGGGGACGCGTCCTTCGACGCCTTCGGGAACCAGCTTTTTGAGGCCGGTCTGGAAGTATCTGTCGCTCGAGCCCTTGCCCATGGCGGCGATGGACCCCATGCCGCGGTAGACCTTGAACTGTCTGCCCTGATAAATTTCGGTGTCGCTGGGAGATTCCTCACAGCCCGCGACGAGCGAACCGACCATGACGACATTGCCGCCCGCAGCCAGTGCCTTGACGATATCGCCGGAATACTTGATGCCGCCGTCGGCGATCACGGGAATGCCGTATTTGTCGCAGACACACGCCACGTCATAGATTGCCGTGATCTGGGGTACGCCGATGCCCGCCACGATTCTGGTGGTGCAGATGGAGCCGGGGCCGATACCGACCTTGATCGCGTCCGCACCGGCTTCGATCAGCTCTTGGGCGGCGGCGGCGGTTGCCACGTTGCCGGCGATGAGATCAATATCCGGATATTTGGCCTTGACTTTCTTGACACAGTTGATAATGCCGATATGATGGCCGTGCGCCGAGTCGAGCGCCAGCACGTCAACGCCCGCGTCGATCAGCATACCCGCACGTTCCAGCACATCAGGGGTATTGCCGATGGCGGCGCCGACCAGCAGTCTGCCCGCCTTGTCACGCGCGGAATTGGGATACTGCACCGACTTTTCGATATCCTTGATGGTGATAAGGCCTTTGAGGATAAAGTCTTTGTCCACCAAGGGGAGCTTCTCGATGCGGTGCTCCTTGAGAATCTCCTGCGCCTGCGCCAGTGTCGTACCGACGGGGGCGGTGACAAGGTTGTCCTTGGTCATGAAATCGCGGATGGGGCGGGAGAAATCCTGCTCGTCCATAAAGCGGAGATCGCGGTTGGTGATGATGCCCACCAGTCTGTCATTTTCGTCGCAGATCGGCACGCCGGAAATCTTGTACTTGCCCATGAGGACGTTGGCCTCGCCGACGAGATGATCGGGGCTGAGGTGGAAGGGATTGTCGATAACGCCGTTTTCGCTTCTCTTGACGCGGTCAACCTGATCGACCTGCTGCTCGATAGACATATTTTTGTGAATGATGCCGATACCACCCTCGCGTGCAATGGCGATAGCCATACGGGTTTCGGTCACGGTATCCATGGCGGAGGTCATGATCGGAATGTTAAGCTTGATCTTCTTGGTGAGCTGGGTGGAAATGCTGACATTTCTCGGCTCAACCTCGCTGTGAGCGGGAATGAGCAGTACATCGTCAAATGTCAGACCTTCTTTGACAAACTTCGTCTCGTAATTGGTGTTAAGCATACAAACAACCTTCCTTTCGCTTTTTGCAGATGAGGGGACGTCCCTCCGGCAAATCCTGCGCGGGCGGAGAAGCACCGCTTGTCCGAAAAAATGCTATTTGGAAAATTATATTACAGGTGCAGGTCTTTGTCAACCTGCATTTTGCACAATCGCCGAGATTCGGCCAAATGCCTAAAAATGCGGCCTTTTTGTAGACAATTCCTCAGCGTTGTCAGTGCGCCGGCGCGTCATCAATGTAACGCCGCCAGCAGAATACCGCCATTGCGCAGAGGATGATGAGAACAATCGCGGTGACGATGCCGGAGGCAAGTCCGGCGGGGAGCAGACCGCACACATTCAGTGTGGCAGGCAGCGAGGCCAGCATCCGCATGACAAAGGCAAACCCCAGTACGGGCAGGAGTATACGTCCCTTCCTCATGCTCAGCCATACCACCAGAACGATGGCACTGTAGGCTACGATAATCCATAACCGTTCCGCACACAAAGACAGGAAGTAGCCGGGCGTCATACTGCAAAGCTGCTGCATTTCCGCAAAGATGCCGTCTGTCACGAGATAGGCGGGGTCTGTGATTTCGCTCATGCTCACATAATCCGCTTCGCTCACCACGGTGTACTGCGCCGCAGCCGAGCGAATGCTCAGCAGGGTCACGAAGTACCACGCGCTGACAAAGCCTACCTCCACAATGTTTTGCAGCGTGACATAGCCCGCCCCGTACAGCAGCGCGTGACCGGTTGTTTCGATGTGGTTGCCGAAAAACTTCAGCACGATGAAGTGAACCGCCACAAAAAACAGGGGGCAGATCAGCAGCAGATAGACGGCATAAATCGCGGGGTGTTCCCTCATATGGGCGAAATGCTCCAGAAACGCGCTCGTTGGCAGCTCGATGATAAATCGCAGCACGAAATAGGCCGCTGCCCCGATACCGAACATTTTGAAATTGCCCTCCGACAGCTGATACAGCGCGTAAAACAGCCCGATCGGCAGCAAAAAGCAGACCACCAGCAGCAGTCCCAGAGCGATCAATGACCCGACAGAAACTTCAAGTGTCATGAAAAAATCCTCCTATTAGTAAAATAAATAAAAAATATACAAAAGATATATTGTAATTTCCGCGGAATGTAGTAAAATATAGTTATTGTAACAAACGAGGGGACATGGTTCTGAAAGAAAAAGGGTCCCCGGAAACGGAGGTTGTGTTTTGCTTGGCAATATCATCAACGTGCAGATCAATCGCGGCGGCAGCTATACGGGACACGGCGGCGGCCGGGATTACACGGTGTATACCGGCGTTTCCCGCGATGAGGGCAAAGCCGGCGGTCTGCACAATATTTTGATTTTTGATGACAGCGGTGTTTTTGCGCGGCAGCGCGGGATTCGTGTCAGGGTCATGGCTATCGCTGAACTCGACAGCCGCGTCTATTACATATGCGCGGCCGACGGAACGATGCTGTTTGCCCCTGTGATCCGCGAGGTGCTGGAGGGATATTTTGATCTGGGAGCGGCGCACCTGACCTGTCTCTATGAAAAATCCTGCGGCGCCGTGATTTTTCGCCGGCACAGCGGCAATGTAGAATACCTGTTGGTCAAAAATAAAAAGGGCAACAACTGGGGATTCCCCAAGGGGCACATGGAAGTGTATGAAAACGAGCGTCAGACCGCTACGCGGGAAGTGCGGGAGGAGACGGGCCTCAATGTCAAGCTGCTCGACGGTTTCCGTACCATCAGCGAATATCACCCCAAGGGCCGCATTGTGAAGCAGGTGATCTTTTTTGTGGCCGAAATGCCTGACGAGGATGTGGTGATACAGCCCTCCGAAATTGAGCGCTTTATCTGGGCGGACTACAGCTTGGCCATCAAGACCTTTAAATTCAGCAATGACAAGAAGGTGCTGACACAGGCCAAGTCGTGGCTCGCCGACAGATTGTACTGAGCCGCGCTGCCATTACACATATTACAATTATATATGCGCAAAGCCGCACTGTCAACAAGATTTTGCTGACAGTGCGGCTTTTGTAATGGTTGATAATCAGGAATCCGATAGCTCAATCTTTTGCCGCTGCCGTCGGATTTTAATGCTTGGAGTCGTCTTCGGCAAGCTCCTCGCTGAACAGAATGGGGATATCCACCCCGAATAAATTGGCAAATGCCTGAATCTCAATATCCGTGATAAATCGTTGGCCTGATTCAATGCGCTGAATGGCGTTTTTGTCCATGTCATAGCCCATGAGCTGAAGCCGTTCGGCCAGCTCACGTTGGGAAAGATTCAATTTCTTGCGCATATAAGCAATGTTCTTGCCGCACACATTGTTCTTTCCGTCCGGTGATTTGTTGATAAACATAGAGAGCCCCCTGCGGAAACACGGTTATGTGATTCCAGTATTGGTCCATATACAGATTATACCGATTCTACCGAACTTTGTGACATTCACCAAATGTCAAAGGTGAATAATAGACGGACAATATTACAGGCGATTTTTGTGAAAAACGCGATAAACAAGGCGGCTTTGGCGGGGGATTACAGCTTGCGGGCTGTGATGCAGAGCCAGTCGCTTTGTTCGTGTACGGAGACAATTTCAAATCCGGCGGCGGTGATGGCTGCCTTTACCTCATCGCCGCGAGGCCCGATAATGCCGGATGTGATGAAAACCCCGCCGCGTGCGGTTTGGGCATAGGCCGTTTGGCTCATAGCGATGATGACGTCCGCCACGATATTGGCTACGACCACATCATAGTTCCCGCCGATTTCTGCCCGCAGTGCCGTGTCGTCGATGACGTTTCCCACCAGGACGCGGTAACGGTCCGGGGAGATGCCGTTCATCGCGAGGTTTTCCATTGCGGTGACAGGCGCTGCGGGATCTATGTCCACGGCCACGGCACTGTCCGCTCCCAGCAGCAGCGCCAGAATCGACAGAATACCGCTGCCGCAGCCCAGGTCAAGCACCCGATTGCCCGGCTTGATGTATTTTTCCAGTTCGACCATGCAGAGCTGCGTGGAATGATGGGTGCCGGTGCCGAAGAGGTGACCGGGGTTCATGCTCAGCACTATTTTGTCTGCGGCAACGGCCGGATCCAGCGTTTCCCACTCCGGCTTGATGAGTAATTTCTGACCTAATGTAAACGGTTTGTAATATTGCTTCCAGTTGTTTGCCCAATCTTCTTCGTTGATGCCGCTGAGCTCGATGGTCAGACGACCAAAGATGCCGTTGGTGTCGAGCGCTTTGAGTTCAGCGACGGTGCCGCGGATATGTGAAAGCAGCTCGCGCCCGTCCGCGTCATCGGTGAGATAGACTGTCACGCAGGTCTCGCAGGATTTGAGCGGTTCCAGCGATTCGTCTATGTAGTCCCAATACTGTGTTTCGTTTTCGATAAAATCGTTGAAGTCAGCGGCGTCTTTGATCTGTACGCCGTTAAGCCCCACCGCGTAGAGTCTGCCGCAAAGCGGCTCAATACCTTCGGTGGTGGTGTAAATGTTGGTTTCAATCCACTGCATGTGTTCATCATTCCTTGTTATTTTGAATTATTAAAAATCGCGACTTGCAAACGGGTCATAGACATGGTATTATAGAAGAAAAATG
>CAMHEZ010000036.1 GCA_946184295.1 uncultured Clostridia bacterium | reverse complement strand
TCTCTGTATTTGAGCGATTTTGGATTTTCAAAAACCAAATTGATGATTTTCTCAACCTTTTCCAAGTGGTCAGACGGTGAATTAATGACGAATGAATACAGATTCAAATAGTCCTGTATTTCATCTCGGCAGAAGCCGCTGTGAGCATTCAGAAACATCTTCAACAAGCAATGAATCCGATTCACGGGATCAAGAGGATTTTCGCTGTCCGCAAGTCCTTTAAGGTCAGATGAGGAATAGCTGACACTTTTAAGATCTAATTTTTCTACCAGCTTCTTGTGAGCTTTTTCCTTGTCGTGTATCAGCGTTGAACCAGATGCAATGTGATCTTTGAATGTATCATAGCTGCGTTTCTGTGACGGCTTGCCAAATCCTTCTAAAAAGCATATCGTATGTTTCTTATCAGTTGCTACACCAATACAAATCTGATTGCGTGATAACCCTCTCAGCAAGTTTCCATTTTCATCACGGATACGGTCTCGAAGCATCAGTGAATAGTAGGTTTCATCAAGCCAGACTGTTCCACTTAAAACAACGTCGTTCTGCGAGTTTTCAAGGGTGAGAAACAGCTTTTCAAGCCAATATTTTGATGTTGAAATTGCATTTCTATTATTCCATGAATCAGCGTTTAGACTAACATAGCGGAAGATGTTCAGACAATATTCTATCCATTCGCATATGCCAATTTTTCGTGAGTCGAATATTGTTCCAGTAGTTGGCTTAAATCGTCTACCGCAGGAACATTTATATCTTCTGATTCCGTTGGTATCAAAGCCATTCTTCTTAAAATCACTTGAACCGCAGAACGGACAATTCTTCGGCTCAAATGAATTGATCATTTCCGCTTCTCCTGTTTTATCAAGCGGCTGATGCCTTTCTTCGTATCGAGCTTGATAATGCATTTTGATAAACCTCTGTACTGGTGTCGGGTGGTGTTTTTCATCCCAAGGTGTTGTTCTTCGGGATTTACTTCTGTTCAACTTTGTCCGTTTTGACATGGTTGTATTTGCCTTTCATTTTTCTTCTATAATACCATGTCTATGACCCGTTTGCAAGTCGCGATTTTTTGTATATTTGGCATTATCAGACCGCGTTGAGTTTTTCCTTCATCAACTTGGCGCACTTGTAGACGTCACCGCAGCCCATCGTGATGATGAGGTCGCCTTCCTCCGCATGAGAGAGCACATAATCAGCCACGTCCTCGAATGTATGTTCCAGATGACAGCCGGGAATGAGCGCCTGCAAATCTTCGGAATGAATGCCAAGGTCGTCCCATTCTCTGCCCCCCATGATGTCAGTCAGCACCACCTTGTCGGCAATTTGCAGCACGCGGGCAAATTCGTGCAGATGGGTCTTGGTGCGGGTATAGGTAAAGGGCTGGAACACCGCCCAGACACGCTTGTAAGGCATTTCCTTGCAGGCATGGAGCGTGGCCTCAATTTCCGTGGGGTGATGAGCATAGTCGTCCGCGATGGTGATACCGTTATGCACCGTGTGAATCTCAAAACGGCGCGACGCGCCCGAGAACATCCCCAGACCCTTCTTGATGTCTTCCGGTGTGGCCCCCACATACAGACAGGCAGCAGCAGCAGCCAGCGCATTCAAAATATTATGTTCACCGGGTACCTTTAAGGTCAATTCGGTGAGCTTCTCGCCATGGTGCATCAGATCAAACTGCCAGAAACCGCCGCTTGCCATGTGTACGTTTTCGGCATAGTAATCATTTTGGGAATCAAGGCCAAAAGTGATAATCTTTGCCTTGGTGGTATCGAGCGCCTTCATCGTGTTGGCGTCGTCACCGTTGGCAATCACCACGCCGGTGGTCTGCTCCGCAAACTGGCGGAAGGAGGCGATGATATTGTCCAGCGTGCCGAAGTAGTCCAGATGATCGGCGTCAATATTCAGAATCACCGCCACTTCGGGCGTGATTTGCAGGAAGGTGTCCACAAACTCACAGGCCTCGCAGACCATATTCTCACTCTTGCCTGCTCTGCCGTAGCCTTCAATCAGGGCGAGTTTGCCGCCGATCACTACCGTGGGGTCGAGCTGCCCTGCCATCAGAATGGTGGTCACCATGGAAGTGGTCGTGGTTTTGCCGTGCGTACCGGAAATGGCAATGTCATTGTGATAGCGACGGCAGACCGCACCCAGCAGCACCGAGCGTTCAATGGTGGGAATACCCGCCTCCCGCGCCGCAACCAGTTCGGGGTTATCCTTGGCAATCGCCGCCGAATATACCACAAGTTCCGCACCCTCGATATTCTCGGCGCGCTGGCCGATGGCCACCTTGATGCCAAAGGAGCGCAGACGCTTGACCGTGTCGGAATTGTCGTCCACGTCGGAACCGGTAATGATTTTCTCATTGCCGTCCTCCCGCAGAATGTCCACCAGCGGGCACATACCGGAGCCGCCGATCCCGATGAAATGAATGTGCTTGACTGTATGCAAGAGTTCGTCGTATTTTGTAATCACTTTGCTTCTCATATTGGCTCATCATATCCTTCCGAAGATTTTGTCGGTATGTCTATTCTAGCACCATTTTCCCCCGCTGTCAATGTGGAATGCGTACTTGTCTCTCTGTGAACACAATCATTCACCCACCGTCAGCAGATCACCTTCGCGCCGCGCAATCAAGAATTGGCTCAGGGCAAAGGCCGGAATGCACAGAAAATACCAGTAGGCCGTGTATTCGAGACACACCTGCCCCAGAATATTGGCGAATTTGTCCGAGTAATCCCACACTGCCATGCCAAATCGGATATTGACCAGCCAGCCTACCGCAAATTCCACCGCCGTGATAATCAGACAGCCCAGCCCGCACTTGCTCCACAAATCCAACCCCTGATGCCGCAGGTTGCACCGGTGCAGTAGCGCCACGCACGTTCCGCCGGTCAGCAGCATGGTCCAATGGGTACTCCCCCGCCACAATATCTCAATCAGTCCGTAACAAACCGCCCCTATCAGGAATAATATGACGTACTCGTTTCGTCTGCTCATGTTTTGCATCTCCGTTCCCAAAATCATTTTTACTCAAAATGTAGTGTTCACGAAGACAAAATAATTATGCCGTCCCGACAGCAAAACAGCGGCGGCCATTTTGTGGAGCATGGCACACGGCTGTTGCGCGGAATCAATTATTTTTATTTGCTCACATCGTCAAGCGTCTTTTGGCCCTTTTTGAGAAGCTTCTTGATGTCCTGTTTTTCGAGCAGATTGGATTGCAGCTTGAGGTCAAGGCCGTCGCCTCTCACGATGCTGTCGAAGGATTCAGGCGACCCGTTGTACCAATCGGCGATCACGGGAGAAGACGGATTCTCCACTACAATTTGCAGCCGCTCACCAAAGCCGGAGTCAGAGGTGGCATCTTTGTAACGAAAATGCACCTCGACCTGCACATTGCAAATAAGCCGGTTGTTGACAATGCTGTAGTCATTTAGTTCATACTTGCCATCAAGATAGGTACTGGCCGCTTCTTCCAGATTGTCCCGTGTGTCATAGGCAAAACGCTGCCGCATATATGCCTCGCAGTCCTCGGTCAGCGGAATGACCAATTCCGGAAAATCCTGCCTGTCCGACACCGACGCGCGATAGTAATTCTCCACGCTGGCTTTCACGTCCTCGAGATAAAACTCCAGATCGTGCTGGGAAACATGGTCGAACGCATCTTCGTCGGGATAAACCCGCGCGATTTTGGCATTGCTCACCACCTCGGCACTCGCCGTATCGGTGGGCGTGACGCTGTCTTTGCCGGTCTTGCCGGAACAGCTCACCCCTGCGCTTATCATTCCAGCCGCCATCAACAGCGACAGAACGCGAAGCACGGTTTGTTTCTGCATAGAAAATCCCTCCAAATATGAATTTCTTTACCGATATAATATCACATAGCAGAACGTATTTGCACATGACCCACGTAACAAAATCATGAATATTTTGTGAAAGAAACGCTGTTGTCCTTGATGTTCCTCAAAAAAAACAGTGCCTTTCTTCCCTGTCTTGCCGACAGAGAGAAAGGCACTTATCTATTTTATATTCAGATCACGGCAAGTGCCACGGTCACACAAAGGAATCCGGCCACCAGCTGCGCCACGTTGCACAGCACCACATGCCAGAACGGCAGATCGCCATACTCGCGCCTGACCATCTCATTGAACAGATGGAAACCGGCAATCGCGCCCGCCAGCAGCAGCAGTCCCGCCAGACGAATCATAAAGAACGAGAAAATGTACGCCGCCGCGCAAGCGACTGTCATCGGGAAGAAGGCAATCGCCGTCAGCCGGATGAGCTTATCCACACGAGGCTTCTTTTTATTGAAGGACAACAGGGCATACCCGCAACCCACTGCCGCGCAGAACAGTACCGCCAGCATGAGCAGCGAGAAAAAGAACAGTCCGGACATGGTGCCAAAGGTATAGTCATGATTGTTGTTCAACATCATCAGCACATACGAACCGAACACCTTTTCAATCAACCACTGGATACCGTTGCCGAACATGCCCGCCACACAAAACGCGCCGAACACCACATTCAGTCCCGCGAAAATGCCCCACAGTGACGTGCCGCCCTTCATAACGCGATCAGCCGCGTCAAACGGTTCGTTCCGGAAGAACGCAATCGCGCAGTCCCACCAGTCTTTGAGCGCGTCGCCGAGACCTGCTGCGGACCGCTGCCGGGATGCGGGGGCCGGAGATGGCTGAGTCGGCGCCGTCTGACTGGCATAAGGTGCGGCAGCGTTGTAGCCCTGAGCGCCAGACGGTGTATAGGCATAATCGGTCGGCTGAGACGACGTGTAGCCATAGTCGGATTCCTGCGGCACGGCATAGCCATAGTCAGACTCCTGTGACGGCGTATCGCCATAATCGGATACCTGCGGCGCGGCATAGTCGGTTCCCGGTTCCTCGGAACCCGGATCTTCTTCCTCCGGCTCCGCATACGGCATATAGGTATATCCCATATCATAGCCGCTGTCGGAAGAGGATTCGTCCACTTCTTCGGCAATGTCAGGGGTGTCAGCAATGTCACTGCCGCTGCCATAGCCGCTGCCAAAAACCTGCGGCTGGTCAAATATGCCCTCTACGCTGTAGGAAGCGTCGCAATTCGGGCAGCGTCCGTCCTCATTCAAAGGTGCGCCGCACCTGCTGCAAAATTGACTCATGGAAAATCTTACCTCATTTCATGGATTGATACACTGCTGTCACAGTGCTTTTGTGTATTTGTGTATTAACGCACGACGATCTCCGGATAGGCCATCTTGACCGACGTTTTAAAGTCGTCCAGCGCCTGATCGGCCGATTTCAGACCGCCCGCGTATTCATTCAGATAGGTCTTGAAGAGACCGCCGATGTCGTTGTCGTACACGCTCAAATGGCTCATGTCAATGTCACGCGCGACAATCGACAACTGCTGATAGTAATTCTGTCCGCCGATGAAGGAATCCTCAAACTGCGGGTCAAAGCGTATCTCGGATACCACGCGGCTGCTCGCCGCAAATTCTCCCGTCGTGCGGAAGTATTTGACCGACTGCTCCAGCCAGTCCGCGTCGTCCGTGCAGGCCGTGAACAGCGCGATAAATTCGCCCGCCGCCTCCTTATGACGGCACCCGCTGTAGGCCGCCAGCCAGCTGCCGCCCCAGCAGTAACGGGCCGGACCCGGAATCACCGCCCAGTCGCCATAACTGCCCTCCCCTTTCAGGGAGCCGCCGCAGGCCTGCTTCATCACATACTGCATACAGATACCCGACGAAAAGTAACCAAACACGCTCTGTGAATCGCTGATGCCTTTAAGCCACGCCTCCGACCACTGCTCCGCGTGATAGATGAGATGTTCTTCCGCCATCTTGCCCATATAGCTGACATAGGCCATCTTGCGATTGCTCAGCACAAGGTTTCCATTGACAACCCACGGCGAATTGTCCGCCGAGAGGTAAGGCTTCATCATATCCTCCTGCCCGGCCAGCATACGCGTCTTGCCGCCCGACTGCTCATAAACTTTCTGCGCGGTGGCGTAGAAGCCGTCCCAATCCGCCACCATAGCCTGCACCGCGTCGGGATTGTCCGTACCGAGATATACCTGCGCCATGGAACGGCGGTACATCAGCACGCCGGGGTCGGACTGCCAGCCCACCGCCTTGACCGTGCCGTTCGGAGCGGTAGCGGCCTGTATCATGTGGGAATAATACTGCTCTTCACTCACGCTCAGTCCCAGAGACGCAATGTCGGCGGTCAGATCGGACTCAACGTATTCCCTGATATTGTCGGGGGAAAGCATGAAGACATCAGGCACTCCCTGCTTTGTAGCGAGCGCGCTGTCAAGCTCCTCCCGGAAATCGCTGGAATTGACCACCCGGATATTGGCGGCAAACCGCAGTCTGAGCGGGGTATTTTTCAGGAAATCCTCCAGCTCCCGCTTGTATTCGTCGGAGTAGACCCACACGGTGACGCTTTCACGCCGTCCGCAGCCGGTCATCGCGGTCATAGCCGCCAGACAAGACGTCAAGCCAACAGCCAGACCAAGCCCCGCTGCCGTCAGTCTGTGAAACATCTCCCTCATGCGCTTCCTTGCAACATGAAACAAGCTCAAATATTTCTCTCCTTTTCGGGAATCATAACATTCGGTAACCCTTACCGCGATGATTCCATGCCAAAATAGAACCTGTTTTATTTATTATAACGCATGATTTTCCTACTTACAATGAAAAATATATGAATAATTTATAAAGGCGTGATACTATCAAATCTTTCACCACCATAGAAAAGCCGTTGAAACTGCTGCTATATGCTCTGCTGTTTTACGGCGGGGTCAGATTCGTGCTGCCCTTGCTGATGCCCTTTCTCTTTGCGCTGAGCGTGGCCGCATTGGTACAGCAGCCGGCGGCTCTGCTGGCCTCCCGCATACCCCGTCTCAATCAGCGGCACTGCTGCGTGATTCTCACCGCCGTGTTGCTGCTGACCGTCGCGCTGTTGCTGTCGGCGGCGGTCTGTTCGCTGCTGGACGGCGCGATGGCCTTCTGCCCCGGCATTCCCGACCGGCTCACCAAGGCGCACGATTTTCTGGCGCAGGCTGCCGCCAGTGCCGGCGACCAAAGCTCCTGGGGGCGTTTCGTCAATGCCGTCGTCACGGGAATGGAGCGCGGAGTGGATTTTATGACGGAAAACTACCGGCAATATCTGCCCTCGATGCTCACGCGTTCCACCGGCTGGCTCAGAAAGCTGCCCTCATTGCTTACCGCTGTGCTGTTCGGAACGGTGGCCGCCCTCTTTGCCTGCGGGGAATTTGACCTCATCAAGCGCACGGTCAGGCAATATTTACCCGCCCCGCTGGCCGAAACGCTCGCCGCGGTAATCCGTGCCGCAGTGCGCACGCTCACCGCCCTGCTCAAAACCTACGGTGTCCTGATGGCCATTACCTTCGGCGAGCTGGCGGCAGGATTCACACTCATGCGGCTCATGGGCTACCATACAGGCAATATTCTCACCAACGCACTGTTGATCTCATTCATTGACATTCTCCCCATTCTCGGCACCGGCACGGTGCTGGTACCGTGGGGGCTGTTTGAAATTCTCACAGGCAGTCTGCCGCTGGGTCTGATGCTGCTGGGCATGTTTGCGGTCATCGGACTGCTGCGCAACTTTCTGGAACCCAAATTCATGGCCAGACAACTGGAGCTGCCGCCGTTTTTTACGCTGGCAGGCGTCTATATCGGCGGCAAACTCTTTGGCCCGGCGGGAATCGTACTGCTGCCGCTCATCATGCTCACGCTGCGGGATTACAAAAATCCGGTGGGTGACGCACAAAATGCCGCAAGCCCTTGAGCCTGCGGCATATCTATCGTGTTTTGACCAAAAAAGCGGACTTGACCTATGCGTCTTCTTCTACCTCGTCAACTTCCTCCGTATCATCGGTTTCTTCCTCATTCCGGCGACCGAAGAGGGACGATTTTTCCTTTTTCTTTTCCGGAATCCGCCCCAGAACACACTGGAACATTCTCACAAACGCCATTGCGAGAAAAATGACGATAATCATGTAGGGGACAAAGCCCGGAAAACCGTGATAAACACCGTCAGTCAAACCGTAAATCACGACAAACACCAGAATCAGATAGCCAATCGAAGCAGCCGCCAAACGAATCCGTCCCCATGTCTTGGGTGAGATACGACGGGAAGTTTCTTCCTGCTCGTTTTCCGCTTCTTCCCAATTCTCTGTCTTCTTGTCAAGCATGTCGGAACCTCCCCACGTCACATCACACCGGGAAAGCCCAGATTCATGAGCGCCTGATTGGCCTGCGGCATACCAGCCTTGGCCGCACGGCGATACCAACCCGCCGCCTCGGACAAATCCTTCTCCACGCCGCATCCCTGCTCACAGCAGGTTCCGTAAAAGAACTGACCCTCGGTATATCCGGCCTCTGCGGCTGTCTCCAGCAACTTGGCGCCACGCACCTTATCTTCATCTGAGCTGTTGGGACGCAGCGCGAGCGCCACGCCCAGATAGCAGCAGGCCGCCGGCTGCTCCTGTTCCGCCGCCATCTCCAGATAGGTCTGCGATTTCTGCGCGTCTGCCGCCACGCCGATGCCGTTTCCGTAGAGAACCGACAGATTGAGCATGGAATCCGCGTTGCCGCCCTCCGCCGCTTTGGTAAAGTATTTGACGGCGAGCGCCTCGTCCTTTTCCACGCCGCAGACGCCCTGCAAATAGCACACACCCAGCTTGTAAAGTGCAGGGGGGAAATCCTGCAAAGCGGCTTTCTGCCAGCAAGCGATGGCGGCGGCCTCGTCCTTTTCGATGCCTTCGCCGTTCATGAGGTAAACGCCGTAATCGGTCAGCGCGGCGACATTGCCCCTGTCCACCGCCAGTTTGGTCACGGCAACCGCCTCTTCCAGATCCGGCTCCTCGTCATCGCTGCCCTCGCGCAGCGACACTGCCAGCTCATAAAGCTCATCGTCTGTCATTTTCTCATAATCCATAGCCATGTTTTCCTAGTCTCCCAACATTATTTGATTGCTTCAAGTGATGCGATGATTTTTCGCAGCTCTTCCCAAGAATGAATTTCCAGCCCTTCGGTAAGCTGCCGGTCACTGTCGTAAAGAAGATACTGTTTGTACCACACCGGCGTTATACCCACAGCGCCCGAACCCTGGATATCAGGCGGGAACTGGTCGCCGCAGAACCACACATCCTCGGCAGGCACACCTGCCTTGGCCAGCGCCACTTCAAAGATATGCGGGCTGGGCTTGCGGAACACATAATCGCACGACGAAATCACAAACTCAAATGCCGCGTCGGGCAAACAGCCCGCAATCCGCTGCCGCAGCGTTTCACTGCAAAACGAAAGGTTGCTCACCACACCCGTGCGAATGCCCTGTTCCCTCAGCCAGTCCAGCAGGTCCGCCACGCCGTCGGTGGCCGTACAGGGATTGGCGGTATTCCAGAAAATCGGCTCCAGCTCGCGCAGGTCACGGTCGAAGGTCACGCCGCGTTTGGCAAAAATATAGCGGTTGATGCTCTCCTCACTAAATTCAAACAGCCGCTTGTGGCGCGTGGCAGGGTTGAAGCGTCCCAGCTCACGGTTCAATTCCTCAATATCGCCCTGAAGCTGTGCTCCCGTCACACCGTTCGGATTGACCGAGGCGTATTTCAGCAGTTCATCATAACCGCGTGCGCCGTCATACGCAAATTCCCTCACCAGCGTCTGACCGTAGTCGAACATGATGAACTTCGGTTTTTTCAAAATGCCCACGCGCACAGCTCCCTTCATCTATCAAGAAACATTGCTAAAGATTATAACATATCCGTCTCACACAAACAAGGGGGAATTTATAAATTTTTATTCTTCTCCCGCCTTAAAGCTGTAAATGGGCCTGATGACGCGGTCAATCGTAACGGTGGGCGTAATATTGTCCACAATATCCGCCATGCGCTTGTAGGCCATGGGGCATTCGTCTAAGGTATCGCTGCCGATGGAGGTGGAATAGACGCCCGTCATCTCTTTGCGGAAGGATGAAACCGTGAAGCTCTCCCGCGCCTGTTTGCGGCTCATGAGACGGCCGGCCCCGTGGGGCGCGGAGTAGTTCCAATCGGGATTGCCCTTGCCGGTGCAGAGAAGACAGCCGTCGCGCATATTGATGGGAATGATTAGCTGTTCCCCCGCCTGCGCCGAGACTGCGCCCTTGCGCAGAATCATGTGGTCGGTGTCGATGTAGTTGTGAATGGTGGTGAACTGCCCGTCGGTTTTCAGCTTCATGCCGCGAATGAGTTCGTCCATCATGGCCTTGCGGTTGAGCAGGGCGAAGCGCTGCACGATCTTCATGTCGTGCAGATAAGCGGTAAAGAGGTCCCCGCTGACATAAGCCAGCGCCTTGGGAATGTCCGTACTCACGCCGGCGGCGAGTGTTTCCAGCGCCGCCTGAATCTCGCTTTCTCTGCCATCGGCCTTATACTGCGCAATCAGCCTGCGGATTTCGTCCTGCGGCACGGAATGCAGGCTTTTCCACGCGAGGTTCTGATAATAGGTCGCGACTTCCACGCCCAGATGACGGCTGCCCGAGTGAATCACCAGATAAATGCCGCCGTCCTCGTCCTTGTCGGCCTCGATAAAGTGATTGCCGCCGCCGAGCGTACCCATGCTGCGATAAGCCTTGCCGATATCCACCTGTCCGGCACAGTACAATTCGCTCAGGTCAATCTGTTCGGCAAAGGGGTGCGCCTTGCCGCGAATGTGAAAGCCGGCGGGAATGGAAGCACGCACCAGCTTGTCGAGCTTTTGTACCTCGATAAACTTGTTTTTGACCTTGAGTACCTCCATGCCGCAACCGATATCCACGCCCACCAGATTCGGCACGACGGAATCACGAATGGTCATGGTGGTGCCGATGGTACAGCCCGCGCCCGCGTGAACGTCGGGCATAATGCGGATACTGGCGCCTTGGGTGAAGGGCTGGTCGCAGAGCGTTTTGATCTGCGCCAATGCCTCGTCCTCTACCACATCGGTGAACACCTTTGCCTGATTATAGGTACCATTTACGATTTGTTCCATATATCTCCTGCTCCTTATCCTGTCATATCGCTAAAATTCCAAATATAAATCCTGTAGTTTTCTTCATCTGCGCTGTCGCTGCACGCGTCGAACAGCTTTTTTCTCTGCATATCCATCAGCCGAAAGCCATATGAATAAAATCCGCCCCACCAAAAGGCCTCATGGTGCCACAGCGAATAGGCAGCCTGCGACACGTCTTGCAGCAGCAGCTCCGCAAACATCATGCCGCTGGCCTTTGACAGCACCAAAAGAGCGGTTTGTCCCGCGAACAGGATATCATGTTCTATCAGCGTCGCGCATATCTGCTCCCATGGACTGCTGTCGGGAATCCTTAGACAATCCAGCGTTTCCCATCGCTCTGTCATCACATATTGGCTGTAAATCTCCCGCCACGGATCAGCCGATGGATCATCTGCGTAATAAATCTGGCGCACATCCACGCCCTTCAGCGCCTCCAGCATACGCCTGAACCTATTTTCTTCCAATTTTTTCTGAATATCCGGCTTTTTGCGAATCGTTGTCCTTTCCATGGATATTCTCCTCCTCACTCCTAATAAAAAAGCGCCGCTGTACGGTATCCTAATGATATCGCACAACGGCACAAAAATCAATATCGCAAATCTAAAGAATATCTAAAGATTATCCAACAGCAATGGCCACGCCGATCTTCTCGCCCAGCTTGACACGGGTTTCCAGACCGTTGCGCGTATTGACCATGATCTCATCGTCGGGGAACATCATACCCTTCTTGAAGAGCAGCAGCAAGCCCGCGCCGCCGCAGAGGAAACGCCCCTTCTCCTGCCCCTTGGCAAAGACAGGGCTTTCACCCAGCGGAAACTGTTCCACGCCTTTGGCGTTGCCGCAGGTTTCCACCTGTGCCATGCCAAAAAAATGCTTGGTATCCATAAAAGTACAGCTCCGCGCCCCGAAAAACATACTGTCCTCCATATTCTTCTCGGCGGCAATCGTGAAGCTGTCGCCGCAGGCGCCGTCGTCGGGGTACACAAACCGGTGCGGGTCGCCTTCGTCCAGACGAAGGATCAGCGCCATTCCCTCGGCAAATTCCTTGGCACGGGTATCTCCACCGAGCAGCTTCTCCACTGAATACATATGGCTGCCCACGGGAATCAGGCACATGCTGTTGATGAAATGCGCCGTGATATAGCCGTCGCAGGGCGCGATGAGACTGTTGGCTGCCGCGTCGATCTGCCGCGCTCCTTGGGCAAAGCTGCGGGAAAGGTAATCGGCAAAATTCTCAAATTCCGCCGCGTCGGACGGCGTGCAACAGGAAAGATCCACATGGTATTTTTCCATGTGGTTTTTAATTTCGGCGCGAACAAACAAACCGCCCTTCATAATTTTGCCCGACTGCGGGCGGTAATTGCTCAGCTCCGCCTTTACCACCGGTCGCCAGCCGTATCCTCTGATTTCGTTGCTCATATGCTTGATGCCCTCCGTGCTGTCAAAATCAATATTTATCTTTATTATACATAATTCATGCGCTAATGTCAATGACGGTTGTCGATATTTCGGGGAAAACCGCGTAAGCGTTGCTTAATTGCGTTTCGATTTTTCATTTTCATTTTTCATTATTCGTTATTCACTATTCTTTATTCTTTTCTTCTCCCCCTGCACTCCCGCGCTTCGCTTAATTGCTTTTATTTCTCAGCCAAGACTGTATTTCCACGCCTTGCGCAGATGCGGCCCCATCTGGGCGAATGTATAACCTTCTTCCGAGCGCTTGCGGCTCATCGTGTCGTTCACCAGAAATTTTCCCTCTTCGTCAAGACCGCGAATCACAATCGCCTGCGAAAGCAGCTTTCCGTCCGTGAGACACACCACGACACACCCCTCTTCACTGACCGCCTGCCGGATACGGCTGTCATTTCTCGGAAGCTCCATCACGGTGATATCCAGCGCCCGCGCACCGTCCGAGAGCAGCTTTTCCGGCTTACTCTCGGCATTGCTGCCTTTGGCCAGCTCCGCGATACGCACCGGCGTGAGCGACATATCCTTCTTGACATATAGTCCCGCCATCGACAGCGCCGTCGGCGCACTGCCGCTCAGTCCCATGACGCTGTTGTTGTAGGACAGATAGCCCCACCGCACATCCCACTGCATCAGCAGCGGCGGCTCGGTACAATTCTGATATTCACTGAAATTGATGATATCGGGTTTAAAGTCTACAATCCTGCTGGGATAATTGAGCACAAACTCCTTGGTTTCGTCGTTGATCTTGAGAAGATTGACAATCTCGTTGGGATAATCCGACAGTTGGAAACCGTTCTGAACGGCATATTCGTTAATCGTCTTTTCGGCGGTATCATTTTTGCCCAGTCCGCCCAAGTATTTGAGCGAGGCATTAAACACAATCGCCGCCATCACAATGAGAAACACCATATAAAAAGGCGGGTAGGGTTTGGATTGCTGGTTCATATTCAGTATCACTCGTCTCCTTATCGCAATAAATCAAATGACAGAAACTGTCAAAAAAAGCTGTAACATGATTATAACATATCCACACAGAAATTGCACCTGTTTTTTTAAGAGACGGTCATGTTCCCGCGACAACCGGCATATAATAACTCTGACCAAACATAAAGGAATGATGAAGATGACCGATGAAAGAAACAGTCCGCGCAAGCCTCACAACCTTGTCCTGAACGACCGCAGGACCCTTTCTGTATCCGGGGTCAACGAGGTAGTGAGCTGTGACGAGGAGATTGTTGTCATACGCACCGTCATGGGTGAACTTTCCATCACGGGCGCAAAGCTGCATATCGGCAGCTTCAACCGGGAAACCGGAGAATTGCAGCTCGACGGCACGGTCAAGGAATTGGTGTATGCCGATGTGGAAACCGGGCGGCAGGGATTCTTCGCGAGGCTGCTGAGATAGATCATGGAACAAATGCAATACACACATATCGCCGGCGCACTCTCTATGCTGCAAGCACTGGCCGCCGGGGTCGTCATGGGAATATACTATGACTTATTCCGGATCTTGCGCAGATTATTCAGATTCAGCGCGCTTTCCGTCGCAATACAGGATATTCTCTTTTGGCTCACCGCATCTGTCCCCTTCTTCTTTGTCTGTCTCAAATGCAACGGCGGTTTCATCCGGATTTATTTCGTTTTCTTCGCACTGCTCGGCTGGTTCTGCTACTTCATGACAGCGGGAAAACTCATCTTCCTGCTCTTCGACAAAATCATCTGTTTTTTTCGTCGCATTTTTGATACAAATAAAGCAAACAGCCTCAAAATAATAGAGAAGTTTTACACAAAAATTCGATAAAATCGAGCTACATTTCATTCATTCTTACAATTTTTTCAAAATTTAAATTAATTTGAGAATCCTCTTGAAATCACTTGAAAACCCGACTATAATTACTGATATGAGGAATATTTTTCTGATGAATGATGATGAAGAAGCGTTTTTTCCATTGAGGCGGAAAATCAATCTGCATTTTTCCGCCGCGATGATTTTTTTCGCCATATTTTCCCGGCTTGGCAGCGTTTCTTTTTCTTTTCGCAGTATTTAACATTTCAATGATACTATATAATCGGGGTATTTATGTGATATGAAACCAAAAAGATCGTCTTACGTCCGGGGCAAACCCGGCGGCGCCAGAAGCCGCGCAGAACATGGCTTTTTGAGTACGGCCAAAAAGAAGGTGGCCGGTTCGACAAAAAGCTTCAGACAGCAGCAGGATGCCATTCTGCAAACCATTCACGGATGGAGCTTTACCACCAGAATTGTTGTCGGCATGATCGTTGCGGTGATCACCATCTCTGCTTTTGTTTCACTGATTAAATCGCAACTGGCCATTAATGAGAAACAGCAGATTCTCGATCAGCTCGAAGCACGCATTGCCCAGCAGCAGGCGGATAATGAAGAGCTGGCCGCGCTGCTGAGTAATGATGACAATCTCGACCCGTACATTGAGGCTTACGCGAGGGAAAAACTCGATATGGTCAAACCGGGCGAGCGCGTTTACATCAACACCGTTGGTGAATAGACACAACAGGGTACATCGCCGTTTCGATTCTTCATGAACAGGGACGGTGGAATATTTTCAGGAGGAATATTTCAGATTATGGCTTTTGAGGTTGGACAAATTGTCGAAGGCAAAGTGACAGGCATTATGAATTACGGCGCGTTTGTTGACTTGGGAGGCGGTACTTCCGGCATGGTACACATTTCCGAGGTTGCGCCCACCTATGTCAACGAAATCAAGGATCATCTGACGATTGGTCAGGAGGTCAAGGTCAAGATCATCGCCATCGACGAAAGAGGCAAAATCGCGCTCTCCATCAAACAGGCGATGCCGAGACCGCAGAACAACAACTACAACAACAGACAGCGCGGCGGCAGCGGCAATTATAACAGACAGCGCGGCGGCGCAAACAGAAGTACATCGGGTACGCCCGACAACTACGACTGGAACCGTCGGCAGAATACGTCGGACAACTTCGACGATATGCTCTCAAAGTTTATGGCTTCCAGCGATGAAAAAATCTCCGGCCTCAAGAAGGAGAACCGGCGCAGTCGCAAAGGCGGCAACGGCGGCGGTCAGAACGGCGGTCAGTGGTAATTGACCCCGCGGGATTAACAATTTTACATATTTACAAGGCGGTTACCGCAGATACACGGCGCGATTGACAGGTATAGCACTGTCGGCTTTTTCGCCGCGCCCGCGGCAATCGCTTTTGTGTATTTCTATCAATACGGAGGTACTTGGTTTGACTTCATCGACAACTTTTATCAACGCCTGGCTTTACACCGCGGAAGATGCCCCCATCGAAAACGGCTTTCTGACCGTAACCGGCAAGACCGTTGCGGCGGTAGGCAGCATGGGGAATTTCACACCTTCCGAAGGGGAAACGATAGTGGATCTCGGCGGAAAACGCATTTATCCCGGTTTCATCGACGCGCATACCCACGTGGGTATGTGGGACGACGGTCTCGGCTTTGAGGGCGACGACGGCAATGAGATCAACGACCCCGTCACGGCCGCGCTCCGCGCCATCGACGGCATCAACAGCTTCGACCGCTGCTTTGTGGAAGCGCACAACGCTGGCGTCACGGCTGTCGTGACCGGCCCCGGCAGCGCCAATCCCATCGGCGGTATGCTCGCGGCGGTCAAGACCACCGGCGGACGGATCGATCATATGGTCATCAAGGCGCCTGTCGCGATGAAGATGGCACTGGGCGAAAATCCCAAAACCGCCTATCACGACCGTGACGAAACACCCGTCACCCGCATGGCCACCGCCAAAATCATTCGCGAGGCGCTGGCCAAGGCCAAGCGCTACAGCGAAGCGCTCGACCGTGCGGAGGACGAGAGTGACTATCCTGAATACGACGCCAACTGCGAGGCGCTGCTCCCCGTCATTCGCGGCGAACTGCCGGTACACATTCACTGTCACCGCCGCGACGACATTTTCACCGGCGTGCGCATTGCCGAAGAATTTGGCCTGCGCTATGTGCTGGTACACGCGACGGAAGGGTATCTGTGCGCCGACGAACTGGCCAAATGCGGCGTAGGAATTTTTTCGGGACCGCTGCTCTCGGACCGTTCCAAACCGGAGCTGAGCAACCTTTCCCCCGCCTCCACCGGTATTCTCGACAAAGCGGGCATTCCCACCGCCATTGTCACCGATCACCCGGTGACGCCCATTCAATATCTGCCGCTTTGCGCCGGACTGGTGGTGCGCGAAGGCTTGGACTACGACAGCGCCCTGCGCGGTATTACCATCCGCCCCGCCCGACTGCTGGGGCTGGACGACAGGATCGGTTCACTCAAGGCGGGTAAGGACGCGGATTTCTCGATCTTTGACTGCGACCCGCTGACGCTCGCCGCCAAGCCGCTGGCGGTTTACATTGACGGACGGGAAGTTTACCGCGCCGATCGCTTTTAACGGAGGAACACTGACATGAGAACAATCACTGCTGCCGCCATTTCGGACACGGTCCGGGAACTGTGCATTCGCGCCAATAAGGTGCTGACCGACGATCTGACCGCACGCATAGAGACCTGCGCGGGCTGCGAGCAATCCGCCCTCGGCCGCGCCATATTCGACGACATGAAGGCCAATCTCGCTGCCGCGTCGGAATTGGATATCCCGATTTGTCAGGATACCGGCATGGCCGTAGTCTTTCTGGAAATCGGACAGGACGTCCATATCGAGGGCGGCTTGCTGGAGGACGCGATTAACGAAGGCGTTCACCGCGGCTATGTAGACGGCTTGCTGCGCAAATCGGTGGTACGCGACCCGCTGCGCCGCGTTAATACCGACGACAACACGCCCGCCGTTATTCACACACGCATCGTCGTCGGCGACAAGATCAAGATCACCGTCGCGCCCAAGGGCTTTGGCAGTGAGAATATGAGCCGCCTGAGAATGTTCACGCCTTCCTACGGCCGCGAGGATATTGTCGCCTTTATCGCCGAAACCGCCAAGCTGGCAGGCGGCAATCCCTGCCCGCCGATGGTACTGGGCGTGGGCATCGGAAGCGACTTTGAGGGCTGCGCACTGCTGGCGAAAAAAGCGCTCTGCCGCAGTCTGGCGCAGCCCAACCCCGACGAGTTCTACCGCTCCATGGAGGAGGAGGCGCTCGCGGCGGTCAACGCAACGGGCGTGGGGCCGCAGGGCTTCGGCGGCAGCGTCACGGCGCTGGCGGTCAACATTGAAACCGCGCCCACTCACATTGCGGGTCTGCCGGTAGCGGTTAATGTCGGCTGTCATGTCACACGGCACGCCACGGCGGAGATTTAGTCCGCTGAATTGTATGCGCCCAACCGGTTCCTGAAACTGAGTATCTCTTGCCCGTTCGGCTTCGCCTCACTGCTGGGGCGCTGCCCCAGTCCCCGCTGGTGGCTCTGCCCCAAGACCCCTGCCAGGAGGTCCAGACCCCCTGGACTCCCTTAATTGCTTCGCATTGCAGCCACCTTTTACGGGAATTTTTACAAAATTGTTAAATTTTATGAAATCCTCGAAAAGACCTAGCATATTTTTGTTTAATATGTTATACTATAGGCGGAACCACAAGTTACCGCCTGTCAGCGGTGTGATGGTGTGATTCCAAACATTTCTCACAGGAGAAAGGGGCTTTTACATTTATGAAGCTGACTATCACAGGAAGAAAGATCAATCTCAGAGATTCCTTCAAAGAGAGAGTAGAAAAGAAATTCACCCGCTTCGATAAATTTTTTGACGACAACGCCGACGCGAATGTTACCGTCAACATGGAGCGCAACAGATACACCATTGAAGTGACCGTTCGCAGCGACGGCTATATCTACCGCGCCGAGAAATCCGGGCTGGATCTGGACGAGGCACTGGATTTGGTGATCGACAGCCTGTCGGCCCAGATTCGCCGCAACAAGAAAAAACTGGCCAAGCGTTTCAAGAACGCGCCCTCGATGGAGATGTTCGAGCCGTTCGGCGGCGACCCTGAGGACGAAGTCGGCGAGGACGAGCAGTTCCAAATCGTGCGCACCAAGACCTTCCCGGTCTACGCCATGGACGTAGACGAGGCTGTGCTGCAAATGAATATGCTCGGTCACAAGTTCTTCATGTTCCGCAACTCCGAATCCGGTCAGATCAATGTGGTTTACCTCCGCCGTGACGGCGATTACGGTCTGCTGATTCCGGAAGACAAGTAATTTTTATTAACCAGTTTATCCCTGAGTTTATCTCCTTTTCATTTTTATCTCTTCCAATCCAAGCGCCCCGCCGCGCATCAACTTCGGTTGAAACGCGGTGGGGCGCGATTTTTTTATGTGGTTTTTATTTGAAGAAGAAGAATGCCGCCACGCCGGCGGCCACCGCCAAACCAATGCCGATTGCCAACGACAGCCGTCTGCCACGCACTTTCCTTGACGCTTCTGCCGCCTCTAAGCGCCGGTCATTGACGTCCCGTCTTCGCGCTGCCTCGTCATAATTTTCAACCGAATCCGTGCGTTTGGTGCAAAAATACGGGCCTAACCCGCCCTCGTGCGTTTTGATGTACGTCCAAGCAAAGTCCTTACCGACGATGTATATTTCCGTCAATTCCTCGATGGCTGCTGCATGGCGCAGATCATCAGGAAGAGAAACGGTTTTCGGGTTGTCCTCAAACGGGTCAATAGCAATAGCGCTATCCTTGTTTTGTTCATCAAAAGCACGGCGTGCGGCAGCGCCCATAAGATAGGCGCCTTCCGGTACCAATTCCCATGAAAAGGCGTGCCAAATGAAATTCCAAGCGAGCCCGTGACAAAGGATATATTTCTCTACCTCGTCCACCGGCACATCGCCCGCAAAATATCTGACCCACTCGCGCTTGAATTGCTCAAAAGTCATTGGTGATTCTCCTCCCTGTCATCTTTTTCAATTGCCTGATAAAATCCGGCAATACAGTCTGGTCGGCCTCAAAACGAAATTTCATGTAACATGCCCCGGCGTTGCCGTGAATCTCACCGCTGATTTCCAAATGTCCTATCTCGTTCATTTCAAACAACAGGCAGTTTCCATAACCGGCATCAAAGGCAACGGCTTTTCTTTGGAAGTCATACAGTTCCGCCAGCTCGTCGGCAAATGTTTTGATTGTCAGATAACCGCATTCGCACCCAACGGCACATCCGGCCCATAACCCCGATTTAACCAGCATATCGAAAGAGCAATTGTAAGGCTCAGGATCCTCCGGTACGTACATGAAATCGGCGATTTTTAAGGAATTACCGCAATATTCCAGTACTGCTGTCATGATTGCCTCTCTCCCCTATGCTTTTTTGATAGGAAGACGCAACACGGTTTTCCGCTTTTCAGGCAAGACTTTCCTTGCGTCACTCAGATAAATTTCGTGGTGATAACGGCTGTCTGAGATGTCAATCACGTAGCCGTTATCCGCAACAAACGCCTGCATCAACGCAACGGTCGCCGGTTCGTCGTCATAGGAGCCAATGTGCATACACTGCACACACAAGCCTTCGTGATAAGAGAAAAATTCGACCTTTGAAAAGTCTGTCTTTTTCTTGGCTGTCGCTTCTGCTATCGCCCAGTCAAAATCCGCTTTGGTCACAAAATCAGGCAGGCGAATGAGCGATATCCAGCAGAAACGCTCCTTATGGTCATAATCAATGCCCTGCACGCCTTCCTGCCACCAGAAGCCCTCCAGCGGCGGCACCACATAATCAAAATAGCCCTCGATCTGATGACTGCCCTTTTTGCTCATTTTGATAGTAAACGCAATGCCATACAACAAGCTCATCGCCTGCTTGTATTCGCCGCCCTCATCATTCGGGTCGCCCTTTCCTCTGACGGCAATGTAATTCATTGGCGGCACATCCACCAACGTGGGTTTTGCGGGAGGTTGATAGTATTCCTTGTATTCTTTTTTGTAATCAAACGGCATGACTGGCACTCCTTATTTTCATATATTTTTCTTAAAACATATAATACGATTGGCAACTGCAAAGCCCATTGCCAGATGAAATTGCAGACTGACCTCATTCTCCATTTCACAATCGCTGGCAAATTCCGTGCATTTTTTATTCAAAGCCCATTTTTCGCAAGCCTCAAGCAGTTCTCTGGCGTACCCTTTTTTCCTGTAACCTTTTAGAACAAAAATACCTTCCAGATAGCCGACCGGAGACGAATGGGTGCCCTCGACATAATCCCTCCTGAGCTGACATTGCGCGAAACCAACCGGCTGATTGTCAACATATTTTATGAAGCAAGCCGCGTCAGAATTTTCAGCCAATTCTTCAAACGCATGTTCCAGTTCGGACTGAGTATGACCTTCCCACAATTGCGCCGCCAACGCAGCGAGTACAGCGCTGTCCGATTTATCTGCCTGTATCACCATTTATTTCACCTCATAAGCCAAATGCTTTTTCAACTAAACCCAATGTTTGTTCAATGCTTCTGTTTTCGTCACGAAGTATCACTGGAAAACCGGCGTGCAGAAAGCGGTCATACTTCTCCTGAGAATTGATTCTCATCAGTCCTTGCCGGTAATTCTCCATAGCTTTATCCGGATCAGGCTCTTCCATGATTAGTCTGTAAAGAAACTGCTTTTCCCTATCAGGACGATCAAAAAAACGACTAACAGAAATTTGCGGATCTGCAAGCATGATCAGCACATGATTCGGCTGAGCTGTCTCTTTCAGTGTATCAATCGAAATATTGGTATCAACAAAAATCTTCTTTCCCTGTTCTGTTAAATCTTTTAATATGCTAAGTTCCAGAATTTCACACTCTTTGGATACACCGTCAATCCATGCTTCATACTCCTCAGGGCTTCTGCGGATGAATTCGTGCCAATCCTTTAGATCGCGGGTGTAAGTCAGGCAGGGGAATTCATCTTTGCGCAGACCGGGCAACAGTCTGTCGTGATAATTTTCCTCGCAGGCAATACCGCTATGCTTGTCTGCAAGGAGCTTAATCATCGTGGATTTACCTGCATAGGCTGTACCGGTGATAAAAAACACATTTTCAAAACGCATGTTAATCCTCCGCAGATTCAGGCTTTTGATATAATTGTAATATAAAAAATGCCTTTTGTCAAAACAAAAGGCATTTTATCTGGCTCCCCAAGTTGGACTCGAACCAACGACCCTGCGGTTAACAGCCGCATG
>CAMHEZ010000035.1 GCA_946184295.1 uncultured Clostridia bacterium | reverse complement strand
CGGAAGATGCTGGACGAAAGACAGCCAAGGGAAAAAATCGCGAAATTCTGTCTGACGGCGGTGATGAATGCCGTCATGGGCATGACCGACGGACTGCTGGCGGCATACGGGGCGCTCCCGGTGGTCTATGCGGGGGGCGTGATGTCCAACGGCATGATGCGGGAGCAGATTTCCGCGCGGTACGCAGACACATACTTCGCCGAACCGGCCTTCTCCTGTGACAATGCCGCAGGGGTGGCGGTGCTGGTCGCGATAGCAGACGGGCAGGATTCAGAATAAGAATCAACAGTGAATACCAAAAAACAGGGTGATGATAAATTTGGAAGTTCTTTCGGTCAGTCAGGTCAATCAATATATCAAATCCCTGATGGACCATGATACGCTGCTCAGTGATGTTACCGTGACGGGGGAAATCTCCAACTTCAAGCGGCACAGCTCGGGGCATTACTATTTTTCTGTCAAGGACGCGGGTGCGACTATTTCGGCGGCGATGTTCAAGTGGGCCAACCGCTCGCTCATGTTTCTGCCGGAAAACGGTATGCGTGTGCTGGTGCATGGGCGGATTTCCGTGTACGAGCCGTCGGGACAGTATCAGATTATTGTCAGCAGTATGGAACCGGACGGCGTTGGAGCGCTGTATGAAGCCTATGAAAAGATGCGCAAGGAATTGGAACGGCGGGGCTATTTCGATGAATCCCGCAAAAAGCCGCTGCCGCAGTTTCCGCGGCGCGTTGCCGTCATCACGTCGCAGACCGGCGCGGCGATCCGCGATATCCTCAATATCCTCGGCAGGCGGTATCCGCTGGCCAAGGTGGAATTGTACCCCTCGGCGGTGCAGGGTGAAACCGCACCGGCGGAGCTGGCGGCGGCCTTGGCGCGGGTCAACCGTGACGCGGCGTGTGACGTCGTCATTATCGGACGGGGCGGCGGTTCGATTGAAGACCTGTGGGCCTTTAACAGTCTGGAAGTGGTCAATGCTGTGGCAGCTTCGCAGATTCCCGTTATCTCGGCGGTGGGGCATGAGACGGATTTCACGCTGTGTGATTTTGTGGCGGATATGCGGGCGCCCACGCCATCGGCGGCGGCGGAACTTGCCGTGCCGGACAGCGACGGCGTGAGGAATTATCTCCGGCATTTTGAAGCCAAAAGTCAGGCGGCGCTCATGCGCAAAATTCAGTTGGGAGAGGCGCGGCTGGCATCGGTGATGAATCTGCACGCGATGAGGAATCCGCTGTATTTTACCGAGACAAAAGCGCGGCAGCTCGATGAGCTGGTCACGCGCATAGACACCGCGATGAACGATACGGTTAATGCCTGCGACACGCGCCTGCGTGAGACAGCCTCACGGCTGGCGGCGCTCAATCCGCTGGCGGTGCTGGGGCGCGGCTATGCGGTGGCCTACAAGGAAAAGTCCCCTGTGCATTCGGTGACGATGCTCACCGAGGGGGATCATATCACATTGAGACTTTCGGACGGCACCGCGCAGTGTGAAGTCGGAAACATTACGAGAGAGGTTGTGAACGGAGATTGGAAGAACAGGTAAAAACGGAAATGACGCCCAAAAGCTTTGAAGCGGCGATGCAGCGGTTGGAGGAAATTGCCAATCTGCTTGAAGACGGTGAGGCGGAACTGGCCAAATCTCTGGAGCTATACAAAGAGGGGGCAGGACTGGCTGCCTGGTGTGCACAGCAGCTGGCCAATGCTCGTCAGGAAGTGACGGTGCATTCCGGCAAAGAATAATCGCGGCATTTGTTTATCAATAAAAAGGAAAAGGTGGCATATATGATGGAAATGATGAAATTTATGAGAAACCAGGTCAAGGAGGTTCAGGACCTGTGGTTGCCCAAAATTGAGGCTGCACTGGATCAATACACCGCCGACTGCGGCTCACTTCACCCTGAGCTGCTCGAGGCCATGCGTTATAGCCTTTTGGACGCGGGCAAACGCATCCGCCCGATTCTCGTGCTGGAATTTTGCCGTGCGGCGGGCGGTGAGCCGGAAAATGCCATGCCGTTTGCGTGTGGCGTGGAAATGATTCACAGCTGCTCACTCATTCACGACGACCTGCCCTGCATGGACGATGATGAGCTGCGCCGCGGCAAGGCCTCCTGCCATATCAAGTTCGGAGAGGATACCGCGCTGCTGGCGGGTGACGCGCTCCAGATGCTGGCCTTTGACGTGATGCTCCAGGCTGACACGGTAAGCCCCGCGCAGGTTGTAAAAGCGACGCGGGCGCTGGCTCACGCCAGCGGTGCGGCCGGTATGGTAGGCGGTCAGGTGATCGACCTGCAAAACGAAGGCAAACAGGTGAGCATCGAAGATCTGCGCCAGATGGATTCCGGCAAGACAGGCGCCATTATCAAGGCGGCCTGCGTCATGGGTGTGATTGCGGCGGATGGTTCCGATGAAATGATGGCCATTGCCGAGGAATACGCCGAAAATATCGGTATTGCCTTCCAGATCACCGACGATATTCTCGATGTGACGAGCGATACCGATACGCTGGGCAAACCGGTGGCAAGCGACATAGAAAACGACAAGTCTACTTATGTATCGCTGCTGGGGCTGGACAAGGCGCGTCAGGAAGCGGCGCGTCATACCGCACTTGCCGTGGAGGCCGTTGCGCCGCTCGGCGAGAAGGCTGTGTTCCTCACGGAATTTGCCAAAATGCTGGCAGGCAGAATCAACTGACGGAGGGCGCACTATGAGTGTTTTTAGTCAATTGATTCACAACTATGTTCTGATTTCCGCTATGTCATCGTGGGCGATTGCGCAGATATTGAAATTTATTTTAAATTATGTCACAAGTAAAGAAATGAAATTTGAACGTCTGGCGGGAGCGGGCGGTATGCCCAGTGCCCATTCCGCCACGGTAACGGCACTGATGATCGCCTGCGCCCGGTTTGAGGGGGTGGGTTCCACCTTCTTTGCGATAGCGGTGGTGATTGCCGCTGTGACGATTTATGACGCCATGGGTGTTCGCCACGAAGCGGGTGAGCATGCGAAGATCATCAATCAGATGCTCAAAAATTCCTCGGAGGACGAGGCGGAAGATCCGGATTTCAAGGAGCTGAAAGAGATGCTCGGCCACACGCCGCTGGAAGTCGTGGGTGGGGTATTCCTCGGCATTCTGGTGCCCCTGATGATTCCGATGGGATAATCGTTGGGTACGCAACGATTTACTTTTAACTCCGAACTAAAAGGATGGATTGGTTCGATGGCTGATTCGTTATTGGATAATATACATTCTCCTGATGATATCAAACATTACAGTCAGGAGGAAATTGATTCGCTTTGCGGTGAAATCAGGGAACGGCTGATTGAAACCGTCGCACAGAACGGCGGCCATCTGGCCTCCAATCTGGGTGTGGTGGAGCTGACAGTCGCGCTGCACCGCGTGTTCTGTTCGCCGCATGACCAGATCATGTTTGACGTGGGACACCAGTGCTATACCCACAAGTTGCTGACCGGACGGCGCGAACAATTTGATACGCTGCGCAGGGAGGGCGGGCTTTCCGGCTTTCCAAAGCCCTGTGAGAGCGAACATGACCCGATGATCGCGGGTCACAGCAGCACCTCGATTTCGGCGGCCTGCGGTCTGGCAGCAGCCAAAAAGCTCAGCGGCGATGACGGCTTTGTGATTGCGGTGATCGGCGACGGTGCGCTGACTGGCGGTATGGCCTATGAGGGACTCAACAACGCGGGACGCTCCCACGGCCGGCTGATTGTCATTCTCAATGACAACAAAATGTCGATTTCCAAGAATGTCGGTTCGATTGCGCGTTATCTCACCGCGATTCGGACCAAGAACCGCTATATCCGTTTCAAAACCAAGGTTTCCAGAGCGCTGCGCAGCGTTCCCGGTATCGGGACACATATCAACGACATTCTGTTCCGTTCCAAGAAGGCGCTCAAGGGAGCGATTCTGCACCGGCGGGGCACGATCTTTGAGGATATGGGCTTTTTGTACATAGGCCCCGTAGACGGTCACAATGAGAAGGTGCTGGAACGCACGCTGAATGTGGCGCGTTCGATGGTGGATCGCCCGGTGCTGATTCACGTCTGCACTGTCAAGGGGAAGGGGTACGAGCCGGCGGAACTCAAGCCCAAGGTGTTTCACGGTATTTCGGGTTTTGATGTGGATTCCGGCGAGCCGAAGGGCGGCGGTACCACCTTTTCGGACGTGTTTGCGCAGAGCCTTTGTGAGCTGACCGAAAACGACCCCACGGTCTGCGCCGTAACCGCCGCGATGAAGTCGGGAACGGGTCTGACGGAATTTGCCACCAAATACCGGCGGCGCTTTTTCGACGTGGGTATTGCCGAGCAGCACGCCGTGACGTTCTGCGCGGGCATGGCGGCCAACGGCATGCGTCCGGTGTTTGCGGTGTATTCCAGTTTTTTGCAGCGTGCTTATGACCAGATTATCCACGATGTCGCCATACAGAATCTCAATGTGACACTGGCGGTGGACCGTGCGGGCATTGTAGGAGAGGACGGCGAAACCCATCAGGGTCTGTTCGATACGGCGATGCTCTCCACCATACCCAATGTGAAAATCTACTGTCCCGCTTATTTCGACGAGATGAAACCCATGCTGGAAAAATGTCTGTATGGATACGGCGGCGTGGCGGTGATTCGCTATCCCCGCGGCGGGGAAAAATACAAGCCGGAAGGGTTTATCCCTTCGGGAAACGACTACGACAGCTTTCCGCAGGATGGCGCGGCGGTACTCGCTGTGACCTACGGACGTATTTTCGGTCATCTCTGTCAGGCGGCGGAGCGGCTGCATGCGGGCGGCATGCCCGTTTCCATGCTGAAGCTGGGCATGGTCAAGCCGCTGGACGGCGAAGCCGTCTGCTTTGCGGCCGGTTACAAGCATATTGTCTTCTTTGAAGAAGGTGTGCGGCGCGGCGGCATCGGCGAATATCTGTGCAGTGAGCTGGAAGCGCAGGGCTGGCAGGGCGCGTTTGACATCGTAGCGGTAGAGGACGAATTTGTCCAGCACGCGCCGGTCAATTCCTCGCTTGCCAAGCTGGGGCTGGACGCGGACGGTATGTACCGCATTCTGACGGAAAAAATCAACGAGAAGGACGGGAACGGTAATTGAGCGATAAAATCAGATTGGATACGGCGGTGTTTGAGGCGGGGCTGGCGGACAGCCGTGAAAAAGCCAAGGCCATGATTATGGAGGGCATTGTCTTTGTGAACAATCAGAAGGAGGACAAGCCCGGGACGCAGATTAAATCTGACGCCAAAATCGAGGTGCGCGGCGAAAAGCTGCCTTTTGCCAGCCGGGGCGGTCTGAAGCTCGATAAGGCTGTGAAGGTGTTCGGGCTGCATCTGAAAGATAAAATCTGCATGGACGTGGGCGCGTCACATGGCGGCTTTACCGACTGTATGCTGCAAAACGGCGCGGCGAAGGTGTACGCGGTCGATGTGGGCTACGGGCAGCTCGTCTGGAAGCTGCGTAACGACCCGCGTGTGGTCAACATGGAACGCACCAATATCCGCTACGTCACGCCCGAGCAGGTGCCAGACAAGCTGGATTTTGCGAGTGTGGATGTGTCCTTTATCTCGCTGACACTGGTAGTGCCGGTGGTGCGGGAACTGCTCCGGGACGGCGGGGAGATCATGTGTCTCATCAAGCCGCAGTTCGAGGCAGGCAAGGGCAAGGTCGGCAAGAAGGGCGTGGTGCGTGAACCGGAGATTCATCGCGAGGTCATCGAGAAAATCATCAATCTGATGTACGAGCAGAAATTCCAGATCATCGCGCTGGACTATTCCCCCATCAAAGGTCCCGAGGGCAACATCGAATATTTGATTTACGCCCAGAAGGACGACAACGCCGCCTTTTTCGGTGACTTCAACGTGAAAAAGCTGGTGGAAGAATCCCATCAGGCACTGTAAAAAAGGAAAGCGCGCAGCGCCAATTAGCGAAGCGTGGGGAATCCTAGCTTTCGCTAGCGACAGCTTTGGGTGCTGGCACCTCTTGGCAGGGGCGTAAGCTTTCGCAAGCGAAAGCTAGGGCACTCGCCACCGGCAGGGTGTGGGACAGCGTCCCACAAGCGAAGCCATAGGCTGAGCGGGCAGAACGCAGTCCGACATAAAGCAGGCTTTGGCGAATACAGATGCCATGCAATATAAAAATAATTCTTGTCCTAAGTAAAGAGGGATTCTGCGTTTTCAGATACTGCAAAAGGAGGGATAGTGACCATGAACCTGCTGGTGACGCCGAACAATGACAAGCCGGATATTTATCAGAATACAGTAAGGCTTTGCCGGAAGCTGCATGAGAACGGCTGTACCGTGTCCATGCTGACCGGTGACCACGACATTTACCAGTACCACTGCGACAGATGGAGCGATGACATCGGAGAGCTGATGAGCGCGTGCGACGCGGTGATCGCGATCGGCGGCGACGGTACGATTCTGCGCAGCGCGACAAGCGCGTCAGTCTATGACAAGCCGGTGCTGGGGCTGAACCTCGGGCGGCTGGGCTTTATGGCGGGTCTGGAATTTTCCGAGCTGGATTTGATTTCGCGGCTTTTTACCAAGGAATACACCATTCAGAAGCGCATGATGCTTGACGTGACCGTCAATCGGGACGGCCGGTGTGAGTACCGCAACATTGCGCTCAACGACGTGGTGCTGTCGCGGGGGACGACTTCGCATATCATAGATTTCAGCGTGATGCACAACGACAACGTCTGCCTGCAATACCGCGCCGACGGTCTGATTATCTGTACGCCCACCGGTTCCACGGCCTATTCGCTGTCGGCGGGAGGGCCTGTTGTGGACCCGGCGGTCAAGAGTATCATTCTCACGCCGATCTGTCCCCACTCGCTCTGTGACCGCTCTATCATTTTTTCGAGCGATTCGGTGCTGGATATCGCGCCGACCATCACCCGCGAGAACGAAGTTTATCTCAATCTCGACGGCGACAGTTATTACAAGTTGGATAGCGGCGTAACCATTCATGTGAAGCGTTCGCGGCAGTATGCGAAATTTATCATTATCAAGCATAACAGCTTTTCAAGCGTTTTCACACAAAAAATGTCGCTCAATTAACCGGTGACAAAGGAAGGTTTGTATTTTGAAAAACGGACGTCACAGAAAGATTCTCGAGCTGATTCGGGAACATGATGTGGATACCCAGGAAACATTGATGAAACTGCTGGACGAGCAGGGCTATCATGTGACACAGGCGACCATTTCGCGGGATATCAATTATCTGCGTCTGGTCAAGATACCGGGCAGTGCCGGGAGCAGCAAATACGCCGAGACGGGGGGCGAAAATACGCGGGGAACTGAAAAGTTCCTCAGCATGTTCTCCGAGAACGTGGCTTCGGTTTCCCGCGGGCAGAATATCGTCTGCGTGAAGTGTCTCACCGGCATGGCACAGGCGGTGTGCGCCTCCTTTGACCGGCTGGACTGGGACAATATCGTCGGCACGCTCGCGGGGGAGGACACGATTTTTGTCCTTTGCCGCACCGACCGCGACGCGCAGGCACTGGTGGAACAAATGCAGCGGCTTCTGAGAGCATAAGAGCGAAGCGCGGGTTTCCACAGGGGTGAATCCGAGAAAGGCTCCCGCCAAATTTGCCTTCGGTGGCAGACAACAAGGTGATAATGTAAAAATGTTAAGCAAGCTATATATTGAAAATATCGCCGTGATCGAGCGGGCGGAAATTGACTTTCACAAGGGCTTTAACGTGCTGACGGGTGAAACCGGCGCGGGCAAGTCCATTTTAATTGACTCCATCAACGCGGTGCTGGGGCAGCGTACCAGCCGGGAGCTGATTCGCACCGGCGCGGAGAAAGCATTTGTCAGCGCGCAGTTTGATGAAATCTCGCCCAACGCGGCGTCCGCCTTGGCGGAGCTGGGGGTTGAACTGAGCGAGGAGGACGGGTATTCCCTGCTGCTCCAGCGCGAAATCCGCGCGGATGGGCGCGGCAGCGTCCGGATCAATGACCGCCCCGTTACGATTGCCGCGTTGCGCAACGTCGGTCGGGAGCTGATCAACATCCACGGTCAGCACGAGAATCAGGCGCTGCTGTCTACCGATCGCCATATGAAATACCTTGATATGATGGGCGGGTATGCCGCGCAATTGGCGGCTTACGGCGCTCTTTTTCAGGCGTACAGCGCGGCGCAGCGTGAACTGAAACAATCCAAGGTAGACGATGCCGAAAAGGCGCGACGCATGGATATGCTGCGCTACCAGATCAATGAGCTGGAAAGCGCCGATATCACCGTCGGCGAAACCGAATCGCTGAAACAGCGGCGGGACGTCATCGAGAATGCAGAGCGCATTTCCCGCGCGTTGGCCGCGGTTCACGCCATGATTGGCGGGGGAGAGGATTTTGACGGCGCACAGTCTCTGGTGGAACGGTGCCACGCTGAACTGTTCGACATTGCCTCCGTCCTTCCCGCGGCGGGGGAACTGGGGGAACGTCTCAGCGGACTGATCTACGAGCTGGAGGATATTTCCGCCGAAGTGAGTTCTTTGGCGGAAGACAACGAGTTCAGCCCCTATGAGCTGGACGAAATCGAGAACCGTCTGGAAACGCTGCAAAAAATCGGACGCAAATATGGCGACGAGCAGGAGGCGCTGGCCTTTCTGGACAAGGCGCGTGCCGAGCTGGACGCGATCGAGCGCTCGGACGAGCTGCTGGAGCAGCTCACTGCAAAGGTACAAGCACTGCATCGTGAGACCGTGCAGGCGGCGGCACAGCTCACCGCGCTGCGCCGTGAAGCGGCGGATAAATTCTGTGAAGCGGTGGGGCGGGAGCTGACCTTCCTCGATATGCCGCGGGTGATATTGGCGGTGGATATCCAACCCTGCGAGCTGAACGCGAACGGCGCCGACGCGGTGGAGTTTCTCATTTCCGCCAACCCCGGCGAGCCGCCCAAGCCGCTGGGCAAAATCGCCTCCGGCGGCGAACTCAGCCGTATTATGCTGGCCATCAAGACCGTACTCGCCGGTATTGACGACATCGACACCATGATTTTTGACGAGGTGGATACGGGTATCAGCGGCCGGGCGGCGCACAAGGTGGGGGTGAAGCTGCACGAGGTATCCCGCAGCCGTCAGATTATCTGCATTACGCATCTGGCGCAGATGGCGGCGCAGGCCGACACCCATCTGCTTATTCAGAAGCAGGTAGTGGGAGAGCGCACGTTTACCTCTGTGCGCCCGCTGGACTTTGACGAGCGCAAGCAGGAACTGGCGCGTATCAACGGCGGCGACGTCATCACTGAAAGTATGCTCCGCACTGCCGAGGAGCTGCTCAATAACGCGGGTTTTTTTGCGGAATCGGAATAATCGTTTTGTTTGTTTTTCCCCTGTCTCTACACACCTACAGACAGGGGGATTTTTTTCGTGATTGTGTGGCAAGAACCGACGTGTTTTGTGTCTGTGGGGGTGCTTTGGTCGATTCGTCACGATTTTTTTGAAATATCCAGATTATTTTTGAAAAATCTGTTGAAATTTCGATGCGGTCTTGGTATAATAATCTATGAATAGATTACGATCATGTTTATCATGGTTATCATGTGCGTAAAGGAATGATTCATGATGGAAGCTACCTCCAAAAAAGATGTCACCAGCATGGTTGAATCCATGATTAACGACGCAAACGAGAGAAATGGCAAGCTTCTTTTTATCAAGTACAGCAATACCTTCACGATTAAATACGAGGATATCCTTGTCGCCTCCAACAATAACGAAACCACCGTGCAGATTCTGTATCACGAGTTCAAGCCCGGTTTGATGCAGGGTGCGTATGCGCCGCTGCTGGACTGGATCGGTGCGCTGTATAAGCGGTATTTCCCGGAGATGGAGTATGCCGACTTCCTGCGCAGCTGCGACGTTTATCCCCTGCACATCGGCATTTTCCAGACCTATTTTGAATGCGGCACCTGTCGCCGTGTGGAAACCATCGTCCGCAACGAGGCAAAGTATGAGCATGACATCTTTATCCGCGATATGATTAAGGTGTTCAATACGGTTTCCGAAGCGGTGCCGTTGCTCTTTGTCTTTGAAAATTTGCAATACTGTGAAAGCTCCCTGCTGGAGTTCCTCTATCAGCTCACCTTTGAAGAAACGGAAAAGAAGTTTTCTGTGCTGGCCGACTACAATGAAAAGTATGAAGTCGCCGAGCATATGCAGGACAACTGGTACAAATTCTCCGATAACATCGAGACTTATAACATGATGCTTTATTGGGAATTTGACAGCATGATTATTTCTGATAACCGCAATGTCCCCTTCCGTCCCGACAAGGCCTTTTTCGGCGTTTACCTCATCATGCTTAACAACATGATTAACACCCTCTGCCTGGAGCAGGCGCTGGCTTATTTCGGCATTATCCGCGAAAAGCTTGAATCGGGCGATATGTTCGTGACGAGTAAGGAGCGTTATATTTTCTACAATATCTACGGCAACGCTTACTTCCTCAGCGGTGAGTACGATGAGGCCATTGAGATGAGCAATCTCATGCGGGAAGTATACAATGCGAACCGTGAGCTGCATGATGTCAATTATGAGTACAATTTCAACGAGCTGGCCTGTCACGCTTATATATATAAGCGCATGGAAGACGAGGCGATGAAATATGTGTTGGAATGCAAGCGCATTGCCTACGGCAGCGGCGACGGTTTTCTGATGTTCCAGGCCGATCTGCTGCGTTACACTGCCCTTATGCGCGGCTGGGATGAGCAGTATCTGGTGAGTGCCTTCGGTGTGTCGTATGAAATTGACCCTGACTTTCTCTCGCTGGCGCGAAAATACGATTATATGAACAATCTGGCTTATGTCGTGGCGTTCGGCTACGGCAACGACCAGACCTTCTACCGCGATTCACTCAATTACTGCGAGAGCCGCGACCATGTGGTAACCAGTACCAAGATTGCCCGTGAGCTGCACAACGAAATCCTGCTGCTGCTCATGTGGGAAAAACACATCCGGTTTACCATGCGCTACGGCTACTTCAATGTAACCGACTACTATTACAAGTGTCAGCTCAAGGTTTTTGAGCAGTCGGGGCAGTTAAAGGAAGTCGGCATTATCTACAACGGTCTGGGCTATAACCGTATCATCATGGGCCATTACAATTATGCCAGCGAATACTTCAATTCCGCGATCGACGTGTGGTATAAGCTGGGATTGGCTGAAGAAGTGGGTATGACGCTCTATAACATGGCCATCAACAGCATTCTGATGGAGGAATACAATGTCGCCATTGATCTGATTAATACGACTTTGCGTATTATGAGATACCTCGATCAGATCAACCTGGAATACTGTAATATTTCCAAACTGTACGGCATGCTGGTGTATTGCAGCTACAAGCTCAATATTGAATACAACGCGCAGTTTTACCTGTCCAGAATGGAATATGTTCTCTTCCACCTGCTGCATGCAGAGGGAAAGCCGGATTTTAACGCGTGGGATAACGAGATGTTTCTCTATTATCTCAACAAGGCGCTGCTTTACAAGAAGGTAGATCCCGAACAGGCGCAGAAATTCTTTGATGGCGCGCGTTATCACATGGAACGCGCCGATGATCTGTTCTTCTTTGTGTATATGCTGTTTGCGATTGAGCAGTCGGCGTTCTACAAGGAGCAGGGCAAGACGGCGGAATTTAAGGCCGTGCTCAGAAAGTGCATCGATCACTTCCAGAATCACAATTGCAGTGAAAAAGCGGAGAGAGTGTTCGCACTGCTCAACGGCAAGAATATCATGACCAAAAAGATTGATTCCGGTCTGAAAAAGGTCACGGGCTTTGAGCTGATCGAGCTGGCGCGCCGTGTCGGTTCCGAAAAAGAACTGGATGCGCAGAACCGGAATATCCGCTATCTGTCCGAGTGGCAGAAACTGATGAACAACAACGAGATTGACAATGTTGCCAGCCTGTTCAAAAAGTCGGTCAAGCTCATCAAACGCTACTACGACGCGGACAGCGTGTATATGCTCAGCGTTGACGATGAAGCGATCAATCTGGATTTTGCCGAAGGCACGGTGCCGATGAACGAAACGATGGCCAACAATATCGTGACGTTCTTTGAAAAGCCGCAGCAGTGTTTTGTGGTGACGCGCACTGAAAAGCGCTTCTATGATTATGCCAAGGTGATTGAGAACTTCGGCCTGAATGATGTGTTTTCTTTCCTGTGTGTGCCGGTTTACCATAAGGACACGCTCACGCATATCATGATTGCCTATATCAAGTCGTGCGATAATTTCGTCCACAACTACAAGACCCTGAAGGAAGACGATCTCAACATTCTGAAGTTCGCGTATCGCCAGCTCATTGACGCAACCCGCCGTCTGATGTCCCGTCTTGAAATCGAGGAGATGAACGCGGAACTCGAAAAGATGTCGGTTACGGATAAACTCACCGGTCTGCTCAATCGACAGGGCTTTGCGCGCTATCTCGAAGCGGAGTTTGCCAAGCTGGCCGCCAAGAACCGCACCAGTGAGATTCCCACTACGGTGCTTTACGTTGACTTGGATAACTTTAAGTATTACAACGATGCTTTTGGACACGATATCGGCGACGTGCTGCTGGTTTCTTTCTCGAGTCTCTTTAAAGATATTGTCAAGGACGGCGGCTACAGTATCCGCTATGGCGGCGACGAGTTCCTCGTCATTCTGCCCAATGCCACCGAAGACGCCGGCGTTGAGGTCGCGATGAGTATTTACCGGAAGCTAGACGAGACCAACGGCTTTGAGGGCGAGATCAAGGCGAAGATGGGCCACAACTTTGTGGTGCCCGCTAACCGCCGCGTTTCCTGCTCCATCGGTATTGCCACTTCGCCGTTTTCTACCATGCCGTCTGTTACCGAAGCGCTCAAAAATGCCGACAGTGCGCTCTATGTGGTCAAGAAGTCCACAAAGGGCACCTATCGGGTCTATCAGGGCGAAACCAGATCGTAAACAAGCCACAAACAGGGCGCGCCGGGCTCCACATGAGCCTTGCGCACCCTGTCTTTTTTGTTACGGACGCTTCTGCCCTTGATCGAACAGGTATTTTTCCGTTGTCACCGGCATATCGCCGATCAGCCGGTATGCGTCGGCTTCTCCGTCTTCCAGCGGCGCCGTGGGCACCATGCCGGTGCATTCCGTGCCGGAGACGATATTCATGGCGTCGTCAGGAAATAATTCCGTGGCGGCAGGGCGGTTGGTTGGTTTCTTCTTGCTCATTGCGGTCCACCTCTCTTTCCAAGGATAGTATGTGAGAGAAAATAAAATTTATACCGTTTGCTGTGTGAACTGATGCTTGTCATGGCGGGAAACATATGGTATAATTCTTCCAAAAATAGCATGAGGAAGGATATCAGAGTCATGGCAGATACCATTGTGAAAATCTATACGGACGGAGCCTGCTCCGGCAATCCCGGCCCCGGCGGCTGGGGCGCGGTGCTGCTCTACGGCGAGCATGAGAAGCAGCTTTCGGGCGGTGAGCGGGAGACAACCAATAACCGCATGGAGCTGACCGCCGTGATCGAGGCGCTGGCGCTGCTCAAACGTCCCTGCAAGGTGGTGCTCACCACCGATTCCAAATACGTGGCCGACAGCGTAAGCAAGCGCTGGGTCTACGGCTGGCAGAAGCGCGGCTGGAAAAAGAGCGACGGCAAGCCCGCTATCAACGTCGATCTCTGGCAAAAGCTTTTGCCACTGCTGGAAATGCACGAGGTGACGTTTGTCTGGATCAAGGGTCACGCCGGTCACAAGTATAACGAAATCTGCGACCGTCTGGCTGTGGCGGAATCGCGGAAGTTTCAGTAGCCAATGAAAAATAAGGAAGCGCGGGAATCCAAGGGAGTGCTGGCACCTCTTGGCAGGTCCCGCTTTCGCTAGCGAAAGCTAGGACATTCGTCCCACAAGGCAAAGCATAGCTTTGCCGAGCAGAACGTGCTTGGATTTTCAATAAGGCTGGGCGAATCCAATCAAAGCCCCGGCAAAATTGATTTTCGGCGTGCGACCGGTATAAGCACTTGCAAAATAGAAAACAGTATGCTACAATAAATTCAATATCGCTTTTTGGGAGATTTCCAAAGCAACGAATGATTTCGGCAAAAAGGATGGATTACCATGAACAAAGCAGAATTAAAGGCCGCCATTTTGCAGGCCAAGGAAGAGACAGGGACGCTGGTGCTGGCGCATACCTATCAGGATCCCGACATTATTGATATTGCCGATATCACGGGCGATAGCTTCGCGTTGTCCAAAGCGGCGGCAGGTATTCCCGACAAAAAGCGCGTGCTGCTGTGCGGCGTGCGGTTTATGGCGGATACGGTCAAGATTCTCTCGCCCGAAAAGAAAGTGGTGCTCTCTCACCGCAGCGCCACCTGTCCGATGGCTGAGCAGATCGCACCGGAGCGTGTGCGCGCTTTCCGCGAGGCCAACCCCGACGTGTGCGTGTGCGCGTATATCAATACCAGCACGGAATTAAAAGCGGAGTGCGATGTGTGTGTTACGTCCTCCACTGCTGTCAAGATTGTCAAGGCGCTGCCGTCTGACAGGATTCTCTTTATCCCCGATCAGAATCTGGGCGGCTATGTAAGCCAATTTGTCCCCGAGAAGGAGATCATTCTGTGGGACGGCTGCTGCCCGACGCATCACAGCGTATCGGTCAAGGATATCCAAGATGCCAAGGCGGTACACCCCGGCGCGAAAATCGCTGTTCACCCCGAATGCCGCAAGGAAGTAGTCGCGTTGTGTGACTTCATCGGCTCCACATCGGAGATTATCAACTACTGCCTGAGCGTAGACGATGACGTGATAATCGCCACCGAGCGCGGCGTTTGCGACAAACTCCGCCGGGATTATCCCGAACGCGGTTTCTATCAGCTCGCGCAGAACAAGCTCACTTGTCCCAATATGAAGATGACCACGCTGCAAAATGTCTATGACGCGCTGCTCGGCAATTTTGGCGACGTCATTGAAATTGAAGAGGAACTGCGCCTGAAAGCCAAGCGCAGCATTGATAACATGCTCAAATACGGCGGGTAATGATTCATTCAAAGGGTGTTTAATGATGAAACAAAACTATGATGTGATAATTGTCGGGTCGGGCGTGTCGGGTTTGTACGCGGCGCTCCAGTTTGGCGAGGACATCAGCGTACTCGTCGTCAGCAAGCGGGAATTGTCGCTTTCCAATAGCTCGCTGGCACAGGGCGGTGTGGCCGCTGTGCTGGATACCGACAACGACAACTACAAACTGCACATTGCCGATACGCTGATCGCAGGCGGCTACAAGAACGACCTTTCCGCGCTGGAAGTGCTGGTGACGGAAGGCCCGTCCGATGTGCTCAAACTGCGTGAGCTGGGCGTAGCATTTGACAGCGACAGTCAGGGCAACCTGCAAATGACGCTGGAAGGCGGTCACAGCCGCCACCGTATCGCTCATCACAAGGATTCCACCGGGCGGGAAATTGTGCGTCAGCTGCTCGAATTAGTCGCCGCAAAACCCAATGTCGAGATGGTGGAGAATACCATGATGTGTTCACTCACCAAGGACAGCGGCGGCGGCTTCTGGGTCGGTTTGATGGACGGCGAGGGAATCCGCGCGGTATTTGCCCCCTATGTGGTTCTGGGAACAGGCGGCATCGGACGCGTGTTCAAATACACCACCAATTCCGCCATTGCCACCGGCGACGGCATTACAATGGCTTGCAACCTCGGTGCCAAAATTAAGAATCTCTCTTATATTCAGTTCCACCCCACGGGCTTTGCCCCCAAGGACGCGAGCCGTGAGCGTTTCCTGATTTCGGAAGCCGTGCGCGGCGAGGGCGCTGTCCTGCGCAATGCCGAGGGCAACCGTTTTGTGGAAAATTACGACTACCGCGGCGAACTGGCCCCGCGCGATGTGGTGTCCCGTATCATCATGCAGGAGGAGGAACGGCTCGGAAAGAGCGATTTCTATCTGGACATCACCCACGAGGGCGCGGACTTTATCCGCAACCGTTTCCCGATGATCTATGAAAAGTGCCTTGAAGAAGGCATCGACATGACCAAGGAATGGATTCCGATTTATCCCACTCAGCATTACCTCATGGGTGGTATCAATGTCGATACTAAGGCGCGGACTTCCGTGCCGGGTTTGTACGCGGTGGGCGAGTGTTCCCACACGGGCATTCACGGCAAAAACCGCCTCGCGAGCAATTCGCTGCTCGAAGCGCTGGTATTTTCGCGCCGCGCCGCGACCGATATCATTCTGAATCTCTGTGTCAACGGCAGTCCCGCTCCCAAGGACGAGCCGAAGCTGCCTTCTCTGGAGGGCAAGCCCCTGCGCAGCGGTATCCGCACGGCAGTGCGCGATATTTTGCAGGAGTGCCATTTCGTCCGGCTCAACACCGAGAAGGCCAAGGAGAAACTTCCCGAGGTCGAAGCACTCATCAAAGAGGTTTACGATGACGGCATAGCCATGTCCAAAGATTTGATTGAAGCCCGCAGCGCTGCCACTGTGGCGTATATTGTACTGACGGAAGATATTCAGAACAGTGAGAACGCTTAACTCCCGATAGGAGAGATGATTTATGCTTTTAGACTTTTACATCGACGACGTGATTAAAAACGCCGTCAAAGAGGATATCAATTACATCGACACCACCGCCGACATTGTCATTCCCGCCGACCAGCGGGGGTGCGCGTATTTTGTGGCCAAGGCGTCAGGCGTGCTTTGCGGCATTGACGTGGCGATGCGGGTGTTTGCCCTGCTCGACGACACCTTCGAGTGCAAGGTGTATTTTCACGACGGCGACAAGCTCCAAAAGGGCGATGTGATCTGTGAATTTACAGGCAATATGCGCTGTCTGCTCAAGGGCGAACGCACCGCGCTCAACCTGATTCAGCATATGTCCGGCATTGCCACCGAGACCGCCCGCTGCGCGGCGATTGTGGAGGGTACCAACGCAGCGGTTACGGATACACGCAAGACCCTGCCCGGTCTGCGTGCCTTGCAGAAATACGCCGTGACTGTAGGCGGCGGCAAAAATCACCGCTACAATCTCAGCGACGGCGCCATGCTCAAGGACAACCACATTGACGCCTGCGGCGGCATTACACAGGCCGTTGCCGCATTGCGCGCCCGGCTGGGCCACATGGTCAAGGTGGAAGTGGAGACCCGTGATCTCGACGAGGTCAGAGAGGCTTTAGCAGCCGGTGCCGACATCATCATGCTCGACAATATGGACTGCCCCACTATGAAGACGGCGGTGGAAATCATCAACGGAAAGGCGCTGCTGGAGGCTTCCGGCGGTATTACGCACGATACCCTGCGGGAAGTTGCCGAAACCGGCGTGGATATCATTTCGATCGGTGCGCTGACCCATTCGGTACAGGCCTTCGACATTTCGATGAAACTATCATAATGTCCCGGAAAAACACCAAACAAGCAACCCCAATGGCACTCCTACATTACCCCAAGAATTGAGGCTGAATATATGAGAACACCCAAGTCTGGTGAGGATAAGCAGCAGACCGTCGAAATCGGAAAGCGTCTGAGAAAGCTCCGGAAGGATGCGAAGCTCTCGCTTCAGGAAATTGCTGACCGCTTGAACAAACAGTATGGTGCTAATACCAACAAGGGCATGATTTCCAAATACGAAAACGGCGTTCATGAACCGTCCGCGGGTACGTTATATTGTCTTTCGCGGATTCTCGGCGTCTCTGTTGATTACATTCTGGGCAGGACCGATATGCCTGCTGACAAGGCCCCCGAACCCGGTGCGGAAACAACTGCCTGTGCGCTGGAGGTTTTTACCCGTTACAATCCTTCGGACGGCGGCGCTCTTGACACGTCTGTGACGGAGTTGATTCCCCACACGTGGATGATTGGCGGGCGTGCCTTTTTCGGACTGAAAATTGCCGACGGCAGTCTGGCGCCCCGTTATTACAAGGACGATGTGATTATCTTCGAACGGCGCAGCAAAGTCGAGCGCGACCGCGTGGCTCTGGTGAGCGTGGGGGAGGAGGACGCTTTCGTTTGCTTCGTCATCAAGAAACACGAGGGCAAGATCATTCGTCCGCTGGATCCTTCCTTGGAAGAGCATTACTATACCACCCAGGAATTGGCTGATATCCCCGTGCATATTATCGGCGCGGCGGTGCAGGTCAGACGGATGGAATAAACGTAATACAATCATAACAAAGACGGCTTCCGCTGCGGCCTGTTGCGTCAGGCTTTGCGGGAGCCGTTTTTGTTATGTGGTTGGCTGTGTCCTGTCAGGCGCAGCATAAGCGACAGCAGCAGCCAGAGCGACATCGCCAGCAGGCTGAAATTGTATCCTGTGCGGCAGAGAATCCCTACGCCTGCCAGGGCCATGCCTGTGAGGGTCAGCAGCGAGAGCGCAGTGAGGAGGTATTCCGCTGTCCGCTCGGTACAGACACGCCGCAGCAGCAGCCGCACGATGCCGCCGCCGTCCAGCGTATCGACCGGGAGCAGGTTCATGGCTCCCATCACAAAGTTGAGCGCGGCGAGATGTGGCGAAAAGACCAGCGCCGCCCCGCCGATCAGAAAATTGGCGCCGCTCCCTGCCGTGAGTACGGCGAGGCTGCCGTCCGTAAATTCTGCCAGCGGCGCCCCGTAAATGCGAATGCCGAAGGGGGTGACAGAAATTTCCGACGGGGCCTGACCCGGCGTGAGCAGCATGACAGTCAGATGGCCGCATTCGTGCAGCAGCGCTGAAAGCAGTCCCGCCAGCAGCATACCGCTGCGGTCAAAGAAGGAAATCACACACAGCAGAGCGAAAAAGTAGAAGTTGATCCGGATGCGGCAATGTTTGATTTGAATGCTCATTTGATAAATTAGTAAAGTCCGCCGATGACCCATTCGGGGTCGCAGCGCCGGTTGTCCACGCGAAATTCCAAGTGCAGGTGAGGGCCTGTGGAATTACCGGTGGAACCGACCAGCGCGATGACCTGCCCTTTTTTGACGGTATCCCCCTCCTTGACCTTGCGCTTGGAGCAGTGTGCGTAAAGGGTGCGAATGCCGTTTTCGTGTTCGATGATGACAAAATTGCCGTAGCCGCTGTCGTAAGCCGAGCGCACCACCGTGCCGGATTTCATGGCATAGATATTCGCTCCCTGCGGTGCGCCCAGATCCATGCCGGTGTGAAAGACGTAACGCCCCGTAACGGGATTGACGCGGTAGTCAAAGCGCGATGTCACGCGGGCACTGTCCAGAGGCGGCACAAAGTCGCTGCCGAAGTCGAATTTATCCAGCCTCACGTTGGCTGGAATATCCAGTTTGCCGTCATATGTCGCGGAGACTCCCGAGTCGATTTCCTCCGCGTCAAGCAGTACATCGAGATCGTCGTCTACCGTGAGGCTGACGGGAATGACCTCCTGCGGCGCCGACGCTTTGAACAGTGCGGCGTCGGTTTTTGTCGTCATTTCGCCTGACAGGGCGGCATTGTTGCAATACGCGCCGAAGTGGGCGGCGCTCCACAGTGTGCCCATTCCCAATAGCAGGGCCGCCGCCTTTTGAGGCAAATGTTTGGGGCGTCGGTGATCTTTGAACCTTCCGAGTACGATTTTCACAATAAGTCCCTCCGTCAATTTGTACTTGGTAAAGATATATATGCAAGGGAATTGTCGGTAATGACCAGTAATGACCGGCAGACACTTGACTTTGTGAATCTTTTCGGATAAAATGGAGCTGACAGAGAGGAGGGAGAGGAATGGAACCCAAGGATTATGTGGTGCAGGATATCGCGGGAGAATACGCCATTCTGGTGAGCGAGCAGGACGGCGGTGAGGTGAATATCGCCATGGCGCTGCTGCCTGCGGAGGTGGATATCGGAACACGTCTGCATTATGAAATGTTTCAATACAGTATCAAATAAAAGCGATGAAATGTTAATTTTATTTGAATGACTGCGTCATTTGATACAATTTTAACAAGCCGAAAAATGGACCAGTTTTGTATATTTTGGATAAATTTTACAGTTTAAATGCGGCTTTTGCGGTGTATTTTTGATAAATATGTAAAAATTGTCAGATTTTTACAAAAGAAAAAAATAACTGTAGACAAAGTAGTCGAAAAATGCTATAATTGAACTGTTGAAGGCTGTGTCATTACCGCCTTTACTATGATGTATTCTTAAAACATCTCGTCAGCGCCGCGCAGCCATGCGCGGTGCGGCGAAGTTTTGTTGCAGGGAGGAAATTTTTCATGCAGAAGCGAATCAGTACGCTGCCTTTTAATGGCACTGCGGAGCAGAAAAGCAAACTGATGGCCGTTATCGCTGAGCACAAGGAACAGCGCGGCGCGGTCATGCCGGTACTTCAGGCTGCTCAGGAAATCTACGGCTATCTGCCCATTCAGGTCCAGGAGATGATTGCTGACGGTCTGGGAGTTCCGCTGGAGGAAGTTTACGGTGTGTCCACCTTCTATTCTCAGTTTGCGCTCTCGCCCAAGGGCAAGTACAACATCTCGGTATGTCTCGGCACCGCCTGCTATGTCAAGGGCTCGGGCGATCTGCTCGACAAGCTGGTGGAAGAGCTGAAAATCCAGCCGGAGGAGTGTTCCGCCGACGGTCTGTTCTCGCTCACGGCCTGCCGCTGCATCGGCGCGTGCGGCCTTGCGCCGGTTCTCACCGTCAATGACGACGTTTACGGCCGTCTGACGCCCAAGGATATTCCGGGCATCATCGCCAAGTACAGACAGTAATCCGCTGCTGTGCTTTCCGCTTTTGAAATAAACCATGGAGGTGCCATCAATCAAATGGAATCTTTGACAATAAAGTCTGCGTCTGAGCTTCAGCAGATCAAAGCCCGCGAATACGTCCACGTCGCTATGCGTGAGTCGGCCGAAGAGGCTAAGAAATACGAAGGTCAGACCTATCGCAAGAACGTTCTGATCTGTGGAGGTACAGGCTGTACCTCGTCCAGCAGTGAAGTGCTGATTGCCACCATGAAAGAAGAACTCGAGAAGAAGGGCGTCAAGGACGTCAACGTGGTCCGCACCGGCTGCTTCGGTCTGTGCGCACTCGGCCCGATTATGATCGTCTATCCCGAAGGCAGCTTCTACTCCCGTGTAGAGGCAAAGGATATCCCCCGTATCGTTGAGGAGCACCTGATCGGCGGCAATGTCGTCAAGGAGCTGCTCTATGATGAGACTGTCGACGGCGACAGAATCAAGAGCCTGAGCGAAACCACTTTCTATGCCAAGCAGAAGAGAGTTGCGCTGCGCAACTGCGGTGTGATTAATCCCGAAGATATCAAGGAGTACATCGCCGTTGACGGTTACAAGGCACTCAATAAGGTACTTACCGAGATGAGCCGTGAAGACGTTATCAAGACCGTGACCGATTCCGGTCTGCGCGGCAGAGGCGGCGGCGGATTCCCCACCGGTCTCAAATGGAAGTTTGCCGCCCAGAATCAGGCGGATCAGAAGTATGTCTGCTGCAACGCCGACGAAGGTGACCCCGGCGCGTTCATGGACCGTTCCGTTCTCGAAGGCGACCCCCATGTTGTCATCGAAGCAATGGCCATCGCCGGTTACGCGATCGGCGCAACGCAGGGCTATGTCTATGTCCGTGCAGAGTACCCGATCGCCGTCAAGCGTCTCACCATCGCCATCAAGCAGGCGCGTGAGTACGGCATGCTCGGCAAGAACATCTTCGGCACCGGCTTTGATTTCGACCTCGATATCCGTCTCGGCGCCGGCGCGTTCGTTTGCGGCGAAGAGACCGCTCTGATGACCTCTATTGAAGGCCATCGCGGTGAGCCGCGTCCCCGTCCTCCGTTCCCGGCGGTCAAGGGTCTGTTCGGCAAGCCCA
>CAMHEZ010000034.1 GCA_946184295.1 uncultured Clostridia bacterium | reverse complement strand
TCCTTCTCGGCTCACTTATATTTTTGATTTCTTCTTTTAGTTCTTTGATATCCATGCCTCTATTTTACATCTTCTTCTAATAAAAGTAAATGCTTTTACCCTGCAATTGCCTCGACAGGGAGGTGGAGGATATGAAAACTCCGATGTGCTGACGATTGAAACGCAGCACATCGGAGCTATTTTCCGATAATCAGCTATTCTTCAATTTTTTCTGCGGCATGCTGATAGATTTTCTTAAGCCGTTCCTCAAACAGTTCTGCCGGAATCAGCGCAATGCCCTCATGATCCTCGCCCAGCACCACGAGCCTTGTGCCGCTGACGATATGAAAGGCTTCTCGCGCGTCCTTGGGAATCACGATATTGCCGCGTTCTCCCACTGTCACAGTACCCCAGATATGCTTTCCCTTGGGTGCGGGCAGCAGTATATGTGCTTCATGTGTTTCTGTTTTTAAGAGCGCATCAATGGTGGTGTCGTATAATTGGGCCAGTTTCTGACACTTTTCCACATCAGGAACCGTTTCACCTTTTTCCCATTTGGCATATGCCTGTCTGGAAATGCCGATAGCCTCTGCCACCTGTTCCTGTGACATGCCCCGCGCGCCGCGAAGCAAGACTAGATTTTCTTTTAACAAAATCGTTCCCTCGGTTCTTCCATGTCTTACGGCAGCAGCGAATTGACCGCGTCAAGATAAACGTCCTGATGAACGGTGTGAATCGCATGATCGTTGGTATCTGTTTCCACCAGCCGGGCATTGGTTCCGATATAGCCGACGGCGCGTTCTGCCTGTTCGCGTGAAGCGGCGCAGAGCAATGTTCCGTCTTCGGAGAGTTCCTCTTTGGCATGGAGATAAACGCACGGCACGTTGATGTCCGAAAGCATCTGGCGATGAGAAACCCCGTGACACCAGCTCAGGTCGTAGAAATTCTCGCCGTATTGGAAGTCATAATCCTGCATGTAGCGGAATACCGACCATGTCGAAGCGGGCATGAAGCCGATCTTGACGTATTCGCCGGGGTGATCCTCATGGTATTTCTGCGCGTAATCCGCGATGCCGGGCATACTGTCCTTCATGAAGAGCTGCCCCCAGTAGCAGTTTCGCAGATAGTAGGCCTCCCAGCACTCGCTCTTGTCGGACTGGTCATAATCGTGCAGCACCTTGAATGTATCGAGATAGGCAAAGCTCTGTTCCCAGTTTTCCCCCTCGGTGGAGAAGACGGGCGGATCCTCCAGCACAACGCCTTTGATGTTGCTGCCGCCATAGGCCGCGACATAGGCTGCGGTCAACGCGCCGTTGGAATGTCCGGCGACTACGGCGGGCTGACCGATCACATTGTCAATGAACCAGATGATATCGTCGCCGTTGACGTCGAGATAATAGGCGCTTGCGTCATGCGCGGATTTCCCGTGACCGTACACGTCGATGGCGTAAATGTGCCAGTTTTCGCTCAGCTTGGGCATGACGAGGGCATAATCCTCCCATGCCACCGTCTGACCGTGAATCAAAAGCAGGGCGGGCTTGTCGTTTTTCACTTCGCCATAGTTGATGACGCGCCCGGAGGGAAGGGTCGCCTGCTGCTCGACGGCATTGACTTGTGTCAGCGCTTTCTCGTACGCGTCGTACCAATGCAAGTTGCGATACCAATAGGTACCTATACCGCCCGCGACGAGCAAAACGCCGACGGCCAGAACGATGCCGATGACGGCTAAAACTTTCTTCATGATCTTTACAATCTCCTTTCGGTTGTCCGATATATCTGTCTATCGATATGCTTTTGTGAAAACAGTGTAATCCCAATTATTCTGAATGTCTACCAATCGGAATTGTCAAATCAATCGGATTTCTGTTATGTTTAGTTGCGTGTGCCGTTATGATTCATTGACCAGATCTTCCTCCGACAGCTTCTGTCGCTGTCGTCTCATTTCACGAAACATTTCTTTCAACCTCCGTGTTTTTCCTTGTATTTCTTGTATTCATTATAGCTGGTTTCCTGTGGAATTGCAAGTTTTTTATTGATTTCCCTGCCCGTCAAAAAAATCAGTTGCGATTGTCGGCGGTTGGTGATATAATAAATAAAATGCCATTACGAGAGGTCGTTGAAAAAATGTCTGTCAGAAATTTGATTGATTTGAACCAGCTTTCTCTGGAGGAGCTGGACGATATTGTTGATATGGCTTGCCGTATCAGCCGCCACCCCAGTCACTATAGCAGTGCCTGCCGGGACAAGCTCATGGCGACGCTGTTCTATGAACCTTCCACCCGGACGCAGATGTCCTTCCAGTCGGCGATGTTGCGTGTGGGAGGCAAGATCATCGGTTTTGACAATCCCAACGGCACGTCGATTGCCAAGGGCGAAAGCCTGAAAGATACCGTGACCGTGCTGAGCGGCTACACTGATATTCTAACCATTCGCCACCCCCTCGAAGGCGCGGCTATGGCTGCTTCGCTCTATTCCGGCGTACCGGTCATCAATGCGGGAGATGGCGGCCATCTGCACCCCACTCAAACGCTCACCGATATCGTCACTCTGCGCAATGTCGTAGGACATATGGACAAGCTGGTTATCGGTATGTGCGGCGACCTGGCCAACGGCCGCACGGTACATTCGCTCTGCCGCAGCATGAGCCGTTACGGGGGCAATTCGTTTGTCTTCATTTCCACCGAAAAACTCGCCATGCCGCAGTATATCAAGGATTATATCACAGAAATGGGTTGTGAATACACGGAGGTGCGCACGCTGGAAGAGGCCATGCCGTATCTGGACGTGCTCTATATGACCCGTATTCAGCGCGAGCGTTTCGACAGCATGGAGGAATATGAGGCGCAGAAGGGTATCTATGTGCTGGACAGCAAGAAGATGGCACTCGGCAAAACAGACTTATGTGTACTTCACCCGCTGCCGCGTGTGGATGAGATTGCCTATGAGGTGGACGATGATCCCCGCGCCTGGTATTTCAAACAGACACAGTACGGTATGTATGGGCGTATGGCGCTCATTACCAAGATGATCTCCGAGCACGGGAGCAGTGAACCCGTCAGGCGCGAGGGCACGCCGGGCTTCACTTGCCGCAATCCCAAGTGCATCACGCGTTTTGAGCCGTATCTGCCGCACCTTACTGTAGATACGCCCAAGGGCTGCGTTTGCGGCTACTGCGAGCATGGCGTTGAGGCAGAAGCGGAATGAGACAAACAACCGTTATGGTCATTTACGGCGGTCCCCGCCAGAACGGCGCGACTGCCAACATGCTGCAATGCTTCACGGAACTGCTTTCCCGCGGTGCTGTGAAGCATTCTTTGCCCCCTGTGGCATTTGTGAGATATAACGCTTATGCCTGCGGCTTCGCGCCCTGTACCGATTGCCGCGCCTGCTGCTGTTCCGAGGGTTGTATCCAACGCGATATGGACGATTTTTTCCGCGACTTTGAAACCGCTGACGCGCTGATTTTTGCCACACCTATATACAATATGTCCTTTCCCGCGCCGCTGAAAACCATTCTTGACCGTATGCAGCGGTATTACAACGCGCGCTTTTCACTGGGAAAGCGGCCGCCGATTGTCAAGCATCGTCCGGCCGTGATGCTCATGACAGCCGGCAGCGGCGATGAAGACGGCAGCATCGCTGTCAGACAGCTGGAACGCAGCTTTACTGTCACCAATTGCGCACTGGTGGGTCACTGCATCCGCAACGGCACCGATCAGCCGGAGGGATCGCACGCTGTGAAGGAAACACTTGCGGCAAAACTGGAACAGTGTGCCGCCGCGTTGCTGGAAAATGTGTAATATATCACAAAACAATCACATTTTCATAATATATCAATCATAAGTACCATATATAATGATGACGTGAGCATAATAATTTGGTGAAATGCGCTAATTTTTCAGGCGTTTTGACCCGATACCGCGCGTTAGTTTCACAGATATACAAGCATAACAATGTTTTTTTGAGGTGTTAAGATTATGGCAAATGCGTTACGTATCCTTGTCGCGGACGACGAGGACAGAATCAGAAAGCTGGTGGGCGACTTCCTTTCGCGCAGCGGCTACGAAATTATTGAGGCCGAGGACGGCGGAGAGGCTCTGCGCCTCGCAACCACCGAACCGGTACCGGATCTCATCATTCTCGATGTGATGATGCCGGTGCTCGACGGCTGGACGGTGCTTTCAGAAATTCGCCGTCAGAACAATGTCCCGGTTATTCTGCTGACCGCGAAGGGTACCGAAAATGACCAGCTGGGCGGTTTCCGTCTCGGCGCGGACGATTACATCACCAAGCCGTTTTCCCCCAGTTTGTTGGTGGCGCGTGTGGAGGCGCTGCTTAAGCGCGGCAGCCGTGTGAGTGAAAACGAGCCGATCTGCGGGGATATCAGCATTGACGAAGTGGCACATGTGGCTTATGTCAAGGGCAAGCCGCTGGAGCTCACGCCCAAGGAGTACAATCTGCTGCTCTACTTCATCGAAAATCGCGGCGTGGCGCTGTCCCGTGAGAAGATTCTCAACGGTGTGTGGAATTATGACTACTTCGGCGATCTGCGCACGGTGGACACGCATGTCAAGCAGCTGCGTTCAAAGTTGGGCGAGGCGGGCAACATGATTGTCACGGTGAGAGGCGTTGGCTACCGACTTGAGGTGAAGTAGTTGAATCCGATTTTCGCCTATTTAAAAAAGGCCTTTCAGAAACTGGCAGTCAAGGCCAACAACCTGCCGATCCGCATGCGGCTGTTTCTGGTGACTTTCGGTGTGATTCTGGTGTTTCTCCTCATGATTTTTGCGAGCAATTCGCTGTTTTTAAAGCCATACTACAATCAGATGAAGGAGAAAACGCTGTCCTCTACGCTGGAGAAAATCGCGACGCTTGACTTGTCGGACACAGAGGAAGACGGCAGGGCTTCCGACGCGCTTTTCCGGGAGCTGAAATCTTTGGAGGAATCGGGCAATATTCAAATTATCATCGTCAGCGAGGTCAAAAAGGTCGTTTATTTCGACAGTGAATACGGCGCCTCGTTCAGCCGTTCCGAAAGGTTCAGCAGCCCCCGCCAGTGGATCGACAGCATTTTTCAGTTGGAGGGCACGGACTATAAGGGCAGCGGTACCCTGACCGACCCGCTTGTCAGCAAGCGGCGTAATTTCAAGACCAATGTCGATTACCTGAGTTTTTACGCCGTTGCACCCAATCACCGGGGCGGCGACAGCGCATATTATTATGTGCTTGTCAGCACGCCGCTCCCCGCGATTGATGACGCGATTTCCATTTTCAACGACTTCGTGCTCATGCTCTGCGCGGTTGCGATGATTATCAGCGGTTTGGCGTCTGTGTTTTTGTCCGCCAATTTTGTCAAGCCGATTCTCAAGATTAACGACGCTACCAAACGTATGGCAGATCTGGATTTTTCTGTCAAGCTCAATATCCGTTCCAAAGATGAGCTGGGGCAGCTGGCTGACAGCATCAATTATCTGTCGGGGCAGTTGGAGAGCAAGATCAGTGAGCTGAGCGTTGCCAACCAACAGCTGAAAAAGGATATTGAGGAAAAAGAAAAAATTGATATCATGCGCCGCGAACTGATCTCGAACGTGTCGCATGAGCTGAAAACCCCGCTGGCCATCATTATGGGCTACTGTGAGGGCTTGCAGCTCAATATCAATGACGAGGAAAAGGACTACTATTGCAGCGTCATTGCCGATGAGGCAGTCAAGATGAACAGTCTGGCGGCGCGTCTGCTGAACGTGGCGGAGCTGGAATTTGGCACCTATCTGGATATTACGGAATTTAGTTTGTCCGAGCTGGCGGAGGAACGATTGAAAACAATGTCCTATATGTTTGCCGAGCACGGCATTGCCACAGAGTTCAAGGCCACGGGCAAAGCCATGATTCAAGCTGATTACGGGCGTATTGAGGAGGTTATCAACAATCTGCTCTCCAATGCGCAGCACCACACGCCCGACGGCGGCAAGATCGCCATCGAGGTGATCGGCAAGAAGACCCGTGTCATCTGCAAGATTTATAATTCGGGCAGCCACATTCCCGAGGAAAGTCTCGATCGCGTATGGGAGAGTTTCTATAAGGTGGACAAGGCGCGTACCCGCAAGTATGGCGGATCAGGTCTTGGTCTGAAGATTGTCAGCTCCATTCTGGATATGCACTATGGCACTTATAAGGCGGAAAATACCGAAGACGGTGTGATTTTCAGCTTTACTGTGCCCAAGGTACATGAGGAACCCGAAAAGAAATAATCACGTAATGTCGGCAAACGCGAAAAGGAGGGAGTCCCATGGCGGCGGATTTACACTGTCATACCACAATGTCGGACGGATCCGATACACCGGAATTTGTTGTGCATCTGGCCAAAACACGCGGTCTTTCTGCACTGGCTATCACTGACCACGATTATTATGCGGGAAGCTACCATGCCGATGAACTGGGAAAACCATACGGCTTTCGCGTTATTAACGGCGTGGAATGTTCCTGCCGTGACGTTTCCCGTGGGCACAAGGTACACATTCTCTGCTATAACTGCAAGCATCCCGATGCGGTTGAACACGTTTTGCAAAAAGCAAACCGTGCCCGGGCGGACGCGGCGCGGCAGATGATCGCCAAAGTGGCAAAGTTGTATCCCATCACGGAGGAAATGGTGATGGACGGCGTGGGAGAAGGCGGTTTTTGCGGCAAGCAGCACATCATGCTTGCGCTGATGAAAGCCGGTTATGCCAGCGAGATGTTCGGTGATCTGTTCCGGGAGCTTTTTCACAGCAGGACAGGGCGCTGCTGTGTACCGGTTCTTCACAATGATATGCTGGACACAATGGACTGTCTCAGACAGTCGGGCGGCGTGATCGTGATGGCACACCCTTCGGTTTATGGCAGTATTGCCTCGCTGGAGGATTTAATTAAGGCCGGCATTCACGGTGTAGAGATCAGCCACCCCTGCAACAAGCCGGAGGACGTCGCCGTACTGCGGCAGGCGGCTGCTGCCCACGGTTTGCTCACCACAGGCGGCACTGATTTTCACGGCTATTTTGCAGAGCGCAGCCGTTTGCTTCCATTAGGGTCCTATACGGCCACAGACGATGAACTAAATTGCTTATTAGAAAAATCCGCACAATTATGGAGCGGTACTTAATATAATGGTTATGGAGGTCGGAGCTATGACGAATGAATTTAATGATGACAGAGACGTTAAAATTTTCAGCGGGGAGACAGATGAAGGCAACGCATCGGAGGATAGCGAATACGTCAAACTGATTAACGAAAAGAAGGGCAGCCGGAATATCCGCCGGGCGATGCGGTTGGGTGCGTCCCTGGTGATGGAGATTGAGCGCAGCATGAGCGATTTAAATTCAGGCGTGTTTTCCCTCTCCGAGGAGCAGGACCCCATGCTGCTTCACCGCAGTATGCTGATGGTTTTCTCTATGATTATCGGTCTGGAACAATATATTCCCGGCAAGGCATTAGTGGGCACCGCCCTTAATGTGTTTTATGACACACTCAAAAAAGAGAATCCCAAGCTGTACGACAATATGAGTGCAACCGGTTCGTTTACCTTCTACTACATGGCCTACCGTCGTGATGGCGATCCAAAGCTGCGGGTGGCGCAGGCTTTTGCCATGCTTTGCGGCGACGAGAACAACGATGATCTCATTCAGGTGGGCGAGGCGATCTATCACCGCTATCGTCATTTGGTGCGTGAATTTGTGGACGAGATGGGTTTTGAGCCGGAAGATTGATTGGCTTGTGATATGAAGTAAATCCCGTGGATATGTGATTGATTGTCACGATATCCACGGGGTTTTGAAATTAAGAGAAGCTGGTTTTTATGCTGTTTTTAGAAAATGATACGCAGCACACGCTTATCATTTTGTTTTGTCACGATTACATGACGGTAATTTTGTTTTCACCGATCGGGTGCGCTTCTTTGGTTACATTAGCGGTACCCACTGCGATGGCAAGCGAAAAGCGATAACCTGCGGGGAAACGGAGTGCCGCGGCAAATTTGTCGCCGTTGCTGCCCTGAAAAGCCAGCCCGCACATGCCGATAATCACCGAACCAAGTCCCATCGACTGTGCCGCCAGCACAATATTTTCGGCGGCAATGCCCGCGTCAAACGCGCTCCATTTGCTTTGCGCGTCCGACGAGATAAAGATGACGGTGGGAGCATTGTAGAATACTTTCATCTGCCGCGCTGTCATACGCTGCTTGGCGCCTTCGTCGGTTCCTGCCATGATGATACGACCCACCTCGTCTTCTACGTCCTTGATAACGGCCGCGTCAGAGCAAAAGGTGAAATGCCACGATTGCAGGTTAAGCGCACTGGGCGAAGCGGTGGCGGCGGACATCAACGCGTCAAGCTGTTCCTGTGTGAGCGGCGCAGCCTCAAAGCCGCGGGTGCTGCGGCGGTCCGCGATGGCTTGCAATACCTGATTTTCCATGGATTATTTTCGTCCTTTCCGTTGATAGGAATGATATTTATATGCCTTTGGCCTTGCGGGTGCAGGCTTTCATCGCTTCCAATACAGCGCTTCTGAATCCTTTTTCTTCCAGCACGCGTACCGCTTCGATGGTGGTTCCGGCAGGGGAACAGACCATATCCTTGAGCTCTCCGGGGTGCTTGCCGGTTTCCAGCACCATCTTGGCGCTGCCCATCACAGCCTGCGCGGCAAATTGATAAGCCTGTGCGCGGGGCATACCGTCCGCCACGGCAGCGTCGGCCATTGCCTCGATGAACATAAACACATAGGCGGGGGAGCTGCCGCTGACCGAGACCACTGCGTCCATCAGGTGTTCGCCGACTACTTCCGTGAGACCGAAGCCGCCGAGAATGCGGCAGGCATAGGTCAGCTCATCCGGCGTGACATTGGCGTTGGGGGTGACGGCGGTGATACCGGCTCCCACCATAGCCGGTGTGTTGGGCATCGTGCGGATAATCTTAGCCTTGTCATTGCCGAAGCGTTCCGCGAGAGAGGCAAGTGTCTGACCGGGCGCAATGGTGATAATGAGCTGCTGCGAAATGACGTCGCGGATTTGAGCAATCACCTCGGAATAATATTGGGGCTTGACCGCCAGAATGAGCACTTCGGCATTGTGTGCCACTTCTACATTGTCGTCCGTAACGCTCACGCCGTAGGCCTCTCCAACCTTGCGGCGCTGTGCCTCACTGACGTCCGACATGATAATCTCGTCGTGCGTGAAGATGCCGCTGCGAATGATGCCGCTCATCATGGCGGTTGCCATGTTGCCGGCACCGATAAATCCTAATTTGTTCATAGATAACCGTCCTTTGCTGTTTGGGTGTATGCCAAAAATGTCAATTAAACGATACCATTATAATGGACAAATATTAACATTGCGTGAATACTATCCGGTATGATGAATTTTCTTTGAGGAATCTATGAATTTTTACTTGAAAGTGGGGCGGACTTTTTAAGGTTTCTGTGTGGTTTGTCCGCCTTTATTGACATTTGACGGCGGAGTGATTATAATGATGATTGTTTAAAATTGACCGTAAAGAAACCGAACGGGATTGTCAAGGAGCGTCACAGCGAAAACGCGGTTGGGACGGCTTTGTCTGCGCGATGTGATCCTATGACATGATGCCGCTTTTTTTATGTATTCGTGTGGTTGTTTTTAAAAGATAATGGGGGGATTGGCATATGTTTTTTGAATCTGTTGGCAAAAAAGGAAAATGGGCGCTTTGTCTGACGCTGCTGTCGATTGGACTTGCCGGTGCGGTGCTGGCGGGGCAGTCGTATGAAGTTCACGCCTCAGCCGTGGCGGAGGTGGTTGCGGGTTCCAACGACATGACCGCCGTCAACTTAAAAGAAGGCGATTGGGTTTATTCCACCTATCTTGACCGCAACGGTGTGACCTATGCCTCTGTGACCGGCTATAACGGCATGTCGATTTCTCTGGAAATTCCAGCGGCGCTGGGCGGTATCCCTGTGCGTTCCGTCAGTCGGGAGGCCTTTGTCGGCAATCGCTATGTCACTGAAGTGACGCTTTCGGAAGGGATTCATGATATTGGCAAATACGCGTTTCAGGGTTGCGTTGGTCTGAGAAGCGTCACATTGCCCTCCACACTCAAGCAGATTGGCGAAGGCGCATTTTACGGCTGCCAGTCTTTGACAGCGCTGGATGTGCCCGACGGTGTGACGAAGATCGGCGATTTTGCTTTTTATCAGTGCCACCACCTGCGCACAGCAAAGCTTTCCGCCTCCCTGCAAAGCATTGGCGACGGCGCGTTCGGCCGATGTGCCATGCTGGAAACCGTGACCTTTGGCGATGAGCTGGAATCAGTGGGCGATGAAGCGTTTCATAGCTGCACCGTTTTGCAGAGTGCTCTGCTGCCGTCGAGCCTGATGTCATTGGGAAAGGGCGTTTTCGTCAATTGCCGTGCGCTGCGTGAGGCGGCAGTGGGCGATAATCTGGAGGAAATCCGCAGCGAGACCTTTCGGGGCTGTACCTCATTGACAGGGCTTTCACTGGGGGAAAGCGTGCGCGTCATCGGAGCCTGCGCTTTTGAGGACTGTGATTCGCTCGTTTCTGTAACGGTGGACGACAGTGCCGAAACCATCGGCACACTTGCGTTTGGCAGTTGTGAAAGTCTGCGATCCGTTACGCTGGGGGAAAGCGTGGCCAATATCGGCTTTGGTGCATTCAACGGCTGCACCGCTCTTACACAAATTTCTGTTTCGGAAAACAACACTCATTTTCGCTCGGAAGGCGGACTTCTCTATAACAGGACGGGAGAGCAATTGATGCTCTGTCCCCAGGGATACCAGGGAAAAGTCGCCGTTGCCGACGGTGCGGTGGAAGTGAACGATTACGCGTTTTTTGGCTGCCGCCGTATGACGAGCGCTGTTCTGCCGGACAGTGTGAAAAAGGTAGGTATGGCATCCTTCCTTTCCTGCACGGACCTGATTACACTTTTTCATTCGCCTGCCGTGGACAAAATCGGATGTCTTTCCGTAGGTTATTATTTTAAAGACGGCGAGTTGAAAAAAGCGGCTTATACCAACGTCCTTGGCGAATCGGAAAGCGTTGCGGAAATGTACTGTGCCGCACATGACGTGAGCTTCCGTTCTTATCGTCATTCCCTGATGCTCAATACAGAGCAGGTGGTACTGCCGGAAGGTGATACTTTTGAAATCAAGACAGCTTTTCTCTCTCATAAAAAAGCCAAGCTGCTCTGGGAATCCTCCGATTCATCCGTTGTGCAGGTAAAAAACGGTACATTGCGGGGTGTTGCAAAAGGGAGTGCGGAAGTCACCGTGACCGCCGAAGGCTTTGAACCGAGAATGGTAAAGGTGACGGTCATCAAAAAGTCGGATATGTCCTCTTCACAAAAGAAAAACTACAGTACGCGATTCATTTATCGGGGAGAATCGGAGGAATTGAGTTCTTTGCTCGATCAGATTATTGATCCGCTGCTGGCCGTCGATAAATTCTGGTACACATCCGCGCCCAAAGTGGCAATTGTGGGGGATGATGGTAAAGTGACGGCGGTGGGAAAGGGAAACGCGAATATAACCTGTCGTCTGCCTGACGGCAGCGAAAATAATTTCTGGGTGACGGTCACAGACCGACCGTCCGAGTTTGCTTTGACGGAGCTGTCGCAGGAAATTGCGATAGGCGATACGGTGCAGATAGTGAACCGCCTGCTGCCATCCAAATCATCGGATCCCATCACGTGGAAAAGTGACAACGAAAATATTGCAACCGTGGACAAAAACGGCGCGGTGACGGCAATTTCTCAGGGGAGCTGTGAAATAACTGCCACGACTGCGAGCGGTCTGAAAGACACTGTGACGGTGCGGTGCGTGATAGCCGCCGAAAGCCTTTCGATACCGATGGATACGCGTTCGGTCTATCAAGGCAAGGAATTTAATCTGTCGGTGGAGCTTTCCGTCGGTTCCGAGGAGCGCGTCATCTGGCGTTCATCCGATCCGAGCATTGTCTCCGTCAACTCCAAAGGAAAGGTTACAGGGGTTTCCTTTGGTACGGCGACTGTATATGCGGAAACCGCGAGCGGCGGCGCAAAGGATTCCTGCGTTGTGAATGTCATGGTCAAGGCCGAGAAGCTCGCCCTTGACGTGAAAAAACTGACGCTCAATGCGGGGGATCAGCATAAACTGAATGCTTTGGTTTTTCCGTCCTACTCACCGGAAACCACCGAACCCTGCTTTTGGAACACGACGGATGAGACGGTGGCGGTTGTGGATAATGATGGCATGATTACGGCTGTCAGCGCTGGTAACTGTATCATCAACTGCAAAACGGACGGCGGGCTGATTTCGAAATGCAGCGTGACGGTAAAGCTGCCCGCGCAAGCAGCGGAGATTGCGGGGGAGACCGACAGTATTTATATCGGCGACGTTACGCAACTAAAGCTCAGACTAAACCCTCAAGATACAACCGATATGGTCACATGGCAGTCCGATGACGAATCTGTCGCCAAGGTTACGTCGCAAGGTTCTGTCAAGGGACGCGATGCGGGCACCGCGACGATCACCGCCACCGTTACAAACGATGTCAGCGGCGAACAGGTGACGGCCTCCTATGTAATTCAAGTGTTGAAAAAGGCGGAATCGGTCAGTCTCAAAAGAAACAATCTTTCGCTGCATGTGGGAGATGCCGATTCACTGCGGTATGTGATCCAGCCCTCGGACAGCAATGATGTGGTGACATGGTCATCCGGGAATGAAGCGGTGGCAACAGTACGGGATGACGGTATTATCACGGCAGTGGGAGAAGGTACCTGCTATGTCTATGTGAAGACGGGCAGTGGCAGTTCTGCCAGATGTAAGATCGTGGTAGAATGAATGTCCATGGAAAGAATAGGGAAGATTTTACATTTTTGTCTTGATTAATTTGGCATAGGCGTGTATAATAATCCCTAAGGAATCAGAAAGCGGAGGTGCATGATGGCGTCGGCAGTGTTCGTCGCCCGTGAATGATCTATGAAAGATTATAAAAATATGTCCTGCGTTGCCTGCGGCGTTTCCTTTGACGCCGATTCGGATATTGTGGTTTGTCCGGAGTGCGGTGCGCCACATCACCGGGAATGCTGGAAAGCAGCAGGACAGTGCGCCTGTGCTGACAGACACGGTGATGGCTACGAGTGGCAGCCCAAGCGGATTGTGATCGGCGATACCGCCAATGTCGGCAGGCAGGAAAGCGCGTCTCCGGCGAACGCATTCGAACAGGAGCGCGTTATTTGTCCGATGTGCGGCAATGAAACCTTGAAATCGGAGAAATACTGCGAACGTTGCGGCTACTATCTGGCGCATGACAGAGAGGGCGCCTATGAGAACGATGACATGCCGGAATTTGTGGGACTCTTTGACTTTGACAGTGCTGAACCCATCGACGGTGTTCCGGCGGGAGATATCAGGCGCTTTGTGGGCAGCATGTGGGTGTACTATATTCCGCGTTTTATCAAAATGTCCCGTAATCATGGCTCTTTAAGCTTTAATTTCACCGCATTTCTGATGCACGGATTGTGGTTTGTTTCCCGCAAAATGTATGGAATCGGCCTGCCGCTGATGCTGTTGATGACAGGAACCACCTGTTATCGCGCGTATTACGCGCATATTGCCCAGAGTCTGGATGGTGACAGACTGCTGTTCTTCACGAGCATTTATTTTTTGCTTGCAGGATTGGAGTTTCTGGTGATGGTGCTGTGCGGCATTTTCGGCAACCGGCTCTATATGCGGTTTTGCGCCGCAAAGGTCAAAAAAATCAATGCCAGAGCAACCGCCGCCAATGCCACGGCCTCCCAGTTCAATGAGGCTGTGGAAGAGGAGGGCGGGGTTGCGCTCATTCCCTCGCTTTCGGTCAGCATTTGCTATCTGGCGCTGTTGTATGTGCTGCAAAGAGGTTTGTTGTTCTGACGGCATGACTGTCTGCAGGGCAGCAGCCAGACAATTGTCTCAAGGATGGTAAATTCGTTATCCCCTTAGAAAACGCTGAAAAGGATGTAGATTTGAACATGAACACAAAAGTGCGTAAAGCTGTGATTCCCGCCGCAGGCCTTGGAACCCGTGTGCTTCCGGCCTCTAAGGCAATGCCGAAAGAGATGTTGCCCATCGTCGATAAGCCGGCGATCCAGTACATCGTGGAAGAAGCGGTGGCAAGCGGTATCACGGATATTCTGATTATCACCAACCGGGGCAAGGGTGATATTGAAAATCACTTTGACAGAGTACCCGAGTTGGAAGAGCGGCTGCTGGCCGCGGGGCGGCAGGACGCCTACGATCAGGTAGTCAACCTCACCAGAATGGCCAATATTTGTTTTGTGCGGCAGAAGGAAACCAAAGGACTTGGACACGCGGTCAACTGTGCCCGTTCCTTTGTAGGCAATGAACCATTTGCTATTCTCTTCGGTGACGATGTGATTCTGGGTGAAAAGCCTGTGACAGCGCAGCTTTGCGAAGCCTATGAGAAGTATGGGCTCGGCGTGGTAGGAACCAAGGACGTGCCTCCCGCAACTGCCATGCGCGGCAGTTCGCTCAAGTTGGAAGCGATTCCGGGTGAAGACAATGTATTTAAATGCACCGATCTGGTGGAAAAAGTGAAGCGCCCGGAGGATCTGCTTAGTAATTTCACGATTCTGGGACGCTGTGTCTGCCCGCCTGAAATATTTGATATTCTGGACCATACGGCTCCCGGTGTGGGAAATGAAATTCAGCTTACCGACGCGCTGGCTGTGCTTGCTAAGACTAAGGGGCTGACGGCTGTTGACTTCATAGGCAAGCGCTATGACATGGGCAATAAGTTTGGCATTTTACAGGCGACTGTCGATGTGGCGCTCAGACATCCTGAAGTGCAGGAAGAATTTAAACAGTACATCAAGGAAATTGCGGCATCGCTGTAAAAGATGTTATTATAAAGAAAGGATAGATACCAATGAGAAAAAATCACAAAATCATGGCAGCTCTGCTTGCCATTGCCCTGGTTGTTCTGACAAGTATCGGCGGCTTGGCCGTATTTGCCGAGAGTGAGGAGTCCGTTGACTCCGAACAGATCGAGATTGCGGACAATACAACTGCCGTGTCGGGTTGCGACCTCAAATCCGAGAATCTGATCAGAGTTAAGGTAAAGCAGTACGGCTTTTCGATGCTGGTGCCTCAGGATAATGTCATCACGCTGGAAAGCGATCCGAGTGTGTTTGCTTCTTCGGATTATTCGCGCTCTTATTTTATGGAGCAGGGCTGCATTCTCTATGCCTATGCGGATAAGCAGAATTACTGCGCTGTGACTGTATTTGTTTCGGATCAGGATTCCATCTATGATTACTATGGTGATTATGCCAAGCTCAGCGATGCAAAGCGCGACGAGCTTGTAGCAGCCGCGTCGAGTGAGACAGCTACTGCGGAGTTTGTAACGATTAACGGGCGCAGTTATATTCAGGTGACAACGAGTGACAATACCAGCGGTGAGAACTATACGCAGTATCAGTTTACGACGGTCATCAATCAGAAGCAATACATGATCTATATTCAGACAATGAATGCCGATGATAAGGACAAGGCCGTTTTAAATGAAATGATCGGTTCCATTAAGCTCGGCGGACAGGGGTTGCGTCTGGACGGCGCGGATATGCTGCTGACGGTGCTTGTTGTCATTCTCACGATTGCCGTTGCTGTCATTTATTTCTTCTTCTACAGAGCCAATCAGTTTGTTAAACTTGGCATTACCAATTATCCCCGCCTTGGCTTTGATTTGCCCAAGCCCAACGAACTCAAAGAGAGCGACGTTTTCGATGAGGATGAGGAAGTCGAAGAAGATGAGGAAGTCGAAGAAGATGAGGAAGACGAGGAAGATGAGGAAGACGAGGAAGATGAGGAAGACGAGGAAGATGAGGAAGACAGATCGGATGAGCGCATCATCAAAGACTGATCAGTCATAAGCATTCCCTTTATCTGAGAGCTGTGTCGGCTGCGGTAATGTAGTGATACGTTGTCGCAGCCGATTTTTATTTTTGGCTAAAAAATCTATTGACAAAATTCCGTGCAGGTGATATAATGCGAGCCATACAGGTGAATGAACAAGAAAGGCGATGAAGAGGAGGAGTACATACTCTACCACGCGGTCAGAGAAGAGACGGTTGGTGCAAGTCTCGGCGCAGGGGGTATGGAAGTAGCCTCGGAGCTTTGGACTGAAAGGGTTTTTGTGGCCCAAGTAGATTCCAACGGCGCTTCCCCGTTATCACGGAAGGCGATGATCGGACAAGTGGAATTTGATTCTGCGATGTCCCGTCAACGACAGAGTGCGCGTTTTTTCGCGAATGCAGGTGGTATCACGGACTTTGCATGGTCAAGTTCGCCCTGAGCCGGGTATTTTCGGCTTGCGGCGGACTTTTTTGTTTGTTTTTATCGGCCTGTTGAGTAAAATATTTTTGAGAGGAATGATGTTTTGATGGCAAAGGAAATGCCCAAGACCTATGAACCGCAGGAGGCGGAAGACCGGATTTATCGGAACTGGATGGAAAAGGGTTACTTCCACACGGAGATCGACCGCAGCAAGAAGCCCTACTGCATTGTGATGCCGCCGCCAAACATTACGGGGCAGCTTCACATGGGCCACGCGCTGGACAATACCTTGCAGGACATTCTGATTCGCTGGAGAAGAATGCAGGGCTACTGTGCCATGTGGCTGCCCGGCACCGATCATGCCTCCATCGCAACGGAGGCGAAGGTTGTGGAGAAGCTGCGTAAGGAAAGCAAGAGCAAAGAAGAACTCGGCCGTGAGAAGTTCCTCGAGCAGGTGTGGGACTGGAAGCGGGAGTACGGCGGCAGAATCGTCACCCAGCTCAAGAAGATGGGGTCTTCCTGCGACTGGCAGCGTGAACGCTTCACCATGGACGAAGGCTGCTCCAAGGCGGTTACCGAAGTCTTCAACAAGATGTATGAGGAGGGCTTGATTTACCGCGGCGAGCGCATTATCAACTGGTGTCCCCACTGTAAGACATCCATCTCGGACGCGGAAGTCGAATTTGAAGAGAAAGACGCCTTCTTCTGGCATCTGCGCTATCCGCTGACCGACGGCAGCGGATATTTGGAACTCGCCACCACCCGTCCCGAGACGCTCATCGGCGATACTGCCGTGGCGGTTCACCCCGAGGATGAGCGTTACAAACATCTGGTCGGCAAGACTGTCAAACTACCGCTGTTTGACCGCGAAATCCCGATTGTGGCGGACGAATACGTCGAGATGGATTTCGGTACCGGCGTGGTGAAAATCACCCCCGCCCACGACCCGAACGACTTCGAGGTGGGTCTGCGTCATGACCTGCCCATTATCAACGTCATGAATGAAGACGCCACCATCAACGAAGAAGGTGGCAAGTACACCGGTATGACCCGTGAGGAATGCCGCAAGGCCATTGTAACCGACCTTGAGGAAGGCGGCTTTTTGGTTAAAATTGAGCCGATGAAGCACAACGTCGGTACCTGCTACCGCTGCAAGACGATTGTGGAACCGCGCGTTTCCAAGCAGTGGTTTGTTAAGATGAAGCCGCTGGCGGAGCCTGCGATTCAGGCGGTGCGCAGCGGAGAGACGCAGTTTGTGCCCGAGCGTTTTGACAAGATTTATTTCAACTGGATGGAGAATATCCGCGACTGGTGCATCTCCCGTCAGCTTTGGTGGGGACACCGGATTCCCGCATGGTATTGCGATGACTGCGGAGAGATCACTGTCGCCAAGTCCGCTCCGACCAAGTGCCCCAAGTGCGGCAGCGTCCACCTGCATCAGGACGAGGATACTCTGGATACATGGTTTTCGTCGGCACTCTGGCCGTTCTCGACGCTCGGCTGGCCGGACAAGACCGAGGAACTCGACTATTTCTATCCGACCAGTACGTTGGTGACTGGCTACGATATCATCTTCTTCTGGGTTGCGAGAATGATGTTCTCGGGCGTACACAACATGGACGCCGCGCCTTTCAAGCACGTTTTCATTCACGGTATTGTGCGTGACGGTCAGGGACGCAAGATGTCCAAGTCGCTGGGCAACGGCGTTGACCCGCTGGAGATCATCAACAAGTATGGCGCGGATTCGCTGCGTTTCTCGTTGGTCAACGGCATTAGTCCCGGCAGCGATATGCGCTACAGCGAAAAGAAGGTCGAGGCCTGCCGCAACTTCGCCAATAAGCTCTGGAATGCGACTCGTTTCGTCATGATGAACGTCGAGGACGGCGATATGCCTGCCATTCCCGAAACGCTCGAGCTGGAGGACAAGTGGATTCTCGACAAGCTCAACACGCTTGTCAAGGAAATGACCGACAACATGGAGCATTTCGATATCGGTGTGGCGGTTGCCAAGCTGTACGATTTCATCTGGGACTGCTACTGCGACTGGTACATCGAGCTGGCCAAGACCCGTCTGAACGCGGGCGGCAAGACTGCCGCAGACGTTCGCGCGGTGCTGCTCTATGTGCTGACCGATATCGTCAAGCTGCTGCACCCCTTTATGCCCTTTGTTACTGAGGAAATCTTCACAATTATTCCCCACGATGGCGACACGCTGATGTTGAGCTCGTGGCCGGAGTTCAAGCCGGAATTTGTCTTTGCTGAGGAAGCCGCCAAGATGGAGCGCATTATGTCGGCGATCAAGGCCATCAGAACCCGCCGCAGCGAGATGAATGTGCCCCCCTCCAAGAAGGCGCACATTTACGTCGAAACGGCTTACGGCGAGACGTTCGAGCATGGCGCGAAGTTCTTTGACAAACTGGCTTCCGCGAGCGGCGTTGAGGTGGGGGAGAGCTTCCAGATCGACGGCGCTGTCACCATCATTTCCGATGGCGCGAAGATTCTGATTCCGCTCGATGAACTGGTGGATAAGGCCAAGGAACTGGCACGTCTGGAAAAGGAACTGGCCAAGGTGGAAAAAGACATTGCTGCCATCAACGGCAAGCTCGCCAACGAGAACTTTGTCGCCAAGGCGCCTGCCAGCGTCATTGAGGCGGAACGCACCAAACTGACCAAGGCGGAGGAACGCAAGGCCATTGTGCTGGCCACGATGGAGCAGTTCAAATAACGCGAAAAGCTCAAAGCGCATACAAACCCATTCCGATACCTTACCTTTTTGCAGGCGCGGTATCGGAATGGTTCCTTTTTCATGGGAGTGTTGGAAAGATGAATTATACAGAAGCAAGAGCGTACATAGACAAGACAGAACGGTTCGGCATTCAGCCGGGGCTGGAACGCATTACGAAAATGATGGCATATCTCGGCAATCCGCAGGACAAGCTCCAATTCGTCCATGTGGCAGGCACCAACGGAAAAGGCTCCACCAGTACGATGATTGCCTCGATTCTGGCGTGCGAGGGCTACCGCACGGGACTGTTCACGTCGCCCTATGTGATTGATTTCCGCGAGCGTTTCATGATAAACGGCGAGATGATTTCCGAGGACGAGTTTGCCGTGATCATGACCCGTATCAGCACGGTCAACGACATTCTGGAAAAATCCGGCTGTCTGCTCACGCAGTTTGAGCTGATAACCGCGGTGGCGCTGCTGTGGTTCGCGCAGCGGGACTGCCGTGTGGTCGTGCTGGAATGCGGTCTGGGTGGACGGCTGGATTCCACCAACATCATCAAGGACCCGCTTTGCTCAGTCATCACCAAGATTTCGCTCGACCATACCGACATTCTCGGCGATACCATCGAGAAAATTGCTGGCGAAAAGGCGGGGATTATCAAGCCGAACTGTCCCACGGTGCTGGCGCCGAATCAAACCGATGAAGCATTGGGTGTGATTGCCGCCAAGTGCGCCGAAATGAACAGTCCGCTCACGATTTGCACTACAGATGCGGTGGAGATAAAATCCATGTCTCCCACTGTCAACCATATCCGTTATGGCAATACCCGCCTGATGTTCAAGCTGGCGGGGCCTCACCAAATCGAAAACGCGGTGACGGCGGTGAATGCGGCGCGGATTATCCATGCACGCGGTCTGGCCATTCGGGAGGAAAGCATCGCCAACGGTATTGCTACGGCGCGGATTCCTGCCCGCTTTGAGGTGCTGTCGAGCAGTCCTGTGGTGATCGTGGACGGCGCGCACAATCCCGACGGCATTGACGCGCTGTGCCGCTCGATGGATACGTTGTTGGACGGCCGCAGCATTGTGGGCATTATCGGGATGTTGGGCGACAAAGATTATGAAGAGGCACTCTCCAAAATCATTCCGCGTTTCGAGATGGTGCTGACGGTCACGCCCGAAAATCCCCGTGCGCTGAGTGCCAAAGATCTGGCCGCCTGCGCCGTGAAGTATGCGAGGAATGGCGTGTCGGTCAAGCCGGTGGAAAGCTTGAAGAAGGCCGCAGAACGCGGTTTGGAGATGATTGACGAGGCATCGGCGCTGGTGGTTTGCGGTTCACTTTACCTTGCATCGGAAATGCGCCCGATTTTCACCGAATTGTTGGAAAATGAAATATAAAGAGGTTATGAAATGGACGACAAACGAAAAGAAACCGCAATAGTACCCGAAGCGGGGCAGAAGGTCACGTTTTCAGGCAATCTGGGGTATATTCTGGCGGTTGCAGGCTCGGCGGTGGGCTTGGGAAATATCTGGCGTTTCCCGTATCTGGCGGCGAAATACGGCGGGGGCATCTTCCTGCTGGTGTATTTGATCTTAATGCTGACCTTCGGCTACGCACTGATGGTGTCTGAAACCGCGTTGGGCCGCATGACCGGTAAAAGTCCGGTCGGCGCGTTCCAAAGCTTCGGCAATCAGAAATGGCTGACCTTCGGCGGCTGGATCAACGCGATTATTCCCATGCTGATTTTGCCGTATTACTGCGTGATCGGTGGCTGGGTGGTTAAGTATGCCTTTGAATATCTGCGGGGTCACGCCGATGCCATCGCGGCGGATGGCTATTTCGGGGCGTTTATTTCGGATTCTCTGGGCTCGGAAATCTGCTTTGCGGTCTTTCTTATAGCTGCGTTTTTCGTTATTGTGGCGGGGGTCAAGAACGGCATCGAGGCGGTGTCCAAGGTCATCATGCCGCTGCTGGTGATTCTGTCGGTGATTACAGCGGTTTATTCCGTGACACGTCCGGGCGCACTGGCGGGCGTGAAATACCTGCTGGTGCCCAATTTCAGCCAGTTCTCGCTCATGACGGTGGTAGCGGCGATGGGACAGCTCTTCTATTCGCTGTCGCTGGCGATGGGCATTCTCTACACTTATGGTTCCTATCTGAAAAAGGACTCGGATATCGAGAAAAACACTACGCAGGTGGAGATTTTTGATACCGCCATCGCTCTGCTTGCGGGACTGATGATTATTCCGGCGGTGTTTGCGTTCTCGGGCGGCGATATGTCTACTTTGAAGGCGGGGCCTTCGCTGATGTTTATTACGCTGCCAAAAGTGTTTGACAGCATGGGCTTTGCCAATGTGATCGGCAGTGTGTTCTTTGTCATGGTGCTGTTTGCGGCGCTGACCAGTGCCATCTCGCTGTTTGAAACCAGCGTTTCCACCGTGACGCAGGAGCTGGGCATGAAGCGTTTGCCTGCTAGCCTGCTGATTCTCGGCACGTCGCTGCTGCTGGGTACGGCGAGCGTGCTGGGTTACGGCGCGTGGGATTTCGTCAGGATTTTCGGCATGCAGGTGCTGGACTTCTTTGACTTCCTCACCAACTCGATGATGATGCCGATTTCCGCGCTGTTCACCTGCCTGCTGATTTTGCGGGTAACGGGGCGCGAAACTATCGCGGAGGAAGTCAGACTCTCCTCACAATTCAAGCGTGAGAAGCTTTACTATTTTGTCATCAAATATCTTGCTCCGGCGTTTCTGATCGTGATTCTGCTGAGTTCTATTGCCAGTGTGCTGGGCTGGATTCAGATTTAACGTCGAAAAAGCTGTGAAGCGGTTGACGTTTCACGGCTTTTTCTATTTGTCTCATCTGTTAAAACAAGGTCAGATGTCAAAGTAAACGCAACACGGTCAAAGTAAAAGCAACAGTGTAGCGT
>CAMHEZ010000033.1 GCA_946184295.1 uncultured Clostridia bacterium | reverse complement strand
GATGATATCATAGGTACTCGAAAGTGACTTACTCCCGCAGGCCAATGCATGAGGTTTTTTATATACACAAACAGCGCATATACTTGACATAATATGCCCGACATATATATAAAACACCGCCGCATTGATTTGCAGCCATTAGTGATAAAGTCAATTCAAATTGTGAGGCAGCCGTATTTACGGCTTTGTTCAGAGAAATTCTTTTTTTGCGAATTTTGCGAAAAAAGATTATTTCTTGCCTGCCTTCGGGCGCTTTGCGCCGTACTTGGAACGAGCCTGCATTCTCTTGGCAACGCCCTGTGCGTCCAAAGTACCTCTGATGATGTGGTAACGCACACCAGGAAGGTCCTTAACACGGCCGCCGCGAATCAGCACAACGCTGTGCTCCTGAAGGTTGTGACCTTCACCGGGAATGTAAGCGGTAACCTCGATGCCGTTGGAAAGACGGACTCTGGCGATCTTACGAAGAGCGGAGTTCGGCTTCTTCGGGGTAGCGGTCTTGACAGATGTGCAAACGCCGCGCTTTTGCGGGGAGTTCTGATCGGTCATGACTCTCTTCTTGGTGTTGAGACCCTTCAAAAGAGCAGGAGCCTTCGCCTTCTTCTCGACGTCCTGACGGCCTTTTCTAACGAGCTGGTTAAAAGTAGGCATTCATCTTCACCTCCATACATGAATGATAAAAAAGTAAAAAACCTATGTCAAGCGCGGCAAGCTCAAAGCCGCCGCACGCTGACAGCAACCGCATCGTGACGCAATCGCAGTCATTCGGCACAAAAGTATTCCGCACGCAAGCCTCGAAAATAGGGCATTTGACGAACTTTGTGCCCGCCAAAATGCTCACACGTCACAGCTCTAAATTATAGCACACACCCGGGCGTTTTGTCAAGAGGAAGCGAAAAAAATAATTAAGCGAAGCGCGGGAGTCGAGGGGGTGCGGGCACCTCCTCGCGGGTCAAGGGCAGCGCCCTTGCAGGGGCCGGGGCAGCGCCCCGGGAGGGAGGCTTTAGCCGACCGAGCAAAACGCGCCAAGATCAAAAACGCGCTCCGGCGAATCCAAAGCTGTGACGGGTGTGACGAGGGTGTGACGAGCAAAAAAGGTGTTCCTCGTCACAGCCTCAAACGTCAAAAAAGCCCTGAAATACGCGGTTTTTACAAGAAAACAGGCAGTAGTGTGACAATGAAACGTATTTTTCCTTATACATTATAAATTATAAATTAAGTATCAGTGTAATAGATAAAGGTATATAAAACCCTCGTCACACTCGTCACACTCGTCACACTTCCGTTATCTGATAGCGCTTGCCTCACGAAACCACCGCGTCAAACTCCGCCAGCGCCTTGCGGTTGAGCGCGTCCGCGTCGAAATCATACGCCGCCTGAAACGTCCCGTCCGCGAAGGCCTTCATCGCCCCGTACAAATCATCGGCGTCGTGACCCACCACGAGCTGTCCGTCGGGCAGACAGACCGAAGCCGCCGTGCTGAACCGGCTCATGATAATCGCCAGCCCCAGCGCGCGCGCTTCATAAATCACCATCGGCATGCCCTCATAGTGAGAGGGCAGAATAAAGCAGCCGCACTGACGCATGATACCGAAGGGGTTGTCGAGCTGACCGGTGAGCGTTACCTTGTCGGCCAACCCCAGCCCGGCGATTCTGGTTTCATATGCCCCGCGCAGCTCGCCGTCGCCGATGAGATACAGACGGCAGTTTTCCTTTTCCCCGCAGAGTCTGGCAAAGCCCTCAAGCAACGCCAGATGATTTTTTTCGGGTGAGAAACGGCCCATCGTCACGAAATTGATATGGCCTTTATCCGGCATGGCAATGCGCTTCTCGCGCTCCGTGCCGGGGCAGTCCACAAACTGCCCGTTTTCGTAAACCGCGTTTGCAAGATTGTCCTGAATGCGCCGGGTATTGAGCGTATTGGTCACAAAGGTGAACCTGTCATAGGTTTCCTTGGTCGCCAGATTCCGGCGGTTGACTTCCATCGCGCCTTCGGAGCAGGAAACCACCTTGTCGAAAAGGGGGTAAAGCGTGAGCAGCGCCTCCAGTGTGGTGGCGCTCTTGCGGCGGTAGGCCTTGGTGCGGCGCTTGGCCTTGTTGTTGAGGTCGCGGTAGAGATCGTTGTGCTGCCAGATGATTCTGGTAGCGCCATCACACTGCATGAGTGTGAGCGGCTGTGTCACACCGTAGCCGGAATAGTCGATCACCGCGTCAAATTCCGATTGCCCGAAGCAGCGGGCATAGTTGCGATGATACGCGCCCTCTCGCAGCAGTTCCTCATACCGTTCACGGGTCACGCCGTGCTGAATGATTCGCTTGTGCGTCACAAGTTCGGCCACGCCAAACGGAATCTGACCGCAGCGGCAAAGCACGCGCACGTTGTCGTTGACCTGCATGATATTCGGCATACTGCGGTCGTCGTCCACAATCAGCAGGGTGACGTCGTAGCGGTCATAATCCATCAGGTTCAGCAGCGTGAGCAGCGTGGTGGTCACACCGTTCATGGCGAAGCTGCCGCCGTTGATGAGCAGCTTCTTTTTTGGTGTGTCGATTTCTGTCACCAGACGGCAATTGGTTTTCTCTCCGTGAAATACCGCGTCAATCACGCGGCGGGACGCCTGCCCGTCGTCAAATTCACACGCCCAGGCTTTCATCTTGTCATAAGGCGCGGCATACCTCTGCCGCAGCTGCGCCGCGTCGTTAATCCAGCCCGCAATATCCCCCATGTCGCAGGAATAGGGACCCGGCAGCTCGTCGAGGCCAAAGTACATGCCGCGCTGTTCGCGGTAGCTGTCGATGTCGGGAATGTAGAAGAGAATCGGACGGCCAGTCAGCAGAAAGTCAAAAAACAGGCTCGAATAATCCGACACCAGTATATCCGTGACAGACAGCAGCTCGTCGGTGTCAACGCACTGGGAGACGTACTTGCCGCTGGCCCGCTCCTCCCTGCTGAGCAGTTTATAGACAGCAGGGTGCGGTTTTATCAGAATCTGATACGTTTCCGTGTCGATGTGATGCACCAGATAATCACAAAATTCATCGTAGCGGGCAATATCATTCTGCGCGTGTTCCACATCGCCGCCTGCCCCCTTCCACGTGGGGGCATAGAGAATGATTTTTTTGGTTTCGTCAATCACCGTGCCGCGCCGCGCCAGCCTGCCGATGATATCGTTCCGATCGGTGCCGGTGAGCAAATCATTGCGCGGATGGCCGCACTCGGTCATCTGACCGGCATAAATGCCCCGCAGCTTGTAGGAATCGAGGAAGATTTTCGTGGTGAAGCGGCAAGGGGAAATAATGTAATCAGTCTGCAAGAAGTTGTGCATGGTGTTGCGCACGCTGTATTTACCGTCAGGGGTATCGTAGCCCAAGGTTTTGAGCGGGATACCGTGCCATGTATTGACAAAGACCTGTTCCGGTTTCTTAGTGAAGTAAAATGGCAGCGTGACGTTAATCATCAGATATTTGGCTGACGTGATGGCATTGAAATAGCCCGGGCTGTTTTTCCCCACGAATTGCACATTGTCATAAGCGGCATATTCCTTCGCGAGCAAGGCCCGTTCGGCAGGGTCATTGATCTGCCAGATGTGCGTGTACCGGTCAAAATCCTCCGATTGCAGCAGCGCGCGGAAAATGGCATACGGACTGCACAGCATGCCGGAGCCGTAGTGAGCGCAGTAAAAAATCCGGTGCGCATCGACCGCGTTCTTTTTGTAATACCGCACATACAGCGCACCCAATCCTACCGTCGCGGCGCTGCCTGCGGATTTCCTGATCTTACCTAAAAAGCCCAAGTCAACATCTCCCATCAACATAATCCCGGACAAAACAAATCCTTCAAGAAGGGGGCGAGCTCTCCCTGAAGGATTGATGATGTTGCGTTTTACCCAAGTGTGGCCGCCAGCGCCTCCACTTCCTGCAAGGGAATGTCGGTGTATTGGGACACTTCCTCCAGTGACAGTTTGCCGTCCCGTATCATTTGGAGCGCTTTCCTGACGGCGGCTTCTCTCATTCTTGCTCTTTCTTCTTCTCTGCCTTCTGCTCTGCCTTCCATTCTGCCTTCCATTCTGCCTTCTGCTCTGCCTTGTTCAATTCCCTCGTGTTTTACTTCTTCCATAATCTGACACATATCTGTCACACCCTTTCTTTCTTCTTTAAAATACCGCATCCGCTGGGCCAGCACCGAAGAGATCATCTCATTCGGGTTGACACAGCGCAGGTCGTGCAGCAGCTGTCCTAACGGAGAATCCCCCTCATAAGACGCGTTGACATATACAATGTGTGCGCTGTCGCCGAAAGCGGCGCCGGTCTGTGTGACCGTGCGTTCCACATTGTAGAGCGGCAGGCCGCCTCCCAGATAATCATGTTCCGTGATAAAGATCACATAGGTTTCGGGCAATGCTTCATACGCCTCGCCCTTCACCAGAATATGACCGTCCATGAGGCTGCTGTTGTAGCGTGCCCGTTTGGGCGTGGCGCCCTTGTCCGTGCGCTGCATTTCGATATCATACAGCACCCCCGCACTGTCGGTCGCCAGCACATCGAGGACCACCGAGTGTCCGTGAAGATTTTTAATGGAATACTGCGTTTTGTTCTCGACAATGCGCAGATCGGCTTTGTCCAGCAGCACTTGCAGCAGAAATTCGGTGCATGCGCCGCCGTCCTCGAAACAAACAGCGAAAAAAGTATCGTCCAGCAATCGGAAACGGCGGATTCTCTCAATGTCTTTCCGCGGAAAAGGAACGCCCTGTATCAGTATCATATCATCGTTCAATGGACGGCACCTCCTCTGTCTTTATTGTACCAAACCGGCGTGCGTATTGCAACCTCAAAATTAAAAATGATGCTTGATGACCCGCTTTTCGGGTGGCGGCGGGGTCATGTAATCGCCGTAAATGGTGGTGAGAATCAGGTCGGTGTCCTGCGGTACGGGAAACATGCCGTCCTCAAACGGCACGCGCACCGGCTCGCCGAAAGCTGCCTTGGGGAAGGTTTCCTTCTGCACCTTGTAATAGCTCGCGAGACAGACGATATATTGGTTGTCGGGGCTGTTGTACTTGATATAATTGCGGTTGATGCACTTGAACAGAAAGTCCCGCGTGACAAAATGCGAGGCAAAACGCAGCACCTTCTTCTGGAAGGTGTCGTCCTCGGCGGTTTTCATCTTTTGCGAGAGCGTGCCGCGCAGAATCCGCGCCATCGTCCCCTGCATCGTCTGCCTGAAAGAGGAGCGCTTCGGCACGTTGTCCAGCGGGAAGATGTCGATCATCGGGCCGTTGTTGGGCGTGACGTGGGCGATGTGGGACTGACGGAACCTGGGGTCGTCAGTGATGAGGCGCACCTTCATGAGCGGCGTCCAGCAGTTTTCCATCGTGGTATAATGCTGGATTTCATACTTCTCCCCCATCGCGGCGGGTGCAATCTGCAAAAAACGCTCGTAATCGTCCCGCATCATCAGCAGGTCGATGTCATCGTCCCACGGGATAAAGCCCTTGTGACGCACCGCGCCGAGCATGGTGCCTTCACCGAGGTAATAGGGAATGCCGTATTGCGTACACACCGCGTCGATGTCCTTGAGCATGGCCAGCGTAATGCGCTGCAATTCCCTGACCAATGCCATGGCTTCTTCCTGCGAACGCTCAGGAGACGTTACAGTTTCCTCACGCATCAAAAATCACTCTTTTCATTCAAAAAATCTCCATTTTTTTATTCTCTTAGCCCAAGGCGCTGTCGTGGTCTCTGTTCCAGATGGACCATTTGGCATTGCCGTCAGTGGCCATGAAATAATACTCCCGCACCTGCGTGCCGAACTGGTCGCTGTCGGCCTCGCAGTCGAAATAATAATACATGCCGTTGAGCTGCATTCTGTTCCAATAGTGCAGAATATCGCGGCGAAATTCGGTATCGGAGTTGAGGACAAACCGCCCCTTTACCACGTCGCATTCATAGCCCGCCGCACGGCACAACGCCTGAAACAGCGCCGCGTAATGGCGGCTGTCACCCGATTTCACCGCAAAATAATATTGCAGCAGCGTCAGGCTGTCCTCGCTCTTGTCTTTCACATTGTCGTAACGCGTATTTCTGCCGACATAGTAATAAATGGCCCACAGCCGTTCGGTATCCCCCATGTCGTCGGTGATAATCTCGCGCAGAATGACCTGCAATTGGTCGTCAATTTCTTGATTACCGGTATAGACAGGCTCCTTGGCCGTGCTGCGGGACGCCTGCCTGCTGACGGTCAGCCCCCCCTCATCGTCCAGACCGCCGAACGCTTCCTTGATGAGCGCGTTGATTTCCTCGTCCGTCACCTGCACGCTGGATTTGGCGTTGTATTCGCTGTAGCTGCGCTCGTCCAGAAAGATTTCCTCCATACCGTCCACACTGCCCGCGCCGCGCCGCGACAGGAAATAATACGCTCCGAAAAGTCCGCCGCCGGCCACCGCCAGCGCCAGCAGCGCGGTCAGCACCATTTTGGCAATATCGCCGGGTCCCATATAGCTCAAATCCGACACGGCCTGGTCCGCCAGCACCGAAAGCAGCGAGGACTTGCCGGGAACCGGCACCAGCCGCCACGGGTCAATGTCCACCGTGCGGTTGATACGCCGCCAGAGGTCCTCTCTTTCGTCGGCGCTCAGACTGTCCGCCGCGTCCTGGAGCGTTTTCTCATGGAGCATCGACAGGCGGTTCTTGCGCACAAGATAGCGCATGGTGCGCTCCACCTGCTTCCGCTGCCAATGCTCCACACTCGACGCGGTGCGCAGGGTGCCGATTTCAAAATACATATCAATGTAGGCTTCACGGCAGACCGTCAGCGCGTCCTCATGATTCAGACACAGCTCAAAGGCATAGCCGAACACCCTGTCACACGTGCGGTTGTAAAGCTGCAAGAAGGTTTCGCGTTTTTTCTGATATTTCTTTCGGTTGGCCAAACGCGCCAAAAACAATCACCGCCTTGTCTGTCTTTACTGCTGTTCTATCAGTTCAGTATAACAAACAAAACGGTGAAATACAAGTGTTTAATTGTTACATTTCCAACCGATTACGAACGGTAATCCGGGGGCATGCCGTCATTTTCGGAAAGACGCTTCTCGATGATGGCAATCAGCTCCTCCAGCGTGCGCAGGCGGGCATATTTCTTGTCGTTGGATTCAATGATAATCCAAGGGGCGTTGGGCGTGTTGGTCTTGGCGATCATCTCATCGACCGCCGCCTCATACTCGCTCCACTTCGCGCGGTTGCGCCAGTCCTCATCGGTGATCTTCCACTGTTTCGACGGCGTATTCTGACGGGCCGTAAAGCGGACCAGCTGTTCGTCGCTGTCGATATGTAACCAGAATTTGATGACAATCGTGCCGAACTGGGTCAGGCTGTATTCAAAGCGATTGATCTCGTCATAGGCCTGCTGCTTGCGTTCCTCGGTGATAAATCCCTCGATGCGCTCCACCATCACGCGGCCGTACCAGCTGCGGTCGAAAATCGCCGTATGGCCGTTTTTGGGCAGTACCCGCCAGAAACGCCACAGGAAGTGGTGGCTGCGCTCTTCCTCAGTGGGAGCGCTGATGGGAATCACCTCATAGCCGCGGGGGTCGAGTGCCTGCGCCACGCGCTTGATATTGCCGCCCTTACCGGCCGCGTCCCAGCCCTCATAAGCAATCACCAGCGGAATCCGGCGGCGGTACAGTTCGTTTTGCAGCATGAAAAGCTGCTCCTGCAAAGCCTTGAGCCGCTTCTTGTAGGACCGGTCAGCGACCGCGGCCGCAAGGTCGATATCCTTGAGACTGACCGAGACCTGCGGCTTAACGGGGGCCGAAACAGGGAACACGGCGGGATTGATGGCGAGGCCGCGGCTCTTCTGTTCCAGCGCCTGCTCCATTGCCTCGATCACGATAGAGAAAACCTGCGCGGTGGCCGCGTCTCCGTCGGCGGTATTGACCACATGCCAAGGGGCGTTGGGCGTATTGGTTCTGTCCAGCATTTCGCAAAACATACGGTACACCTTGACATAATTCTCGTTCTGCTTGATGTCGGGTTTCTTGATGCGCCACGCGGTAGACTTGACGGATTTCAGCTTGTTGAAACGCTTCTTCTGCTCATCGGCGGAGATATGCAGGAAAATTTTCACAAGCAGATAGCCCTCCGCCGTCAGCTGCGATTCAAAGTCGAGGATATTGTAAATTTTCAGTTCCTCGTCATTCTTGCTCTTTTTGCCCTCCACAAAGTCGAAGCAGCGGTACCAGCTCCGGTCGAAAATGGCAATATTGCCCTCAGACGGCAGTTTCTGCCAGTAGCGGTGCATGACGGGGTAGCGCTTTTCCTCATCACTGGGCTTGGTCATGGTATGAACCTTGAAGCCGCGGGGGTCGAGGTGATAGATCAGGCGGGAAATGCGCGAGCCCTTGCCGGACGCGCTCCAGCCCTCAAACACCACCATCGTGGGAATACCGGCGGCCTTCATCTCGCGCTGCAACTCGCCGAGACGTGCCTCCAGTTCCTCCTGCGTGCGGAATACATGCTTTTTGCTTTCCTCCACGCATTTATCAAAGATATCAAACATAAAATCAGTCCCTCCGAATGGATAGCAATGTTATACGGATCTCTTAGTGTATATTATAGTGGAAGACATGGTAACATTCAACATAAATTTGTTAAAAATCAGGGGAGATTAATTTATTTTACAATATTTCAAAAAACTGGCAAAAAGCCCTTGACAAAATCAAAAAAATGACTATAATAATATAGGTCGTCACGGTGGTGCCTGTGAAGAGCATTGAAGCAGAGCAAAAAGAAAAATATTGCGGAATTGTGTAAGGGTAGCACGACAGACTCTGACTCTGTTTGTCTGGGTTCGAATCCTAGTTCCGCAGCCATCCGCAGTCCGTTCAGATGTGAACGGACTGTTTTTTTGTGCAGATTCTGACATTCCGCTGTTGATTTTTTTCTTTCGGGACGATATAATATAGACATTACTACAGTGAAAACGACCGGGAGGAATCTGACAGATGTCTAAGGGAAAGCGCTCCGAAACCAGATGCAGATACCTGATAAGAGAAATCGCATCACAAAAAGGATGGAATGTCCGCCATCCGCAAAAAGGCGGTCATTTTTTAGAGGAACAAGAGATCGATGATTTTTTTACCGACACCGGATTAAAAAAAACAAAGCCGGATTTTTTGATTTGCAGCAATTATGCCCCTGTCATGGTTGTGGAAGCAAAAAATGATATCAAAAAGATCGATATCGCCGTTTCCGAGGCCATCCAATATGCCAACGCCATCAATCAATACGGTCACTATTCCGTATCCATCGCTATCGGCGTTGCGGGAGAAGAAGATAACGGCTATCTGTTTCGGACATTTTTTTTGAATGACGATCAATGGGTTCCGCTGACTTCTCATGGATTTGCTTTGACCAGCTTTCCAAGCGTAGGAGAAGCAGAGACTGCTCTTTTGACGAAAAACGGTACAACGGAAGTGGCCGCCCCCCGCACCTCTGACTATATCACAACGGCGGTAAAGCTGTCATCGGAACTCAGAGCGGCTAAAATCGAACCATCGCTCCGGCCAAAAGTTTTGGGGGCGATTATCACCGCACTGTATCAGGGCGAGATAGATGTCACACAAGGCCAGGAACTGACATCTGTCAATCAATTGGTGGAAAGCGCCATCGCCTCCACTGATCATTTTGAAGAGGATAAGAAAAAACAGCTGATTGAAACATTAAGATTGGGTGAGGCCGATTATGCCAGATTAGCGCCCAAGATGAGCAAAATTATATACATTCTGAAATCATTAAATATTAAATCCCTTTTGCGGACAGACACCGATTTTTTAGGTTTGTTATACGAAGCCTTTATACGATACGGCTATGACAATAATTCCTTGGGCATTGTCTTTACACCTCGTCATATCACCAAATTCTGTGCAGACTTGATTGACGTAACAGCAAAAGATACAGTGATCGATATTGCCTGTGGTTCAGGCGGTTTTCTGGTAGCCTCCTTTGACCGTATGGTCAAAACATCACAGGAACTGGGTGTTTCATATGCCATCATACGGGAATCTTTATACGGCTTTGACACCAATCCGACCGTATGGGCTTTGGCGGCGCTGAATATGTTCTTCAGAGGAGACGGAAAAAGTCATATTGAAAACGCCAGCTGTTTTGAAGAGGCCAGTCTCAACAGCATCAGGGGACGATTCACCAAAGCGCTGATTAATCCGCCGTTCTCTCAGGAAGACGAGCCGGAACGGGATTTCATTGACACTGCCATGATCGCTTTACACCGCACCGGCTATCTCGCTGTCGTGGTGAAATCAGGCATCTTTGCCGATGAAGACAATGCCGCATGGCGCAATCGTTTTCTTATGACAAACTCTGTCATCGGTATGATCAGCCTGCCGGGAGATTTATTTTATCCCACAGCCGTTGACACCACCATCATGATTGCGGCGCCCTGTGCGCAAAAAAGCGCCGACAATATCTTCATGGCAAAAATCTGGAATGACGGTTATCGTAAGCTAAAAGGAAAACGTGTGGAAACAGCCGGTTCACAGTTAGATGAAGTCCTTTCTGAATTTCAGAAGTTCAAAAACGGACAACCAACATCGTCCGACCTGGTCACTGTTATCAAAGCGGAAAAAATCATGGCGCCCGGCGCGGAATTCTGCCCCGAAGCATATTTGCCTCAGCCGGCCTTTCCGGCCGAGGAACAATCCGCTTATCGGGATGAAATTGTGAAATCCATCCTGCAAACCACCGTGTGCGTGGATGACATCGCTGACGAAGTTATTTCCGTTTTTCCCAACTGGAATCATCTTCCTCCCATGCCTTACGGCGAAACCGACTGCATCGAACGGTTCTTTGTGGTGCAGGGAGGCAAATCAAAAGGAGAAAGCAATTACCACATGGGCTCATGTCCCTATATATCATCAGGTGACCCACAAAACAGCGTCATTCGGCTGGTGGCCGATACGGAAGGCGAAGTGTTCCCGGACGGAGCCATTACAGTGACCTGCTTTGGAAGAGCCTGCGTGCAGCCTTGGCGCTTTATGGCACGGGGCAATGGCGGAAGTGCTGTGCGGGTTTTAATTCCCAGATTTAATATGTCTTTTTCCGAACTGGTATGGTTCGCGGCACAAATCAACATGCAAAGATGGCGCTTTTTCTATGGCAGGATGGCGATCCTGAAAAGACTTCGTCAAATTCGGTTAACCGCCCCTTCAGCGCCGCTGCCTGACAGCGAGGTCTCTATCGCGGACAAAATCTCCGCGTTATCACACACGATCATTGACATTATGAAACAATAATCTTTTTCCGCTCGTAAAACATTTGCGAGCGGATTTTTTCATCTTCCTCCTGCAAGAAACCTGTATGTTTTGCCTTTTTCCGGGTATCATAAAAGTATCAACCAATGCCGCCCGAAGGAGGGCTATGCAAGAATATGTATATCTCACTGATACGCACCGTGATTTTATACAGCGCCGTCATTTTTGCCGTGCGCGTGATGGGCAAACGTCAGATTAAGGAAATGCAGGCCTCGGAGATCGTGGTCACACTCATGATTTCCAATATCGCCGCCATGCCCATGCAGGAGGTCGGCATCTCCATCTTCACGGCCATCATTCCCATCGTCACGCTGGTGGTCATGGAGGTCGGCATGTCCTATCTCATGCTGATAATTCCGTCATTCCGGGAAATGATCTCAGGTATGCCGGTCGTGGTCATCGAAAAGGGACAGGTCAATCAGGCCGCCATGCGCTCGCTGCGGTTCAGCAACGAGGATTTGTTTGAGGAACTGCGCAAAAAGGATATCTTTGACATCAGCTCGGTGGAATACGCCATTATCGAGACCGACGGCACGCTGAGCGTGCTTCAGAAAAGCGGCGAGCTGCCGGCGACCGCTTCACAGGTCGGGGCCGACAGCGGCAAGAGCGGGCTGAATGCTCTCATCATCAGCGACGGCAGCGTTGACAGACAATCCGCGCAGCTGGTGGGCTGGACAACGCAGAAAATCGCGCTGGCACTCAATGCAGAGCATGTGAGCATCGACGATGTGTTTATCATGTCGGGCAACGCCGACGGCGATTATCAGATCATCAGAAAGGCGATGACGTCTCCCCTATGAAAATAAACCGTTTGAAAATCTGCGCGGCACTGCTGGTCTTTCTCTTTGGCTTCTGCACCTTCGCGCTGCGCAACACCAGACACGTCGGCCGTCAGATGGAAGCGCTGGTGAACCGCGTCCAATCGACGGAAATCGACGAACAGGCCATCCGGCGGATTACAGACGAATGGGAAAAATACGAACCGATTCTGGATATTTATTCCCGCCACGACGAGGTAGAGCGCATTTCGCAGAGCGTTGACAAGCTGCGCTCATTCTACAAAGTCGGACAGTATGAGGATTTGCAGGTCTCGCTGGACGAAATCACCGACGCGCTCGAACACCTTGTGCATACCGAGACACCTACGATTTCAAATATATTGTGACAACCGCAAAACACGCGCATGACAAGGATTTATTTTCCCATCACGCGCGTGTTTTGTTATATCATCGAAACCTTCACCGGATTCGCCTGACTGCATTGTTGGTCTTGGCGCGTGGCGCTCGCAGGCTTCGCCTGCTCGTGGGGCTTTGCCCCACACCCCAGTGGTGGCGAGTGCCCTAGCTTTCGCTTGCGAAAGCTTACGCCCCTGCCAGGAGGACCAGTCCCCCTGGACTCCCGCGCCGCATACGCGGCTTAATTGCGCTTCGCTTAATCGGCTTTTCGCGGCTTCATGAACAGGATTACCGCAATGACGACAATCTGCACCAATGTTGTCGCGGCGCCGCCTTCCATGCCAAAGCTGCCGCCGTTGAGCCATTCCATGCCGCCGACGGACGTGCAGCGGAAGACCGACGGTCCCGCGTCGTTGCCGCTGACCAGTATGCCGTAAAAATTGCCCTGCACGAAATTCCAGACCGAGTGAATAGCGCCCGCCATCCAGATGGAATTGGTCTTGAGAACGACAAGCGACATCAGCACGCCAAACAGAACGATATTGGCCACCGAGAAGAACGTCACACCGCTGTTGCCCAGGTGCAGCGCGCCAAAAAGCAGCGAATTGACCAGCGTGCCGATCAGCGCGCCGCTCTTGCTGCCGACAGAAGTCAGCAGGAAGCCGCGGCAGACCACTTCCTCGCCCATGCCCTGCACCAGAAATCCGGCAAAGAGCAGGGCGAGCATACCGTACTGACCGTTCAGCACATAGCCGTCAAAGGTCATCGCGCCGGTCGCGAGACAAATTCCCACACACGCCGAGAACATCACAAAGGCAATCACCATGCCGAGCAGGTAATCCGGCACCGCCTTTTCCTTGACGAAGCCCATCGAGCGGACGTTTCTCTTTTCGGTGAATTTCACATAGAGCAGCAGCGAAATGATCGGCATGATAAAGCTGCCCAGCATGAGCGGCATCAGGCTCGGATCCGTCATGTTCACATTCACCTTTGCCTCCGGGCCGTTCTGCGCGACAGCCTGAATGACCTGTATCATGATAACAGGTAAAATCACGATGTACTGTGACACGATGGCCAGCCAGCCCACCAAGACCGCCACGACGATATTGGCGATCTTGCCTTTTTCCATCTGCGTTCCCACCTGCGCCCGCTGCAGAATCGCCGGCGCCGGGGTAAATGTCTGTTTCATATTTTGCAGCATATGTTTCACACTCCTGATTGAACGTTCTGTTTGTATGCGCCTGACCCTGTTTTTGATCTTGGCGCGTCTTGCTCGCAGGCTGCGCCTGCTCGTGGGACGCTGTCCCACGCCCTGCCAGGGCGCTGCCCTGGACCCGGCAGGAGGTGCCTGCACCCCCTGCACTCCCGCGCCGCATTCGCGGCTTAATACAGCTTGCCGCTCTTCTTCTCCGGGTCAACCAGCGCCAGCACCCGCTTGGTGGTGATGGGGTGGTCGCACACCAGATTGTAGCAGAACACAAAGAACCCCTTTACTGTTTTGGCGTGCTCGATATAGTCCTGATGATCTACCTGCTTATAGAGATGAATACCGGCGGTGAGCGACATCATCGCGTCCACGCCGTCGCTGCCCGAGAGCAGCTGCGCCAGACGGTCACAGCTGTATTCACGGGCGCGGGAGGCCGTGCTGCCCAGAATCGGAATCAGCTGGGAGAACATGATCGCGTAGTAGTAGTGCATGGTCGCGTGCTTGTAGTAGATATGTCCCATCTCGTGCGCGATAATAAAGCGAATAGTATCCATATCGTGATGCTCGCGGTAAGCCACTTCCAGCAGGTCGGCGTAAATCTCTATGTACTGCTTGAACGGAATGAAGGTGGAGAAGGCATTCAGCACGCCGTTGCCCTGTACCATATAGATTTTCGGCACTCTTTTAAGCCCCAGCTTCTGCGAATATTCCTCCACGATGGCGTATATTTCGGGATAAGTCTTTTCGGTAATCCGCACCGACATCGAGCGGTACTGCGCATAGGCAAAATACACCACAAAGGGAATCGCGACAATCGTAATGAGGATTTCCAGCATATAATACAGGCTTTGGGGAATATCCTCGGTTTGTTCCTCAATTTTGTCGAGTTCCTCGGTCTTCTGGGAGGACTGCTCACTGTCGGCACTGTCGGGATTTTCCCATTCCTCGACGCTCGCGACCACGCTGTTGTAAACATTCTCGGCATATTCGCGGGTATCGTCGAAGGCATAAATGAAAAACGCAATGACCCCGACGATGATGAGAATGTTCAGCACCGCCAGACGGCGGTACCAGCGCCGCTCGGCCTTGTGACGGCACTGCATGAGGATTTTCCTGTCGATCTTCTCATAAACCGGCCCGCCGGAAGACGGCGCCGGCTGTCCGCTTGACGGAACCTGCCCCATCGGCTGTGCCGCCGGAACAGGCGCGGGATAATAACTCGGCGGCGGCGCGCCATAGCCTCCCGATTGCTGTATGGGCTGTTGATACTGCGGCTGCTGAGGTGTGAAATTGTTGTCCATTGGGCAAATCTCCTTTTTAGTATTTCTATGAGTATCATACCATACCGTGCCGTCACTTACAATAAATTTGTTGTAAATTGCGGAAATCTGACGGCAGACAATATTGGCAAGATTGGCAGTCTGTTACTGTTTCTTTTTCGTGGCCGCGCCAAAGGCCAGCCCGAACAGCATACCGACCATAGCCCCGCAGCACAGACCGATCATCATATTGTCAAAGACAAACCCGCCGACCATCATACCGAGTGCCGCGCCCAGCATCATACCGATTGCCATACCTGACCCCGCGGATTTCTCATGCTCTTTTTCCGGCTCCGTGCCTGCGGGCAGATTTTCGTTCTCATTCTTGGAATTGAGTTCCTGCTTGTTTTCTTCCAGATTCTTGTTTTCTTCCATTTTTTTCAAGCTCCTTATTTTTTTCTTAAAACTATAAATGAGCATGACTTAGTAGTTATGCATAAATCATTAGCTTTATACAAGACTTTATAAAGCTAATAAGGACAAAATAAGAATATTTATTTGTGCAATTTGACGGTAGTGCTCATTTATAACTTAAAATAGTCATCGCCGCGTAATGCAGCACTTCAAAGTTCTCCGGCGCGATGCCTTCCAGCAGCGCCATGTGTTCCCGCTCGAAGGAAGCAATTTCCGGTTCGCTCAGCGACGCGCCGATGCCGCGGCAGGATTTCATTCTGCCGTTCCAGCTCTCGCGGGTAAAGGGTACCGGCAAATCAAACACCTCGCTGCGCTCGATAGCAAAATAGGACTGATAGACAGAAGGGATACCGATTTCATGCCGCGTCTCGCCGCAGCCGGTCCAATGCGGGCTGTATTGCAGCACCAATTTTTCACTCGCGTCCGCGACCGCGTCTTCATACGGCAGCCACGCCATATACAGCACCGCCAGCACCCCGCCGGGCTTCAGTACGCGGCTGACCTGCGGCGCGAGCACGTCGTGATTGAAATAGGTAAAGCACTGGCAGGCGGTCACCGCGTCAAAGGCCTCGTCGGGAAAGGGCATTTCCTCGGCAGGGCTGCACAGAAAGGTGATGTCCATGCCCGCCGCCTGTGCCAAACGTTTCGCCTGCCCGATCTGGTTTTCCGCAATATCGGTTCCCGTAAAATGAGCGCCGTAACGGTACATATTTCTGGGAATCACCCCCGTACCCGTGCCGATATCCAGCACATGCTGCCCGTGTGTGCCGACGCCGAGCGCCAGCAAACGCTGATAAAACGCGTCCGGGTAAATATCGCGGTATTTCGCGTAATCTTCCGACGTGCGGCCAAAGTCAAAGCCCTTGCCACCGTCAATGTGCCGCTTGGTTATCATTTGATTTCTCACCTCACTTTCTCATCGACAATGGCAAGCAGCTCGCGATGGGCCGCAATTTCACAGGGATAGGGATACGTTTCCGCCGCCTTTTCAAACATTGTCAGATACTTTGCTGCTTCTTCCTCATTCCGCTTGTACAGTTTCTCATAGGCATACCGCGTGACGATTACGGTGGGATTGGCGGCCATTGTTTTCCAGAACCGAATTAAATCCTTGGCGGCATATGTGTCCACCTTTTCAGGAGCGCACGCGCCCACCAGTTCGCAGTAAAGCGCATTGGTGCGCAGCAAATTGCGATGCACCGGAACCAGCGCGGTTTCACGCTCCAGCAGGGAATCAATGGTTTCCTGTGCCTGCGCAAATTGGTGTCGATCCATCAGCCGATCACAGACATACGCGGCCATCACCGCCTCCATGTGGTTTTGAAGCTGTTTGTCGTCCGGCATACGGAACCACTCCTCGGGGAAATCCTTGATACGGATACCTTGACTGAGCTTGACAATGCCCATCATCTGCACCCACAACGACTGACGCGCCTCCTTGGATTTGGTAAGGGCCAGCAGATTGCCGCCGTCATTGGCAATCCCTGGCAACGGAAGGATATTTTCCAGCCCCATCATCATACCGAGTACAAACAAGATTCTGCCGAAAATGGCCAATACCACGATTTTCGACCAGACCACCGACGCCAGCATACCCAATATCGCCAGCAGAAAATTGAAAATCACACCGCCGAGATTGTAAAGGACATAGGGCATATCGCCGTCCCTGAGCGGCGGGGGCTGCAACAGGCATTGGCCACCCGTTCCCGCCAGCTTATAGCGGTAAAGGCGAATTTTGCCGTCAGTGTCCCGCTGCCACAGCAAATGAAAAATCCGAAAGGATTGGAAGCGGTGCCCCGTCAGTGTGCCAAAGACCAGATGCCCCAGTTCGTGAATGATGATGTGCAGAAAAAATCCCACAATTACCGACGCACACACCACCATCAGCGACAACAGAAATGCCCCGCCGAAATATTCGTCCGCGCACGTTCCTGAATAAAACCCCACATACCCAAACGCGACCATGTAAATGAACAGCACCGCGCCCAGCGAAAATCCCGATTTTTTCAATCCAAAGACCCCCCTGTCAAACCTACTCTCTATTCCTCAAATTCCCTTTTCTCGCGCAGCTCGCGAATCTTGCGGTTGTACTTGCCGATGGGAATCACAACCGCGATGAAGCACACCAGCAGCAGTGCGGCGCTGGCAAATTCTATGTAAGCGCTGCGCATAATATCACTGTCGCCCAGCTCCATGGCCTCCCGCATGAACAACAGACCAAACGTCATGCCCATCAGAAACAGCACCCCCGCAATCACCGTCCAGATGATGTGAAACTTGCGCCGCGCCTGATAATCGGCAATCAGCGAATCGGTGTCGGTGTTGATTTCAAACGCTCCGAGAGACGCGGGACGAATGGCATAAATGCGCGAGCCTGCGTCAATATTGGTTTCGTGGACGATCTCCGCGCCCGAATCGGTGAGATATTCCGTCAGGAACCGGCGTTTTTCCTTGGTACTTCTGCCCTTTTCCGTGTCCATCGTGGTGGTCACGCGGGCGATATACTCTCCCGGTTCGCAACGCTCGAAGCAGAAGAAGATACCAAGGAAAATTTCCACCGGTTTCCAACCCTTTTCACACATCTGATTGAGATAAATCTCCTCGTTGTCGATCATCGTGTAAAGCTTCGGCTCTATCTTTTTGTTCTTCATGTCGTGAAATAACCCCTTCTTGAACGGTTGTTATGAATGATCCGGCAGATCTGCCTGGCAAATCTGTCTGCCGTTGTCCAGCAGTTCCTGCAAACGGGCGATTTCCCACGCGACCGCCTGTTTGCCGCTGTCGGTAATGATATATTCCTTCTTGCCCCGCTCGCCGGATTGTCCGTACTCGACAATCCAGCCGCGTCCGAGCAGGGTGTTGATCGCGCCGTAAAGCGTGCCCGCCCCAAGCTTCACACGCCCGCCGCTGAGCTTCTCCACATTCTGAATCACGCCGTAGCCGTGCAGCGGCTGATAGAGCGATATCAGAATATAATAGACCGCCTCGGTCAAAGCGCCTTTGCTTTCGTTCATGCCATCATTCCCTTATTTCAATAAATTTAAATCTGCCGCTGCTTTAAAAATTCATAAAACTGCTGCGTCAATCCGTTGATCTGCTCCACGCTGCAAACCACGTCTTTTCCTGTGTGAATCAGCGGCAGATACAGCAAGCCGATCGTCGAGCGCATGGTGTAGCTCACCATTACCGAATTGGGGAAATTGGCGTGGTCGCTCAGGAAGATCACCGCGCTGCGCTTGCTCACAGGCTTCATACCGGCGCTCTCGCAGGCTTTCGCCACCGATTGAGCAATAGCCGTCTTCTTGTTGGCCGCCAGCGTCAGCACGTCGCCGTTGCCCACGCAGTCGAAGTTAATCATCTTGACGCGCTTCCAGTCAATGCCCTGCTTCTTGCCCCACGAGGCAAAGCCGCCCGAACCCAGCAGGCCCCATTCCTCATTGTCAAAGAACACAAAGCAGCACTTTTTGCGCAGTTCCTCATCGGCTGCCACCTGCTCGGCCAGCGAGAGCAGCGCCAGCACACCGCTGGTGTTGTCGTTGCGGTTGTTCCTGTTCTTGATGACCATCGAGCCGACCATGACGACCAGCATCAGCAGAAACGCGCCTTCCACCAGCCAGAAATCCGCGTCTGCCCCCAGCACACGGTTCAAAGAGGGAACCCATTCGCTCAGTACCGGCAGCAGCAGAATCACCAGCAGCATCTCCACGACCATGGCCACATTGGCGCCGGCCTGCCCCACGAAGCGGGACGTCCAGAGCATCCAGCCGGTGCGGCCGGGGGTGTCGTAATGCGCGGTAAACAGATATTCCGCGGTACGCGGGTCGCCCACAACGAAATTGGTACCGGACGCCTGCACTTCCGCCATATCGCTGTCGGCATAGCCCATGCGGCTGAACGCGCCGCGCAAGGTTGCGCGCAAAGCTGCCTTTTCCTTTTTCGTGAAACGGGTCGGGTGACTGTCAAAAATCTCCGTCGCTTTCTGGGTGCTGATTGCCATGTAAACTACCTCTTTCCATGTGAAATGATAGGAGAGCCGATATTACGCGTCGCGATATATCGGATTCCGTAATTAATATATCACCATCCGATATATTTGTCAAGAGGCATTGCACATTTTCCGGGATTTTTTTACAGGTTCATCAAGAATCATTTTACAGGCTCATAAAATTTTCGTTTGACATTCGGCATGAAATCATGTAGAATAATCTGGTGAGTGGAATAAACGGTCGCGTGCCTTGCTCCAAAGGGCATGGCATGAGGAAAGTCCGAGCATCGCAGGGCAGGATAACGGCTAACGGCCGCCGAGGGTAACCTTAGGGAAAGTGCAACAGAGATATACCGCCCTTCTCGCGGATTTTTCGCGGGAAGTGGTAAGGGTGGAAAGGCGAGGTAAGAGCTCACCGGTCATTTAGGAGACTAAGTGACCCTGTAAACCCTATCCGATGCAACACCGTGGTGGAACATATGCGGCTGCCCGTCGCGTTCCTGGGAGGTGGCTGGAGCGGTGCAGCAATGTACCGTCGAGATAGATGACCGTTCACGACAGAACTCGGCTTACAGTTCCGCTCACCCTTTTAAAGATAAAGCGCTGTCTCCCGTTTGTATGGAGCGGCGCTTGTGTTTTTTTGTTCGGAGGTGTTTTTTGCAATGGAATTATGGGATTTGCTGGACAGGGACGGCGTGCCGCTGGGCAGGACGCTTGTGCGCGGCGAGCCGGTGCCCACGGGAACCTATCACCGCACGGTGGATATCTTTACCGTCAATTCCCGGGGCGAGCTGCTCATTACGCTGCGCGCGCCGGACAAAGACGCCTATCCGAATCTGTGGGAAATCACGGGCGGTTCCGTCGTGGCGGGTGAGGATTCGCTGACTGCCGCCATGCGTGAACTTCAGGAAGAAACGGGTCTGATTGCGAAGGCGACGGAGCTGGTGTTTCTGAATACCCACTGCGGCAGAACCACCATCCGCGACACCTATCTCCTGCGCCGGAACGCGGCCATTGCCGCTCTCACCATGCAGGAGGGAGAGACTGTTGCCGCCCGCTGGGTGACTTTTGCCGAGTGGGAACACATGATAGACACACAGCAGGTGCCGGCGCCCCTCGTCGGATTGTACGGTGTTGTCAAGCCGGTCTTGCTTGAAAAGTTAGGCCCACAATAAAAAAAACAGACCCGTTCCGGCTTGCTGGTAACAGCAAAGTCCGGCGGGTCTGTTTTTGGTTATTTGACCAGCTCGGCCAGATCAGAAAGCATTTGAAAAGCCTGCATGGGCGTGAGATTGTTGATATCCAGATGCTTGAGGCGGAAAACGGCCTCCGCTTCGCCCGGCGGGGTGAAGGAAATGGCGGTCTGCGCGGCCTTTTTGACGGACTTGGGCGCGTTGTTTTTGCCGCTTTCCAGATCCTTCAATATCTGCCGCGCCCGTTTGACCACACCGTCGGGAATGCCCGCCAGCTTGGCCACTTCAATGCCGTAACTCTGGTCCGCGCCGCCGTTGACGATACGCCGCAGGAAGGTGATATCCTCTCCGTGCTTCTTGACAGCGACCGAATAATTCTTGACGCCTTTTAAGGTGTTTTCCAGCTCGGTCAGCTCATGATAATGCGTGGCAAAGAGCGCCTTGGCGCCGAGTTTTTTCTTGTCCGCGACAAATTCCAGCACGGCGCGGGCAATGCTCATGCCGTCAAAGGTGGACGTGCCGCGCCCGATCTCGTCGAGAATGAGCAGGCTGTCCGCCGTGGCATTTTTGAGAATGTAGGCCACTTCGTTCATTTCGACCATGAAGGTGGACTGTCCCGACGCGAGGTCGTCGGACGCGCCCACGCGGGTGAAGATGCTGTCCACCACGCCGATTTCCGCGCTGCTCGCGGGGACGAAGCTGCCACACTGTGCCATTAAGGTGATGATGGCGGCCTGCCGCATATAGGTGGATTTACCCGCCATGTTGGGGCCGGTGATGATGGCGACGCGGTTGTCGCTGTTGTCGAGATACACATCATTCGGTACGAACTGTTCTTCCGAGACTGCTTCCACGACGGGGTGGCGGCTGTCTTTGAGGACGATTTTGCCGGAGGTGTTGACCAGCGGACGGGTGTAATTGCTGTGTATGGCGACTTCGGCAAACGAGCACCACACGTCGAGACGGGCAATCGCGTCGGCCGTCTGCTGCACGCGGCTCTGACAGGCGGCCACGCGCTTGCGGATATCCTCAAAGAGATCGTATTCCAGCTTCACAATGCGATCGCGTGCGCCGAGTACGCGACCTTCCATCTCTTTGAGTTCTTCGGTGATGTAGCGTTCGCAGTTGGCCAGCGTCTGCTTGCGGATATACTCCTTGGGCACCAGATCCTTGGAGGCATTGGATACCTCTATGTAATAACCGAATACGCGGTTGTAGCCGACTTTGAGACGCTGGATACCGGTGCGCTTGCGTTCCTGTTCCTCGATGGAGGCGATAAATTCCTTGCCCCCGCTCATGTCCCCCTGGAGTACGTCCAGATCGTCGCAGTAGCCCGGTTTAATCATGCCGCCTTCGCGCACGGTGAGGGGCGGCTCGTCCACAATGGCGCGTTCCACCAGATCGCGGATATCGCTCAGCGTGTCGATGGATTGAAAGATGTCTTTGATCTCGCCGGATTTCATGGGCTTGATGGCGGACTTGACAGCGGGCAGCGATTCGGCGGCATAGGCCAGGGCGCGGATTTCCCGGGCATTGGCCGAACCGTAGACAATGCGGGTGATGAGGCGTTCGATGTCGCTGATGCTGCGCAGGGCCTGTATGATATTGTCGCGGAGGACATTGTCGTTGCACAGTTCCTCCACGGCGTTCTGGCGGGACTGAATCTGCACGGGATTGACCAGAGGCCGTTCGATGATGCCCCGGATCATGCGTTTGCCCATGGGGGTTTTGGTTTTGTCCAGCACCCACAGCAGCGAGCCTTTCTTGTCCTTGGTGCGCATGGTCTCGGTCAGTTCCAGATTGCGGCGGGTGGAGACGTCGATATTCATATAGATATCGCCGACGTAGTAATGAATATGGTCAAAACACTCGATTTTAGCCAGCTTGTCCGGATTTTCCTCCGCCTCTCCGGCCAACTGGGTGGCATAGATGTAATTGATGAGTGCGCCGAGCGCCATCACCGTAACAGGATAAGTGAGAATATGGCTGTCGTCGATTTCCTTTTGAGAAAACTGCACATTGACAGTGGCGAGGGTATCGTCATAGTCAAATTTTTCATCGTCGAGCAATTCAAGGGAAGCATTCAGGCGGTTTTTGATGAACTTGTCCAGTCCCCCGAGACTGAGTGTGGCGGCGTTGATGAGAATCTCGTGCGGCTCGAATTTGCCCAGCTCGCCGCAGAGTTTCTGTACGGCATTGGCCCCGGTGATCTGGGTGACATTCAATTCGCCGGTAGACACGTCCGCCACACAGAGACCGATGGTGCCTTCGGCCGAACAGATGGCACAGATGTAATTGTTGCGGCTCTCGTCGAGCATGGAATTTTCGATGATCGTGCCGGCGGTGATAATGCGGATAATGCCCCGCTTGACCAGTCCCTTCGCGGTGGCGGGATCTTCGAGCTGTTCACAGATGGCCACCTTATAGCCTTTATCCACCAGCCGGGCCGCATAGGATTCATAGGAGTGGAAGGGAACGCCGCACATGGGCGCGCGTTCCTCCATGCCGCAGATTTTCCCTGTGAGTGTGAGGTCGAGCTCCTTGGAGACGAGCTTGGCGTCGTCAAAGAACAGCTCATAAAAATCCCCCAGTCGGAAAAAGAGCAGCGCGTCGGGGTTTTGCGCCTTTATTTCGAGATATTGCTTCATCATAGGGGACATTTCTGCCATACCGTCAAACACCGCCTGTCGATTCTTTATCAAGTATTTTATGATATAAAAAAACTACATTTCTAATGCACTACGCATTAAAAATGTAGCTTCCAACCTGGTCGAGATGACAGGATTTGAAAATTAGAAGACAATATTCACAATCATGTTCGA
>CAMHEZ010000032.1 GCA_946184295.1 uncultured Clostridia bacterium | reverse complement strand
CAATCGGCGGTTTCAAGCCGTAAACCGAATTATACAGCTCGTTCATCGTGATTGTATCAACGTATTCTTCGTCAAAATCCAGATTTTGATAATCATAATCGTTTTCAAAATTTGCTTCAAAACTATTGCTTTTTTCGTCATAATCGGTTATAATACTACTGTGTTCGTTATTTGACTGCTCTTCATCTGCTGCAACAGATGGGTTAAGAGCGGTCATTTCTTTTTCATACGCCATCTACACTTCTCCTTTCATTTCGCCGAGAATAGTGGCAATCATTCCGATCAGTTCTTTAAGCTCATCTGAAATCTCGCTGCTATCGCTGATACGCTGCAATTCCTGCAATATCCGGCTCATTTCGATTCGGAGTGCTTTGTAGACTCTCGGATTGCTCTCCACCGTAATTTCTCGGTCAGCCAGTCGCTTCATGATATAATCCTGCTTCGTCAGCCCTGACAGGGCAACCAGTCTGTCAAGCTGCTGCGCTTCTTCCGGTGACACTCGGAAGCTTACCATGACATTTCGCCATCGGTTCTTCGCGTCAACACGTTTGGCGGACATTTTTATGCGTCCTCCTTTCTGAAATTGTTGAGTTTATCTGCCATATCCGTCTGTGTGGACGGAAACAGATGAGCGTAATTGTAGGTGATATTGATGCTCTCGTGTCCCACTCGGTCGGCAATCGCCACCGCGGAATATCCCATCTCTATCAGGAGTGAAATGTGACTGTGGCGCAGATCGTGAATTCTGATCTTCTTTACGCCTGCTATCTCCGCGCCGCGTGCCATTTCATGGGCAAGATAGCTTTTGGTTATCTCAAAGATTCTTTCCTTGTCACCGATCTGATAAAGGTGTTTCAGATAATCCTGCATTTCCTCCACCAGAAACTGCGGCATTTTGACGGTTCGATTGCTCTTGGGCGTTTTCGGGTCGGTAATGATATCCCGTTTGTCAATCCGCTGATAGGATTTGTTGATCGTCACCGTGCCCCGTTCAAAGTCGAAATCTTCGGGCGTGAGCGCCAGCAGCTCCCCTTCGCGGATTCCGCACCAGTAGAGCATTTCAAAGGCGTAGAACGAGATTGGTTTATCCATAATGGCAAAGGAGAATTTTTTGTATTCCTCCTGCGTCCAGAAGAGCATTTCCCTCGCTTTCGCTTTTCCCATGTTTCCCACCTTTGCGGCGGGATTTTCTTTTAGTCCGTAAAATTTCACTGCATGGTTGAATAACGCGCTGAGTTGGTTGTGAACGGTCTTGAGATAAACAGGGGAATAAGGCTTGCCGTTCTTATCCTTGCCGTCCAGCATGGCATTCTGCCATGCTATCACGTCTTTGGGCTGAATTTCGCTCATTTTTCGCTTGCCGAAGTAAGGCATAATCTTGGTTCGGAGAATATGCTCTTTTGTGTGCCATGTGTTTTCCTTCATTCGGCTTCTCATGTCGGCAGTGTAGGTTTTCACAAAGCTCTCAAAGGTCATATCCAAGTCCGCTTCGCTTTTGTTCTGCTGTTCGCGTTCCCACGCCTGTGCTTCCCGCTTGGTGGTAAATCCTCGCTTGGTAGATTGCTTCCGGTTTCCCTGCCAATCCGTGTATCGGTAACACACCCTCCACGTGTTGGTCTTGGTGTCCTTGTAGACTGACAATTACTTTTCCTCCTTCTTTGGCTGAATGTAGCAGGTTCTTTCCAGAAAATACTGTCGGTTGACTCTGCCGGAAATGGTGATGTATCCTTTCTCACGCAATTCCTGATTGAGCTTCTGGACGATTTTGTAGGCATAGGATTTGGATACTCCCAATGCCACCGCAACATCCTCCACTTTCATGAATATACTGTTTTCCATCTTAGAAGCCTCACTTTCTAATCTATTATCTCATTTTATTAACTAACATATACGTTAGTTTTGGAATCTACTTTTATTATAACTAACTCGCAAGCCAATGTCAAGTAGTTTTTCAAAAAAATACTCACTTTGGAATTATTTTTTCTTGACACTGACTAACTTGTGTGTTATATTTTATTTAGCTTAGGTTATACAGGAGAGGATAAACTATGTTTCTTGGTGAAAAAATTGCTTTCTTCCGCAAAATGCACGGAATGACACAGAAGATTCTCGGTTTGAAGATGGGATTGTCACCTCAAAATGCCGACGCGAGAATCGCACAGTATGAATGCGGGGCGCGCACACCAAAACCGGAGATGATTAGGTCATTCGCACTTGCTCTCGGCGTTTCACCGTATGCCCTTCGGGTACCGGATTCACAGGACGTAATGTTGCTCATGCACATATTGTTCGATTGGGAAGACTCATTCGGTTTACACGTCCAGATGATCGACGGAAAACCGCATTTAGCCATTGAAGATACCGAAACTCCCAACAGACAGCTATTTAATTATTTACTTACCGAATGGTATGAGCAGTATGAAAAATACCGCTCCGGTGAAATGCTGCAAGATGAATACGATGAATGGCGTTATCTTTACCCGATGTTTGACACCAATGTTCATATGCCAAGCAAAAAGGCCCTCGATCACTGGTTTGACACGGTAGAAGCATATAAAGAAGCAGAGAGCAAGAAAAAGAAATCAAAAGCGAGGAAAAAAGCAACCGAAGAAATCCATTCCGGTACTACATCTTTCAACGAGGAATACATCGCTTCCCAGCAGTCCGCCGGATTAATACCTATGACAGACGAAACAGATGATTCTGACAGCCAAGCAGATTCTTTGCCAAGCGATGAATCAGGCGCAAAAAAGCCGAAGCGATACAAAGTCATTCGCGGATTCAAAAAGTAAATACAAAAAGAGCTAACAGATAGAAAGTGTTTAAAAAAACTACACTCAAAATCTGTTAGCTCTTTATTATTGGAATAATACGATTTTTAGAAAATGTTGTCAAATCGTTGTCATTAGTACGCTAAAGCCTTAGAAACCGCGCAAAATAGAGGTTTTTCGGCTTGTCGCCACTATTCCCACTCAATCGTAGCCGGTGGCTTGCTGGTGATATCGTAGACGACGCGATTGATATGCTTGACCTCATTGACGATTCTGTTGGAGGCGGTTTCCAATACATCATAGGGAATGCGTGCCCAATCGGCTGTCATGAAGTCGATTGTCTTGACAGCGCGGAGAGCGATAGTATAGTCATATGTGCGCGCATCGCCCATGACGCCTACCGAACGCATATCAGTGAGAACTGCAAAATACTGATTGATGTCCCTGTCGAGGTTGGCCCAAGCGATTTCTTCGCGGAAAATAGCGTCGGCTTCGCGCAGAATATGGAGTTTATCTTCTGTAATCTCTCCAAGGCATCTCACAGCCAAACCAGGGCCGGGGAATGGCTGACGATATACCAGATAATCGGGAATACCGAGTTCCCGACCGGCACGCCTCACTTCGTCTTTGAAAAGATAGCGCAGCGGCTCGATGATTTCTTCAAAGTCAATGTGTTCGGGCAGACCGCCGACATTGTGATGGCTCTTGATATTGGCGGCATCACCGGTACCACTTTCAATGACATCGGGATAAATCGTACCCTGCACCAGAAAATCCACCTTGCCGATTTTCTTGGCTTCGGCCTCGAAGACACGTATAAATTCCTCTCCGATGATCTTACGCTTCTTCTCCGGCTCGGTGACGCCCGCGAGCTTGTCAAGGAACTGTTTCTGTGCATTGACGCGGATCATATTGATGTCAAACTGTTCCTTGAAGACGTGTTCCACCGAATCTCCTTCATCTTTGCGCAACAGGCCGTTGTCAACGAAGATGCAGGTGAGCTGTTTTCCTACCGCCTTGTGAATTAGCACCGCCGCGACCGAGCTGTCGACACCTCCCGAGAGGGCGCACAGCACCTTCTTATCGCCGATCTTGACTTTGAGCGCCGCAACGGTCTCATCAACAAATGATTCCATCGTCCAATCGCCCGCGGCCTTGCACACATCGTATAGGAAGGCGTGAAGCATTGCATTGCCTTCAGTGGTGTGCTGCACTTCCAGATGGAACTGTACCGCGTACAGGTCGCGTGCTCTGTTTTCCATCGCCGCGACAGGGCAGGCCCCGCTTTGCGCAGAAGAAGTAAAACCTTCGGGCAGCTTTGCAATGTAATCCGTATGGCTCATCCATACCACAGTCTTGTCATGCACATGGCCGAAGAGGGGAGAGGACTTGTCCGGCGTGATTTCTGTTTTACCGTATTCGCGCACGGGCGCCGACTTGACCTCGCCGCCGAGAAGATAAGCCATGAGCTGTGCACCGTAGCAGATGCCCAGCACGGGAATACCCAACTCGAAAATCTCGGAGGAATAACGCGGGGCGTTGTCCTCATACACGCTGTTGGGGCCACCTGTGAAGATAATGCCGATATAGCCTTCCGCCTTGATGGTTTCGATGGGCGTCTTGTAGGGCTTCACTTCGGCATATACGCCCAGATCACGCACACGCCGCGCGATGAGCTGGTTATACTGTCCGCCAAAATCCAATACCAGAACCTTCTGATGCTCCACAATATCACGTTCCTTTACTCTGATGTTTGCCGTGGCATAATAACTAATATTTAGAATATTATACAACAAACTCCCCATATTTTAAAAGATGTATTTCACCTAAATTTTCTTTAACATTCCCGTCTAAAATTAGCAATTCCCTATCAGTTCCAGCTCAATGCCCAGCACGCCGAATTGCTTCTGCTGCTCCGGGCTGTAATAGGCGTCCATATCCTCCGGTCGGGCATTGTCAATATTGTCCGGAGTGTATCCGCAGGCGAGCAGCGGCAGGGTTTCATACAATTCACGAAAAGTAGGGAAAGGATGAAGTGCAATGACCTTTACAGCCAGTTGATTGTCTGGGTGGTTCGTCTCGTGAAATATAATGCAGTCGCCTACCTTGATTAATCGCCGTTTCTCATCGTTAAGGCGCAGCTCAATGGTCTTTTGTCCGCTTTTGATTTGTTCAAAAGGTTCCTTGTCAAGTCTCATTTCGTGTGTCATGCTAAATATCCTCCAAAAAAACAAAATACAGGGCATGGAATCCCACACCCTGCATTTTAAATCAAACATCAATTACCGCAAACTAAGCATTAATTCCGATACATGACCTCATCGCGGCCGGGACCGTTGGATACGATGTCGATCGGGAAACCGATCTGACCTTCGATAAATTCCAGATACTTGCGACAGTTCTCCGGCAGCTCGTCATAGCTGCGAATGCCGCGGATATCCTGCTTCCAGCCAGGAACGGTCTGAAGCACGGGTTTCGCCTTGGCCAGCAGATGAGTGACAGGAAATTCGTTAGTGATCTTGCCGTCGATCTCATAACCCACGCACACCGGAATTTCGTCCAAGTATCCCAGCACATCGAGGTTGGTGAGCGCTACCTTGGTGGTACCCTGTGCCATGCAGCCGTAGCGTACCGCTACGCAGTCAAACCAGCCGACGCGGCGGGGTCTGCCCGTCGTCGCGCCGTATTCGCCCTTGTCGCCGCCGCGCTTGCGCAGTTCCTCGGCCTCGTCGCCGAAGATTTCACTGACAAATTCACCTGCGCCAACCGCGCTGGAATAGGCTTTAACGACCGTGACGACTTCCGCGATGGAACGGGCGGGAATGCCTGCTCCTACCGCACCGTAACCCGCAAGGGGAGAGGAGGACGTGACCATCGGGTAAATGCCGAAATCGGGGTCCTTGAGCGAACCGAGCTGGCCTTCCAGCAGAATGTTCTTGCCTTCCCGGACGGCTCTCTGCAAAAACTCAAAGGTATTGGCCGCGTAAGGCGTCACGATTTCTTTGCACTTCATGAGGAAGTCATAGATTTCTTCCTCGGAAATCGGCGGTTTATGATAGAGATTTTCGACAATGGTATTCTTGATTTCCAGAACCTTGGCAATCTTCTCTTTCAGATATTCCTCACCGGCGAACAGCTCGTTGACCTGGAAGCCGATTTTGGAGTATTTGTCCGAATAGAAGGGTGCGATGCCGGACTTGGTGGAGCCAAAGGCTGCACCGCCCAGACGTTCCTCTTCATAGACATCAAACAGCACATGATAAGGCATGATCAGCTGTGCCCTGTCTGAAATGAGAATCTTGGGAGCAGGTACACCCTGTTCTGTGACGGCCTTGAGTTCCTTCTCGAACTTCAATAAATCCAGCGCTACACCGTTGCCGATGATATTGACCACATGCTGATGGCACACACCGGACGGCAGCAGATGCAGTGCAAATCTTCCGTAATTATTAATGATAGTGTGACCCGCGTTAGCGCCACCTTGAAAACGAACAACGATGTCCGACTCGGACGCAAGCATATCTGTGATCTTGCCTTTTCCCTCGTCGCCCCAGGTTGCTCCGACAATCGCTTTAACCAATCACGCTCAACTCCATTTTTCATAAGTTAATGTGCTGAAGCAGCATAGAAAAACCTCAACAACTTAGCCATTATAGTACAAATATGCGCTCATGTCAACGACTAATTTGATAATTTGTCGATTATTTTAATGAAAATTTGTCAGTATTGGGTCACACTCTCCTGACGGCACGAAAAACAGGTTGATAATTTGTGCAAACCGCCTGATTTTTTTGCCGCGATGAGGAAAGATTGACAGCAGCGAAGCATTTGTGCTATGATGAAAACAGGGAAGGGAGGCAGATGACATGACAAAAATCCGCAGGCAAATCCGCTGTTACGGTGCGGTGCAAGGTGTGGGTTTCCGCTATCGTGCCTGCCACGCGGCCGATGTTGTGGGCGCGACCGGCTGGGTCAGCAACGAAGAGGACGGTTCGGTTTGCATGGAGATTCAGGGAACCGAAGAACAGATTGACGCTGTACTTCTGATGATTGAGCGGGGGGCCTATGTCCGCATTGAACAGATGGCGGTCAAAACCATTCCTTTGGTGGAGGGCGAGTGTTTTTTCAGGGAAAGATAATGGATTTAGTTTCCAAATTTTCCCTTGACAAATATATCGGATAGTGATATATTGATTACGGGATCCGATATATCGTTAAACGTAATGTCCGGATTCGGATGATTTTATACAGAGAAAGAGGTTATTACGCTATGGAAGAAAAAACCACGTTGCTATGTCAGCGCTTCATCGAAAATCAGATCGTGGTGAAAAAGGCGTTCCCCATGGAGAGCTCACTGATTTACCCGGTTGCGGCCAATGCTTTATCCGCACGCGGCGTCGCGGCAGATGAATCCAGGCTGAAAGAGTGCAGGAAAATCATCAGCAAAAAAGCCGGTGTGTTTTCTTTTCTCACCGGTACTGTCGCCACTCCCTTTGTGGTCAGTCTCTCGATGCAGGATGACCCTGCGGCGGCCTTTGACAAGGTGGCAAGGTACTACGACGTGGCTAAAAAGCAATTCGGCAGCTCGGATTACACCGCGCTGCTCGCAATGATGCTTTCCGATTGGGTGAGTGAAGAAAAGCTCGAAAGCGTTCTGGCCAGAGGCAAGGAAATACATAATCTGATGAAGGCGAAACACCCGTTCCTGACCGGCGGGGAGGACAGCGTACTCGCCGGATTTCTGGCACTTTCCGAGAAGGACAACGCGACATTGATCAACGACATGGAGGAATGCTATGCGCTGCTGAAAAAGAAATTCTCAAGCGGCAACAGCGTACAGACTGTTTCGCACATTCTTTCGATCACCGAGGGAACTCCGCGTGAAAAGGTCGAGCGTTTGATCGCGTTGTACGACATGCTCAAGGACGCGGGCAGAAAATACGATGTCTACAGCCTTGCGACGCTGGCAGCCGTGTCCATTCTGGACAACGACAACGTGAAGCTGCGCGATATCATTCTGGATATCGACGGATTCCTTTCCGAGCAGAAGGGTTACGGCGGTTTTTTCGGTGTTGACAAAAATTCCCGCCTGACGCAGGCCGCCATCCTGACCGCCGATCTCTACGATACTGTATCCAACATGCAGACGGTGGCAACCGCCTCCGCTCTGGCCATGGTAGCCGCCCAGCAGGCTGCCATCTGCATTATCATCATGTGTGCCGCCATGTCGTCCGCTGCGGCAACTACCAATTGAAGAAATTGAGCAAATAAGCACAGACGAAACCGAATTGATTTTTCCGGCCGTCAAGGGGCTGCCGTACAGGGATTGATCCCCCGTGCGACAGCCCCTTTTTGTTTTTGCATGAAACTGGTTCAGTGGTTTCTGCCCCGGCCCTGATGGGAGCCTCTCGCGCCCTGCTGGGCGTTGGGATTGGTGTAGGAAATGCCGAGCGCGTTGGCCACGGCGTCAATCAGACCGTTGCTGCTCATGGTGGCGCCGCTGACGGTTGCCACATTCAGTGACTGACTGTCGAGGATTTCTCCGATGACGGTATCCTTGGCGCGATTGAAGTACTGCGCGTCCTCGCGGGAACTTTCCACTGTGATGGAGGTCACCTTGCCGCCCTGCACCTTGACTGAAACGGTGATATCGCCGTTTCTGCCTTGTCCCGTGCCGTTGTAGGTGCCGTCGGTAAGGTTGGAGAAATCCAAGGTAGTATTTTGAGTTGCACTGGATTGATTATCGGAGGGAACACGGTTGTCGCTGTTGGAGCTGCCGTTGGTTTCGCCTTGACGGTATCCACGTTGGTGCTTTTCTTCGCCGCTGTTGTTTTCATGCGGCAATTGAGGCAGTTCGTCGGATGACGACTGCGACGGTGTCACTCCCAAGGCATTGGCCACGGCCTGCATGATGCCGCGGCTGCTGTAAGTCGCGCCGCTGACGGCTGCCACATCGGTGGTTTGACCCGCAAGAATCGCATTGATAATGGTATCCTTGGCACGGCTGAAAAACTGCTCGTCGTCACGGTAATTCTCCACGGTAATGGAGGAAATCATGCCGCCGGACACCTTGACCTGCACGGTGATCGTGCCGCGATAGCCCTGCGCGCTGCCTTCATAGGTGCCGTCGACATATTGTCCCTGTGAAAGAGAGGTGTTGTCCGTCACCGCGCCGAGAGGCAGTTTGACTGTGATGGTTCCCACCTGATACAAGCCCGCAACTGCGAGCGCGGCGGCACTGCCCGCCACGGCTTCACGGGGAGCGGTATAGAGTGCTTTCACACCGCAATGGTCCACGCAGCGGAAGCAGTCAATACATTCGGAGAAACGCACGCTGCCGCCGCTGTCGGCATCACGGTTCACGTCAATGCCCATCGGACATACCGTGTCGCAACGGCCGCAGTTAACACATTGACTGTTCTTTTTTACCCTGAACAGCCGCCAGTGGGAAATGAGCGAGAAAATGCCGCCCAGCGGGCAAAGATAACGGCAAAAAGCGCGTTCCACAAACAGGGAAACTGCCGCGATGCCGAGCAGCAGCAGCCCGCCAACGGTCAGCCAGCCGCCCAAATCCGTCCAGCCGCTCACACTGGCGTATTGGCCGAATACCTGCCACGGGCTGACGGCATCATAGGAAATTCCCAGCGTCCAGAGCAGAACCAGCCCACCCAGCACCACATATTTCATATTTCTCAGCACGCGGTCCACTGTGAGAGGGACCGTCAGCCGGGAAAGCTTACATTTTTTTGCGATAAAGTCCAACAATTCCTGCATACCGCCGAAGGCGCAGAGATAGCCGCAGAAAAATCTTCCCCACAGCGCCGTAATGGGAAGCACCGCGAGCAGCGTCAGCAGTGGCGCACCCATCGCTGTCCAAGTCCAATTGCCTCCAAGAATTGCCTGCCAGATTCCCTTAAATGAGCCGAGCGTCAGCAGAAACAGTCCCGGCAGCAGCAGGAATCCCGCGATTTGGAATAGATGCCGTACCACTTGTGTAGTTGAAAACGATTTATTTGTCATATTTGATATTTTTGTCTTGATTTGATTGATAGATTTCATCATCTTACTCCTTCTTAAGAAACGCACTGTATACGCGGCTGGATGCCTTTTGTAGCAAAAATAGCGCCGTCCCTGCGAATGAACACGCCTTCCAGTCCCAACGAGGCGAGCAATGCGACACTTCGCTGCGCACCCAGCACCAGACAAGCTGTAGCTGCTGCGTCGGCTGCCGTGCCGTTGGTTCCTACCACGGTGGCGGAAATCAGATCGGTTCGAGCGGGCTGCCCTGTCATGGGATTGAAAATATGCTCGCCGCGTTCATAAAGGCCCGATGTTACAACGGCTTCATTGGAACTGTCGAGCAAGACAGCGATTTCACCCGCCGCAAAGGGGTGGCGAATGCCTGTTTTCCGGCTTTCGCCGATGTGGCGCACAGTTCCGCCCAGGTTGATGACCGCATGGCGGATACCGTATGAAATAAGCAGTGCGCCCACATGGTCCAGTGCATACCCTTTGGCGATGCCGCCCAGATGAACGGCCTGCCCCTGTCGGCGAAGTTTCACGGTTAATTGTCTCTGATTCAGCAGAATATCGCGGTAATTGACTTTGTCCGCGGATTTGTCTGCGGTGGCCTCGGTGAGCGGCTTGGTAGTGATGTCAAACGCGCCGCCGGTCCTGTCCCCGTATATTTTGGACAGCTTCAGCAGATCAAAGGTTTCCCGGCTGACTTGTGTATCACAAAGCCCCGCCTGACGATTAATTTGTGCGATTTCGCTTTGTGCCTTAAAAACAGAAAGCCGGTCGTCCATGTCGTTGACGTAATTTTCTACCTGTTCCAGTGCTTCGCGTGCCGACTCCCGCTGTTCCGGCGCAAACCACACGGTGATACGGTTGACCGTTCCCAATGCGGAGAACATTTTTTCCATCGTTCCCAATTGTTTCACTCCTCATTTGGTTTCTGTGAACATTGTAAACCGCTCAGCTTAAAATAACTTAAAAAAGGATTTATTTTTTTACAAAAAAAATAAAAGCCATCGGAGCCGCAATCCAGATATGGATTTGCTTCTCCGATGGCGTTCTGCGTTATGATTTTTCTGCGTGCTCCGCTTCTTCCTTCGTGCGCTCAACCGTGCCAAAGGGGTGATGCGGCGGTGCGTAAATGGAATAGACCTTGAGCGGGGTATCACCGGTGTTCACGAGATTGTGCCATGTGCCGGCGGGAACCATGACGGCACAATTGCTGTCCACCTTTTTGCAGTAAGGCAGCCGCTGCCTGCACGGTCCCATCATGACCAGACCTCTGCCGCACTCGATGCGCAGGAATTGGTCGGTGTCGCAGTGAACCTCCAGTCCGATCTCTCCGCCCACGGGAATGCACATGAGCGTCACCTGCAAATGCTCACCCGTCCAGAGGGCGGTCCGGTAATTTGGATTGTTTTTGGTGGCGCGGTCGATGTCGATCGCCAGCGGTCTGCCACCGAAATCCATGCTGCACGATGGGCGACAGCCACATGCGCTGTCATTGATATTTCCATTCCTGTTGCTGTTCATATTCATGATTGATATACCTCCTACAAAAAAGCATTTGAAAACGCTTTCCTTATCAGATTATGCAGGATGTAATCAAATGTGACGGCTGACATTTTTCCGGCTCGTTTGGTTTATCTGTTGCCTTTTGGCAAATACTAAGGCAAAAAACACTGAGAGGACGGAAGAAATGGAAATTGCCAAAGTTATGTTGACGTCGCTGCTTTCGGCGGCCGTACTGTTTCTGATAGCCAAAATTCTGGGACACAAACAGGTGGCGCAGCTGGATTTTTTCGACTACATCACGGGCATTACTATCGGCTCCATTGCGGCGGAGCTCGCCACGGAACTGGAGGAACCGATGAAGCCGCTGGTTGCCATGATGGTTTACGGCGCGATCGGCTTTGCACTGTCTATCCTATCCGGCAAATTTCCGCGCACACGGAAATATATCAACAGCACACCGACCATCATCATGGATAACGGCAAGCTCTACCGTAAAAACATGAAAAAGGCCAAGCTCGAATTGAGCGAGTTTATGATGATGTGCCGTCAGCTAGGCTATTTTAATCTGAACGATATCCAGACCGCTGTCTTTGAATACAACGGCAGACTGTCCATTCTCCCTGTCAGTGATAAACGCCCGATGAACCCCGCCGACATGAATCTATCGCCTGCGCCTGAATGGATCTGTGTCGAGGTCATCATGGACGGCAGGATTCTGGACGAAAACCTGCACCGTATGGGCGTGAATGACAAATGGCTCACCAAGCAGCTTGGTGAACAGGGCTTCAAAAGTGCCAAAGAGGTTTATCTCGGCCTGTGCGACCACAATCATCAGGTCACGCTGTTTGGGTATCAATAATCGATACAATGGACAATCATCATTTGACGCTGCTTATTGCCGCATCTTATGATTTCGCGGAAAACCGTGAGAAACAACGGAGATGGTATATATGATACGGCCGTGAAAAGGGAAAAAAGCCGACGGTTCTTTTTCGGAATCGTCGGCTGATATTTTTTAAACCAATTTTTGACAGGTATCTCACATATCTACCTGCTCAAAACGCTTCATGGCAACTTTGCAGGACAGGAGTGTGGCGAGAACATAGAATACAGCGGCACCACCGAGAATGGACCACATGACAGGGTTCGCGATAGGTGCAGGCGCGTTCAGGAATGTCAGCCCCGGAATATGGTGAAGTGTCTCCGTTATACCCACGATCAAAAAGGACACGATGAGAAACAGCACAAAGGGCTTGCCAAATTTGTAGGCGGTTTTGAAAAATCCGCCGAGGAATACAATATTAAACGCCGCGAAAATCAACAGCATGTAGGCGAGAAAAGCCTGATTGGCGTTCATCATGGGGTTGTTGACATAAGGTGTCGCATTGCCGAGCAGAATCATTCGCAGCAGCGTCGTCACCGTCGCAATGACAAAGCCCAGCATTTGAATCAGTGCGGTGAACGCATATTTAGCCTTGACTGCGTCGGTCTTGCGAACGGGCAACAGCACCGTATAAAGAATGTCGTTATTTTCGCGGCCGCTCTGGAAACACTGAAACACCCCGAAGCAGATGAAGAACGCGCACACCAGAATGGGGTAGCCGGGAATCAGCGCCATGAGGGCAAACACAAGGAAGAGCCATGCCAGCGGCGAAGCGGCAAGACGGATTTCTTTATTGAGCAAGTTTTTCATGAAAATTCTCCTTTTCATAATGCAGCATAATTTCTTCGAGGTTGTCGCCGACGCCCTGCGCACGGTTCTGCTCGATATAATCATGCATGGAACCGGAAAATTGCAGCTTGCCTTTGCGGATATAGGTAATGTTGTCGGCGCATTTATCGAGGTCCGATGTGATGTGTGTCGAGAAGAGAATCGCTACGCCGCGTTCGGCCAGCGCTTTGAACACGTCCAGCAGCTCATCGCGGGAAACCGGGTCCAGACCGCTGGTCGGCTCGTCGAGAATGAGCAGTTTCGCGCCATGAGAAAGAGACATCACCAGATTGAGCTTGACCTTCATGCCCTCGGAGAGCTCCGACGGCGTTTTGTCCTGGTCCAGCTCAAAAAGATCCATGTATTTCTGATACGCCGCATCGTCCCACTGCGAATAGAAAGATTTCGTGACCTGGACGATCTGACGGATCTTTTTCTTTTTATAATAATCCACAGCGCCGCCCGCGTAACCGATCTGTTGCTTGATGGTTTTCTCCTGTGCGGCGAGATCCATGCCGAAATAGGTGATTTCACCCGATGTGGTGTGAATGAGATTGAGGATAGACTTGATGGTAGTGGTCTTGCCCGCGCCGTTGCGGCCGATCAATCCCATGATGGTGCCTTCCTCAATGGAGAAGGAAATATCTTCCAGTGTGAATTTTGGATACTCTTTGGTCAGATGGCTGACAGATAATACGGTACTCATGTACTTCACCGTTCCTTTCGATTGGTATTGTAACCGCTAAAGGTTTAGAAAAGGTTAAGAATTGGTAATTTTAAGGTGGAACCGTGCGGGGGACGGGGGAGAGGTGTCGGCACAAAGAAAAGCCCGGACAAGCCGATTGGCCCGGGCTTTTCAAATCATGCAACAGACAGATTGAACTGCTTTCCGCTGTGGAACAATTATTCAGCTGTTTCCGGGGTAACGACGGGTTCTTCCGTTTTTTCCGACTGATTCCCGTTCGCCTCCGCCCCCAGACGGCACAGAACCGAACACACCAGGAACGCAATGCCAATGCCGACGGAGCTAAAGCCCTCCATATCGTCAGCGACCGCCTCAACGGAGGGAACCACGACAGACGCAATGGCCAGCCCGATAGCGCACACCGCCGCCGTACCGAGCGAAACGGCAATGCAGATAATACCGAGGCGCTTCAATTCGTCGGCGCCGCGTGTCGTGAAGGGTGTTCCGTCGGCAAGCTCGTTACTGAAATAATTCGCAGCAAACTTGCTCACAAAAATCTGGGCAATCCAAAAGACCAGACCGCACCCCATCGAAGCGAGCATGGCGGGGACTCCCACGCCGGCTTCATTCTCAATCGCGTCCATCACAGGCATATCGCCTATCTTCAATCCGTCGCCGCCGGACACGGTCAATCCACCGATGCCAACAGCAGTACCCACCGCGCCGATGATGCTGATAATGAACGCAATCTTGCTGAGTATCTTGCCAACCTTGGCAAGCTTCTGAACAGTTTCAAGTGTTTTCATCAATAATTCCTCCAAGCAACCTGAATTTCATCACGCAGCCAATCATGTGATTAGTTTTATTATACATAATTATAAATAAAATGTCAATATATCATATGCAATCGGACAAACAAGATAATTCCCCTAAAATTGTTGACTTTACATGGGCGAAATGCTATAATCAAGACGTAGAAGGTGTGCAGTTGTAAGAACGAAAGTTCAAAACGGGAAAGGAAGTGAGAAAGTCGGCAAAACGCAGCCTGACATGCTGCGCTAACTCTTACATTGGGACCATCAAAATTCCTTAACGAAAGAGAGGCAATTCAAAAGACATGAAGAAAAAGATTCTTTCTGTCCTGCTCATCGCGGCTTTGACGGTATGCACCGCACAGTATGTGTCGGCGGAATACCCGGTCGTCAGCGCGGCGAGCTACACGACGGAGGACGGCTTCACCATTGACGACAACCACACGCTCACCTCGTACAGCGGCAGCGCAACCGAAGTTGTGGTACCCGACGGCGTGACCGTCATCGGAAGCAGAGCGTTCAGCGGCAAGTCGTCCGTCAAGAAGATCACCCTGCCCGATTCGGTTGTCACCATTTCGGAACGTGCGTTTCTGGACTGCACGGCGCTTACCGAGATCGTGATTCCCGAATCCGTCACCTCCATCGGCAATTACGCCTTCTGGAACTGCTCCAATCTGAAGACCGTTACCCTGCCGGATTCGATGGTATCGTCGGGCGAACAGATTTTCGGTCAGTGTCATCATCTGACCAATGTGACGTTTGGCGCGTCCTACCGCACCACGCTGACCTATGAGATGTTCACCGACTGCGAAAGTCTGATGAACGTCAACATCAGTGAAGACAACCCGGCCTACGCGAGTGTGGACGGTGTGCTTTTCAACAAGCAGAAGAACCGCCTGATTTTCTACCCCCGCGGACGCACAGAATACGCCTACACACTTCCCGCCACGGTGAAAACCGTGCGTGCACACGCCTTTGAGGGTGCTGCCAGCCTCGCCATCGTCAATTTCGACGCGGCACTGGAAACCATCGAAGGCAGCGCATTCCGTGACTGCACCGAACTGACCGACATCACCATCCCCGATGCGGTTATCACCATCGGCGACTATGCCTTCTACAACTGCAACAAGGCGGAAGACCTGACACTGGGTCAGTCCGTCGAGGTCATCGGCAATTACGCATTCTCCAATTGTTCGCTGCTTACCGGCCTGACCTTCCCCGATTCCGTCATCACCATCGGCGAACACGCCTTTGACGGCTGCTCCAATGTGGCGCGGCTGACCTTCGGACAGTCGGTGGAAACTATCGGCGCACGCGCCTTCCAGAACATGAAATCGCTCAAGAAGCTGGTGCTTTCGCCCTCGCTCGTGACACTGGGTGACGGCGTATTCGCGGGCTGTTCCGGTCTGACCAGCGTGACGCTGCCCGATACGCTTGTGACCATCGGCAGCAATGCCTTTGCCAACTGCGAAATTCTGCCGGCTATCACCATTCCCGATTCGGTCGTCACCATCGGCGACTATGCCTTCTACAAAAACTACAAGCTCAAGAGCATTGTCCTGCCCGATTCTGTGAAGACACTGGGACAGCAGGCCTTCTACGACTGCTCCGCGCTGGAAACCGCCACGCTTCCCAAGCACCTCAAGGTGATTCAAAACGAAACCTTCCATTACTGCAAAACGCTGACCAGCGTGACGCTCCCCGAAGATCTGGTGGAGATCCGTTCCTACGCGTTTGCCAACTGCGAACTGCTCAACAACGTTACCCTGCCCGCCAAACTGACCGGCATCGGTGAGAGCGCGTTCAACACCTGCCGCTCGCTGGAAAGCATCGTAATTCCCGAGGGCGTCACCCACATCGACTACGGCGCGTTCAGCACCTGTGAGACGCTTGCGAGCGTCACCTTCCCGCAGGAATCGCTGACCTCCATCGGCGGCTATGCCTTCGACTACTGCAAGAGCCTGACCACCGTGGCAATTCCCGAATCCGTCACCGAGCTGGGCAGCGGCGTGCTGCGCAACTGCTCCGCGCTGCGTGAAGTGACCCTGCCGTCTCTCATCACCTACATTCCGAACGATATGTTCTGGAACGATGAGGCGCTGGTCGGCGTCACCATTCCCGACACGGTCGTCACCATCGGCAACAACTCATTCCGTGCCTGCAAGACCATGACCGAAGTGACGGTTCCCGCCGCTGTGGAGCGCATTGGCTCCAGCGCGTTCTACGAATGTGTCAAGCTGGCCAAGGTGACCCTGCCGGATTCCCTTATCACCATCGACAGCTATGCGTTTGCGTACTGTTCGCTGCTTGACAACGTGACCCTTCCCGAAACAATCACCACGCTTGGCAGTGAATCCTTCCGCGGCTGCGCTTCGCTCAAGGCGATCACCGTACCCGCCACGATCACGAAGCTCAATGACAGAATGTTCCAGGGTTGCACCCACCTCAAGACGGTCAATCTGCCTGATACCATGACCGCCATCGGCGATTATGATTTTGCGGGCTGCGTCGCGCTGGTGCATCTCGACATTCCCGACTCAGTCAAGCGCATCGGCGACGGCCTGTTCTGGGGCTGTACCGCGATGATCGAGCAGGAGATTCCCGATTCCGTGGTGGAACTGGGCAACAACACCTTCCGCGACTGCGTGGCACTCCAGAGTGCCGAGCTGCCCGCAAAGCTCCTCTTCGTGCCGTATGAAACCTTCCGCGGCTGCGCGGCGCTGACCGACGTGGTGCTGCCCGAAGAGCCTGACTATATCAGCGACCGTGCGTTTTACGAATGCCGTTCGCTGCCGGGCGTGACTATTCCCGCTTCGGTCAAGAGCATTCGTGACGGCGCCTTCCAGTACTGCGACATGATGACCGGCGTGCTGATTCCGCACGGCGTGGAAAGCATCGGCAGCAGCGCTTTTGCCAGTTGTTTGCGCCTGACCGGTATTGTCATTCCCAATACCGTCACCAGCACCGGCTGGAGTATGTTCTACTACTGTGCCGACACCTGCGATGTGTTCTTTGAGGGTACCGAGGAAGAATGGAACACATTTGCGTCGAGCAAGGCGCCGTTCAACACGAACGTGACCATCTATTACACCGCGACCATGCCCGCCCTGTCCGTTAACGGGCAGCCTGTCAACGCCAAGGGCGAGGCGGGCGACAAGGTGAGCTTCACCGTTGCGGCGGAAGGCGTGGAACTCAGCTATCGCTGGCAGCTTTCCGATGACGGCGGTATGACCTGGCGCAACAGCTCCGGCAGAGCCGCCACCTATACCACCACACTCAGCGAAAAGAACGACGGCCGCTATGTCCGCTGCGTTGTCGTGGATAAATACGGTCACAAGGAAATCACGGAACCCGCTTATATGCGTCTGGCCGCCTCCGTGGTGGCTATCACCGAACAACCTGCGGATTGCGCCGTGAAGATCGGGCAGCCCGTCTCCTTCACCGTCAAGGCGGAAGGCAAGGGTCTGACCTACCTCTGGCAGCTCTCCGACGACAAGGGCGAGGACTGGCGCGACAGTTCCGGCAAGACCGCCACTTACGCCACCACGCTGACCGCCAAGAACAACGGTCGCTGGGTGCGCTGCGTTGTCACCGATTCCTACGGCGATCAGGTGATCTCCGAGCCCGCCGCGATGACGGAACTGGCAGCGTGTGTCACCAAGCAGCCCGTGAGCGTAATCGTGGGCAGCGGTGAAAAGGCGACATTCAGCGTGGAAGCTCGCGGCGAAGGTCTGACCTATCAGTGGCAGCTTTCCGACGACATGGGCGAGACCTGGCGCAACAGCTCCACCCAGACCGCGACCTATTCCGCCACCGTGACCGAAGGCAACAACGGCCGCTATGTCCGCTGTGTCGTTACTGATAACAAGGGCAACACGGATACCTCCGACGAGGCCTCCATGACCCTTTCGATTCTCAAGATCCTGGCCAACCCCGCCAATGTCACCGCCGACAAGGGCAAGATCGCCAGCTTCACGGTAGTGGCCACAGGCGAAGGTCTGAAGTATCAGTGGCAGCTCTCCGATGACGAGGGTGCCAACTGGCGCAACAGCAAGACCACCGGTGTATTCTACCGCGCCCTGCTGACAGATACCAACAACGGCCGCTGGGTACGCTGCGTGGTCACCAATAAGGACGGCATTACTGTCGCTACCACGGCCGCCAGCATGAAGATTGCGGGCAGTGAGACCCCGGTTGTCGTGGATAACGGTCCCACCATCACCAAGCAGCCTGTCAGCGCTACCGGCGCGATCGGCGATGTGGTGAAGTTCACCGTAACTGCCACGGGCGACGGTCTGACCTATCAATGGCAGCTCAGTGATGACAAAGGTGCGAACTGGCGCAACAGCTCCACCAAGACCGCAACCTATTCCGCGACGCTCAGCGCGGCCAACAACGGCAGATATGTCCGCTGCGTCGTCACCGACAAGAACGGCAAGAGCGTCAATTCCGACGCGGCCTCCATGCAGGTCAACGAAACGCCGCAGACCGTCACACTGGCGATCACCAAACAGCCGACCAGCGTCACCGGCGAAATCGGCGAGATGATGACCTTCAAGGTGGTGGCCACGGGCGAAGGTCTGACTTATCAGTGGCAGCTCTCCGACGATCAGGGTGCCAACTGGCGCAACAGCTCCACCAAGGACGCGGCGTATTATGTCACGCTCACTGACAAGAACAACGGCAGATACTTCCGCTGCGTCGTCACCGACCAGAACGGCAACAGCGTCACGTCTGACGCTGCGAGCATGAAGGTAGCCGCCGCGGCCGCTTCGCTGGCCATCACCGGTCAGCCGGCCAACGCCTCCGGCGCCCTCGGCGATGTGGTGAAGTTTACCGTGACCGCCACGGGCGAAGGCCTCACCTACCAGTGGCAGCTCAGTGACGATCAGGGCGCGAACTGGCGCAACAGCTCCACCAAGACCGCGACCTATGCCGCCACACTCACCGCGACCAACAACGGCAGATATGTCCGCTGCATTGTCACCGATCAGAACGGCAACAGCGTCACATCCAATGCTGCCAGCATGACAGTGAAATAGTCTCCGTTTGATGACACTCTGTCATTGACATGATAAAATGCAGAAAATCGCTTGATCGTTTATCTTCAGATATCGGTCAGGCGATTTTTTTGTATGGATCCATTAAAATTGTTTTCCCTGAAAAACACGTTGACAAATCAACAAAAGCATTTTATAATTTGTAATGTATTTCTCTATGGTCGATACCCAATTTTAAAATAATATCCCACAAGAAAGGAACATTGGTAATCAGATGAATATTTTTAAAAAAGTATTTTGCAGAACGTATCAGATTGTTTTTCATCTGGCGCTCCCGGTGATGCCCTATCGGGAACCCAAGCTATATGAAACGATCAATGAAATCAAAGAGATTGTTGATTCCGAGCAATTGACATCGGTGCTGCTTGTTACCGACAAATTTCTGTATGAAAACGGTCTGACCAAACCATTGGAAGACGCCCTTGCCGAGAGCGGCGTGAGCTGTACCGTCTATTCCGACACCAGTGCCAATCCCACGGTGCGCAATGTGGCCGACGCACTGCATACCTACCGGAGCAATCACTGCAACGGTTTGATTGCATTCGGCGGCGGGTCGTCAATTGACTGTGCCAAGGCTGTGGGAGCGAGAGTTGCGTATCCGCAGAAATCACTCGATCAATTAAAGGGAATGCTGCGCGTGTTGCGTCCTATTCCCACACTGATTGCCATTCCCACCACAGCAGGTACCGGAAGTGAGGTCACGGTGACCGCCGTCATCACTGACAGCGACACCAAGCATAAGTACACAATGAACAATTTCACGTTTATTCCGTCCTATGCCATTCTTGATCCTACCGTTACCTATACACTGCCGCCGTCGTTGACCGCAACCACCGGTATGGACGCCCTGACTCATGCGGTGGAGGCTTTCATTGGCCGTTCTACCAGCAAAGAGACCCGTCGGCTGGCGCTGGAAGCGGTACATTTGATTTTTGCCAATATTCTGACGGCTTACCGTGAACCCACCAACGCGCAGGCACGCCGCAATATGCTGCTTGCCTCTTACAAGGCGGGCATTGCCTTTTCCAAGTCATATGTCGGTTATATCCACGCGGTAGCGCACAGTCTGGGCGGACAGTACAATATTCCTCATGGGCTTGCCAATTCAGTGCTCATGCCGATCGTGCTGGAATACTACGGAAAAACCGCCAGCAAGAGACTTTGGCTGCTCGGACGTGCGGCGGGCGTTGTCAGCAAAGAAGACAGTCCAGAGATCGGCGCGAAGAAATTCATTGCCGCAATCCGTTCCTTGAATAAACAGATGAATATTCCGGAAAAATTGTCCGGCATCAAAAAAGAAGATATACCCAAAATGGCCCGACACGCCGACCGTGAAGCCAATCCTTTGTACCCTGTTCCTATGCTGATGAACGCAAAGGAACTGCAAATATTTTATGTCAAAGTGGCAGATTGGAGCAAATCATAATGGAATTGGACGTTATTCTTCGGCAGCAGAGGGACTTTTTTCTCAGCGGCACGACATTTTCGGTTGAATTTCGCCTGAAAATGCTGAAACGGCTCTATGCGGCCGTCAAGAAATACGAACCGGAAATCGCGGCGGCCTTGCGGGAAGATCTGGGTAAAAGCGAATATGAGAGCTTTATGTGTGAATCCGGTCTGGCATTAAGCGAGATTGGCTATATGATCAAGCACGTGCGGCAGTATTCACGGCGGAAATTGGTTTATACACCCATTTCACAGTTTGCCTCTGTAAGTTACAAGCAGCCTACGCCCTATGGCAATGTACTGATTATGAGCCCGTGGAATTATCCCTTTCTGCTGTCGATCGAGCCTCTTTGCAATGCCATCGCAGCGGGCAACACAGCGGTCGTCAAGCCGAGTGCTTACTCTCCCGCGACGAGCCGCATGATTGAGCGGATTATCCGGGAATGTTTTCAGCCCAAATACGTGGCGGTTGTGACGGGTGGGCGCAAGGAAAACGCCGAGTTGCTCAATCACAAATTTGATTTTGTATTCTTTACGGGAAGTCAGAATGTGGGCAAAGAAGTCCTGCGCCACACCGCCGAAACACTTACGCCCGTTGTATTGGAATTGGGTGGAAAAAGTCCCTGTATTGTGGACAATACCGCCAAAATCGAATTGGCGGCACGGAGAATCGTGTTTGGCAAATATCTCAACTGTGGACAAACCTGTGTCGCACCCGACTATGTGCTTTGCGACCGCTCGGTCAAGGATCAGCTGGTAAGTGCCATTCGCAGACAGATCACCCTGCAATATACCGCCAAGCCCCTTGAAAATCCTGATTACGGCCGTATCGTCAATCAAAAGCATTTTCACCGCCTCATTGGTTTGATTGACAGGGACAAGGTAGTGATCGGCGGCGGCAGCAATCCCGATTCCCTTCAGATAGAGCCTACCGTTATGGACCATGTGTCATTTGACGACGCGGTCATGAAGGAGGAAATTTTCGGGCCGGTATTGCCGATTCTGACATATGAAAAATTTTCTGACATCTTCAAAATGTTGAGCGGTAGACCCAAACCGCTGGCGCTTTATATTTTCTCACAGGACAAACAGCGAATCAGATTTGTCACCCAGCACATCTCCTACGGCGGCGGCTGTATCAACGATGTGGTGGTGCATCTGGCGACCAGTGAGATGGGATTCGGCGGCGTCGGTGAGAGCGGCATGGGCAGCTACCACGGACGGGACGGTTTTGAGACGTTTTCACATACCAAAAGCATTCTGGACAAAAAGACATGGCTTGACCTTCCTATGCGGTATCAGCCGTATGACCGAGTGATCAACGGCAGATTGCTGCAATTGTTTTTGAAATAATATGGGCAGCAAAAAAGAGTCTGTGTGCGTGTTTCCCTTTTTGAAAACGCGTATTTACAGACTCTTTTTAAACATAGTCTCCATGGAACATAGGGGAGAGGGGAGACCACTATCGTATTCAGCCGTTGTTGTGCTGCGTTTGCCGGTGTATATACATTCTGGTCATCTCCGGCTCTCCGTCGCCCTGCACCATACAGAGAAATTCCCAGCCGTATCTTTCATAAAAAGACGTATGGTCAGTGACCAGATACAGCGTATCAATGCCCCGTTGCTGCATATCCTTACAGACAAATCGGAGCAGTGCGCCTGCAATACCATGTCCACGCCGATCTTCCTCCGTGTAGACAGCGCAGACATTGGGCGTGAGATCTTTCCGGTCGTGAAAATCATTTTCGATTACACCCAGTCCGCCTACGATTCTGTCGTCTTCCAGCGCTATATACCACTGCGGCACTGCATCGGTCTGTGAGAGGCAGACAGCCATGCTCTCGGCATAGATCTCGGCCGGAATGCCCCATTTTTCATGAAACCACTTGGCGGCCCGATGTTTCCATTCAGACGCATCGCACATGCGCAGAATCGTATAACTCATCTTCAAATTCCTCCATGATTGATTATGATTATTCAATACGCTGAGTACATTAATTGCTCTCAAATTGTGTTTGAGCATCGGATGGTACCAGCTTGAATTTCATTTCGACAGGATTATGGTCGCTATATAAGAATTGGTTGTCAATTACATCCACGAAGGTAGGCTGGACATTGTCAGAAACAATAAATCCGTCAACAATCAATGTAAAGCAGTCGGGACCATAGGGTTTGTCGCAGTTACGGCAGGAGGGAACGGTCACACCGCTGTGATAATCAATCACTTTTTGAAAATGTTCCGGAATCATCTTATCAGGAAATGCGGCAGCCCAGCTGTATTCTTCGAGCACTTCATCATTAAAAAGCTGTTTGGAATTGCCGAGAAAGTCATGATTGAAATCGCCGGCGCAAACAATATAGTTTCCTTTTTCATACTCCTGCCGCATATCGCCGAACAGTTTTTGAATCTGTTGCGCCTGCAAATCACTGTCAGTCCCGTATGCAGACAGATGTGCGTTGAAAACGACCAATTCTTTTCCATTTTCTATTTTGATACGGTTGACGGAATAACAGCGGTCAAGATCCACAATCTTTGCCAGACTATCCAAGACGGGCAGGCTTCGCCGCGTAGCGGAGGAAATCTGTGTGTTGCTGAGGGTCAGAAGTCCCCCGTTGGAAGCGCCGTGAGGCTGCAAAATCGGATAAAACAGAAAGGCGGAATGATAATTGACTGCTAATGTTGAGCAAGCGTCGGGAAACGCATCACGAAACAGCTTTACCTGGTCCACATGGTAACTGCGGGTAGAGTCAAAATCCACTTCCTGAATCATCGCGAAATTTGGTTGATATTGCTTTAAGAGTGCGATATCCCCATTGATGCAGTCTATGACGCTTTCTTTGGAATTGGCCCATGACTGGGTGCCGCCGTCCATAAAGAAAGTGAAATCGGGCGTATAGGCGCCAAAGCCAATGTTATAGGTTATTGCGGTATATTCCGTATCGGTTTGCAGTGGGTGCGTATTAGCTCTGCCGGTTACCTCCAACACCTGTGAATCCTCGATGCGGTCGTAGCTCACGATTACGTAGGTCACATACCCCGCCAAGACCAAGACCAGTCCGGCGATGAGCCCTAGAATGACGGTTCTCAATCGTCTCTGTTTGTTTTTCCTGGCGTTTGTTTCGATATTTTCCTCCATGACTGTCGCTCCTTTTTGCTTTTATGTTTTTATTCTATCACATATGCTTCCGGATTGCAATCACGAAATGTTGTATATGCCGGCGCAAAAACCGCAGCTGCACGGATTTTGAACCGCACTTAGCC
>CAMHEZ010000031.1 GCA_946184295.1 uncultured Clostridia bacterium | reverse complement strand
AATGGATTTCTGTATTTTATGTAAAGGACATTGGTGAAAAATATGTTTGATAAGCTTTCCGCCGCCGAAGTGCGTTATGAGGAACTCGGCAAAAAACTCTGTGATCCCGCGATTGTGAACGACAATCATGTGTATCGCGATACCATGCGCGAATACAAGAATCTCACCCCGCTGGTGGATAAATACCGTGAGTACAAAAAGGCCAAGGCTGTGGAAGAGGAATCGAAAATGCTGCTCGAAGAGGGCGTTTCGGATAAGGATTTCCGCGAACTGGTGGAAAACGAGCTGGCGGAGGCTCGCACGGCTTTGGAAACCATCTCGGAGGACTTGAAGATTCTGCTGCTGCCCAAGGACCCCAACGATGACCGCAACGTCGTGATTGAAATCCGCGGCGGCGCCGGCGGCGAGGAGGCGGCGCTCTTTGCGGGCGTGCTGTTCCGTATGTATTCCATGTACGCCGAGCGCAACGGCTGGAAAATCGAGGTTGTCAACGCCAACGAAACCGAACTCGGCGGCTACAAAGAAATCAGCTTTATTGTCAACGGCGAATCCGCCTATTCCAAGCTGAAATACGAGAGCGGCGTCCACCGGGTGCAGCGCGTGCCCGAGACCGAATCGCAGGGACGCATTCAGACGTCCACCGCGACCGTGGCCGTCATGCCGGAAGCCGATGACGTCGATGTGGAGATCAACCCCACCGATTTGAAGATTGACACTTTCTGTTCCAGCGGCGCCGGCGGTCAGCACGTCAACAAGACCGAGTCTGCCATTCGCATTACCCACCTGCCCACCGGTATTGTGGTGGAGTGTCAGGACGAGCGAAGCCAATATAAGAACAAGGACCGCGCCATGAAGATACTCCGTTCCCGGATTTATGAGGCCGCGCTGGAAGAGCAGAACAGCAAGCTCGCCGCTGAGCGTAAATCGCAGGTCGGCACGGGCGACCGTTCCGAGAGAATCCGCACCTATAATTATCCGCAGGGCCGTATGACCGATCACCGCATTGGCCTGACGCTTTACAAGCTCGACGCGATTCTCAACGGCGACCTGGACGAAGTGATTGACGCGCTCATCACCTCCGCGAGAGCCGCGCAGCTCGAAGCGTCGATTGATGAGAGTGCGCAGTAAAATAAAGAATAGAGGGATCGTAACGATGAAGCATCATCTCACAAGATGGCGGGTTGCCATAGCAGCCGTTGCGATGGCGTTGGCATTGACGGCCTGCGGCGGCCGCAAGAGTGGCGGGGCCGTTGACACGGATTTTTATGGCAAGTATGTTTACAGTGGCAGTGACGCGGTGCATCAAAGTGTGCTGGTACTCAGCGAGAACGACAGCTTCACGTTTACGTTTTCCATGCTGAGCAGTTATGTCGGCTATGGGCAATACACCGTGAAGGACGATGTGCTGACACTTCAGACGGACGACGGTCAGTATCATTACACCTTCAAAATGGTGGACGGCACGCTGGTGTTTGACGCGGCACATTCCTCCAAGGAGACATGGTTCGGCGAGTTTACGGACGGCTCGGTGTTTGAGTGATGATGGGATATGGAAGCGTGGAGAGGAAGGGTTTTTTATGGAGTTTTTAGAAAATATGATGTCGTGGATTTTCAGCATGGGGCTTTCTGATCTGCTGGCGCTGTTTGTATTTCTCTTTATCTTGAAGCTGGAAATCAAGATTGTGATGAAAATCGTGGGGGCGCTGATTGTGCTGGAAGTGGCCTATCTGTTTTATACCGGACTGGCGGGCGGCGATTTCGGGCAGGCCGGAACGGTGCTGTGCCTGTTGTGCGGCAATTTTTGAGGAAGTTTTGAAAGGAAAGTTAGTGGGTTAGCAGAACATGGAAACGCTTTTGTTACAGAATACCGATGAGGATATCGCGCGCGCGGGGGCAATCCTGCGGCGCGGCGGGCTGGTAGCCATTCCCACCGAGACGGTGTACGGGCTGGCGGCCAACGCGCTGGACGGCGATGCGGTCGCGCATATTTTCGAGGCCAAGGGCCGACCGCAGGACAATCCCCTCATCGTACATATTTCCGATCTCTCGCAGTGGGCGGCGCTGGTGCGCGAGATTCCCGACCGCGCGATGGCGTTGGCCAAGGCGTACTGGCCGGGGCCGCTCACCATCATTCTCCCCAAGAGTGATATCATTCCCGACGAAGTGTCCGCCGGGCTGGACACGGTGGCCGTGCGATTCCCGTCCATGCGCACGGCGCAAAAGATCATTGACGCGGCGGGAGTGCCGCTGGCGGCGCCTTCGGCAAATCTGTCGGGCAGCCCCAGCCCCACCTGTGCGCGGCACACGATGGACGATATGCGGGGCAGAATTGACGCGGTGCTGGACGGCGGCGACTGCAATTTCGGAGTGGAATCCACCGTCGTGACGCTGGCCACCGAGGTGCCGCGTTTGCTGCGGCCCGGCGCGGTCACACCTGAGGAACTGCGCGAGGTGCTGGGGGAGATCGAGATTGACGAAGCCGTTATGGGCAAGCTGAAGGAGGGCGTGAAGGCCGCCTCTCCCGGCATGAAGTACAAGCATTACAGTCCGAAGGCGGAAATCACTATCGTAAAATCCACACTGGAGGCTTTTTGTCAATTTACGGAGCAGATGAAGGACAAGCCAAATGTCTTTGCGCTCTGCTTCGACGGCGAGCAGGAACACATTCCGCTCCCCTGCGTGACCTACGGACGGGAAAGCGATGCTCTGACCCAGTCCCACCGGCTCTTTACCGCGCTGCGGGAATTGGACGAACGCGGCGCGGGCGTGGTCTATGCCCGCTGTCCCTCGACCGAGGGCGTGGGCATGGCGGTCTACAATCGTCTGCTGCGGGCGGCGGGTTTCAGCGTGATGAAACTGTAAAGGCAATTTGCAAGAATTAGCCAAATTTACGGCATACGGCTTGTACAATCCATTGGATATGTCTATTGACATCTTCCTAAAATCATGTATAATGATAGTACCATGAAGAATAAAGAAACCTTATCAAGAGTGACGGAGGGTTCAGGCCCTGTGAAGTCCGGCAACCTGCCTGCCTTGTGCGACATGGCAAGGTGCCAATTCCTGCGGCGTTTGGCCGAGAGATGAGGGGCAGAAGCGTATGGTTTCCCCGATATCTCACGATATCGGGTTTTTTTATGGCAAACAAGCAAGGCATCACCAAAAGAAAGGAAGTATAATATGCCTAATTATCTTTTTACATCGGAATCCGTGACAGAAGGACATCCCGATAAAGTGTGCGACCAGATTTCCGACGCGGTGCTGGACGCGATTCTCGAAAAAGACCCGGGCGCGCACGTCGCCTGTGAGACGACCGTGACAACGGGCTATGTCTCGGTCATGGGCGAGATTACCGCCGATTGTTATGTGGATATCCCCAAGATCGCCCGCACAGTCATCAGTGAAATCGGCTACAACGGCGCGGAATCCAGCTTTGACGCAAAGACCTGCGCGGTGGTGACTTCCATCGACGAGCAGTCGCCGGATATCGCGATGGGCGTGAATGAGTCCAACGAAGTGCAGAACGGTCAGAGCGACAGCGAGATCGACAGAATCGGCGCCGGCGATCAGGGCATGATGTTTGGCTTTGCCTGCGATGAAACGGAAGAACTGATGCCCCTGCCGATTTCTCTCGCGCACAAGATGGCCAAGAAGCTCGCCGAGGTGCGCAAGAATGGCACAGTGGGCTATCTCCAGCCGGACGGCAAGACGCAGGTCACGGTGGAATACAGAGAGGACGGTACCCCGGTGCGCATTGACACAGTGGTCGTGTCTACACAGCATTCACCCGACGCATCGCTCGAGCAGATTCGCGCGGACGTCATCAAGTATGTGATTATGCCGACGCTGCCCGAAAAGCTGGTGGACGACAAGCTGAAAATCTTCGTCAATCCCACGGGCCGTTTCGTGGTGGGCGGACCGCAGGGTGACTCCGGCCTGACGGGACGCAAGATCATTGTGGATACTTACGGCGGCTATTCCAGACATGGCGGCGGCGCTTTTTCGGGTAAAGACCCGACCAAGGTAGACCGTTCGGCGGCTTATGCGGCGCGGTATATCGCCAAGAATATCGTGGCGGCGGGACTGGCGAAAAAGTGCGAGATTCAGATTGCCTACGCCATCGGCGTGGCGCACCCGGTGTCGATTTTTGTCGATACGTTCGGTACGGGCAAGGTGTCCGACGGCGCGCTTGCCGAAGCGGTGAAAAAGGTGTTTGACCTGCGTCCGGCGGCGATTATCCGGGACTTGGATCTGCGCCGTCCGATTTATCGTCAGGTGGCGGCCTATGGCCATATGGGCAGAACCGATTTGAATGTGCCGTGGGAAAGAACCGATAAGACGCAGGCCCTTCTCGACGCGCTGCAATAAACAGAGCCGCCCAACAATGGGAGTCCAGGGGGACTGGTCCTCCTGGCAGGTGCAGGGCAGCGCCCTGCTGGGGCATGGGGCAAAGCCCCATCAGGCAAGCGGAGCTTGCCGGGCAAAACGAACCAAGATGATAATCGCGCTCAGGCGAATCCGTAAAAAACGCCGTCGAAACGGATATTCGACGGCGTTTTTACATATGGTAACATAAAAACATAAAGGAAGAATGCACCATGATCCTCCCCGAATCCCTGAGCCCGCGCGACAAAATCGCCCTCATCGCCCCGTGTTCCCCCGTAGACCCGGCGCAAATAGAACCCGCCGCCGATTTCATCGGGGAATTAGGCTACACCCCCGTGATTTATTCCTCCTGCTATGCCCGTAAGCACTATCTGGCGGGAGACGATCTCACCCGCGCCAAGGATATCAACGATGCCTTCGCTGACCCGGAGATCAAGGCGATGATTGCCATGCGCGGCGGCTATGGCGGCGCAAGGCTTGACAAATATCTGGATTGTGATATGATAAGGGAAAACCCGAAAATCTTCTGCGGCTACAGCGATGTGACCGTGCTGCACGCGATTCTGCATCAGCGCTGCGGGCTGGTTACCTTTCACACGCCGATGCCGGGCATTGCCGAGGCGCGGGAGGATTCCCGCAGCCGCGATTGTCTTGCCGCCGTTCTGCGGGGGGATTTTCCCCGTGAGCTGACCGCCTTTGGCGAGCCGCTGCGCGTGCTTTGTGAAGGTCGCGCCGAGGGCATTCTGACGGGCGGCAATCTCACGGTGATTGCCTCCACTGTCGGCACGCCGTATCAATTGGAAACCGAGGGCAAAATTTTGTTCTTGGAGGACGTGGGGGAGAGGGCGTATGCCATTGACCGTGCGCTGCTCCATCTGCGCGACGGGGGACTGCTGCAAACATGCGCGGGCATTCTGCTCGGTACTTGGCGGGACTGCACGCCGCCGGATGGCGCGACATTTGACGAACTGTTCCGCGAATGGTTTGCGCCGCTGGGCGTTCCTGTGATAAGCGGTCTGCCGTGCGGTCACAGTGTGCCTTCGCTGTCACTGCCGCTGGGGTGCAGGGTTTTGATTGACGGCGGGGCGGTTTCTGTATTCGCCGGGGCTGGTCGGTGATCTTGGTGCGATTTGCCCGGCAAGCTACGCTTGCCTTGTGGGGCGCTGCCCCACCCCCTGCAAGGGCGCTGCCCTTGACCCGGCAGGGAGCCAGCCCCCTGCACCCCACGCTTCGCTAATTCTCGCTTGCGCTTACCCTGTCAGGAGGTGTGACCCAATGACCCATCCCGAACTTTCCCAGAGATTACTTGACGAGATTCACACGGTGGACGGCGTAATTTCTATTATCTATAAGGATTTTGACACTGACACCATTCCCTTCCAATTTGCGCCGGATTATCCCATGCAGGCGGCGGGTATGGCGCATATCCCCGTGTTGCTGGCCACGCTCATGCGGATTGACGCGGGAAAAATGAGCCTGGACGACTGTGTCATTGTGCCCGACCTATGGATTACCCCTGCGCCAGGTGCGTTTGAGCGGGGGACCATGTCCTATTCGATTGATGAGCTGCTCTCGTGGATGATCGCCGCCAATGAGGACACGCCGGCCAATGTGCTGATCGAGCTGATGGGGCTGAATTATATCAACGGCTGCTGTCGGCGCTTCGGTATGAAGAGCACGTCGCTGGAAAGTTATGTCGGTCGTACCAAAATTCCGAGCGACAGCCGCAAAAATATCACCTGCGCACAGGATATGCTGGTATTTTTTGAGAATATCTACCGCAACCGCGGCCTGAGCCGCTGGTTGTGCGAATATGCCGGGCGGCTGTTTCTGCGGCAGCGCGGCAACGGCGGCTTCACGCGCTATATCTGCGACGACATCGACATCGGCCGCAAGGGTGGCGAGTCGGGGATTGTCAGCCATGAGGCGGGCATTTTCTATCTGCGTTATGTCGATTACTTTTTGGGTATTTTCACATCGAATGCTGATGCTACTTCTCGCAGTCAGCTTGACGTGCTGCGTATGCGGGGGCGTGTCGCTAATCTGATTTACAACTATTATCTCGAACGCGAGGACGCGATTCACAATCTGCCCTATGACCCGCGCGGCTCTTATGGCGGAGGCAGATGGTAACTTTTGCAGCGCAAAAAAAATCACACATCACCCCACAGTGGGACGGTGTGTGATTTTTTATTTTAACGTGCGTGTCCGGTCAAGTCCCTGATGACCTCGCCGGCGATGATAAGTCCCACCACGGACGGCACGAAGGCCGTGCTGCCCGGGACGCTGCGTCGGCCTTCCTGCTGGGCTTCGAGGTCGTGCGGGTCGGGAATGGGCGTGAGCGGCGGCTCCTTGGAGTAGACCACCTTCAAACGCTTCACGCCGCGTTTTTTGAGTTCCTGCCGCATGACGCGTGCCAGCGGACAAACGGAAGTCTCAAAAATGTCCGCGACCTCAAAGGCAGTCGGATCGAGCTTATTGCCTGCCCCCATCGAGCAGATGATGGGCGTACCTGCCGCCTGTGCGTTCATGACAAGGGCAATTTTGCCGGTCACGGTGTCGATGGCGTCAACGATATAGTCGTACTGTGTGAAATCAAACTGTTTCTCGGTTTCGTGGGTATAGAAAACGCGGTGAACATTGACCACCGCCGCGGGGTTGATGTCGTGAATGCGTGCGGCGGCAGCATCGACTTTGTATTGACCGACGGTGCTGTGGGTGGCGATGATCTGACGGTTGATGTTGGTGAGTGCGACGGTGTCACTGTCGATGATGTCCAGCGTCCCTACGCCGCAACGCGCCAGCGCTTCCACCGTATAGCCGCCCACGCCGCCCACACCGAACACCGCTACGCGGGAGGCCGCGAGGGTCTCCATGGCAGTTGCGCCCAGAAGCAGCTGTGTGCGTGAAAATTCGTTTGGCATATCGAATGGCTCCTTTCGGCTGGAACAGGGAAATCAATTTGGAAAAATAATTAAGCGAGTGCATGCGAGCGCGGGAGTGCAGGGGGTGCAGGCACCTCCTGCCGGGTCAAGGGCAGAGCCCTTGCAGGGCGTGGGACAGCGTCCCACAAGCGAAGCCATAGGCTGAGCGGGCAAGATGCACCAAGATGTCGGATAAGTTCAGGCGAATCAAATTAAAGCGCAGACCAAAATTGATTTCCATGTGGTTGGGAAGTGTATGCTTGACATTATAAAAGCAGGAGCCGGAAATGTCAAGCGGCTTGACATCATTCACAAAACCGTAGTATAATATGGAAAAATCCCCTAATGAGAGGAAGGTTGACACATGGATATTGCTATATTGATTTGCTGTGTCGTGATGATACTCCTGCTGATTGTGCTGCTGCTGAAGCCGTCGGGAGGCGGTAGCGTTGACACGTCCGCGCTGGAGCAGCAGATCGCATTGCTGCGGGAGAACATCGACAGTATGAACCGGCAGATGCACGATCAGGAGACTCGCCAGAATGACACCAACCTCGCCCGCATGTCCGCTTTGCAGAAAAATCTGCGTGACGCGTTGGATCGCCAGCAGGTCAGAACCGAGGCTGCTCTCGCCAAGATGCGGGAGGAAATGGCGGATTCCCGCCGGGAGACAAATGGACAACTGACCGCTATTAACGGCGTCGTCACCGAGAAAATGCAGAAAATCCTCGATCGGAAATTCAGCGAATCCTTCGCGACAGTGACCAGTCAGGTGACCACCCTTGGTAAGACGATCAACGAAAGTCAGGAGCGTCAGCAGAAAGCCAATACCGAACAGTTGACCGCCCTGCACGAATCCTTCACTGCTATTCGGAAGGAAATGTCCGAGGCTCTCGATAAAATCCGCACCGACAATACCATTGCCTTGGACAAGCTGCGGACGGAGAATCAGGCGAGTCTGGACAAAATCGATCAAACCGTCAACGAAAAGCTGCAAAAGACGCTCAACGACCGCATCACACAGTCTTTTGAAGCGGTCAACAAGCGGCTCGCCGAGGTTTATGAGGGATTGGGCGAGATGAAAAACGTCGCGTCGGGCGTGTCGGATCTCAAAAAGGTGCTTGCCAACGTCAAGAGCCGCGGTATCATGGGCGAAATTCAGCTCTCGTCCATTCTGGGCGAGATTCTTGCCCCGGAGCAGTACAAGGAACAGTACCGGCTCAATCCAAACGGTTCGGAAAAGGTGGATTTTGCCGTCAGGCTTCCCGGCCCAAAGGATGGCGAGTTTGTGTATCTGCCCATTGATTCCAAATTTCCCGGCGAGCGGTACGCCGCGCTCATAGACGCTTATGAGGAAGGCAGTAACGATGCCATCAAAGTCAGGCGTGCGGCCTTGGAGCAGGAAATCAAGCGCTGTGCCAAGAGCATTCAGAGCAAGTACATTGTGCCGCCCTATTCTACCGATTTCGCTATCATGTTCCTGCCGTTTGAAGGGCTGTATGCTGAGGTGGTCAACATGGGACTGGTGGAGGTACTTCAGCGGGATTACCATGTCAATATCACAGGTCCCTCTACCATGGCTGCCATGCTCAACAGCCTGCAAATGGGCTTCCGCACGCTTGCCATTCAAAAGAAAAGCGGCGAGGTCTGGAAGATTCTGGAAGCAGCCAAATTGGAATTTGGCCGGTTTGAACAGGTGCTCAATAAGACGCGGGAACGGCTGCGTCAGGCTGACAATGAGCTGGAAAAGCTCGTGGGCGCCCGCACCAAGGCCATCAACTCCAAGCTTCAGGACGTTTCTACCCTTGACACTGCCGAAGACACTGCCGCGCTGCTGGAACTGCCGTCGTAAAAATCTGATTGATACACGTTGTTTTTTCGATCCGCATGGGTCATTCTATTTCTCTTTCCATCTGCCGCCGTGCAAACGGCGGCTTTTTTCTGTTTCTCTGTAAAAAAATGAAATTGGTACTTGACAAACGGGAAAGACGGTGCTATAATACCTACAAAACTTATAGGCTAATAGGTCATTAACAAGCCTAGTCACACATCATCAAAAGGAGATCATCATCATGAAAGTTTACAACACCCTCACCGAACTCATCGGCGGCACCCCGCTGCTCAAGCTCACCAATTACATTGCCAACCATGAGCTGGAAGCCGAGATTTACGGCAAGCTGGAATATTTCAATCCCGCCGGCAGCGTCAAGGACAGAGTGGCCAAGGCCATGATCGACGACGCGGAGGCCAAGGGTCTTCTCAAGCCCGGCGCGGTCATCATTGAACCGACCAGCGGCAACACCGGCATCGGTCTGGCCGCCGTGGCAGCCGCCAGAGGCTACAGAATCATTCTCACCATGCCCGAGACCATGAGCATCGAGCGCCGCAACCTGCTCAAAGCCTACGGCGCGGAACTGGTGCTGACCGAAGGCGCCAAGGGCATGAAGGGTGCGATTGCCAAGGCGCAGGAGCTGGCCGAGCAGACCCCCGGCAGCTTCATTCCCAGCCAGTTTACCAACCCCGCCAATCCCGCCGCGCATCTGGCCACGACCGGCCCTGAAATCTGGAACGATACCGACGGCAAGGTGGATATCTTTGTCGCAGGCGTTGGCACCGGCGGCACGGTTTCCGGTGTGGGCGAATATCTGAAATCCCAGAATCCCAACGTGAAGATCGTCGCGGTGGAGCCGGCAGGTTCTCCTGTGCTGTCGAAGGGTACCCCCGGCCCTCACAAGATTCAGGGCATCGGCGCGGGCTTCGTTCCCGATACGCTCAACACGGAGATTTATGACGAGATCATCGCGGTGGAGAATGACGACGCTTTTGCCACCGGCAGAACGCTGGCGCGTACCGAGGGCCTTTTGGTGGGTATCTCGGCAGGTGCGGCGGTCTTTGCCGCGACCGAGCTGGCCAAGCGCCCCGAAAATAAGGGGAAGGTCATCGTCGCGCTGCTTCCCGATACGGGCGAGAGATACCTCTCTACCCCCATGTTTGCTGACTAATTTCCATTTATGATAATTACCTCCTCACTTTGTATTGCCAAGGCGGTCCGGATTACCCGAGCCGCCTTGGTTTTTTTATAATTAGCGAAGCGCGGGGAGTGCTAGCTGTTGACAAGCAACAGCTTGGGGCGAAGCGCCTCCTGCCGGGGCAAGGGGCAGCGCCCCAGCAGCCAAGGCCGTCGGCCTTGGCGAGCAAATCGCGCTTGAATTTGCAACGAGGTCGGGCGAAACCAAAAACGGTTGAATTTTCTCTTGCATTATCACCAAAATATGTTATAATAAAGGCAAAGCTTTTGAGAAAGGCAGGTTTATTATGAATAATCAAAAGAAAAAAGGCGGTCTGTTCGCGGGGGTCATCAGCGGTATTGTGATGATTCTGGCGGGTACGATACTGCTCTGGTGGAACGAGGGCAACAATGTCCGCAATATCCGCACCACTAACGAAGTGGAGAAAAATGTCGTGGAGATTGTCTCCGACAGCGACCCCGCGCAGTACGCGGGACAGTTGGTCGCGGTGGGCGGCAGGTTCACGACGCTTGACGAGCAGCTCTCCGACGAACTGTTCCAAATGAGCGTGCATACCCCGGCGTTGCGGCGCGTGGTGGAAATCTATCAGTGGGAAGAGGACTCCGACACGGACGATGACGGCGATACGACCTATACTTATGAAAAGGTGTGGAAAGAGGGATTGATTGATTCGTCCGCATTTGCCCAGTCAGCCTCCCATCAGAATCCTACATCTTCCCCGTACGACAGCGAGACATGGTACGCCGAAAAGGTCACGCTGGGCAGCTACCGTCTCAGCAGCCAGCAAATCAAACAACTGGGAACGGATAAATCGCTCGCACCCGATGCGGAGGACGTAAAGATTCCCGACGGCTGCACGACATACGGCGTCTATCTCACCGACGCGGAAGATATCAACAAGCCGGAAATCGGTGATTTCCGCATTTCATGGAAGTATAACGACTGGAAGGAGCTCAGCCTGATTGCCACGGTATCGGACAACAGCTTTATTACCTACACTTCCACCAGCGGCAAAAAGGTCAATTATGTCACCGAAGGCGTTCACACAGCGGCGGAAATGATCGCCGATATGCGTGCGGCGGATAAAATGATGAAGTGGGCCATGCGTCTGCTCGGCGCGATGCTGGTTATTTTCGGCTACACGGCGCTCATCAGCCCGCTGACCAAGGTGGCGTCCTTTGTGCCGCTGCTGGGCAACGTCATCAACGGCGCACTGTTTGTGGTGATGTTCCTGATTGGCATGACGCATTCGCTGCTGATTATCGCTATTGCGTGGTTCCGGTTCCGCCCGGTACTGGGAATCCTGCTGCTGGCAGCCTGCGCCGCGATGGGCGTGCTGGCGCACCTGCTGATGAACAAGAGAAGGGCTGCGGCTGCGTGAACTGTCGTGTAAAAATCATGATGTAACTGTGAAGCGGCGCGTGCCGTCTGTGTGGTGTCAAACTACGCGGACGGCACTTTTTATGAATAAACTGTAAATAAAAAAATAATGCTTGACAAATCAAAAAGGGTGTGGTAGTATATACCTACAAAACCTATTAAATAAATAAGTGATATAGGTAATTCAAAAGTAATGTAAGGACTGATGAAAGATGACCCATTCCTTTACGCATTTAGTCCGTACCAATTATCGATTTGGGCGAATGTGTCGCGGCTGATGATTTCGCGGCGTGCCATCGGCACATCACTTTTCAAAAACAAATTGATAAAAGGAGATTACAATATTATGGGACTTTTTGGTAAGAAGAAAAAAGAAGAAGCTGTCGAAGCGGCAGCTGTGCAGAATACAGCAGCTAACGTACAGAATACACAGACCGCGGCAAATGTCGCTGTCAATACACAGAAAGAGGCGAGCAGCGTGAGTGATTTGAGCAAGGTGAACGGCGCAAAATTCCGGTTTGAAACCCTCCAGCTTCATGTCGGTCAGGAACAGCCCGACCCGGCCACTGATTCCAGAGCCGTGCCGATCTACCAGACCACTTCGTATGTATTCAAAAATTCCGCTCATGCGGCGGCGCGTTTCGGTCTGGCAGACGCGGGCAACATCTACGGCAGACTGACCAACTCCACGCAGGACGTGCTGGAAAAGCGCGTGGCAGCCCTCGAAGGCGGCGTGGCAGCACTGGCTGTGGCGTCCGGCGCGGCGGCCATCACCTATACGATTGAGGCGCTCGCACAGCAGGGCGACAACATCGTTGCGCAGAAGACTATCTACGGCGGCAGTTACAACCTGCTGGCGCACACCCTGCCGCTCTACGGTGTGTCCACCACGTTTGTTGACATTCACAATCTCGCCGAAGTTGAGGCAGCTATCAAGCCCAATACCAAGGCGGTCTATCTTGAAACCCTCGGCAACCCCAACAGCGATATTCCTGACATCGACGCTATCGCCGCCATCGCTCACAAGCACGGCCTGCCCGTCGTGATTGACAACACCTTCGGTACGCCCTATCTCATTCGCCCCATCGAGCACGGCGCGGACATCGTGGTGCATTCCGCCACGAAGTTCCTCGGCGGCCACGGCACGACACTGGGCGGCATTATCGTGGATTCCGGCAAATTCGACTGGAAGGCCTCCGGCAAGTACGCGCCCATCGCTGACGCGAACCCCAGCTATCACGGTGTGTCCTTTGTGGCTGCAGCAGGCCCCGCTGCCTTCGTCACCTATATCCGCGCGATTCTGCTGAGAGATACCGGCGCGGCGATCTCGCCTTTCAACGCCTTCCTGCTGCTCCAGGGCATTGAAACCCTGTCGCTCCGTCTGGAACGCCACGCGGAGAACACCAAGAAGGTGGTCGAGTACCTCGCCAATCACCCGTTGGTGGAGAAGGTCAACCACCCCTCATTGCCCGATCACCCGCAGAATGCCCTCTATCAGAAATATTTCCCCAATGGCGGCGCGTCGATCTTCACCTTCGACATCAAGGGCGGTCAGGCCGAGGCGCACAAATTCATTGACAACCTCGAAATCTTCTCGCTGCTGGCCAATGTGGCCGATGTGAAGTCGCTGGTGATTCACCCCGCGACCACGACCCATTCCCAGCTCTCGCAGGAGGAATTGCTCGATCAGGGCATCAAGCCGAATACCATTCGCCTCTCCATCGGCACCGAGCATATCGACGACATCATTGCCGACCTGGAAAAAGGCTTTGCCGCCGTCAAATAATTTTCCCAAGATGATTCCGTTTACCTGCCAACTGATTTTGATACATCAACAATAACAACCTTCAACCAAAATGCCCGGCTCGTGTTTCATCGTGGGAGCCGGGCATTTTGCTGCTATAATGTTCAAATTAAATTCACAAATAGTCGTTAAAATGTCACATTTTATATGTTACCATAAAACAGAAATCAAAAATCATCCATGGGGGGTGCTGCGGCACATGAAAAATTTCAAGATACCTCGTGAACAATTGAAGCGCTTCGTGCGTGGAAGGGGACTCTGCATTGCCCCGGATACGGTGCTGGTGGACGGCATTCCCGTGGCACTGATCTACCGCGTCATGCCCTCATCAATGTACGACAGCGGCTGGCGGTTCTTTACCGGCACCGAAAGCGATGAATACCTCTCCAATTCCCGCTGCAACGGTGTATATGACCTCAACACGGTGGTCAATTACTGCCCCGATACGCTGGAGCTGCTCGATGCGCCGCCCTACAGCGCGTTCCGCCGCAATGACGCGGGTGAGTGGATCAATATCTCCTACGACGTCGATTGGCGTCAATGGGCCTGATGACAGATCTCAGACGCCGGTTTCCTGACGATATAAACCCTTCTTTCCCATTCACAATGAAAATACCGCCGATGGGGGCCTGCGAGAGCCTGTATCGACGGTATTTTCGTTATTATTGTTTCAGCCTCATCAAACGCGCATTATGTGTTGGCTTCGATGAAATTGACCAGAGCGCCAACGGTGGTGATGTTCTCCACTTCGGATTCATCCACCTGCGTGTCAAACTCATCGCCCAAGGTCATCATCAGCTCCATCACGTCGAGGGAGTCCGCACCGAGATCCTCCTGAATGTTGGTCTCTAAGGTGATGGAGTCCTCTTCTACGTCAAACTGATCGGCGAGAATCGCCTTTACCTTTTCAAATACCACAAAAAGCACCTCCTTTGAGGGATTGATTCGGACTGTCAAGAAACCTGTTGAATTTCGATGGAAAGTATGCTACACTGTTAGTATCTTATGCATTGCGTGCTAATCCATCTTACGGGTCACAGCCACTACTAAGATATTATTAGCAACGAGCGCATTTGTCAATACGTTTCTGAAAATTATTCCCAATTTTAACGGTTTATTTTCATTTTTGACGTCAGCCTACAGAATGGAGAAGATTTATTGATGAATACCAAAAAATTTGCCGTGATCGGTCATCCCATCGGCCACACCATGTCGCCTTTTATTCACACCGAGCTGTTCAGGCTCAACGACATTGACGCGGTTTACAGTGTGGTCGATGTGGACCCCGCCGCGCTGGACACCGAGATACCCTGTTTGCTGCGCGAGCTGGACGGATTCAATGTCACCATTCCCTTCAAATCGGCGGTGATCCCCTATCTGTCCTCCGTGGAAGGCGTGGCCAAAGAATACGGCTCGGTCAATACCGTGCGCAGCAGCGACGTTTCCGGCCGCACCACTGACCCGACGGGCTTTCTGCGGGCACTCGACGCGGCGGATATTTCCCTGAAAGGTCGTGTGGCGATTCTGGGGGCGGGCGGCGTCTGCCGCGTGTTTGCCGGAGAAGCGGCGCGTGCGGGGTGTGCGATTACCTTCGGCGTGCTGGAAAGCGATAGGCCCGCCGCGCAGACCATCATCCATGAGATACGGCAGTATCACCCCGACGTGAAGGCCGAGATTGTCAACATCGCGGCTCTGAGCGGTGACTTTGACCTGCTGGTCAACGCCACGCCCGTAGGTATGTACCCCAAGACCGAGGCCATGCCGGTTGCCGCTGAGCTGCTGCCGCACTGCAAGGCGGTGTTTGACGCAGTCTATAATCCCGAACAGACCAAGCTGCTGCAAACGGCGCGGAACGCGGGTTGTCAGGCGCAGGGCGGTATGCCCATGCTGGTGTGGCAGGCGGCTGCCGCGCAGGAAATCTGGCTGGGCGTGACCTTTGACGCCGCCGAAGTGGAACAGGTCATCACGCACGCCACGGCTTATATGAACGAGCATTTCACGGCAAGCAAATAAACAGGGGAGGGGCTATGATGAATAAAAATATCGTGCTGTTTGGTTTTATGGGCTGCGGCAAGACCACGGTCGGCAACGAGCTGGCGCTCAACACCGGACGCGAGCTGGTGGACACCGACAGTCTGATTGAGCAGCAGGAGGGTATGTCGGTCAGCGATATTTTCCGGGTTTACGGCGAGGACTATTTCCGTGACCGCGAGCATGAGGTGTGCGAAGATCTGGTGCGGCGGGTGCGGCTCATCATCTCGGCAGGCGGCGGTGCGCTGACTTTCAAGCGCAATGTGGAAGCGCTGCGCCGGGGCTGCGTGATGGTGCTCATCGACGTGCCGCCCGAAGTGGTCTATCAGCGTCTCGCCAACGACAACACCCGTCCGCTGCTGCAATGCGAGGACAAGCTGGGGGCGATTCGTTCCCTTTACGCCAAGCGTCAGAGCCTGTACCGTTCGGCGGCTGACATCATTGTCAACGGCGATCAGCAGAAAGGTTACGTCGCCCTCGACATCATGAAGGCAACGGGGATACTGTAGCGCTCGCCTGTGGCTCGCTCAGTGAATAATGAAGAGTGAATAACGAATAATGAATAATGAGTTGAGGGAAGGGGGATCATCGTATGGAAAGGCTGTTGGGCTTGCGGTTTGGCGGCGGTGACTTCGCATATGACGGGGCGCATATTGCCGCCTGTTCTTTGGCTTCGCGGGTGATGCTGCGGCATCTGATGGATAACTGTCCTGTGACGTTTAGTCAACTGCTTTATCCCTATGCCGACGCGCTGTCGCTGTCGGGAAAGAACGGTACCGAAAGCACACAGATTTTCGGTACGCATCTGATTTTGCGCGGCGTGGAAGAAGTATCTGTCGCGGCGGCGCTGGCCGACGGGCTTGCCGCGGCCGCTGAACGCGGCTGGGAGCCTGACGTGATCGTACATCATTTTTACATGGCGGACAGCTGCGCGGCGGCGGCAGAAATCGCCGCGTTTCTGGCGTGCCGCTGCGAGGGGGAGACGGTCGGCGATTTCGGCGGTATGCTGGGGGGTTTTGTGCCGCACTGGCGGATTCGGGAGGCGGCCAAGGTCTTTGCCTCCTTCTCGGAGATGACCTACCGTCTGACCAAAGGCGGCGTGTACGGTCTGGCAGGCGGTAAGCTGCTGCTGCACGACGGGTTGCCAACTGCATGTATCGAAAAGGTCAGAACGGTCTGTTTTCAGAAGACGGCAAGTGAAACATAATTAAGCGAAGCAGAAGAAAAGAATAAAGAATAATGAATAATGAATAAAGAAATGAAAAAGCGAAGCGCAATTAAGCGAAGCGCGGGAGTCCAAGGGGACTGGTCCTCCTAGCAGGGGCGTAAGCTTTCGCAAGCGAAAGCTAGGGCACTCGCCACCACTGGGGAATGGGGCAAAGCCCCATGAGGGAGGCTTTAGCCGACCGAGCGTCACGCGCCAAGACCCACAATGCAGTCAGGCGAATCCGGAAGCATCAAAAAAATCCTGTGAGAATCATAAAATCTCACAGGATTTTTTTATTGTGTTATGATGCCTCCGTTGGCTGCTGCTTTTCCACATCGCCCAGAGCGCCGAGGATTTCGCGGAGGTTGTCGGCTGCGCTCTTGTCGGGATTGATTTTGATGGCAATGTAGGGCGGGGCCTTGTCGATGATGGTGACGCGGCGGGGGAGCTTTTCGGCCAGCATGGCGAAGACCTCCAGATTGATCTGGTCGCTGTAGAGCAGGTATTTCCCGTCGCCCTGCCGGATTTCTTTGATACCGGCGGCAGAGGCGCGGCTGCGCAGCTGGGAAACCGTAATCAGCCCCATCACGGATTTCGGCGGCTCGCCGAAGCGGTCGATCAGCTCGTCGATGACGTCGGAGGCGTCCTCCTCCGTGCGCACCGACGCGATCATGCGGTAGACTTCCAGCCGCAGCTGGGAGGATTCGATATATTTTTCGGGAATGTGGGCTTCAATGCGGATATCCACCAGACATTCGATGTCCTGCGCCAGCGGCGCCTCGCCCTTGACTTTGCGGACGGCCGCGTTTAGCATCTTCATATACATATCGTAGCCGACGCTCTCCACCTGTCCCGACTGGTCGCTGCCCAGCAGGTTGCCCGCGCCGCGGATCTGTAAATCGCGGGTGGCAATTTTGATGCCGGAGCCAAATTCGGTAAACTCGCGAATGGCTTGCAGACGTTTGCTGGCGGTTTCGGTGAGCGACTTGAAGGGCGGCACCGTCAGATAGGCATAGGCGCGGCGGGAGCTGCGTCCCACGCGGCCGCGAATCTGATGGAGCTGCGCCAGACCGAAATTGCAGGCGTTTTCGATGATGAGTGTGTTGCAGTTGGGAATGTCCACGCCGGTTTCGATGATGGTGGTGCAGACGAGGATATCCGCATCGTGGTCGAGCAGCTTGCGCCAGACCTCGCTGAGGGCGTCTTCCGCCATCTGACCGTGTCCCACCACAATGCGTGCCTCGGGCGCCATTTCGGCCACACGGGCGGCGGTATTTTCGATATCCTCGATCTTGTTGTGCAGGTAAAAGACCTGACCGCCCCGCCGCAGTTCGCGGTGAATGGCCTCCGCAATCATACCGTCGTCGTGGTCGATGATGTAGGTCTGCACGGGGTGACGGTCCTGCGGGGGCTCGTTGAGGGAGGAAATATCGCGCAGGCCGCTCATGGCCATGTTGAGCGTGCGGGGGATAGGGGTGGCGGACAGCGTGAGAATATCCACCGCCGGATAGCGCTCCTTGAAGCGTTCCTTCTGTGCCACGCCGAAACGCTGTTCCTCGTCGATGATGGCGAGGCCGAGATCGTGAAATTCCACACTCTTTTGAATGAGCTTGTGCGTGCCGATAATCAGGTCGATGTCGCCGCGCTTGAGCCGCCGCAGGATTTCGGCCTGCTGCTTGGGTGTGCGGAAGCGCGAGAGGATTTCGATGCGGAAGGGATAGGCGTCAAAGCGGTTGGCGGCGGTCTGGAAGTGCTGCCACGCCAGAATGGTGGTGGGTACGAGAATGGCGCACTGCCGCCCCTCGATCATGCACTTGAAGGCGGCGCGCAGGGCGACTTCCGTCTTGCCGAAGCCCACATCGCCGCAGAGCAAGCGGTCCATGGGGGTGGCGCGTTCCATGTCATGCTTGATTTCTTCCACTGCCTTGAGCTGGTCGAAAGTCTCGGGGTATTCAAAGCGGTCCTCAAATTCCCGCTGCCATTCGGTGTCGGCGTCAAAGGCATAGCCCTCCGCCTTCATGCGTTCCGCGTAAATCTTCACCAGCTTGTCGGCGATATCCGCCACATGCTTGCGCACGCGGCGCTTCTGATTTTCCCATTCGTCGGTGCCGAGGCGGTTGATCTTGACTGAAGCGCCCTCCTGCCCGCCGATGTACTTGCTCACCATGTCGAGCTGCGTGATGGGCACATACAGCACATCACTCTTGGCGTAATTGATTTTGATGAAATCCTTGGTGATGCCGTCGGTCTTGATTTTCTCGATGCCGCCGAAGGTGCCCACGCCGTAGGAGGAATGTACCACATAATCGCCGAGCGTCAGCTCGTTGAGATTTTGCAGGTCAAGGGCGTTTTTGTTCTTGCGGACCTTGGAATTGGTTTCGGAAGCGGGGCGGGTATAGCGGCCCCATGACAGCACTGCCACGCCGATGGACAGGTACTCAAAGCCGCCCGACAGACCGCCTTCCGCTACCGTCACGCCTTGGGGGAGCGGCAGCTTGGGAGCATTGTTGCGCGTGACGGGCAGACCGGCCTTCTTGATGTCTTCATACAGACCCTCGCAGGAACGCGGCGTGCCGCCCAGCAGAATCACCGCGCTGCCGCCGTCCGTCATGGCTTTGATTTCCTCGATGAGGTCGGAGCCTTTGCCGCTCCAGACGGGGTGCTGGCGGGCGTTGATGTTGAGGAGCGCCTGCAAGTCAAACTCATAGCCGCCGCGGGTAAAGGTTTCCAGATACAGCGCGTGGGACAGTTTTGCCATCAATTCGCCGTAGGACAGGGTGAATTTGTCCATGCCCTTGCAGAGAATCCCGCTCTCGATGAGGTTCTTGACCTCCTCGTGCATCAGTGCTTCGCAGTTGCGCAGACGTTCCTGCACGGCGATATGCTCACTGACAATCGTGAGAGAACCCTTAGGCATATAGTCAAAAATTGTCGCCTCATAGCTGCACAGCAGGGAAATGTAGCGATCGGGCGAGCCGCATTTCAGGCCGGATTCCAGTTCGTCGGCCTCTTTGAGAATGCGCTCCTTGGCGGGAATCGCCGCCTTGCTGCGCAGCGTGCGGGCGAGGGCGCGGAGCTTGGCCGCCAGTGCTGCCTTGTCGGTGATGATGAGTTCGGCGGCGGGCAGCAGATGAATGACCTCGATCGGCTCGATACTGCGCTGGGTGTCAATGTCGAAATAGTTGAGCGTGTCGATGGTGTCGCCCCAGAAATCGGCGCGGACGGGGTGCGGCGCGTCGGGCGGGAAGAAGTCGAGAATGCCGCCGCGCAGGGAGAATTGTCCCGTGCCTTCCACCATGTCGCAGCGCTCATAGCCGGCGGCGGCCAGCGCGTTGACGCAGGCGTCCACTGATACTTCCGCGCCTGCCTCCATCGTGAGCATACGTTCCTGCAATTCCTCGGGGGGAATCGTGAGCTGTGCCGCGCCGTCGGCGCACACTACGGCGACGTCAAATTCCTCTTTGACGATTTTGCTCAGCGTTTCAATGCGGCTGTGCTCGTACTCGTGGGAACGGCCCTCCAGCGGGCGCAGCTCGATGTCGCGCGCCGGGCAGAAGCAGGCGCGCAGCCCCATTTTGCCCAAATCCTCACAGGTGCGCACGGCTTCCGCTTCGTCCGCCGCGAGATACAGGATTTTCCTGCCGAGCGAACGCGCAAGGGCGGCGGTAAACTGATTTTTGTGAATGCTGGCCAGTCCCGTCACCGCAGCGGGCAGACGGTGCTGCTTGATATCGTAAACCAGCGTTTTGTATTCCTCCAGCCCGTCGAGCAGGGCGGGGATAAAGTCGAGTGTTTCCAATATGATACCTCTTAACTAAATCTGACGTTCATGTCGATAAATTGTTCCTTGCCGTCATAGCCGTCCAGCTTCATTCTGTTGGTGTACTGCCAGATGTCCCAGTGCTCCAGATGTCGTAGTCGGGAAATTCATCCCAGATATAAAGATTATACGCTTTTTCAGTGGCGTAAATGATCGGTTTTTGTCCGTAATGCGCCTCCAGCGCGTCGAGCAGCACGTGCAGCTCGCGGTGTACGTCCTCCTTGGCGGGGAGGTTCCGCTCCTTGTCGCCGTAGAACTCCACATCGACCGCGGGCGGCAGGGCGTTTTCGGTCAACGGAACGGTGGCGATAAAATTGGCGGCCTGCGTGCTGCCGGGGCTGTCGTAGCTGAAGAAGTGGTACGCGCCGACAGCCAGAGGCGTCTGCGTCGCGCCTTCCCAGTTGCGTGTGAATCGGGCGTCCACATGGCCGCTGCCTTCGGTGGCCTTGATATAGGCGAACGAAATGTCCTGCGAAGCGAGTGTTGGCCAGTCGATGTCTCCCTGATAGGACGACACGTCCACGCCCTTTTCCGCGTATTGTGCGGCGTAGACGGCATTGGGAATCCACAGCCCGTGCCACGCCGCGGCGGCCAGCCCCGCCGCGATCACCGCGCACGCGGTACACGCGCCGATCCACGCCTTGGGGTGACGCTTGATGGACAGGCGTTTGGGCATACGGAAACGGCCGTTGAGCGCGGGGCAGAAGCGGTCAGACAGTTTGCAGGGAATCAGCGTGAGCAGACACGTGATGAGCCAGGTGACGAGCGGCATCAGCCAGTGATTTTGCAGCATATCCCACTGCGTTGCCCCGTAGAGCAGGTCGAAGGCGTAGCCCACATAGGCCATGATGGGACCGCCGCACATGAAGTAAATCAGCGAATGCTTGCCCACATAGGCCACAAACCGCGTGACAAGCCGTTTTCTCGGCATGGTATGCGAAAAGCAGATCATGAAGATATTCCCCGTGACAAGCAGCAGCAGCGCCACCGGCAGGATTGGCCAGGTGTTGTTCATCACGATCATGAGCGTGCGCTCCGCGCCCAGCAGCCATGCGGCCAGTGCCGTGACGGCAATGAATATGCCGACTGTGACAACGCTGTGCCAGCGTTTGAAGGGAAAATCCTTGATGAGTTTTTCCTTGCGGATACAATAGCCGACCGTATAGAAGCATTGACAGATGAGCGCGGTGTCCCAGCCCCAGAAGCGCGGCTGGCCGGGCCGGATCAGGAAAAATCCGGCCAGCATCAGCAGTCCGCTGACCAGCAGCATGGGACGGGTCTTGTCGCGGCATAGCTTGTTGATGATGAGAAAGTACACCATGCACAGTACCAGCACCGAGAAGAACAGGGCGCGGGGTTTCAGGAGAAAGGTCATGAGCGTGTCCCACAGCCATACGGGGACGGTGGAGGGGTGGAGGAAGAAGCCGACCACCTTCGAGGCCACCAGCGTGGTCAGACTGAACGCCACCATCAGTTTGAAGATCAGCGCCTTGCACACTTTTTTGTATAGGTAACTCCTGACGCTGATTCGTTCCATCTTGGTGAGGTAGCCGGACACCAGATAAAACAGCGGCACCATGAAGGGCGCATAGAAAATGTTGTAGAGCAGGGGCGAATCCTGCACATGGAATAGTATCACCAGCATGGCGCAGAAGCCGCGCGCGATATCGACCCAGTTTTTGCGTCCGGAAGCCGTCCGATTGCGGGAAGCCATGATCTGTCCCTCCCTTATTTTATGAATGATACAGGTAATTGTAAAACGTAAAGAACATGACATCGGGGAAAGGCAAACCACCGGCATTGGGCTGTATCTGTATTTGCCCGACCGCGATTTTCGTCCGGGCTGGTCTTGCTCGGTCGGCTCCGCCTCCCTCGTGGGGCGCTGCCCCACGCCCTGCTGGGGCTCTGCCCCCGTCCCCGCGAGGAGGTGCCAGCACCCCCTCGACTCCCGCGCTCGCATACGCTCGCTAATTATCGCCTATTATGAATTATACAGATTCATTGCCTTGTCGATGTCGCCGCCCACGATGAGTGACACGGCGGCGGCGGCGTGCTGCGCGGACTGTTCCATTTCCTTCAGCTCATTTTGCGTGAAATGGCTCAGCACCCAGTCGGCGAGATCGTAGTCGGGGTGGGGCTTTTTGCCCACACCGAGCTTGATGCGGCAGAATTGGTCGGTTTCCACCATGTCGATGATGTTGCGCATACCGTTCTGGCCGCCGTGGGAACCTTTGCGGCGGATGCGGAGCTTGCCCGGCTCGAGCGAGATGTCGTCGCACATCACCAGCAGGCGCTCGGGCGGAATCTTGTAGAAGGTCATGATTTCATCGACCGCCTGCCCGGAGAGGTTCATATAGGTCTGGGGCTTGGCCAGCAGAATGCGCTTGCCGCCGCACAGGCCGTCGCCGATGAGCGCGTGGAACTTTACCCGCTCCACGCGGATCTCCAATTGCTTTGCCAGCGTGTCGGCGGCCATAAAGCCCGCGTTGTGGCGGGTGCCCTCGTATTTTTTGCCGGGATTGCCCAGCCCGACCACCAGCCAGTCAATGGCCTGGGGCTTGCTCGTGTTCATGCCGAACATGGCGGCATCAGTCCTTTCGTGTTGCAGATTCGGAAGTCAGGGAATCGTTTGATAGCGGCAGAGGTGTAACGAATGTATCGAGGTGTAACGAGGAAAAAGACCGTCCTTCGTTACAGTTTTCAGGAGTGAAAAAGCCCTGGAATACGCGATTTTTCGGCTTTCACAGGGTAAATGTTGTCGATGTATCGAGGAAATTACAGTAAAAGTAAAAAATATATATATACCTAATTAACAGCAAAATCTTCGTAACATTCGATACATCACGTAATTCTGCATAACAAGACTCCCTGTATCGGGCTCCTGTAACGCCCAAACGGCAGGACAGCCACGTATCGGGTGACTGCCCTGCCTTGGTATTCCTGTCTTATTGTATGTATAGACGGGTCAATGTCATACACAGATTTAGTCAAAAATCAGAGAGATGGGCTTGTCCGAATAGATTCTCTCGATCGCCTCCGCGAAGTAGGGAGCGGTGCTGAGAATGGTGAACTTGTCGAGAATCTTCTCTTCCGGCAGATGAATGGTGTCGAGGAAGACGAACTCCTTGATGGGGCTCTTTTCGATTCTCTCGAGCGCGGGGCCGCTGAGTACAGCGTGGGTCGCGCAGGCGGAGACTTCCAGCGCACCGTTCTTGATGAGGGCTTCGGCGGCGTTGCAGATGGTGCCGGCGGTATCCACCATGTCGTCGATGAGCAGCACCTTCTTGCCGCTGACGTCACCGATGATATTCATGACTTCGCTGACGTTGGCCTTCTGACGGCGCTTGTCCACAATGGCCATCGGACAGTCCAGACGCTGCGCGAAGTTTCTCACGCGGGTCACGGAGCCGAGGTCGGGGGAAACACACATATATTCGCCGTTGTGATCGCCGATCTTCTCCTTGAAGTACTTGGCGAGAATGGGCGCGCCGAGGAGGTGGTCCACCGGAATATTGAAGAAGCCCTGAATCTGTGCCGCATGGAGGTCCATGGTCAGCACGCGGTCGGCGCCGGCGGTGGTGATGAGATCGGCGCAGAGCTTGGCGGAGATCGGGTCTCTGGCCTTGGCCTTTCTGTCCTGACGGGCATAACCCATGTAGGGGATAACTGCCGTGATACGGCCTGCGGAAGCTCTCTTGAGCGCGTCGATCATGATGAGCATTTCCATGAGGTTGTCGTTGACGGGGGAGCTGGTGGACTGTACGATGAAGCAGTCGGAGCCGCGGACCGATTCCTTGAGGGAAACCGCGATTTCGCCGTCGCTGAACTTGGTGACGTCGCTGCTGCCCATTTTCTCGTGCAGCTCGTCGCAGATGGCCTGTGCCAGTGCGCGGTTGGCGTTGCACGAGAAAATCTTGATGTCCTTGCCGTGCAGACTTCCGTGAAGTATCATTGTGATTCCTCCTGAAATATGGTGAACTGAATGTCAGGGAGAAGGCCGTCATGGATACGGCTCCCTCCGCGCTGCCTTATGTAAGACCCCCGGCGAACCCCGTGCGGAAACCGCTGTGAAGTCTTATGAGTAAATCCATTGCTTCGCAGCGGCTTTGCTTACCGATATGAAACCGTAAACCCGCTGCGTGACAGGTAGTGCGTGAAAACGTCCTACTTCTTGCTGTCGCGGTCGCGCTTGGCGGCTGCCCAGCCGTCCTTGACCACCTGACGGGCGCGGGCAATGCCGAGCGCGTCGGACGGAATGTCGTCGGTGATGGTGGAACCGGCCGCGGTATAGGCGCCTTCACCAATGCTGACGGGAGCCACGAGGTTGGTGTTGCAGCCGATGAAGCTGTCGTCGCCCACCTTGCAGCGCGCCTTGTTCTTGCCGTCGTAGTTGACGGTGACGCAGCCGCAGCCGAAGTTGACGCGTTTGCCGATGTCGCTGTCGCCCACATAGGTCAGGTGCGCAACCTTAGTGCCTTCGTCGAGAACCGAGTTCTTGACTTCCACAAAGTCGCCGATATGTACCTTGGGGCCGACCTTGCAGTTGGGTCTGATCTGAGAGAAGGGGCCGATGTCGGTGTCGTCGAAGACCTCGCTCTGCTTGATCTGACTGGCGTTTACGATCACGTTGTTGTGAATGACGGAATTTTCAATGAGAGAGTTGGGGCCGATGACGCAGTCCTCGCCGATGTCAACTTTGCCGCGGAGAATTGTGCCGGGCAGAATGACTGTGCCGCCGGCGACCGTGACGTCGGGGCCGATGATGACGCCGTCGGAGCAGGTGATGGACACGCCGTCGGCAATCATGCCATCAAGAATGCGGGAGCGGGCGATCTGATTGAGCTCATTGAGCTGTACCGGGTCATTGGCGCCCATGACCACGCTGGCCGAATCCGCCGTAAAGGCGTCCGCCGCGTCGCCGAGCAGCTTGACCGCGTCGGGCAGGTAATATTCGCCGGTGATGCTGCTGCACTGAATGTGGTCAGTGTCGAGCACCGAAAGCAGCGCATCGACCTCGAACCAGTAGGCGCCGGAGTTGACCTCCTTGACCGCGAGCTGTGCCATCGTGGCTTCCTTATGCTCGACAATGGAGAGCAGTCTGCCGTCTGCGTTGCGGAGAATGCGGCCGTAACCGGTGGGGTCGTCGAGCATCGCGGAGATGACGGTCACACAACTGTTGCTTGCCATATGATAGAAATAGGAATTGGAGATATTGCTGCTGTCCATAAAGGGCGCGTCGCCGTTGAGAATCAGGACGCTGCCGCCTCTGTGGGCTTCCAGAAATTCCCTGGCCATCATCACGGCGTGACCGGTGCCCTTGCGTTCGGTCTGCGTGACGGTGGAGCAGGCTGCGTCACCGGTGTAAGTCTTGGCGAGATACTCCTTGACCATTTCTTCCAGATGGCCCGTGACCACGCAGACGTCGTTGACGCCGGCGGCTCTCACCGAGTCGATAACCCAGCCGAGCATCGGCTTGAAGAGCACCTCCATCATGGCCTTGGGCTTCTTGGCTTTCATGCGTTTGCCTTCGCCTGCCGCGAGAACGATGGCGCATACATTGCCGCTGGAAGCATATATCTTATCGGAAAAGCCGCTCTGGCTTTCGAGGATTTCGGTTGAGGAATCAATAGACATATCTGGAAAGCACACTCCTTATTCAAAAATCATATTGATTTCATTATGACATTTTCAGGTCGATTTTTCAAGAGGAATTTTTGTTTTTGAAAGGGATTTTGGGTGACTTCTCCACTTTACACAAAACGCCTCGAAAAAAGAGAAGGAATATTAGGTTCTTTGATATTTTGGTTCTGGAAAAAGCCGGAAAAAAATTTTGAAAAAATTGTGAAAGTACTGGATTTTGCTAGCAGTATGTGTTATCATGTATAAAGCACTGTACGGGTCGTACATTTGGTTTCGCAATGGGCGTACTCACGTACTCACGCTAAAATGGAATTAGCACAAAATTCTAGGAGGTAATTCTACACATGAGAAAATGGGTTTATCTGTTCAGCGAAGGCAACGCGAATATGCGCGAGCTTCTCGGCGGCAAGGGCGCTAATCTGGCTGAAATGACCAACATCGGTCTGCCTGTTCCCCAGGGCTTCACCATCACCACCGAAGCCTGCACCCAGTACTATGAGGACGGCAAGAAGATCAACGACGAAATTCAGGGCCAGATCAACGAGTACATCGGCAAGATGGAAGAGATCACCGGCAAGAAGTTCGGCGATAAGACAAATCCCCTTCTCGTTTCCGTTCGTTCGGGCGCAAGAGCTTCCATGCCCGGTATGATGGACACGATCCTCAACCTCGGTCTGAACGAAGAGGTTGTAGAGACCATCGCAGAGCAGTCCGGCAATCCCCGCTGGGCCTGGGACTGCTACAGAAGATTCATTCAGATGTACTCCGACGTCGTTATGGAAGTCGGCAAGAAGTACTTCGAGC
>CAMHEZ010000030.1 GCA_946184295.1 uncultured Clostridia bacterium | reverse complement strand
ATTGGAAAAATGATAAAAAAAATGGGAAAGGAACGGAATATTACCATAAGAGCAATTGATACTCCGGTTCTTACTTTTGAGTACGTTACAGGAAATGTCACCGTTGATGGAAATGCTGATCTTGTTATTAAGAGCAGATTGACAATGTCTTCTATTGAGGTGAAAAATCAACCAAATAAATTAGATTATAATGTTGGTGATAAAGTAGTAACAGACGGACTTGTTTTAGCAGCCGTGTATAGCAATAGTGTGATAAAAGAAATTACTGACGGATTCACTTGTGATCCTATTGTATTTACCAAAGCAGGAAAACAAAAAGTGACGGTAATTTATAGTGGTAAATCTGCCGTGTTTGATGTTAATGTGAAAAGCACACTTTCCGTTATTGAACAGCCTAAAAGTGTCAGTACGTCCCTCGGTGACATTGTAGTCTTTAACATTACCGCCAAGGGCGAGGGGCTCACCTACCAGTGGCAGCTTTCCGACGACAAGGGCGGCACATGGCGCGACAGCTCCAATAAGACCGCGACCTATTCCACCACCCTCAGCGACAAGAACAACGGCAGATATGTCCGCTGTGTCGTGACCGATACCTACGGCGACAAGAAAACTTCCGACGCGGCTTCGATGAAGATTGCGTCTTCGCTCAAAATCACCCAGCACCCCACCACTGTCAAGGCCAAAAACGGCGCGACCGTGACGTTTGAAGTCAAGGCGACGGGCGAGGGTCTGACCTACCAGTGGCAGCTCTCCGACGACAAGGGCGGGAGTTGGCGCAACAGTTCCAACAAGACCGCGACCTATGCGGCGACCCTGAGCGAAAAGAATAACGGCCGCTGGGTGCGCTGCGCCGTCTCGGACAAATACGGCAACACCAAATACTCCGCCGCCGGCGCGATGAAGCTCATGGTGATTACCATCACGACCCAGCCCGCCAACCAGACGGTCAAGAACGGCGCGACAGCGTCCTTCAAGGTCGTTGCGACCGGCGACGGTCTGGCCTATCAGTGGCAGCTCAGTGACGATCAGGGCAAGACATGGCGCAACAGCAAGGCAACCACCGCCAGCTATTCGACAACCGTGACCGATGCCAACAACGGGCGCTATGTCCGCTGTGTCATCACCGACAAGTACGGCAACAAGAAGAATTCCAACGCCGCGATCATGAAGCTGACGACGCTGAAAATCACGACCCAGCCGATCAACGCGAAAGTCGAAAAGGGCAAGACCGCTACCTTCAAGGTCGTCGCCACCGGCAGCGGACTGACCTATCAGTGGCAGCTCAGCGACGATCAGGGCAGGACGTGGCGCAACAGCTCCTGCACGAGCGCAACGTATGCCGCCACCGTGACGGATACAAACAATGGCCGCTATGTCCGCTGCATTGTGACGGATAAATTCGGCAACAGCGTCAAATCCAACGCGGCGATTATGAAGATCAAATAATTAAGCGAAGCGCGGGAGTCCAGGGGGTGCAGGCACCTCCTGGCAGGGGTCTGGGGGCAGCGCCACCAGGCGGAACGCGCTTGTAATCACAAACGCACCCAGGCGAATCCGAATCCGCCCGGGTGCGTTTTTCTGATTATTTTTTCGCCGCACTATTGCAAAATTCCCACAAATCATGTATAGTAATGGATAGTACATTTTTCATCACCCATTCAAAAAGGAAGGACACATATGAATATTATCATTGTCGGTAACGGCAAAGTAGGCCATTCATTGACGAAACAACTGGCCGGTGAGGGGCATGACGTCGTTGTCATTGACAAAAATCCCAAAGTGGTCGAGACTGTCATCAATGAGTTTGACGTGATGGGTATCTGCGGCAACGGCGCAAGCTGTGAAATTCAGCGGCAGGCGGGCGTCGCCAAAGCCGACCTGCTGATTGCCGCCACTCAGACCGACGAACTCAACATACTCTGCTGTATGCTTGCCAAGAAGATGGGCACCCGCCATTCAATTGCCCGCGTGCGCACACCGGAATATTCCAAGCAGATGGACTTCATGCAGTCCAATTTCGGCATCAGTATGCTGGTCAACCCCGAATTTGTGGCGGCCGATGAAATATCGCGCATTTTGCGCTTCCCCTCCGCCATCAAGCTGGAGCCGTTTGCCAACGGCCGCGTGGAACTGGCGGAAATCGCCATCGGTGACGACAACGAGCTGATCGGCAAGCCTGTCCACATTATCCATGAAAGATACCGCGTGCGGGTGCTGGTGTGCGCCGTCAAGCGCGGCGACGAGGCCATTATCCCCAACGGCGACTTCGTTATCAAGAAGGGCGACCGCATTTATGTGACGGCATCCCGTCCCGAACTGGTCAGTTTCATGCGGGCGCTGGGGCTCTATCGCAGCCGTACCCGGCGCGTGATGATTGCCGGCGGCGGCAAGGTGGGCTATTATCTCGCCAAGCAGATGGTGGAGACCACCAACTGCAAGGTCAAGATCATCGAGGAAGATCCGGCGCGCGCGCTCGAGCTAAGCGAAGCGCTGCCCAAGGCGGAAGTTATCTGCGGTGACGCGACCGAGCATGAACTCATGGCGGAACAGGGGCTTGAGCAGCAGGACGCCTTTGTGGCGCTGATGGGGCACGATGAGGAAAACGCCATTATCTCGATGTATGCTATGTCGAAGCAGGTGGGCAAGGTCATCACCAAGGCCAGCCGCATTTCCTCCGACGTGCTGGGCAGCATCGGTCTGGACAGCGTGGTGTCGGTCAAGGAGCTGGCCACCGACCGCATTCTGCGCTATGTCCGGGCGCTGCACAATTCCGAGGGCGCTGTGCGCACACTGTACCGCATTGTGGACGGCAAGGCCGAGGCGCTGGAATTTAGCGTGCCCAATGACTTCGCTCATATCGGCACCACCTTCCGGGAACTCAAAATCAAGAAGAATGTGCTGATTGCCTGTATCCTGCGCAAAAACAAGGTGGTATTCCCTGGCGGCGACGACTGCATGGAGCGCGGCGACACGGTGATCGTGGTGTCGTCCATCGAGCGTCTGCGCACGCTTGACGATATGATGGAGTGAGGCGGTGCGGCAAGATGAATTATCAAATGATGCGATATGTGCTGGGGCAGATTTTCAAGGTAGGCGCGGCCCTGATGTTCTTTCCGCTGATGGTGTCGCTGTATTACCGGGACGAGGGCATGGTGCCGCTGCTGGTGGTGCTGCTGCCGCTGCTCTTCGCGGGGTACGGCATGACCGCCAAGAAACCCACCAAGCAAAATATCTATGCCCGCGAGGGCTTTGTGATCGTGGCGTTTGCGTGGATTCTGCTTTCGGTGTTCGGTGCGTTGCCGTTTGTCATCAGCGGGGCGATTCCGAACTTTGTGGACGCGCTGTTCGAAACCGTGTCAGGCTTCACGACCACGGGTTCCACACTGCTGACGGATATCGAAGGGCTGCCGATGAGCCTGCTGATGTGGCGCAGCTTCACCCACTGGATCGGCGGCATGGGCGTGCTGGTGTTCGCGCTGGCGCTGCTGCCGAGCGGGAGCGCCCAGTCGATGTATATCATGCGGGCCGAAGTGCCGGGGCCGTCGGTGGGTAAGCTGGTGGCCAAAACCCAGCTTACGGCACGGATTCTGTATGAAATTTACGTGTTCTTCACGGCGCTGGAGGCGGTGCTGCTGCGGTGTACGGGCATGCGGTGGTTCGATTGCCTCGCCAACGCCTTTGCCACGGCGGGTACCGGCGGATTTGCTGTGCTCAACGACGGCATCGGCGGCTATCGCAACGTCTGGGTCGAGGTCATCATCACGGTGTTCATGCTGATTTTCAGCATCAATTTCAACCTTTTCTATATGCTGCTCATCAAGCAGTTTGCTGAGGTGCTGCACAACGTGGAGATCAAGGTGTTTTTCATCATCTACACCACCGCGACGCTGCTCATCACCCAAAATATCATGCACCTGTACCACGGCTCCTTCTGGCACGCCTTCCGCTACGCGGGCTTTACGGTGGCGTCGCTGTGCAGCTCCACGGGCTTCGGCACGGCGGACTACACGCTGTGGCCGGCATTTTCCCAGACCATTCTGATTCTGCTGATGTTCTGCGGCGCGTGCGCCGGTTCGACGGGCGGCGGTCTGAAGGTGGCGCGTGTGATGATCCTCTGTAAATCCGGCGTGAGCGAGATCCGCCGGCAGCTCAATCCCAAGCTGGTTTCCACGGTCAAGCTGGAAGGTCAGGTGGTGGAGAACGAGCAGATTCGCACACAGGGCGCCTTTTTCATCTTATATATGATTATCCTGCTGGTTTCGACGCTGCTGCTGTCGATGGACCGCTACGGATTTGACGTTTCCTTCTCGGCGGCTCTGACGGCGCTCAACAATATGGGCCCCGGTCTGGGCGCGATCGGTCCCTATGGCAACTTCGCGGATTTCACGCCCTTCTCCAAGCTGGTCATCATTTTTGATATGCTGGTGGGACGTCTGGAAATTTTCCCGGTGCTGATTGCATTCATGCCCAGAACGTGGAAAAAAGCGTGATGCGGATGTGTTGATAAAATGACGAAATTTTGTACCATAAAATATGCAAATTGCCGATAGTGTAATTTTGACGGATTTTTAAACAAAATTTAACAGAATGGCGGATGTACTGTTTTCGGAAAAAATTCGGCAAATCGCTGATTATTTGGCAAAATTTTTATCAAAATACGCCAAATAAATAATAAACATTTGGCAAATTACACGAAAAACAACCGGTCGTTTTTGGCTAGGTTGTTTTTTTGTTTTTAAATCATTCAAACCTTTTTTACATCTGTGTCACGATAGGTTGGACACAATTTATATAAATTAATAGTTGACTGAGAATTTTTTAGTGCTATAATATTAACGATGGCTGAATTGTGCCCGTATCCTGATCGCCCCGGAATACACAGCACTGTGCCGGGTTGGCAGGTGCTGTTTGCGTCCCCCATAATTTTACCAAAGATAGGAGACCTGTCTATGTTAAAAAGAAGCGAATACCTCGTTATGTCGATGTCGTTTGCGTTTATGCTGGCGATATTTCTTGTCATTTCCGTCAATTACATCACGGATTCCGCGGCAAACAACAACGACTTTGTCGACAAGTTTGATTCGTCGTCCCATATGGCGGATGTGACCAAGCTCACGACCGAATATATTGTGATTACCGGTGACGACCAGGAGATTCACCCCCATGTGGAGCAGGCTTTGTCCTACGCCAAAAAAGGCTATCAGGTTTTTTACAATGTGGAAGACGTTCCCTTCAGCATGTGGAAGGAAGTCAAGGCAGCCATTGTCACTACGAGCAATCTGACCAGCATCAGTGATATGGACACGATGATGCGGTATGTCAACAGCGGTCTGAACGTGTTTTTTGCGGCGCTGCCCCAGGAAGGCTCGGTGCAGTATGACTCCTACCGGGAGGCCATCGGCATCGTTTCCCGCACGGGCGACGCGGAGATCGAGGGCTTCCAGGCGTTTGAGGGTATGTACGCGCAGGGCGAAATCGTGTGCAACGAATATCCGCTGGAAGTGGAAGATATCCGTGTGGACGCCACCTGCAGCAAGTACATTTTTGAATACTCCTCCGATCCGAACGCGGACCAGGCCGAAATGGTGCCGCTGCTGTGGCGGACGGTATATGGCAGCGGTCAGATCTATGTGCTCAACGCCGATTTCATGGAGGAGAGCTATGGCATGGGCCTTTGCATTGCCGTGCTGGCCCGCATGGAACCCAACTTCGCTTATCCGATCGTGGACGCGAAGGTCAATTTCGTGGACAGCTTCCCCTTCCTCAGCTATGAGAACGGCGACAACATGATGAAGTTCTACAGCCGAGATTCCCAGTCGTTTATCCGCGATCAGGTCTGGCCGAGCCTTGTCACCATGATGAAGGATACCGATATCAAGTTTACGGGTCTCTACTATGCCTACATCACCGACGCGGCCAGAAAGGCGCAGTACAACGCGGAGACGCTGTCGTATTTCAAGAAGCAGTTCAGCAAGTACGAATGTGAGTTTGGCTTCGGCGGCTATCACCCCGACGTCCTCAGCGGCAAGGAATTTGAAGAGGACGCCATGAACGAGAGCTATGACCAGTTCAAGTGGAACATGGGCAGCTACAACCTCACCACCTATAAGTATTCCCTCGGCATCACGCAGTCGGTACAGGCCGAAATGCTCCGGAAGCTCAAGAATATCAGCGTGTACGTGTCCAAGCTGGACACGGAGGATAAGGACGAGTATCAGGCGCCGCTGGGCTTTGCGGAGAGCAATATCGTCAATATGCCCATTATCTGTGAGGAAGTCGAACCCAGCTATCCCGATTACTGGAAGGCCTGCAACATGGCTTCGGGGCTTGGTCTTTCTACCCACTATTTCGACCTTTACAATGTTATCACCAACACATCCAACGTCGATTACGAATGGATGATGTATTCGCAGAATCTGTCCAAGGAGTTCAACCTGCTCAACAGAGGCACTTCCTGGCTGACCGAGAGAACTTCGTCGCAGGCGGGTTATCATGCCAAGCGTTACCTTTGCCTCATGCCTGAGATTACCTTCACCGACAATTCCCTCACCATCAAGTGCGAGAATTTTGACGATACCGCTACCTTCATCGTCAAGACCGAAAAGCATCTCAAGCCCGACGACGCCAAGTTTACCGCCGAGCAGATCAGCGATGATTTCTACATGGTAAAAGTGCTCAAGCCTGAGGTGACGATCGACCTGATCGGTTCGGGCAGCCAGAGCCGCTTATATTGATAACAGGATGAAGGAGGACATTACTCAATGAAGGTTTGCTTGATTGCAGAGGGCAGCTATCCTTATACCTTCGGCGGCGTGTCCGCCTGGGTGCAGATGCTCATTCAGGGTGTGCCCAAGGTGGACTTTGCGATACAGACCATTGTCGCCAGCCGCGCCGACGCCAAAGAATGTAAATTCGTGATTCCCGCCAACGTGGTTTCGATGCACGATACCTTCCTGACGGACGATGATGTGGTTCACAAGGTGCGCAAGAAGACCACGCTCAACCACCGCGAAAAGGACGCGTTCCGTTCACTGCTGTACGGCAAGAATGTGGACTGGGTCACGATCTTCAATTTCTTCGAGCATAAGGACGTTTCCATCAACGGCCTGCTCATGGGCAAGGATTTTTATGACATCGTTACGGAATTTTATCACGACAAATATTCCCAGACGGTTTTCGTTGACTTCCTGTGGAACACCCGTTCGCTCTATCTGCTGCTCTTCAAGGTGCTCAAGACGCCGATGGAGGAAGCCGATATCTATCACACCGTGGCAACCGGTTATTCCGGCATTCTGGCGGCAAAGGGCAAGGTGCTTTTCAATAAGCCGATGATTCTGAGCGAGCACGGTATCTATACCCGTGAGCGTGAAGAGGAAATTATCAAGACGAGCTGGACGCAGGGCGTCTACAAGGACATCTGGATCAATTACTTCTACTGTCTGTCCGACTGTGCCTATTATTACGCTGACAAGATCACGTCGCTCTTCAAGGCGGCACAGAATATTCAGCACGAACTGGGCTGTGACCCCGGCCGCACCGTGGTCATTCCCAACGGCGTGAACATCGCCGATTACGAATCCTTCCCCCGCAAGGATCCTACCGATCCCTTCATCAATATCGGCGCGCTGCTTCGCGTGACCCCGATCAAGGACGTCAAGACGTTGCTCAGCGCTTACAGCTTCGCCAAGGAAGAAGTGCCGGAGCTGAAGCTGTGGATCATGGGTCCGACCGATGAGGATCCCGATTATTACAACGACTGCGTGGAAATGGTCGAGGTCAACGAAGTCAAGGACGTGGAATTTACCGGCCGTATCAAGCCGAAGGATTACTTGGGCAAGATGGATATGCTGATTCTGACGAGTATTTCCGAAGGTCAGCCCATCGTCATGCTGGAAGCCATGGCGTGCGGCATTCCGTGTATCGCCACACAGGTCGGCGACTGTGCCGGTCTGATTCACGGCGACCACGACGACATGGGCGACTGCGGCATTGTCACGCCCGCCATGAACGTGGCGCGTATCGCCAACGCGATGGTGACGCTGGCCAACAACCCCGATCTGCGCAAGAAGATGGGGGAGATCGGCATGAAGCGCGTCGCCGACCATTACACCAAGGACGGCTGGATCAAGACATATTCGGATATGTACAGACAGTATGCCGGCGCCGCGGTGGAAGAAAACGGCGTCGTTGACAAGAAGAAAAAGAAAAAATAATCGGAAGGAAAGAGGCGCTTTATGGCTGGTATAGGTTTTGAATTAAAAAAGCTGATGGGCAAGGGCAACATCGTCAACATGATCGCCGGCACCACCTACGCGGTCATGGTGACCATCGGTCCCACCATTTTGCTGGCCGGCACGCTCATGCTCATGTACATGGTGCTGCCGTACTCTACCGAGGCATTCGCCGACAGAGAATTCCTCTCGTCCACGATCCTCTATGTGTTCATTTTTTCGATGATTATTACGTCTCCGCTCAACTCGGTTCTGTCGAGATATGTCGCGGATAAGATTTATCAGGATAAGATCGTCGATATCATGCCGGCAATCAATGTCGGTCTGGCGCTGAACATGGTGCTGGCGTTCCTCACGTCGCTTTACATTGTATTCAGAGAGATCGAGGTCGGTATCGACCCGTTCTTCACGTTCCTGTCCTACTGGTTCTTCATGGTCATCAATATGTCGCTGTATCTGATGACCTACGTATCCGCTCTGAAGGACTACGGCAAGATCGGTATGGCCTACTTTATCGGCATTCTCGCCGCGATTGTCTTCTCCATCGTGAGCGTATACATTTTCCATAACGCGGTTTCGTACTCCATTCTGGGCGCCATGGTGCTGTGCTTCTCCATCATCGCGACCATGCTGTACGCCAACCTCAAGACCTATTTCAAGGTCTCCAGCAAGAACTACTCCGAGGCGCTCAAGTACTTCCTGCGCTTCAAGCCGCTGTTCATCACGAACTTCTTCTACACCTTCGGACTGTATGTGCATAACTTCGTGTACTGGACCACCGATTACGGCGCCTACATTGGCAACGTGTTCTGGACGTCGCCGGCCTATGACATGGCGACCTGTCTGGCGCTGTTCACCAATATCTCCACGCTGGTTATCTTCGTCGTCAAGGCCGAGACTTCATTCTTCGGTTCCTACCAGGCCTATCTTGAGACGGTTAACGGCGGCGGCGGCGAGGACATTGAGCTGGCCAAGAAGAATATGTTCCGCACGCTCAAGAGTGAGCTGTTCTACATCATTCGTTTCCAGTTCATCATCACGATTATCATCTTCATTCTCGCGATGATTTTCCTGCCCGACTTCGGCTTTGAAGGCCTGATTCTCGCGATTTATCCGGCACTGGCGGCGGCGTACTTCGTCACCTTCATCATGTACTGCGAGATCATCTTCCTCTTCTACTTCGACGACGGCGTGGGCACCAGCATGGTTTCCATCGGTTTCTTTGTCGGCACGCTGATTGGCACCATCATCACCACCTACTTCAACATTGTGTTTGCCGGACTGGGTCTGTTCTTCGGCGCGTTTGTGGGCTGGACCATCGGCTATATGCGTCTGCGCAGAGTTATCAATAAGATCGACGAGCAGATTTTCTGCCGCGGCAACATCGTCAACACCACTTCCGCCGGCAAGATGACTAAGAAGCGCATCGAAGAAGCAGATCAGCAATTGGCCTACTTCAAGATGACCAAGGAAGAGAAGATGCAGCACGACATCGAAAAGCAGAAGCAGGAGATGTTCGCGCAGCAGAAGGCGGAACGCGAGGCCGCACTCAAGAGTGTGGCACAGAGCGCCAAGAAATAGCCATAAATAGCGATGCGTGGAGGCTCCCTCTGGCACATGTCAGCTTTGCTGACGGGTGACTGGGGGAGTGCAAGACGAACTTCCGCACATAGCTAAGCTTTGGCGAATCCGATCAAGGCTCTGACCAACCGGGTCGGACGCACAGAAAACAGGAAGGGGCGGTGCAGTTGAACATCGTGATTACCGTGGACGACAATTATATGCGTCCTGCGCTCATCATGCTGGAATCGCTGTTTGAACACAATGCGGCGCCGATACACATCTGGCTGCTCCATTCCAACGTGTGCGACGACAATCTCAAAAGGCTGACGGCTCATGTGGAAAAGCTGGGCGGTGTATTTACCGATATCCGGGTGGACGGCGCGCTGTTTGAAGGGGCGCCGGTCAACAAGTATTTCACCAAGGAGATGTATTACCGTCTGCTGATACCGCAGCTGCTGCCCGAAAGTGAAGCGCGCGCGCTCTACCTCGACCCGGATATCATTATCCGGGGAGATATCCGGCGGCTCTATGACATGGATTTCGAGGGACATATGATGGTGGCGATTCCCGATTATCTGGGCGACAGTTACTATCCCGAGCGCAAGCGAAAACTGCACTTGGGCGAGGAATACCATTACATCAACTCCGGTGTGATTCTCTTCAACAATCCCCTCATGCGGGAACGGTTCGATCTGGACGATATGTTCGGCTTTCTCGCGCGGGAAGGCGGGGCATTTGAGTTTCCCGATCAGGATCTCATCAACGTGTATTTCAAGGACGCGATTCTGTACGCGCCGCGGGAGTTCAACTTTACGACGGAATATGTCGGCATCGGCGACTTCCTGAAATATGTGCTGAGTCCGCGCTACCGGCGGAGTGAGCAAGTCACCATTGCGCATTACATGGGCAAGTGCAAGCCGTGGAAGCCTTCCTACTACTACAAATATTACGGTCTTTACCGATCCTATCTCCAAAAATATCTCACGCCCGAGGAGAAGCGGGCGCTTCGCCTGCGTCCGTGGCTGGTGCTGCAAGCGGTGGCTTCGGCGGTGTGGCGCGTGATATTCGGAAGCAAGGCAAAGGAGGTCTGAGAGCGTGAATGTACTGGTGACAGTATCGCAGAATTATTGCAGGTATATGCTGACCATGCTCAAATCTCTCTTTCAACACAACAAATGCCCGATTACGGTGTACCTGCTGCACTCGCGCATTGACGACAAGACGCTCGGAGAGGCGCGGGCCTACATCGAGGGAGCAGGGCATACCTTCGCTCCGATCAAGGTGGGGGAGGACGTGTTTGACGACGCCCCGGTGAATATGCACTTCACCAAGGAGATGTATTACCGCCTGTTGGCCAGCCGCATGCTGCCCGAGAGCGAGGAGCGCGTGTTGTATATGGACCCCGATATCCTCATCAGGGGCTCAGTGGAGGAGTTTTACAATCTCCCCTTTGACGGCAAGCTGCTCATCGCGATGGCCGACCCGCCGCAGATCAACGACCCGCGGTGTCCCGACAACCGTCCGCACTGGCAGCGGCTGGGACTGCCCGAGGATTCCACCTATATCAATAGCGGCGTGCTGCTGCTGAATCTGAAAGGTATGCGGGAGCAGGGATTTGACGTCAACAGCATCTTCGCCATCATCGAGGAAAAGCGGAATGAGCTGATCTATCCCGATCAGGACGCGATCAATATTTACTTCCGCGATTCCATGAAGATCTGGAAAAATCTGTATAACTACAACCCCGGACTGCTCGCCAGTGAGGTGGTCAAGTGGGGACTGAGCAAGAAGTACAGGCGCAGGGAAAATCCCATTATCGTGCATTTTATGGGGCCGGTCAAGCCGTGGAGCATTCACTACCGTAACAAGTACTGCTATGAATACCAGGAAGTCTACAGGCAATTCGCCCCGCTGGGCTATCGGCTGCTCTGTCCGTTCCGGCCGCTGGTGGCGCTGTGCGGGTATGTGCTGACGGTGTTCTGCATGGTATTTCACATCAAGCGACCGGGCAAATAGACCGTCCGGTGGGTTTGAACCCCCAAAAAAATAATCCTGCGGGCTGCCGATGCGGCCGCGGGTTATTGATAGAGCAGATATTCTTGATTCTCAAATATAATAAGGAAGGTTGTGGGTACAATTAAAGTTATGATTGTAGGTTCATATGGATTCTTTACCAACTCTTTGGTGCAGCGTCTGGCCAAAGAAGGCTGCGAGATCTATATGATAACGGGAAAAAATTCAAAGCTCAAGGGCAGAGGTCTGCCGAGACACATCAATTACGACTTTGCTCTTGACGATCCCCTGATCCAGAACATTATCGACAGTATCGGTCCGGACGCCATGGTTTTCATGGGTGCGCAGGATACCTCCTTTGCCTGGAACAGCAACGCCGACGCCGCTGTCTATAACGCCACGGTGTCCAATATCCTCACCTGCGCCAGCAATGCCGGCGCCAAGCACATGGTGTATCTTTCCTCTACTGAGGTCTACGGTCTGGATTATGATACCCCTGTGACTGAGAAAACCAAGCCCGCGCCCACCAGCATCAAGGGTCTGACCCTGCTCAACGGCGAAGGCCAGTGCAAGATCTACAACGACAACACGACCCTGAAGTCGGTCATTCTCCGTCTGCCGATGGTTTACGGACCGCAGGCTGACACCGATGAACCGGCCACCTTTATGACCAACTGCTTCCTGTACGCGAAGATGGGCGAGCCCTTTGAGTGCGACCTGGACATGGAGTATAAGACCATCTTCCTCGGCGACGCGGTTGACGCGGTCTACAGAGCCATCGCCAACACATCCATTCCGAGAGGCACCTACAATGTCGAAGGCAACAGCTATGTTTCCAACAGAGACATTGTGGAACTGGTGGAAAAAATCAGCGGCAACAAGCTCAAGGTGGTTGACAAGAAGTCGGCCGGCAAGGGCTGCACCTGTAACCCGGTGGGTACGCTTTATCAGAAGGCGACCGAGTACAACCCGATTGTCTCGCTGGAAAAGGGCATGGAGCGCACCTACAAGTGGGTCAACAGCAACTACAACGCCCTCAGCGAAGCCTACATGGCTAAGAAGAAGCACAACGAGGGCGCCGCGTGGTCCGAGAGCAAGGCGCGAATGAAGAGCATCGCCAAGGGCCTGCTCGCCTATGTCGAGAGCATCGGTCTCTGCGCGATTGCCTGTCTGGGCACCTATTTTGCCAACGAGTACACGATGCTCAAGGGTCTGGACTTCTTCGTCATCTACATCATCATCATGTCGGTTGTTTACAGCATCACCCATTCCTACATTTCCATCTTCCTGTCGTCCATCATGTACGTCGTGATGAAGATGGTTTCCGGTATGGAATTTGCCGACGTCGTACTCGATTACACCACGCTCATCAAAATCCTCTTCTTCTTCCTGGTCGGTATTCTGGTCGGCTACAGCAAGGACAGACTCAAACTGCGCAATACCGAGCTGACCGAAGAAAAAGCGGCCTTGCAGGAAGAACTGGCGCGTATCTATGACATTTCCGAAAGACATATTCAGATCAAGAAGATGTTTGAGGAACGCCTTATCAACTACGACAACTCCATCGCCAAGGTTTACTCCATTGTTTCCCAGCTCGACCTGCTCGACTCCGAGAAGATCGTCGGATCGGCTCTCGATGTTGTCACGCAGATCATGGGCGTGAGCGACGTTGCCATTTATGTCATGAGCAACGAAGGTCTCTACCGTCTGGCGGGCGCTTCGTCCAGACGCGCGCAGAAGATGAGAAACATCATCAACCTCGAAGATTACGAGCAGCTCGAAGGCGTGCTGCTGGAGGAAAGAATTTTCGTCAACCGCAAGCTCGACCCCGAACTGCCTTCGATGGTGGCGCCCGTTTTCTCCGAGCAGAAGATGATCTACATGATTATGCTCTTCAACATGGACTTCGACAAGATGACGCTCTATCAGGAAAATCTGTTCTCGGTTCTTTCCAAGATCATTGCTTCCAGCTTCGAGAAGGCCTACCGCTATCAGAACGATACCAAGGATACCCGCTATGTGCCCGGCACCAATATCCTGCTGGCCAGCGCCTTCAAGGAAATTGTGCAGACCAAGCTTTCCTCCGGCAACAACGTCACCGACTTTGCGGTGCTCAAGGTGCCGGTGGCCAGCTCCGATCTGATGGAAAAGGGCGTGGCAGCCGGCGGTGTCCTGCGTGACAACGACTATGTCGGCCTGAGCGAGACCGACCCGAACGCGCTGCTGCTCCTGCTGAATAATACCAGCGACAAGGATCTGCCCTTCGTTTACAAGAAGCTCCAGCGTATCGACTTACAGGCAGAGGTGGTGTCTTTAGATGATTATCGGAATTAACCTGACACAGATCGCCCAGAATTTCCGCTTTACGCTCAACGCCAGAGATCCTAACTTCATCTACCAGATTCTGCTGGTGAACACGGTGATCTCGCTGATTTTCCTGGTGTTTTTCACGCTGCTGGGCAAATTCAAGCCCGCGCTGTGCAAGACGATTATCATGCTGCTGACGCCCCCCTTCGGTGTGATCTGCTTCTTTGTCAATTTCATTATTTCTCTCTTCGACCGCAAGTCGGACATCGACTATCTCGAACTGACATTCAGCCGCGAGAAGAAGGAATTTGCGCAGCAGACCGACTACGAGACCGAAAAGGAATTTGTACCGCTGGAAGAAGCGCTCATCATCTCCGATGTGCAGGATAAGCGCCGCGCATTGCTCAACGTGCTCAAGGCGGACGTTTCCAACAACATGAAGTCTCTGGTCAAGGCGCTGGACAATGAAGACTCCGAAACGGCTCACTATGCGGCTTCGGCGCTGATGGATATTTTGCAGAAGTATTCCAAGAAGCTTTCAGGTCTTTCGATCAAGTACAAGGAAAATCCGGAAGACGCCGACGTCAACAAGGAGTATGCCGATACGACCTATGAGTACATCAGCAGCGGTGTTCTGGGTGAAATTGAAGTCAAGAAATACGCGCATCTTTACGTGGATCTCATCGACAACCTGAACAAATATCACCCCGATATGCTGGATACCGAGCATTATCACAATGTGGTGGAGTGTCTGCTGAAGATCGGCAAGTACGATGACGCCGACAAATGGGCGAACCTTTCCATCGAGCGTCAGCCGAATATGGAGCAGTCCTACCTCAACGCGCTCAACGTCAAATACAAGACCGAGCAATGGGAAGATTTCAGGAGCGTGCTGGATAAAATGCTCAAATCGGGCGCTCAGCTGTCGGATAAGGGCATCGGCATTGTTCGTTTCTGGAACCGCAAGTAAAAATGATAATCTGAAAAGGCTGACGTCATAGACGCAGGCTTTGGAGAAGGCAGCAATCCACCGGTTTGCCGTGCTCACATCATGCTTTGATATGAGATACAGTGAGACAAAGGCGGTATTACCGGGCGGGTTGCTGTCGTTATAAAAAGCCGGCGCCAATCAGTCTTGGCAAATATCCCGAAACCCGGCCGATGAGGAAGCCGTCAGGCGGCCGTTACAGTCGGTCGGGATTTCGTCACGCTAGGAGGGAATCAATGTTATCACTCACAGATGCTCTTGCAAACTTAGCCCATCTGCCGTTCATCAGTAATCTGATGTCAGAGGGATTTTTCTCGGCGACGGTGAAATCAAACATCTGGTCGTTTATCTGGTTCATCGTAGCCTATGCGATCGTGTTTATCGTGATACCGGCCAGAATCCTCCACCTGAAGCTTTGCGACGGCAATTTCTTTGACAACGCGCTGATGAGCATTGTTGTCAGTCAGACATCCTTGTCTTTCGTTGTTTTCTTTTTGTCCTTCATGGGCATTTACAATGTGGGAACGCTGCTGCTTGCGTTGATCGTAGGCGTCATGTTTTACCAGAAATTCCGTGACAAAATCAGCTACCGTGAAAAGGTAAACCGATTTGTTTATGATTTTTCAGATGTGATTACTGGCCAGCGTAAATTCTCGCTGATTGTATCGAACTTCTTTCAGGGCATTTTGAACAGTGTTGCCAACGGTCTGAAGCGGTTTATCCGGTTTTTCTTTGATAAGAATGTGGTATATCACATTCTCTGTACCGCTTGCATCGGGATTCTGGTGCTCAGGCGCTTCTTTTTCGCCATGGAGAGCCAGAGTTTCCCGACTTCCGACATTTTTGTGCATACGTCGTGGGTCAATTTCATTGATTCGGGCGTTATTTTCAGCGACGGTGTTTATCCGTTTTCCATGCACAACATCGTTTCGGCTTTTGCTAAACTCACGCGGATTGACGTGGTGACGGTGATGCGCTTTATCGGACCTTGGAACGCGATTCTGATGGGCCTGATGCTCATTGTCTTTATCACGCGGTTTTTCAAGAGTCCGGCGGCAGCCACCATCACGGCGATGGTTTACTGTCTGAGCAGCTTTGGCAACGGCGCGGTGGTAGACCGTGTGTTCTTCTCGCTTCCGCAGGAATACGGTATGTTCTTCATTTTCCCGGCGGCCTATTTTCTGGTGAAATTCCTAGAAGATGTGGACAACATGGACGGCGTCACCTTTGCCATGGCGGCGTCAATGACGGTATCCACGCATTTCTACAACGCCATTTTTGCGGTGCCGCTTTGCGTGTGTCTTGCAATTCCCTATATTCTGGACGTCTTTAAGAAGAAGGACCTTCTCTGGAAGACGATTCTCGCGGTGATTTTCGCGGCATTTCTGGCGCTTTCCCCGCTGGCAATCGGTCGAATCATGGGAACTCCCTGGCAGGGATCGCTGGACTGGGCTGTCAGCATGATGAGCAGCGCGGATGAAAGTGAAGACAGCGGCGCGGCGCAGACCGAGCAGGTGCAGGAGTCTGCGGATCAGCCGGAGGAAAAAGGCCCCTCATTTGTGGAAAAGTCGATCAACTCCTTTGGCTGGACAGCCAAGAACTATACAGATTACTGGGGCTATGTGGTACTTGGCTGTGCGCTCGTCGGCGCATTGCTGGGTGTGGTGGCCCTGCTTACGGAGCACAAGCAGGCCGGCAAGGTGGCCATTGGTCTGGGGCTGAATATGGCGGTTTTCAACTATTTCCTGATGTACCCCGGTTATTTCGGCCTTCCCTCGCTGATCGGCACCGACCGTGCGCTGTTTTACCTGGTCTACATCGGAGCGGTGATGATCGGCGTGCCCTTCGGCGTGTTCTGGCTGTTCTTTGAAAAGAAGGCCAGACCTGTCCGCTGGCTGTCCTCCATTGCCATCGTAACGGCAACGGCCTGCCTGATCTTCTTTACGGGCGCGACCTACCGATCCAGCGCGTATTTCAGACTGACCTATTCTTCGGTGGCGGAGAATTACTACAAGATCAAGAACACCCACCGCAAGGATTCATGGACGATTGTTTCGACGGTTGATGAACTGGCATTGACCAGAAACAAGGGCTGGCATTACGAGTTATGGGAATTTATTTTCTCGATGGAGCAGTACGACGCGACCCGCGTCATTCAGATTCCGACCGAATATGTCTACTTTATCATAGAAAAGCGCCCGCTCAAATACGCGGACACAACATACTTAGGTGCGCAGCCGACGCTCTACGGCCGTGTGAACATTCAATACGCGGATCAGCTCATGACGGCACAGACCTTGCGTACGAATCGCCGCAGCGACTATTACACCCGGTATGATATCCGGCGCGGCATTATGTCGAAGGCCTACTACTGGGCGCAGAAATACATGCAGTACTTCCCCGATCAGATGCGCGAATATTACGAAGATCAGAACATCGTGATTTATGAGATCCGGCAGAATATGTTCGCTCTGAACAATTTCGCGATTGATTACGGTTACAACACCATGACCATCGACGAATGGCTGCTGGAGCACCCCGAGGCGATCGGTCAGGAAAATCCCACCGTATCCGACAGCGACCTCGTGGTTTCGGCGAGTGATGTAACAGAGGTTACGCCTGCAACCCCGTGATGAACCGGTCAATCTGCCAATCTGACGGAAGGAATTGCTGTGTGATGATTAGTGTGATTATCCCTGTGTATAACTGCGGCGCCTATCTCACTCGCTGTGTGGATTCGCTGCGGCAGCAGACTTATGAGGATTTGGAAATCATTCTGGTGGATGACGGCTCGACCGACGATACCCCCGCCCTGTGCGATCAGCTCGCGGCGGGGGACAGGCGGATTGCTGTGTACCACCGTGCCAACGGGGGCGTTTCGTCGGCCCGCAACGCGGGTCTGGCGGCGGCGACGGGGGATTATGTGACCTTTGCCGACGCGGACGATTATGTCGCGCCCGATCATATCATGAATTTGTATAACACCATGCTGCGACACGGCTGTGACGTCGCGATTTGCAGCTATCTCACCGAAAGCGAAGAAAAATGCTCCCGGCCGACGATTGGCGATACGAACGGTTACCGTGAAGTATGTTATCATCATGACAGCGCTGTCTGCGAGCTGCTCGCGGGCGGCGCTGTCGGCGGTTATGTGTGGAATAAGCTGTACCGCCGGGAGCTGCTGGAGGGCGTGACTTTTGAGAGCGGCGTCAAGATTCTGGAGGATCTGCTGTTCAATTACGAAGTCTTCCGACGGGTAAAGACCGCCGTGTTTACCGACGCGAAGTCCTACCACTATATTCAGCGGGGACAGAGCGCGATGCACCGGGGCTTGGGGCCGGAGCATATCAGCATGGTGGAGACGGCGCGCCGTCTGCGCGACGACACCGCCGCGTATGGCGGTGAGCTGGCCGACGCGGGCAAAGGACTGCTGGCCACGACGATTCTGTGGGTCGTGGACGTGATGGCGGAGTACGGCCCGTATGACAAGGAACGCGTGAAGCAGTATCGGGCGGAGTTCAAGCTGTTGCGGCGCACCTATCTGAGACTGCGGCGCGTGCCGCTGAGCTACCGCGCGAGCGCGATTTTCTTTAGCATGGGCTACCGCGTGTTTCAGATTTCGGTGAAGGCCGTGAGAAAATTAAAGGGGTGAACTGCTGATATGAACAAAAAGAAGATTTTGTTTGTCACCAATACGATGGGGCGTGCCGGCGCGGAGAAATGCCTCCAGGCGCTGCTGGAGCTGCTCGACCCCGCGCAATACGACCTGTCGGTGTATTCCATTATCAATCGCGGCGAGCTGTATGACGATATGCCGGACTATGTGCACATTCTCAACGCGAATCCCTGCACCAAGTCGGTGCTGGACAACGCGGGACTGGCGGCCATTGCACGCCAGATTTTCCTGTGCCTTCTGAAGCGATGCCAATTTATCACTTATATTCCTTATTTTTTCCGCGTGCTGGCGCATCAGATCAGATCGAAACATCTGGATTTCAGCAAGCTCTTCTGGATGCTGCTGGCGCGGGGCGCCAAGCGGTTTGATGAGGAATACGACTTGGCGGTGGCATTTATTGAGGGCGCGGCAACGTATTATGTCGCGGATTTCGTAAAAGCCAAGAAGAAGGCGACGTATGTCCATATCGACTATCTGGCGGCGGGCTACTCGCCCAAGCTGGATCAGAAATATTACGACAAATTCGACCGTGTGTTCTGCGTATCCGATACGGTGCGGCAGGTGTTTGTGAAGGCCTACCCGCAGTATGCCGACAAGACCTTTTTCTTTCACAACATGGTGCCGCGGGAACGGATTCTGCGACTGGCCAAGGAAGGCGAGGGCTTTACCGACGGCTTTGACGGCCTGAGAATCCTCACGGTGGGCCGTCTGCATTACCAGAAGGCCTACGACTTAGCGATTCCCGCGCTGGCGGAGCTGCGCCGCAGGGGGCACAATGTGCGCTGGTATGTCATCGGTGAAGGTGCGGAGGAAGATAATCTTCGTTCGCTCATCAAACAGAACGGTGTGGAAGACAGTTTTATTCTGATGGGCTGCTTTGCTAACCCCTACCCCTATATCGCGGGCTGCGATATTTACTCTCAGGCCTCGCGCTTTGAGGGCTGGTGCATTGCGCTGGCGGAATCGCTGGTGCTGGCGCGGCCGGTGCTGGCTTCCCGCTGCGCGGGCAACGAGGAGCAGGTCACGGACGGCAAGACCGGTGTGCTGATTGACTTGAGCGTCGAAAACATCGTGGCAGGCATGGAAAAACTCATCACCCACCCCGAACTGCGGGCGCAGTTCACCGAAAATCTGAGCGGCGTTGCGCTGGATTTCCGCAAGGATCTGGAAATGCTCTATGCGCTCACGGACTGAGCGTGTTGTCATAAAAGGACGGAATCAAACCTATGAAGTATTTGGACGAAGATATCGCGCGATTGGCGGACAGTGATTATATCAAGCCTCTGGCGGGAAAAAGCATTCTGGTGACGGGCGCAACGGGGCTGCTGGGCAGCATTGCCGTCAAGGCGCTGTGTGAATTTGAGCGGCGTCATCATACGGGGCTGCGCGTGCTGGCTCTGGCCCGAAGCGCACAAAAGGCAGAGACGGTGTTTCGCGGTCTGAGTGAACGCGACGGCTTGCACATTGTCGTCGGGGATGTCAACCGACCCATCGCGATTGACGGAGCGCTGGATTTTATCATTCACGGCGCGAGCGTGACCGGCTCCAAGATGTTTGTCGAACAGCCGGTGGAAACAATCGACACGCTGATCGGCGGCACCAGAAACATTCTCGAGCTGGCACGAGCGCACGCGGTGGAAAAGGTGCTGTTCCTGTCGTCGCTGGAAGTGTACGGCAAGCCGGACGCGGACGCGTATCAGATGCGTGAAAGTGACGTGGGCTATATCGACTACACAGCGGTGCGCAGCAGCTATTCCGAGGGCAAGCGGCTGGCGGAGTGTCTCTGCCGGGCTTACGGCAGCGAATACGGCGTGCCGGTGGTGACGGTGCGGCTGGCGCAGACCTTCGGTCCCGGCGTGGCGCCGGACGACGGACGTGTATTTGCGCAGTTTGCGCGGGCGGTGCTGGACGGGCAGGATATCACGCTCAACACCAGAGGGCTGACCTACCGGAATTACTGCTACACGCGTGACGCGGTGGCGGCGTTCTTCTGCGTGCTGACGCGGGGCGAGCCGGGCGAGGCTTACAATGTGGCCAATCCTACGACCGGCATTACCATTGCGAATATGGCGCAGATGGTGTGCGACAATCCGGCGCTGGGCAACGGCGGCATTCAGGTGAATTACCATGTTTCACAGGCGCCGGGGGCGTTTGGCTATAACCCCGAAATGAAGATCGCGCTGGTCACAGACAAGCTGGAGGCCTTGGGCTGGCATGCCGAAGTTGATCTGTCGGCGATGTATGAAAGAATGATCGCGGATATGCGGCAGGAGCGTGCCGCGGCAGCAGGAGGTGAACGGCAATGATCCGTCTGGACAGAAAAACCCTGATTCTGATTCCGGCCTTCAACGAGGAAGAGAGCATTGTCAGAGTGCTGGACAATATTCACCGCGAGTGCGGCAATGTGGACGTGCTGGTCATCAACGACGGTTCCCGCGATCACACGGCGGAACGTGCGCGCGAAGCCGGCGCGACGGTGGTTTCACATATCTATAACATGGGCTACGGCGTTTCGCTGCAAACCGGCTATAAATACGCGGTTGACCATCACTATGAATTTATCATTCAGATGGACGCGGACGGACAGCATGACGTCAGCAATATCCGGGCGATTTATCAGGAGCTGACACAGGGAAAGCGGCATTACGACATCGTGATCGGCTCGCGATTCATCGGCAAGGACAACAAGATGAAGGTGGGATTTGCCAAGAAGGTGGCGATCGGATTTTTCAACGCCGCCATCAAGCTGGTGACGCGCAAGCGCTTTACCGACCCGACCTCCGGCTTGCAGGGGCTGAGCCGCCGCGCTTTCACGGCCTATTCGCTCTATGACAATTTTGACACGAATTATCCCGACGCGAATATCATCACCAAAATGCTGCTCAACGGCTATAAGCTCAAGGAAGTGCCGGCCGTCATGCACGAGCGCGAGAGCGGTGTGAGTATGCACAGCGGTTTGATGAAGCATATCGCCTATATGTTTACCGTCACGCTGAATATTGTGGTGGTGGTCATGCAGTTCCATCTTGTCAAGAAGGGACGTAAGGACGTCATTGAAGAGCTGGAAATCATCACCGGCGTGTAATGATAAAAAATGATTAAGCGAAGCGCGGGAGTCGAGGGGGTGCGGGCACCTCCTCGCGGGTCAAGGGCAGCGCCCTTGCAGGGGCCGGGGCAGAGCCCCGGGAGCAGGCGTAGCCTGCGAGCGATACGCGCTTGGATTTTCAACGCGATTGGGCGAATCCGTATGCGCCCCGACCAAAATAAAAACAGGAGGCAGTCGTCTCCTGTTTTTTTACGTAAAAGACAATACGGCGAGACCGCCAAAAAGGATTGGAAAAAAGCGGCTCGCCGTACTGTCTGCTTTGAGATTGTGAGGTTATTTATGTTTGTACACGCCGGTTAGCAGGCCGACGTGCACGTCGCGTAGTCAAAAGGAGCGGGGTTATTCGGTGCGCAGCGCCACTACGGGATCCTTGTCGGCGGCCAGACCGGAGGGAATCAGGCCGGCGATGAGTGTCAGCGTCATGCTGATGAGTACCAGCACCACGCCGCCCGCAACCGGCAGGCGCGAGACATTGGCAATGCCCGATATCGCCTCGATGATGGCGTTGACCGGAAGGTTGAGCAGCAGCGTCAGACCGATGCCCAGCGCGCCGGAGATGAAACCGATGATGAGCGTTTCCGCGTTGAAGACGCGGGATACGTCCTTCTTGGAAGCGCCGATGGAGCGGAGAATACCGATCTCCTTGGTGCGCTCCAGTACCGAGATATAGGTGATGATGCCGATCATGATGGAGGAAACCACCAGCGAAATGGAGACAAAGGCAATCAGCACATACGAAATCATATTGATAATGGTGGAGACGGAGGACATCAGGATACCCACGAGATCGGTATAGCTGATCTGTTCCTCATCGCTCTTGCCGTCGTTGTAGTCTTTAATGAGATCCTCGATGGATTCCTTCGACTCAAAGTCCACCGGATAGAGCAGAATCGCGCTCGGGTCGTCCAGATTCGCCACGCCCAGTTTAACCAGATTTTCGTCGTAAGTGGTCTTGGGTTCATCCTGCTTGAAGTAGCGTTCCAGCATGGCGGTTCGCTCTTCTTCGGAGAGGGAGGCCATGTACTCCTGCTGCTCCTGCGGGAGCGAGGCGATATACTGTTCCATCATCTGCTGCCGGAGCTGCGCCTGCTGCTGATAAGCGGCCAGCTCTTCGGGGGTCATGCTGGAGAAATCCGGCTCGGCGGTTTCGTCCTCATCGGTTTCAAAGGGCTGTCCGGTGAAGATGTCGGTGTCGGGTGTGGCTTTCTGTGCCTTCACTGCTTCCACCGTGTCCGCCTGGTTGATGACGTACTCCACCAGCTCATGCGTGTAGCCCACTACACCGTTGACGGAGGAGGCAGCCGCGTCGTCGTTGGGGCGGATAATGCCGACCACATTGATATCCACGCCGCCGTCCACTGCTTTTTTCAGCAGGATATCGTCGTCGGTGATATCGAACCAAGTATCGGTTGCCATGTCGTGAGAATACAACTGACCGGCGAGCAGCAGCTTGAATTTGAGGTTGAGCAGCTCGTCGTAATCGAAGGAGACCGATTCGATTTCGATGGTCTCACCGTTCATGAGTTTCTTCATGTTGTCTTCCAGCTCGGACTGATCTTTGAGGCCGAGGGAATAGAGCACGACGTCACTGATTTCGTTTTTCTTGGTGACGACGATAACCACTTCGTTGTAAGCCTGCGGCCAGCGACCCGCCAGCATGTCGTACTGCGAATCCAGCAGCCGCTGATTGCCCAGCAGCTCGCTCCAGAACTCACCGGAACCGGTGAACATCATGCTCTGCCCCTGAGTCTGATTCTGCATACCCATGCTCTCCATGACCGTGGAGGGATTGACCTGCACCACGCCTTGGGAGGTGTCGGCCTTAAAGATGTTCAGCGGCACGTCGTAGCTGTATTGAATCGCGCTAGTGTAGTCCTTCATCGCCTTGCCGTTTTCATCGGTTTCGATGAATTGCTTGAAATCGGCGAGATTGTTGGTTTTGACCGTGGAAACCATGGTGTTCATCAGGTCGGACATCACGTTGGAGGAATATACCTTGTCGAGATCGTGATCGGCGTCGCCGGAGCGTGCGTCCTGAATGGTAGCCGCCATGGAAGCCAGATCGACCGATTCCTTCTGAATGGTCAGCGGATAGGAGGAAAGGGTATCCTCCTGCACCTTGTCGATGTAGAGCTGGAAACCGTTGGACAGCGAGAGAATCAGCGCAATGCCGATAATGCCGATGCTGCCCGCGAAGGCGGTGAGCAGCGTGCGGCCCTTTTTGGTCATGAGGTTGTTGAGCGAGAGGGAAAAGGCGGTGAAAAGCGACATCGAGGTTTTATTCTTCTTTGCCTTTTTGGCCTTCTTGTTTTCCTTGGCGTCTGCCGCCGCCGAAGTGGCGGTGTACTCACTGGGGGTATAGGGATTGGTGTCGTCGATGACGCTGCCGTCGAGCAGCCGCACAATACGGGACGAATATTGCTCGGCCAGCTCAGGATTGTGCGTGACCATAATGACGAGCTTTTCCTTGGCGATTTCCTTCAGCAGCTCCATGATCTGCACACTGGTTTCGGAATCGAGTGCGCCGGTCGGTTCGTCGGCCAGCAGAATTTCCGGGTTGTTGACCAGTGCACGCGCAATCGCCACGCGCTGCATCTGGCCGCCGGACATCTGGTTGGGTTTCTTTTTGAGCTGATCGCCCAGTCCTACCTTTTCCAGCACTTCCGCGGCACGTCTGCGGCGTTCCGCTTTGGAAACGCCCGAAAGCGTCAGCGCCAGTTCCACATTGGAAAGCACGGTCTGATGGGGAATCAGGTTGTAATTCTGAAACACGAAGCCAATCGAATGGTTGCGGTAGGTATCCCAATCGGCGTCTTTGAATTGCTTGGTGGATTTGCCGTTGATGCTCAGGTCGCCGTTGTCATAGCGGTCGAGACCGCCGATGATGTTGAGCATAGTGGTCTTGCCGCAGCCGGAAGGGCCGAGAATAGAGACGAACTCATTTTCACGGAACTCGATGCTGACTCCTCTCAGAGCCTCCACCCGTGTGCTGCCGCTGGCGTAAGACTTTACGATATCTGTCAATTTCAGCATATTCTTCAGTATCCTTTTCCCATAGCTTTATTTTTCCTGTATAATGGTCGCATTATAGTATGCCAATATAAACGGAATTTAAACAGTCACTGCCGGAAATGGGGCGTTTCGGTAAATATTTTGTGAATGGCACAAAACAGCCCCGACCTTTCGCCATACCAGAAAAGCCGGGGGCATGATTTGTGATGGTTAGGTATTGACGCGCCCTACTGCTGATTCACGCAAATCACCATCTGACGATGACCACACCGCCGGGCTGCAACCAGCCGTTGTCGTAGCGGTTGGCGAAGAAAATCTCCTTGCCCTCCATGTAGGGGGTGTTGACGGTGTCGTCGGAGCAGTTGATAATGACCTTGAGCTGATGGTTTTCGCAGTCGAGCTTAAGGTATTCAATGACGCGGTCATTGTCAATCTCGTTGGGGAAATGGAAGTTCCTGCTGCGGAACAGCGGTTCGTTCTTGCGCAGCCAGATGAGGCGCTTGACCATGTTGATGCGGTCGGTGAACCAGCCCTGCTCAATGCGTTCCCACGGCATACAGCGGCGGCAGTCGGGGTCTCCGCCGCCGTCCATGCCGATTTCGGTGCCGTAGTAGATACACGGGCTGCCCGGCATGGTGAAGAGTACGGCGAGCTGCTGATAGACCACGTCCATATTCTGATGGTAGCGGCTGAACACGCGGTCGGTGTCGTGGGAATCCAGCAGGTTGAAAATCACGTCGTTGGTGTGCTGCATATACATGGTGTAGCAGCGGTTGACCATATATTCAAAATCGCGCTTTTTGCGGGAGCGGTCGATCCAGAAATCGGTGATGCTGTGGGAGAGGGGATAATTCATGACCGAGTCGAACTCGTCGCCGCGCAGCCACGGCATGGCGTTGTGCCAGATTTCGCCGAGAATGTAGAAATCCGGATTGATTTTCTTGAGGGCGTAGCGCAGGGTCTTGCAGAATTGGTGGGAGACCTCGTTGGCCACATCGAGGCGAATGCCGTCGATGCCGAAGTTTTTGGCCCAGTATTCCACCACGCCCACCAGATAATCCACCACTTCCGGATTGTTGGTGTTGAGCTTGGGCATTTTGGCGAAGAAGCCGAAGGAGTAGAATTTGCCGTCGCGGGTGTCCCAGCGGTCGAAGTCAATCGGCCACTGGTTAATCATAAACCAGTTGTAATATTTTGATTCCGGACCGTTGGCGAGTACGTCCTGCCACGGGGCGAAAAACTCACCGGAGTGATTGAACACGCCGTCGAGCATGATGCGGATGCCCTTGGCGTGAGCCGTTTCCACGAGTGTGCGGAAGGTGTCCTCATCGCCGAAGTGGGGGTCGATCTTCATGTAATCGGTGGTGTTGTATTTGTGGGTAGAGGGCGCCTCGAAAATGGGGGTCATATAGATACCGGTCACACCGAGATCGGCGAGATAATCCAGCCGGTCGATGATGCCCTGCAAGTCGCCGCCGTAGAACTGCTCGTTGGTGACAGGGGTTTCGTTGTCGCCCCACGGGAGCGTGTCAGGGGGATTGAGGTCAGGGTTGCCGTTGCAGAAGCGCTCGGGGAAAATCTGATACCAGACGGTGCCGTTGACCCATTCGGGGACGCGGTTGATGTCGGAGGGATTCATCCACGGGAAGGTGAAGCATTGGAGCATCTTGCCCTCGAGGTGCCATTGCTCCTCACTGAGGACGCCGTCTTCGAAGTAGTACCACGTTTCGCGCTCGCCGCCGTACTCGGCGCGGCTGACCAGCTCGAAGAAATAGCGGCAGCGTTTGTATTGCGGCACGATGGTGGTAGTCCACCAGAGCTGATGCGCGAGTCGCTTTTTAAACGGCACGGGCAGGCGCACACCGGCCCAGTTCTGCTGGGCGCCGAGAATGCCCGTGGCGAAGGGGTCGCCGTAATGGATATAGACCTCTTCCACATCGTAGCCTGTCTTGAGGTTGACGATCAGCTCGTTGGCGTTATTCATGTAGCAGTAATTGTCGCTGCAAATGTGATAGACCGCTTCAAATTTCATAGTTTTTCTCAACCCTTTCCTGTGTAAAAAATTGGCTGCAACTCCATTATACAGGGTTGCGCGGCAAAAATCAACCACCCGGCGCGAATCATTACTTATCATTCATAATTGGGTTTTGCAAAAAAACTAACAGCTTATTTTGCAAAAAAAGCCCGGCGGAGCTTTCTACAAAATTGGTTTCTTGGCAAAGTCAAATAAAAGATTGACATTTAACCGCCATTGTGCTACACTCACCTTGTGTTTTATGATGCGCAGGAGGCTGACACAGCAGCGGTTAGGTATAACAGATTGCGGCAACTGTTGATTGATAAGGGCATTACGGAAAAGGAAAAATGAAAGAGGTATAAATATAATGGCAATTCACAACAAATCACATCATAATCATGCACTCATGTCCTTGAACAAAATGCGTAAAGACAACACCCTTAAACATAAAACGGCGGAGGACTTTACTCCACCTGAAAAGCCTATGATTTGTCTAAAAATAATGGATTGTTGCGATTTTTTGAAATTG
>CAMHEZ010000029.1 GCA_946184295.1 uncultured Clostridia bacterium | reverse complement strand
AAATCCCGACTTGCACACGGGTCATAAAAGCATGGCTTTTATGGGGCAATAATCGTTATAAATATCGGAAATGGTGTTTTTGATTTCCCAAAAGGCTGGTTTCAAGCAACTCTCATAACGTAAATACGCCACTTCCCACTCTGTTGTGACCCACCTGCAAGTCGGGATTTTTATTTTTTGACGCGGCTGGCCTGCGGTATGTCAAAATAGCATTGATTTTATCGCCTGCATATGCTATAATGTACGGTAGTTTTTTATAGATAGGACGGTACTTTTACACATGTCTGATTTGAAACAGCGCTATTTGACAGTCAAGAAGAAAATCCTCGAGCGGGAATTTTCCCGCATGAACGATATGCAGCGGTGCGCGGTCTTTCACGTCAACGGCCCCCTGCTGATTCTCGCCGGCGCCGGCAGCGGCAAGACCACCGTACTGGTCAACCGCATCGCCAATATGATCCGCTACGGCGACGCGTATGAAACTGACGCGCTCCCCTACGGCCTGACCGAAGACGACGTCGCTTTTCTTGAAGCCTTTTCGGCGGGAAGTCTCGCCGAAAAATCCGATGCGGACAGGCAGCGTGCCACCGGCATCATCGCCAACCGTCCGCCCTTTGCGTGGAAGATCATGGCCATTACCTTCACCAATAAGGCTGCCGGAGAACTCAAGGACAGACTCGCCGCCATGCTCGGCGAAAACGGCGCTCAGGTCTGGGCCTCTACCTTCCACGCCACCTGCGCCAGAATCCTCCGCCGCGACGGCGACCGGCTGGGCTACAGCAGCAAGTTCACCATCTACGACACCGACGACAGCAAGCGCATGATGAAGGACGTGATGTCCTACCTGCGCGTTGACGATAAAACCTTCCCCGTCAAGATGATTCTGGGCGAAATCAGCCGCGCCAAGGAGCAGCTGCTCACCCCCAAAAAATACGCCGAACAGGCGGGAAGCGACTTCCGCCTCAAAAAGGTGGCCGAGTGCTACACGCTCTATCAGAAGCGCCTGAACGACGCGGACGCGATGGACTTCGACGACCTGCTCTTTCAGACCGTGCGACTCTTTCAGGACAACCCCGACGTGCTGGAATACTACCAGAACCGCTTTGCCTACATCATGATCGACGAGTATCAGGACACCAACCACGCCCAGTACCTCTTTGCGAAAATGCTCTCTGAAAAAAGCGGCAATCTCTGCGTGGTCGGCGACGACGACCAGAGTATCTACAAATTCCGCGGCGCAACGATTGAAAATATTCTCTCCTTTGAAAAGACCTTCCCCGACGCGCAGGTCATTCGCCTGGAGCAGAATTACCGTTCCACCCAGAACGTACTCGACGCTGCCAACGCCGTCATCAAAAACAACACCGAGCGCAAGGGCAAAAATCTCTGGACCGCCAACGGCTCCGGCGACAAGATTATCCACTATTGCGCCCAGAGCGAACGCGATGAAGCCAACTTCATTGCCAAGACCGTGGAAAGCAATGTGGCGGACGGCATGCGCTACGGCGATCACGCCGTACTCTACCGCATGAACGCGCAGTCCAACGCCATTGAAAACTACTTCCTGCGGGCCGGGATTCCCTACCGCGTCATCGGCGGCCACCGCTTCTATGAACGCAAGGAAATCAAGGACATGCTGGCGTATCTCTGTGTGATCGCCAATCCCTCCGATGAAATCCGCCTTAAACGCATCATCAACGAGCCCAAACGCGGCATTGGCGACAAGTCCATTCAGACCGCCTCCGATATTGCGGCGGAGCTGGGACTGAGCATGTTTGAAGTCATTCGCGACGCCGATAGCTATCAGGCACTCTCACGCGGCGCAAAGAATCTCAAAGAGTTTGCGCAGATGATGGAGGAACTCAGCGACATGGCGGACAGGGTCAAGCTCAACGAGCTGCTGGAAGCCATTCTGCAAAAGACCAATTACATTGCCGTGCTGCGCGCCACCGACGAAAAGGCGGAGGAACGCATTGAGAACATCAACGAGCTTGCCTCCAACCTGCTCAAATATCAGGAGGAACACGGCGATGAGACCGATCTGGAATCCTTTCTGGAGGAAGTCTCGCTCATCGCCGACATCGACAATCTCGACAGCGACGCAGACGCGGTGGTCATGATGACCATGCACTCCGCCAAGGGTCTGGAATTTCCCGCGGTCTTCCTGCCCGGCATGGAAGAAGGGATTTTCCCCGGTATGCAGGCCATTCTCAACCCCTCCGAAATTGAGGAGGAACGCCGTCTGGCGTATGTCGGCATTACCCGCGCCAAGAACAAACTCTACATCATCAACTCCGACAGCCGTATGCTCTTCGGTAACGCCCACCGCAACTGGCTTTCACGCTTCGTGGAGGAAATCCCCGGCGAGCTGGTGGAGGAAATCCGGCCTGACACCGTGAAAGTGCCCGTACAGCCGCCACTGCAAAAGCCACAGCGCAAGCATATCGGTGATATGCAGCTCGCGGGCGAAGCGGAAGAGAAAATTTCTCACGCGCAGGCGGCAGCCTTTGCCCCCGGTGAACGCGTCAAGCATAAGGTGTTTAAAGAGGGCACCGTTGTCAAGGTCACGCCGATGGGCAATGACGCGCTGCTGGAAATCGACTTTGACAGCAAGGGTCTGAAAAAGGTCATGGCCAATTACGCCGGTCTGCAAAAGCTATAATTTTACCTCATCAAACGGTATCAGGAAGGCAGGTATGCTCCTATGCTTGACAACATAAAAATTATCAACACAGCCTCTCTCAAGGGAATGCTGTCTCTGGGCGGGTTTGTCGGCTGGTATCTGACTGTGCTTTACATCTGTCAGATGAGCCTCGAAATCTACGGCACTTCTTCTCTCTTCGCGGGCATGGAGATGATCTATGGTGGCTCAATGATGATCGTGCTCGGGGTCATGCTGATTCTGATGTTTCACCTTGATTTTGAGGGGCTGCTGGGGCACCGCTATTTCCGTGCCGTCCCCGCGCTGCTCATGGCGGAAAGCGGCATCGCGCTGGCATTCACCAACGCCGATTCCTTCGGCGTGTATGCTGTCATCACGGGTATCTGCGGCGCGTTCGGCGCGCTGGCGGTCTTCTCGTCCCTGATGAATGTCAGGGTCAGTCTGCGTCTCTTCTCGGTAGGTGTCGGTTCCGCGCTCGGCGGCGCGTTCCGGCTTCTGGCACAGGTCATCTATACCTACTCCGATATGACACGCGGCATTTACGTGCTGGCGGTACTGTCGGGACTGCTGGCGCTGCTCACCGTGCGCTCGTCCGGCTTCTCCAAGGAGGATATGCCCATCATCAGCTATTCCGAGGCTTCTCACAAAACGCTGTTGCGCAATATTCCGGGAGCGTATTTCCTGCTGTTCCTGCTGGCGGGTCTGTATGACTTCTGCCTGGGCCGCGTCGCGGCACTGGGCAGCCTGCTCTCTCCCCCTCTTTTCAATTCTTATGAAATCTTCACCTATCTGCCCTATGTGCTGACGGCGCTGGTCATCGGACTGTTTGTCAAGTTCCACAACGTCACGCCGCTGTATGTCTTTAGCGCATGCTTCACAGCCTATTCGGCCATCATGCTCTATCTGCCTTACTTCTCTGCCGCCGAAAACGGCGTGTTCCTCGCGTGCGAATTTATCGGACGCGCTTGCTTTGGCGTTTTTACGTATCTGTTTATCATGACCTTCGCCATGGACCGGCAGCACCCGATGTTCTATGCTATTTTCGGCTATGCCTGTGTGACGGCGGCACAGCTCGCGGCCAATTTAGTGAACTATTACCTGCCCACACAAAACACCGCGCTTCTGCTGGCTGCGCTGGCTTGCTCCGTGATCGTGGGGGCACCTGTCATTTACGCGCTGCTCAGGAAGTACGGCCTGACACAGGAAAGCTTCGAGCTGCGCAACGCCCTGCGCGGCGCAATTGCCCGCAAAGCTGAGGAAATGGCGCTGAGCGACCGCGAAAAATACCTGCTCGAACTGGTCGTACTCGACGGCTATGCAATGGAGCAGCTTCCCGACAAAATGATGCTCTCCCGCAACACCGTCCGCGCCCAGACCCGCAACCTGCTCAAAAAGCTCGACGTGGAAGAGCTCTCTCAGCTCAGAAATTACTTTGAGACGGGGCTGGTGAAAGATTAACATAATTAGTTGTTGACATATCAACGATTGACGGTTATAATCTAAATTGTGGTAATATTTGTGGAAAGGAGCGATTTGATGCTGCAAGACAGATTTGAATTGTTTGACATATCGGTTTCGCTGATCTGCAAGAGCATTCAGAAGATCAAAAGCGAAAAGGTGCTGCCCTACGGGCTGAAAAGCTCACACGTGCTTTTCATGGTGCAGCTGGCCAAAAGCGAAGACGGCCTGACCGCCGCGGAACTCTCTGAAGTGGGTCATGTGGACAAGGCGCAGATTTCCCGCGTCATCACCGAACTGATGAGCAAGGGCTATGTCACCAAGCACAGCCTCTACAAAGGGCAAAAGTACCGCAACAAGCTCACGCTCACCGAAGCGGGCCAGCGAGTGACAAAAGAAATCAATGAGATCATCGCTGGCATCCTTGAGTATGTCAGCGGCAGCATTCCCGTTTCTGACCTCGAAATATTTTACCGTACGCTCTTTACCATCAGTGACAATCTTTTCTCGCTGACAGGTGAAGCACAGACCTGACGATTTTGGCAACGGATATTATGACGGTTTAAGGAGAAGAATAACAACATGGCAAACATCAGATTGCTGACCGATTCCGCGAGCGATATCTCGGAAAAGCATGAAAAAAAATACAACATCAAGGTCGTTCCCTTCAAGGTGGCCATCGGCGACAAATCCTACACCAGCCGTGTGGACTTCAATAACGAGAAATTTTACGACATGATGGAGGCTTACGACGGCCTGCCGCTGACCTCCCAGTTCACTGCCTTTCAGTTTGAAGAGGTCTACGACGAATTGTTCCGGGATGGCGTAACCGATCTGATCTGCGTGCTGATTAACGGTCAGGGCTCGGCTACATACAACAATTCTCTCATGGCGCGGGACAATTTTTTTGAGGAGCACCCCGAGGCAGTGGGCAAAATCAACATCACCTCCATCGACGGCAGAAGCTACACCGGCGCCTATGGCTATCCCGTAGTGGAAGGCGCCAAAATGGCGCAGCGCGGCGCGAGCGCGGACGAGATTATCGACTACATCACTCACTGGGTGGAAAACTGCACGATTTTCTTCGCGCCCTATTCCCTCAAATACGCCAAGAAATCCGGCCGCATTCCCAGTGCGGCGGCCTTTGTGGGCGATGCGCTGGGGCTGAAACCCATCATGCGCATTTTTGACCATGTGATCTCCACCGAAACAAAAGTGCGCGGCGAAAAACCGGTCATTTCCACCATCGTACAGATGACCGCCGCTGAGATAGAACCGCAGACACCTTATTGCCTTGTCTACGGCAACGACCCCGATATCTGCGACGATCTCGCTAAAGCCATGACCCAGAAGCTCGGCTATCCCCCGGCGGATTACTACCAGATCGGCGCGGCGATTGCGGTCAACGCCGGCCCCCGCGTCGTCGGCACGATTTTCAAAAAGAGACGGTAAGCAAATAACCATTGCCATTATCTCCAATATCCCGCCCTATCCCCCAAAATTATCGGGCAGTTCGGATAATTTTCCGGAGACAGCCGCATAATGCTTGCATTTTTACCAAAGAGGTACTATAATGGGGAACGGAACACAGGAATTTAATGGAACCCTATTCTAAATTTGGAAAGAGGAATTGTAAATGACAAGCGAGACAACACAGAATATGCCTTTTCAGCCCAATGAGGGCAAGAACCTTGTGATTACCACCGATGCGGGCAGCTTTGAGCGTTACCCCGTCAAGACGCCTATTGTCAAATCGGGCGACGATCTGGTTGCGCTGCTGAACGAGCTGGTCAAGCCTTACCTTCAGGAAGGCGACATGATCTACATGAGCGAAAAGATTCTCGCCATCAGCCAGGGCCGCGCCTTTCCCATCAACGAAATCAAGCCCTCACGTCTGGCGAAATTCCTGACCAAATTTGTCTATAAATCCCCTTACGGCATCGGTCTGGGTATGCCCGAGACAATGGAACTGGCCATTCGCTCCGTTGGCCGCCCCAAGATCATTTTCGCCGCCATTATCGCCGGTATCGGCAAGATCTTTGGCAAGCGCGGCGTGTTCTACAACATTCTCGGTCCGGCGGCCCGCGCCATTGACGGTCCCTGCGACTGCACCATTCCCCCCTACAACGGCTACGCCAAGATGGCGCCGGACAAGCCCAATGAAGCTGCTAAAAACTTTACCGAGGCCATGGGCGGCAATCAGGTCATTGTCGTTGACGCCAACGATATCGGCGTCAACATTCTGGGCAAGCCCTCCGACGATCTGACCGATGAATTTCTCTCCGCCATCTTCAAGGACAACCCCCTCGGTCAAGGCCATGAGCAGACACCGCTCTGCATTGTCAGACCGGTTCAGGGCTGATTGTGTGACAAACTCATAACAACAGAAAAGACTTGTACTTTCCGAAAAGAGTACAAGTCTTTTTTACTTGTTATTTGTATATCTCGCAGAAATTGGTCAGCCGCTTAAAAACCCGCTCATTGCGCTCCACGCTGCACCCCGAGATAATATAAATCATGGCGAGCGCGGTCTGCACGCCCAGCAGCGGCACATCAGTCACGCCATGAATCATGGTGGCCAGTGTGGCGACCATGATGAGCTTGCGGATCATACCGTAAGACATGCAAAACTGCGGTTTGTTCAGCACGCTGACCACCTTGCCTGCCATACAGCTGAAATAGGCCAATCCCACCGAACCGTAATCCAGCAGCACGTTGAGAATCAGATTGTGCGAATGCCAGCGAATACGCTTGGCTTGCGTGCGAATGCAGATTTCACGGAACGCATTCATGCCCAAACCAATGATGGGGCTCTTTTTGATCCATTCAATCGCTGTGCCCCATATTCGTGAGCGTTTGCTCATATCGTGATCCAGCACTTCCCCTGCCATACGACTGAACAATGTGGGCGCAGCCAGCACCACCATGACAATCGCCACCGTGATGAGCATGATGACAACCACCCATTTGACATTATGCTTATAATGTACCGCGTAAAACAGCAGCGCCACCGCGAGCGCAGCCCACGCCGTCCGGCAGTCGCAGAGCAGTATGCTGCCCAGATTGGCAAACAAAATAATCAGATACCAGATCGAATGCCGTCCCTCAAAGCGATACAGCGCCATGATGACAAACAGTTCCAGCATGTAACCGTAATAATTGGCGTTAAAAAAGACTGACGAGGTTCTGCCCTCAAAGATAAACCAGTGCAGCACAAACTTATCCAAAACGCCAAACAGCATCGCAAACAAGCTCAAAATTAACATCAGGTCAATCAGATTGTTGTAAAACCGCACTGTCATCACCGTAAAAAGATACAGCATAAACACCAGCATCAGCCACAGTACCACTCCGCCCATTAAGCCAAACCAGTTGCGGAACAAAACCGCGGGCAATGTGAAAAGCACGACGGAACCGTAAATAAAGCCCGACATGGAAACGCTGCTCATGCGCTGCCGCACTTCTTTATTGAGCAACGCCCGGAACACGGCCAGCAATCCCGGCACCGCCACCATCTGATATGGCAAAAACAGCCCGACAGCACACACTGCAATAATCCTCTCATCCATCGTGAGATGATCCCATCGTGTGAGCATTCTATTGTATTTATATTTGATTATCGCAGTCAAGTTCATTTCTTCCCCTTCAAGAAAAATTTCTCAGGTGAAACCGACAGATATCCTATGATTAGTTATACGGGGACGCTGCCAAATATAAACCGATGCATCTCTCTGCAATTCTTGTCAATATCCGGCACCAGCACCGCCATTCCCCCAATCGTACGGGAACGGTAGCTCCCGGCTACCGGTACGCTCATTTCCTCCATGTCCGCCTTCAGCAAGCTGGCGGCACGCAACATCACTGACAGCAGTTCACTCTCAGTGTAATTGGTGGTGAGATACGGCGCGGTATCGGTAATCAGTGCGTACTGCGCCACAGGGTTCAATTCTCTGAAACGCGCCAACATGACCCGCATCAGCTTCCGCTGCCGCCCTGTGCGCCCGAAATCGCTGTCAATCTTCCGGATACGGGCATAATAAGTCGCCTGCGCTCCGCTGAGATGCTGCATTCCTTCGGTAAGCGCACTGCCCTTGACATGCTTGTTGATCTGCTTGGCTTCCGCGTCACTCAACTCGAGATCCACGCCGCCCAACCCATCGACGGCTACGGTCAGGCCGTCCATGTCGATGCCAATGTACCGCTCCAGATCTATGCGGAAATTGCTCTCTACCGTCTGCATGGCAAGTCCGGCTCCACCGTAAGCATAGGCATGATTGATTCTTGTCTTGCGGTCACGGCCGGGAATCGAAACATATGTATCCCGCAGAATCGAGGTCATCTTGATGACGTCATTCTGACCGTCAAGCGTCAGAATCATGATCGTGTCGCTGCGCTGCTGTGCGCCCCCGTCACCGTCGATGCCCAGCAGCAGAATATTGGTGACGTCAGAGGCGGAACGAAGCGCCCAGTCCGGCGCCTCCTCGGCTTTTTCATCATGCCAGCCCGTATCAATCGCAACGTAATGAATGCCGCCCAAAGCATGATGAAACAGAACCACTCCTATTATAACACAAATGCCTGCGGCTATCAACATAAATTTTGCCAATTGCTTGATATTTACGCCGTTGTTCTTTGCGGTATGACTGTTTCCGCAGAAAGCGGGTATCATTTTTTGTCCGTTGTCAGACCGCACGGCAACCGGACGAACCGGCGCAACCGGCACCGCCTCCATGTCGCTGCCCTCAGATGGTAAATCATATGCTTTGTTTACACTCTGACGGATTTTTTCCGTCTGTTCAATGCGCCGCGATAAATCAAACAGATCCACCTCTTTTGCGCCGTTGTCGCTTTGCATGTTCTCACTCATATCCGTTTCATCTTCCCTTCCCTGCTGTTTCCTCAAACAAAAAAATATAAAACATAACAGCAGCCAGATGTCCGTCTTTTCTCACGAACCTCTGGCTGCTGTATCCAATGCCCTGAGGCACCAAAAACGATAAAACGTCTTTGTTTGTTGTTTTTTTACTTAACCAACCGCTTCCTCCGCAGCCGACGTGGTAGTTGTTGTTTTTTCGGTCGTCTTTTCGGTCGTAGTGGTTGTCTTCTTGGTCTTTTCCGTGGTCTTTTCTGTAGTCTTCTCCGTCTTTTTAGTGGTTTCCGTCTTTTCAGTGGTCGAAGAAGTAGTCGACGGATCTGTGGTGGTGGTAGGCGGCGAAGTCTCAAACGAAGACTTATCATCCAGCAGTGCCGTAAAGGAACGCGTCATCGTGCCTCCGCCATGCAACGGACATATCGGCATCGACGAGTTGCGCGCATAATAACCTGTAGCGGTAGAAGGACAATAGGGACTGGCCAGACCGCCCGAAACAGTGCAGTACTGACGCGCATAGACGTTGCTGCTGAGGTTGAATTTTCTGCGATCCAATCCCTTGTGAGCGGAACGCATGACATATGTCCACGCTCTTGTGGCATAGTTGGGCGTGTACTCCAATTTCTTGTTATCGGCGTAGCCGAACCAGCAGGCGCCCACATAATACGGCGTACCGCCGCAGAAATAACGGTCCTTAGTATCGGTCGTCGTACCGGTCTTGCCAAAGGTATCGAAACCGCTGATCTTGGCGCTGGTGGCCGTGCCGCCGCTGCCGTTGACAGGCGCCAGCAGCATACGGTTGGTAATGGTGGCCGCCTCCTCGCTCATCACGCGGACACCGCGGTCAGCGGTGTTTTCCAGCACCATATTGTTCTGCTGATCGGTGACAAGTGAATACGACGCGGGAGAATAGTAAACACCGCCGCTGCCGAAAATCACATAGGCCGACGCCATCTCCAGCACCGTCACACCGTCGGTCAAAGCACCCACGGACATCGGCGCCAGGTTGTTGTCCTTTTCGTTGAGCTTGATGGAAAGGCGTTCCGTCAGGAACTGGTAGCTCTTGGCAGGCGTGATGTATCGCACGATACGCGCTGCCACGCAGTTGGCCGAGACTTCCAGTCCCTTGACAACAGGAATATTGCCGCGATAATGACCGCCGTCGTTGCGCGGCCATGTGCGAGTTTTGCCCTCATCACGAATGGTCATCGGCTTATCCGTGACCGGTGTGGAAAATTCAATCGCGTTCAGACTGACCGCCAGACCGTAGGCACTCAGCGGCTTAATGGCTGAACCGGGCTGCCGGCGGGACTGCGACGCGTGATTTTGCAGACGGTTGGCGTTTTTCTCGCCGCGCGCGCCGACAATCGCCTTGATCTCGCCTTCGTAGTTGAGAATGGCAATCGCGCATTGCGGCTGCACGGAACGCGGGAAACGCACCCAATAATCCGTATTTTTGCCGGTCTTGTTCTTGAAGATCGCTTCGGCCTTGCTTTGCAGATCAACGTCCACATTGGCATAAATCTTAAAGCCGCCGTTGTAAAGCTGGAATCGCGCTTCGCTCTCGTCCATGCCGTATTGCTTTTGCAAGTCACGGACAATATCGGTATAAAGCTGCTCGGTATACCAGCTCCAATAGGTGGTGGCAGTATTCTTATTCTTAGATTCAGTATTCAGGTGAGAAATATAGTCCTCCGCTTTCGCGTCTTCATACTCCTGCTCACTGATAAAGCCGTTTTCATACATCTTTTTCAGCACATAGCGCTGACGCTTCTGGTTCTCATCGGGGTGATACAGCGGATTGTACTTGGACGGATACTGAGTGATGCCCACAATGGCGGCGGATTCCGCCAGCGTCAGATCCTTGGCGTCCTTGGCAAAATAGGTCTGCGACGCAGTCTGGATACCGTTGCAGCCGCTGCCCAGCGCGATGACGTTGAGATACGCTTCGAGAATCTGCTCTTTGGTGTATATTTTTTCCAGCTCCAGCGCTTTGAAAATCTCTGTCACCTTACGGTTGACACTGTGAGCGTCATCCTTGGTCACGTTCTTGATGAGCTGCTGCGTAATCGTGGAGCCGCCGCGCTCGGTCTTGTAAATGCCGAGGAACATATTGGCAAACGCGCCGACCGTACTCTTCCAGTCCACGCCGTGATGCTTTTCAAAACGCTCGTCCTCCACCGCGATGGCCGCATACTTGGTGTAATCAGTGATATTGTCCCAGTCCACCCATTCGCGGTTCTCATTACCATGCAGCGATTCATATTCAAAAAGATTATTATCGCTGTCATACGCGTAAATCTTGGTGGTGTAATTCAGCTTGAGCGCCGTCAGGTCAATATCGCTCACGCTTTTGGGCATACGGAGCACATACACCATCGCCGTGGCCGCCACGATACAGCCCGTCACCACACCGATGAGTATAATGGTCGCCACCGTGCGCAGCAGATACCGTCCCATCGTCCTGAGCACAGTCACCGCAATGGGGCGACCGCTTTTCTGACCGCTTCTTCTTCCGGAAGCCGCGCCGCCGCGTCCTCTCTGCGGGGTACCGGACGGTCTGCCCGACGCTCCCTTGACGGAATCCCGCAGCGACGACGCGCCGCTCCTGACCCCCTGGACAGCTTTGTCCGCTACTTCTTTGCACTTTTTGGAAAAGCTGTCAAATGAGTCTTTGAACTCCATGGAAATATCGCCTCCCAAATTTATAACAAACATATACAGTTTTTATTATAGCACATAAATTTCCACTTGTACACTCCCGAAGAAAAGATTTAATATTTTTGTAACCATCTCGGAATATGTATCACAAACTGCCGATCTGCCCATAATAAATCTGTCAAAGCATCAATCATCTGCATCAGGAGGATATTTCACATGAACAAAAACGCCAAAATCACCTTGGTCCTTTCCTGTGCCGCCTTTGGCGCGTCAGTCTATTCGCTGGCCGCAGCTGCCGCCTATCAGCCTTACGGTACTGTACCCACACCTCCGCCGGCTGTCACGGTTTCGGCCACCGACGCGACCAATCCGACATCTCTTCCCACAACCGCACCCTCCCCCTACCGCACCAGGATCATACGCCTCTATCGCGGCAAGGCCGCTGTCTTTGAGGAAGGTTCTGACGTACCCGTCAGCTTTTTGCCCACCGACATTTCACAGTTGCCGGACGATGCGGTGGAACGGCTGCGTGCCGGCGTTTACGCCTATACCGCCGAACAGTACCGGAATTATGTGGAGGATTTCTCCTGACCGGCGCTAAAACAAGCGGCGGAAAGGCTGCTTGTTTTTGGGAGCCTTCCCGCCGCTCGATTCTTCCAAGCCGCTCAGGCGACCGTTCGGAAACGATTTGTTACTTTACGCTGTTTTCGTAGGATTCGATCATCTTTTTCACCATCTGGCCGCCGATACTGCCGGCTTCTCTGGATGTGAGATGGCCGTTGTAACCCTGGGTCAGATTGACGCCGACCTCGTTGGCCGCCTCCATCTTAAAGCGGTTGAGAGCCTCTCTTGCTTCGGGTACGACAATCCTGTTACTAGACTTGTTTGCCATGATAAACAGCACTCCTTTTATTGCATCTTTTCTTGATTTCTGAATGATCTCCGTGCGCCGGCATTACTATTGTGCTTCATGCCGCGGCGAATATGAATGGCAGTTCCTGCCTGCGTCATTGACAACAAAAAAAGCGGCTGCCTTGTGCGAGCCAGCCGCTTCTTACTTTTTCATTATTTTTCGTATCTTCTGCCCGACACATAGCCGTAAAACTTTGGATACTGCCACACAAACAATTCCAGTCCCAGCAGTAACCCCATCTCCCGCAACACCGTAAGAAAACTCGTGTTGAATCCCAGCACAGCAGCCGCGCCGCCGTACATCGTCATCACCAGCACCGTTAACACCACTGCCAACGAACCCAACAGCAATCCTCTGTTGCGCACGACCGCCGTTATCACAAAGGGACGGTTGGAGCGGACACACAGTCCATACAGCACCAGACTCAATGCCATGAAGACAAACAGGGCCGATGGGCCATATGCGCCAGGCTGATAGGAAACCGTTTCTGACATCTTTCTCTCCGCCAGCCAATACACCAGCAGCGCGTTAAACGCGATAAACCCCCCGCCCAGAAGCGCACGCATCTTTTCAAACATACCTGTCAGGTTGCTTTCATCTGAAGGTACGGCCCGCATGATATCCTTTTCGGGCGGTTCATCGGCAAAAAACGGCTGCACAAAGACAAACAGCAGCAGATTGAGCAGCACCAACGGCAAAATACAGAACACACTCTGTTCATACAGCAGCCGTCCTCCCAGCAGAATCGCTGTCTGCGCGATACAGCAGGTCAGGCTAAATTCACTCAGCTTGGTGATATTCTGGCGAATGGTCCGCCCCATTTTAACCAAGCGGCGGATACTGACAAAGTTGTTGCCGGAAAGTGTGATGTCAGCGGCACGGGCGGCAATGTCTGTGGCTGTCTCCTCCATGGCACAGCTGACCTGAGCCGTGCGCAGTGCAGGCGCGTCGCCCATACCGCCGGCCGCCATAAGTACTCGTTCGCCCTTTTCCTGCCACACCTTGATCAGACGTACCTTATCCTCGGGAGAAATACGCGCAAAAACAGCATAATGCGAGAGTTTGGCGCGGAGTTTCCTGTCGGACATCGCCGCCAGTTTCTCACCGGTCAACACCGCCCCGTGCTCTTCCATGATGCCCAGACGTCTCGCGACAGCCGCGGCTGTCGCGGGGTGATCGCCTGTCATCATCACGGTACGGATTCCCGCAGCGGCACATTCCCGCACGGATTTCTTCACGTCCTCACGGCAGGGATCGTCCAGACCGATCAGACCGATGAATATCATCTCGTTTTCCACTGCCTCGGGCGTCACTTCATCGGGCAGCTTATCCAGCACCTGCACGGCAACGGCAATCACGCGGAGACCTTCGTCACACATCTCACGGATATGCGCGTTGATTTCGGCCGCGTCGGCATTGATGCACTTGGGTGCCAGCACATCGGGAGCGCCTTTCGTCACCGCCATATACAATCCGTCAATCTCGTGAATCACGGTCATCAGCTTGCGCGAGGAATCGAAGGGAATACTCGCCCGGCGCGGATACTGCTCCAGCAGCCCGTCCATATCGCCGCCGTTTTCCACAAACGCAGAGACTATGGCTGCCTCGGTCTGATCGCCGGTGTAGATGGGTCGCCCCTCATAATCATACAGCAGCTTGCTGTCACAGCACAACGCCGAGCATTTCATCAGATACTTCATTTCATCCGACCAGAACCCCTCGTCTACCGCTGCGGGCGTATCTCCCACCGGCCATGCCTTCGCAACAGTCATTTCGTTGCGGGTGAGCGTGCCGGTCTTGTCGGTGCAGATCAGGGTAGTGGTGCCGATCAGCTCCGCCTTCTGATAATCGCGCAGAAAGGCGCCGCTGCGTCGCAGCTTCTTCATCCCTACAGCCAGCGACTGCATCACATTCTGCGGCAAACCCAGCGGCACGGCGCAGATGGCCAGCAGTGTGATAAATTGCAGCAGCTCCGTGATAACATTGAGCAGCACCGGATCGTAGGGATACTCCCCGAATAAGTAACTGAGAAAAATCGTATTCCCTGAAAAACCGTTGGCTCTGGCCGTCAGAAACAGCCATATCTCGTCAAAGCTCCCGGGCAGTGTGAACGGTCTCAGTCGCATGATCATCGTCACAATCATGGTCAGCGATAAACAGAACACCGCCCAAATCGAAAGGTTGCGCGCCCGGCGTGCGCTACTGATGACGGGTGTGTGAAGCTTCAGCTTACGGAGCTTCTTGCCGCTGCTTTTGGCTGCCTGTGTATTCATGCCTGTCTCGGTGATAATCATCAGTGCACGCCCCGATACGGCGGCCGTTCCCGCATATACCATATTGACGCGTTCTTCAAGCGGCGTATCCCAGCCCAGCACCGCGTCCGAATCCTTCACGATCAGCTTATCGCTGCCGGTCAGCGTGCTTTCGTCACAGGTAAAGGAACTGGTAATCAGCAGCCGGCCGTCGGCGGGAATAACATCGCCCGCTTCAATCTGCACAATGTCGCCGGGCACCAGCTGTTCCGACGGCACTTCCTTGATGACCAACCCGCGCCTTACGCGGGAATACGCCGTGCTGCTGTCGTTCATCTCGATAATCGCACCGGTGGCGGACAATTCCCGCGCCGTGCGCACGGCCGCCAGAACGATTACCGTTGTCAGAAGAGACAGCGGACACAACATCATCGGATCAAACAGCTCTGTCACCGCGTCAACACCGGTCCCGATTCTTTCCCAGACCAGCAAAAAAATCCATAAAACCGAAAACGCCGTCAACCCCAGACTCAGCGGCGCCAACAGCTTGCCCATAAATGCCGCGAAGCCCGAACGCCTGCGCAGGCTCACGCGCACATTGCCGCCGTACTCCTTGAGCCGCACGCTCACGTTGGATTCCGTCAGACCCAGCTTGGGCTGCGTCTGAAGCTCCTTGGCAACATCTTCTTTTCTTTCACCATGCCATACCATAACAGAAAGGAATCCTCCTTCCGAATTCCGTCAAATTCACATCTTTATCCAAATACCGCCGGCGAGCGATACAATATATATTGTAGCAATTCTTTCGACATAATGCAAGTCCCTATTCACAATCATCGTTCTTTTTTAGCATAAAATATTTTTGGTGTTTTTTACACACTCTTTACACACTTTTGCCATTTCCGTGCGCATGGGCAGATAACAGTTGCAATCTTCACCAAAACAATATATAATATATAATGAAAAGAGAAACGATTCTCTTGAAACCGACGGAGGAGATTTACATATGAATACTTGCAGCGGCATCAAAGGCGTCATTTTTGACATGGACGGCGTATTGGTTGACAGCGAGCGGCTGTACCTGCGCTTCTGGCGGGAAGCCTGCGCTGCCTTCGGCTTTGATCTTTCTGAAGAGCAGGGGCTGAGCCTGCGCAGCAATTCGCCCGAAACAGCCATTCCGAAATTTCGCGCCTGGTTCGGGGAAAAAGCCGATTATGCCGCCATTCGTGACAAACGGCGGCAGATGATGGCACAATATATTGACACAAACGGCGTAGCGCTCAAAGATGGCGCCGCCGAGATCCTGGCGTTTCTCAAAACAAACGGATTTCAGGTGGCACTGGCCACCGCCTCTCCTGTCCGACGGGCAGAGCATTATCTCGCGCCTCACGATCTGTTTGACAAATTCGACACGATTGTCAGCGGTGCTGAAATTGCCCACAGCAAGCCTGCCCCCGATATTTACCTGCAAGCCGCCGCCGCGCTGGCACTTTCCCCTTCTGCCTGTCTGGCCGTGGAAGATTCCCCCACAGGCGTGCAGTCGGCACACGACGCGGGCTGCTTCACTGTGATGATACCCGATCTCACGCCGCCGGACACGGCCACCGCACGGTTGGCGGATCGCGTGCTGGAACATCTGACGGATATCAAAATGTTATTGGCAGACAACGCTTAAATTTTCTTTTTGATGCGTTCGAGAATTTTTTTCTCGATGCGGCTGACGTAGGAACGCGAAATGTGCAGCTCATCGGCGATTTCCCGCTGGGTGCGCGGCTTGCGGCCGTCCAGACCGTAGCGCTTGACGATGATGCCGCGCTCGGTATCGTTGAGATCGTCGCGAATGATGCGGCGCAGCTTGCTGCATTTGATGGCGGTGTCGATATCGTCCGCGATGGTATCGTCCACCGCGATGGTATCCATAATGGTCAGCACATTGCCGTTGCGGTCGGTGTCGATCGGCTCATTCATCGAAATGTCGAGCGCACTCTTCTTGCCGCTGCGCAGATACATCAGAATTTCATTCTGAATGCAGATAGAAGCATAAGAGGAAAATTTTGAGCATTTATCCATGCGGAAGGAATCCACCGCTTTGATAAGGCCGATGGTGCCGATGGAAATCAGATCGTCTCCGTCGGCGGTGGCATTGTAGTATTTTTTGCTGATGTGTGCCACCAGCCGCAGATTGTGTTCGATCAGCTTCTGACGCGCCGCGCTGTCCCCTTGTGCCATTGCCTCGATATACGCCCGCTCCTCGGCGGCCGAAAGCTTTGGCGGAAATCCCGAGAGCGACGAAACGCTCAAAAACAGGCTGTACCACCCGCACAAGGCATTCCAAAGAGCTTCTCCCCAGCCAAACCACAGATTCATCGTATTACCCTCCATATCATTCGCCTTTATCCTATGATATTCACCCACACGTCACCGTGTGTATGTCCTTTCAAAAAATTGCCACCTCTTTTTATGAAATTTTTATTAATTTTATATGTAAAAATAGCTAAAATCCCACTAGACAAACTTGTGATTTCGATGTATGATAAGAGCTAATAGCATCATTCGGAGGTATAAAAATTTGAAAAAATATATTACATTGATGACTTTTGCCCTGTCGATGGCGCTTGTCTTATCCCTGTGCGCCGCGTGCAGCGGGCAGAATCATTCCGATCAGCCGCCGCTGGCCAGCGGTTCGGTGATCGTGGCGGACGATTCCATTCCCGACCGCGCACCGAATATCACCGGCGTGGTCACCGGCATTGCCGACGTGCGCGAAGGCGTCACCATGCTGGTGGAAATCCCTGGTAAAAACAACACCTACGCCGACGGCCGGGTCTATGTGACGGTTACCGCCAAAACCATTGTGCAGACAAACGACAAAAAGCCCTTAGAGGAATCCCACCCGATTCAGCCGGGCGACACCGTTTCGGTCTGGTACTCCGGCAATTCAACCGGCACCTCTCCGGAATACGCCATGGCGCAGGGCGTGCGCGTGACTTCCCGGGTGGAAGATCAGCTGCTGACCGTGAAACTCGGCGACGCCACCGTGATGGCTTCCCCCACCGAAGGCGACGTCACCCGCACCGATATCAAGCCGCTGCTCTACGGCTCCTATCTGATCTATCCCGGCGAAGGCAATCTGTATATCGGCTTTCCCAAGGCGGCCATTGCGCTGTCCGCCACCGCGCTGCCCCTCAGGGAAGGCGAAAACGGCTATCATCTCAAAGCCGACCCCGAGCGTATGCTGCTGGAAGTTCCCGCCAATATGACAGCCGGTGAATACCTTGTCACGCTCAAGATTGACTATGAAAACGGCGCGGATTATTATATGTTTACACTGAATGTGCAATAATGTCTATTGACATTTACCGCGCAAAAATGGTATGATAGATAACACTCGATAGCAAAGGATGGATTTGACAATGCAAAACACCGAAAAAATCATGGACAAAATCGTCGCCCTGTGCAAAAACAGAGGCTTTGTTTACCCCGGCTCCGAAATCTACGGCGGCCTTTCCAACACATGGGATTACGGCCCGCTCGGTATGCAGCTCAAAAACAACATCAAGAGCGCGTGGCTGAAGAAGTTCGTGCAGGAAAATAAATACAACGTCGGTCTTGACGCGGCAATTCTTATGAATCCCCAGACATGGGTAGCCTCCGGTCATCTCGGCGGCTTCTCCGACCCGCTTATGGACTGCAAGGAGTGCAAGACCCGCCATCGCGCCGACAACCTGATTGAAGACTTCGATGGCACCAATGTCGCCGGCTGGACCAATCAGCAGCTCGTGGATTACATCAATGAAAAGCAGATTCCCTGCCCCAACTGCGGCAAGCACAATTTCTCGGATATCCGCCAGTTCAACCTGATGTTCAAGACCTTCCAGGGCGTCACCGAGGACACCAAGAGTGAGCTGTATCTCCGCCCCGAAACCGCACAGGGCATCTTTGTCAACTTCGCCAATATCCAGCGCACCACCCGCCGCAAGGTTCCCTTCGGCGTGGCGCAGATCGGTAAGTCCTTCCGCAACGAAATCACGCCCAAGAACTTCATCTTCCGCGTGAGAGAGTTTGAGCAGATGGAGCTGGAATTTTTCTGCAAGCCCGGCACGGACCTGGAGTGGTTCGAGTATTGGCGCGGCTTCTGCCGTGATTGGCTCTATGCCCTCGGCATCAAGGAGGAAAACCTCCGCCTGCGCGACCACTCGCCCGAAGAGCTTTGCTTCTACTCCAAGGCAACCACTGACTTTGAGTATCTCTTCCCCTTCGGCTGGGGTGAGCTGTGGGGCGTCGCCGACAGAACCGACTACGACCTCACCCAGCACATCAACACCAGTGGCAAGAGTCTTGAATACTTTGACCCGACCACCAATGAAAAGTATATTCCCTATGTCATTGAGCCGTCGCTCGGCGTGGAGCGTCTGTTCCTCGCTATCATGACCGAGGCCTATGACGAAGAGGTCGTGGACGAGGCCAAGAACGACGTACGTACCGTGCTGCACCTGCACCCGACGCTCGCGCCCTTCAAGGCTGCCGTCCTGCCGCTCTCCAAGAAGCTCTCGCCTGCCGCCGAGGACATCTATACCATGCTGTCGAAGGACTTCATGGTAGACTTCGACGACACCGGCTCCATCGGCAAGCGCTACCGCCGCGAAGATGAGATCGGCACCCCCTACTGCATCACCGTGGACTTCCAGACCGTCGGCGACGACAAGACCTCTGCCGACAACTGCGTGACCGTCCGCGACCGCGACACCATGGAACAGGTGCGCCTGCCCATCAGCGAACTGAAGGCATTCCTCGCGGATAAAATTGCGTTTTAGTTGACTGGGATTCGCCCAACGTTATCAAAAGTCCAAACGCATTTTGCTCGGCAAGCTCCGCTTGCCTCGTGGGACGCTGTCCCTCCCCCTGCCAGGGCGCTGCCCTGGACCAGCTTTCGCTAGCGAAAGCGTGTGCCTGCACCCCCTCGACTCCCGCGCTTCGCTTCATTATTTTATATCCCACTGCCTGAAAAAAAACTTGACATTTCCACAGTTGTGCGATATAATGTATCTCGCACCTGCGGGAGTAGTTTAGTGGCAGAACCTCAGCTTCCCAAGCTGATGGTGTGGGTTCGATTCCCATCTTCCGCTCCAGATAAAAAGTCCTTTGTTTTGGCGAAGGACTTTTTTTATTGCGAAAGGACGGCGCCTGACCTCATGAAAAGCAGACCTTATAAGAAAAACCGTATCAAAGAATTGTACGAAATCATCGAACCGGCCGACGATCAGAAGGGTACCGTACAAAGCGGCATATACGATTCCATCATGTTGGTGTGCATTGTGGCGAGCATGATTCCTTTGACGGTAAAATCCACCGCTACGATTTTCACGGTGATTGACAAAATCACCGTGGCAGTCTTTATTGCGGATTACCTCATGCGGCTGATCACCGCCGACGAGAAACTGCACAAGGGCGTGCGTTCCTATCTGTTCTATCCGCTGCTGCCGATGGCCATCATCGACCTGCTGTCAATTCTTCCCTCGCTTATGACCGTCAGCCGCAGCTTCAAGGCGCTGCGGCTGCTGCGCATCGTCCGCACTCTGAAAGTATTTCGCAGCTTCAAAATCTTCCGCTACTCCAAAAATGTCGAGCGCATCATGCAGGTAATTCACAAACAGGCCAATTCCCTGACCGCCGTCTTCTCGCTGGCGATTTTCTATGTATTCTTCACTGCACTCATCATGTTCAATATCGAACCGGACACCTTTGAGAATTTCTTCGCGGCAATCTATTGGGCGGCCATTTCCCTCACCAGCGTGGGCTACGGCGACATCACGCCCGTCACCGGTTTCGGCAGAATGTTTACCGTCCTGTCCGCCTTCGTGGGAGTAGCAATCATCGCGCTGCCGTCCGGCATTATCACGGCGGGCTATATGGAGATTTTGCAGGAAGAGAAAAACCGCGATAAATAATTCACGGTAATCTCCGGCTGGCAAACCGGCTTTGCCCCGCATACAATGGAAACAGTACTTGATTGTGGGGGAAACCGCTAATGAGAGAAAAAACTTACAATCGCGCCGCCGCCGTTGCCTACGCGCAAAAATGGGCGCTGGGACGCAATCCCGCCTATTACGATTTTCAGGAAATCGGCGGAGACTGCACCAACTTCATTTCGCAATGCCTTTACGCCGGGACTGGTGTCATGAATTTCACGCCGGACGTGGGCTGGTATTACCGCTCGGTCAACGACCGGGCCGCCGCCTGGACGAGCGTGAAATACCTTCATCAATTTCTGGTAAGCAACCAGTCGGTCGGCCCCTATGCCCGTGAGGTTCACGCACCGCAGGTGGAACCGGGGGATATCATTCAACTGGGCAGTGCCTCGGGAGAATTTTACCATTCCCTGATGATTACGGCGCTGGAACCCACTATTCTGGTCTGTGCCCATACGTTCGACGCGCTCAATCGGCCGCTTTACACCTATTATTTCTACGATCAGGCGCGTTTCCTGCACATCGCAGGCGTGCGCACATGGTAAAAAACAACCCCCCTGCGGCTGACACCAAAGCCGTAGGGGGGCATACTATCAAAAATCATTGATAAGATGCGGGAATCTAATAAGGGGTGAAACACCGAATTAATAATCAATCGCCTTGATAAATTCCTCAACTGTCGATTTGTAAGCCTGATCGACATCGACATAGAAAACCGTGTTATCCACATAGACGATAAACATATACTTGCCGTTTGTGTTGAGCGTGAATCTGGCGTAATTCTTGCCGCTCAAAGAACTGTCAGTGTAAACCGAGCCCTTATTCATTTCAAAATTGCTCTTGTTGTTGGCATAAAACGACTTGGCTTGAGAGCTATCGGAAAACACATAAAATTCCATCTGATAGGAGAAATCGTCGGGTGCGATGACAGTGGCCTCGGTAATGAAGTCATAATCGGCAAACTGCTGCTTGACATCAACACACTGCAAGCCTTTCTCGGCGGCCAAACTCTGAACCGTATCGGTCGTGACTGCCTTTTTGCTGCCGCAGCCGGTCAGCGCCGTGAGCATGAGCGAGAACACAAAAAGCATGGCAATGGATCTGGTAAAAATCGCTGTTTTTTTCATGATGACAAAAACTCCTTTTTTGAATAAAAAATAGGTCACTTCCGCTTGAAGCTATGTATATTTTAACAAATCATTTTTAAATTGTCAAGAAATAATTGACAATTTGTAAAAAAATACAATCGCGTTACTTGAAAGAATCATTTTTTTCAAATTACGACAGACCTACGGGTCTGCTCTTTTGATATTTTTCCATAAAGCTCTTTCATTTCTCTGTCAGATGGTATATAATAATAAAACAGCGAAATTAACGGAGTGAATCAAGATTATGAAATTGCTCGTACTCGACGGAAACAGTATCATCAACCGCGCCTATTACGGTGTGCGTCCGCTCACGACCAAGGACGGTTTCTTTACGAATGCCATCTTTGGCTTTCTGACCATGTTCCATAAAATTTATGAGGATACCAAGCCGGACGCCGTGGCAGTAGCCTTTGATATGAAAGCCCCCACCTTCCGGCATCTGAAATACAGCGACTACAAGGGCAAACGCAAGGGAATGCCCCCTGAACTCGCCATGCAGCTCCAGCCCCTGAAGGATTTGCTCTCCGCGATGGGCATCAGACTACTCTCCGCCGAAGGCTGGGAGGCCGACGACATTCTCGGCACGCTCGCCGAGGCCTGTCGCCGCAATCCCGACGATTCCTGCGTGATTGCAACAGGTGACCGCGACACGCTGCAATTGGTGGGGGACGGCGTGGTGGTGCGTATGCTCACCACCAAACAGGGCAAGGCCGAAGCCGTCATCTATGACGAAGCAAAGATTCTTGAAACCTACGGCGTCAAGCCCATTCAACTCATCGAGGTCAAGGCCATTCAGGGCGACACCAGCGACAATATCCCCGGCGTGCCCGGTATCGGCGAGAAAGGTGCGCTGGACTTGGTCAGCCGTTTCGGCAGCCTCGACTATATCTACACCAATATCGACACGATTGACGTCAAGCCCGGTATCCGCAAAAAGCTGATCGAGGGCAAAGAAAGCGCCTATCTCAGCCGCTGGCTTGGCACGGTCAGCACCGAAGCCCCCGTGCCAACCGCGCTGTCGGAATACGTCCTGACACCACCCGACGTCGAAAAGATCACGGAAATCATGGTGCGGCTGGAACTCTTCAAGTCGCTGGAGAAACTCAAGAAGGACTGGCTCAAAGATGCTGCTCCGTCCCCTGTCAAATCAACCGCTGCGGACAACCAACCTCACAATCAAACCACTGACGTGATATTCTGCAAGGATATCGACGCGCTGACCGCGCAAATCAAAGCCAACGGCGAGGTTTATTTCCTTCTGGACGGCGGCTTGCAGCAGATTTGCGTAGCCAAAAACGGGAGCGTCACGGTAGTCACAGATGAAAACGACAATATCCAAAAATTCTGCCGCGCCATTCTCGCGGACGACGCCATCAAAAAATACACCTTCGACATCAAATCCGCCATTCACGCGCTGGAACCGCTGGAAATCTCCCCCCATAACTGTGCGTGTGACGTGATGCTGGCGGCCTATGTGCTCAATCCTTCTTCTGACTGTGAGGATTTGGAAAAGCTGGCGGCGCAGTACGCCTCCGCCCTGTCGGATACCGTTCCCATGGAGTTGCGTCCCGCTCTGCTCTGTCTGCGCCTGCCCGTGATGTGTGCCAAAATGCTGGCCGAAATCGAAAACAACAGACAGGATTCGCTACTGCACGACATCGAGATCCCGCTCGCCTACGTCCTCGCGGACATGGAAAGCGCAGGCTTCTCCGCCGACCGCTCCGCGCTCGATGAATTTGAGCAGCGGCTCTCCGTGCGGGTCGGGGAAATCACCGCCCAAATCTATGAGCTGGCGGGCCAGGAGTTCAATATCAATTCTCCCAGACAAATCGGCAACATTCTGTTTGAAAAAATGCGCCTCCCCGGTGGCAAAAAGACCAAGACCGGCTGGTCTACCAACGCCGAAGTGCTGGAAAATCTCAGCGGCGAATATGAAATCGTGTCGCTGATTCTGGAATACCGCACGCTGACCAAGCTCACGTCCACCTACTGCCAAGGGTTGAAAAAGGCCATTGCCGCCGACGGGCGCATTCACACCACCTTCCGCCAGACCGAAACGCGAACGGGACGTATCAGCTCCATCGAGCCCAATTTGCAGAATATCCCCGTGCGCACCGAGCTGGGCAGCGAACTGCGCAAATTCTTCCGCGCGGGCGAGGGCATGACGCTGGTGGACGCGGACTACAGCCAGATCGAGCTGCGCGTGCTGGCCCATATGGCGGGCGACCGGACCATGATCGACGCCTTCAAAAACGGCACTGACATTCACGCCGTGACCGCCTCGCAGGTATTCGGCATTCCGCTGGATGCTGTCACACCTCAGATGCGCAGCAACGCCAAGGCAGTCAACTTCGGCATTGTCTACGGCATTTCCGCCTTCTCGCTGTCCAAGGACATCGGCGTGACCAACGCCGAAGCCTCGGCCTATATCAAGAGTTATATGACCAAATACGCCGCCATTGCGGACTATATGAAGCGCACGGTGGAAGAGGCACGCGCCAAGGGCTATGCTGAAACCCTTTACGAGCGGCGGCGCTATCTGCCGGAACTCACCGCCTCCAACTTCCAGACGCGCTCCTTCGGCGAACGCGTGGCGCGGAATATGCCGATTCAGGGTACGGCGGCGGACATCATCAAAATCGCCATGATCGCCGTGGACAGACGGCTCAAAGCCGAGGGAATGAAATCCCGTATTATTTTGCAAATTCACGATGAGCTGTTGCTGGAATGTCCCAAGGACGAGGCGGCAAAGGCCGCTGCCCTTCTGAAAGAGGAAATGGAAAAGGCCGTTTCGCTCAGCGTCCCCATGGTTGCCGACGCAAGCAGCGGCGACAACTGGTATTTGGCAAAGGGGTAATGAAACATTGCATATCACATTTATCTGCACCGGCAATACCTGCCGTTCGCCGATGGCGGAAGGCATTGCGCGGAAAAACATTGAAACAAACTATCCCGACAGCGGCGTCACGGTATCGAGCGCGGGACTGAATACTTTCAACGGTTCTCCCGCCAGTCAGCACGCGATTGATGTCTGCCGCGAGATCGGAATAGATTTGATGAACCATCGCAGTAGGCGCATCAATCAGGAGATTGCCGACAGCACGGACCTCTTCGCCGTCATGACCGAGAACCACGCGGCCTTCCTCCGGCAGTGCGGCATTCCGTCGGACAGAATCGTCGTGCTGGGAGAGGGCATTCCCGACCCGTTCGGGGGAGATATCGACGTCTACCGCGAATGCCGCGATGCGATTGCCGACGCGGTGAAATCGCTGCTTGCACGATATGCTGGGGAAAACTGGGATCGTCATCATGAATAACATCACCATCGTACCCATGGCGGCGGAACATATTTCCACGATTGCCCAAATCGAAAAAGCATGCTTTTCTACGCCGTGGAGTGAGAAAGCGCTCAGGGAGGAATTGGACGTACCCGCCGCACATTTCGTCACGGCATTGGTAGACGGCACCATCGCGGGATACATGGGAATGCAGCTTGCCGGTGACGTCGGATATGTCTGCAATGTGGCGGTATCGCCTGATTATCGGCGGTGCGGTGTGGCCTCGGCGCTGGTTGCGGCGCAGATAGAATATGCGAAAGCAGCAGGCTTGAACGAGATTTCGCTGGAGGTGCGCTCGTCCAATACGGCGGCGCGGGCTTTATATGAGAAACTTGGCTTTATATGGCTTGGTACACGCCCCCGCTTCTACCGGAATCCGGAAGAAAACGCGGAGATTTACAGCTTTTATTTAGATTCGCCTGAGCTGCTACCGTAATCCCGGCGCGTGTAGCTCGGCAAGCTGCGCTTGCCTCGTGGGGCGCTGCCCCACGCCCTGCAAGGGCTACTCGCCCTTGACCTCGGCAGGGAACCAGTCCCCTGCACCCCCGCGCTTCGCTTAATTTTTTATTGGAGGAATGTTTTCTATATGACCATTTTTGCTATTGAATCCTCTTGTGATGACACGGCCGCCGCCGTTGTCCGCGACGGCCGCGAGGTGCTTTCCTCTGTCGTGTCCTCACAGGTCGCCCGCCACGTGGAATTTGGCGGCGTCGTGCCTGAAATCGCGGGACGTATGCACTGCGAAGCCATCTCACTCGTGGCGCGTCAGGCCTTGGAAGAGGCGCAAACGGATATCAATGACGTAGACGCCATTGCCGTGACCGCCTACCCGGGGCTCATCGGCTCCCTGCTCGTCGGCGTGAATTTTGCCAAGGGGCTCGCCCTGACCGCACATAAACCGCTCATTCCGGTTCATCACCTGCGGGGGCACATCGCCGCCAATTACATCAGCCATCCGGATTTACAACCGCCCTTCCTCTGTCTGGTGGTTTCCGGCGGCCACAGCCATATCGTCGAAGTACGCGACTACACCGACATGCGCATTATTGGCCGCACCCGCGACGACGCGGCGGGCGAAGCCTTCGACAAGACCGCCCGCACGATGGGACTCCCCTACCCCGGCGGCGTTCACATGGACGTGATCGCTGAGGAGGGCAACCCCAATGCTTTCACCTTTCCGGTGCCAAAGGTCAGCGGTTCCCCCTACGATTTCAGCTTTTCCGGCTTGAAAACTGCCGTTATCAACACCATTCACAACATGAACCAGAAAGGCATTGAAGTCCCGCGCGCCGACATGGCGGCTTCCGTGCGCCGCTCTGTCGTCAATATTCTGACAGACAAATTTCTGCTGGCTGCCCGCGACACGTGCCACAAAAAGCTCGTTCTCGCCGGCGGCGTATCCGCCAATTCCCTGCTTCGTCGCCGCATGGACGAAATCTGCAAGGAGCAGGGCTGTCGGCTGTATTATCCGGCTCTCTCGCTCTGCGGCGACAACGCCGCCATGATCGGGGCGCAGGGCTTCTACGAAATGCAGACCGGCAACACCGCCGACATGAGTCTCAATGCCCGCGCCGAACGCAGCATTGAAGTTTGATTGGCAAAACGATAAAACGGAGCATTTGCGTTGAAAAAAGCGCAAATGCTCCGTTTTTCACTTTTTGACTAACTGACGCTGAATGCCCAGAGGTTCCGTATCTGATCTTTGATGTCGTCGAATTGCCAGAGTTTTTTGGAATTGCGGCGGCTGTTGGGGTCATTGATCCGGATTTTACCGTTTTTGGTGCCCACCATCACGATATAATGCCCGCCGTCAGTAAAGTCGCCGGGTCCCATGATGCAGACCACTGGGTTACCCGCTTCGAGATTGGCCAGCACGCGTTCTTCGTCAAGCGGCAGCTCTTTGACCTTCATGCCGAGCGTGCGTCCGCCCTCCGACATCAGCGTCCACGACGTGCCGTTGCCCGGCACCGCGTAGCCGTGCGCCGTACTAAATTCCGCCGCCGCCTTGGGACTGAACGACGTGTCGTGGGTCAGATAAATGGTCACCATCGACAAGCAAGTGGGGCCGCAGCCGGTCATGGCAATCATGCCGCTGCCATACGTCTCGTAGCCCCAGCGTTCGTCCCACTGCATCAGCAGCGGCACCGTCTTGGCATTTTTGTATTCCGACAGGTCAATGTCAAAGGTCTTATCTTTA
>CAMHEZ010000028.1 GCA_946184295.1 uncultured Clostridia bacterium | reverse complement strand
ATTTTACATCTTCTTCTATTAAAAGTAAATGCTTTTGCCCTGCTTCCCCGTCGTTGGCGGAAACTGCCTTGCCGTTCACATATAGCTTGTAACCGTTGAGATAAATGTTGCTGTTGTCGGCCACGGCATTTTCAAGAGAATCCACATACGAATCGCCTGTAAGAATCACGACAGAAGATTCGTCGAGGGTCAGCGTGACGTTCTTGGCCTGATCGGCGCTGTCAATGGCACCTTTGTAAGTGGAGCCGTTGGTGAGGGTCATGGCAAGCGTCGAGACGCTGTCGATGACGATATCGCCTTCCGCGGTCTGATTATTGAGCGCCAACTGCACCTGTCCGCCGTTGGAACCGCTGGAGCCCCACGCGGCCGCCTCGGCGCGGAGGAACGCCCCGCTGTTGTCGTTGTTGACAATGGCATTATTGGTGAGCGTGATAACGCTGTTAGTGTTGGTGATGTAGAAAGTATCGCCCTGATTGGTGACGATGCTGCTGTCAGAGGCAGTGAAGTAGGAGGTACCCTCTGCCGCGTCGCCCGACTGAGACTGATAGAGGAAAATATTTTTGTAGGTCGTGGACTGTCCGTTAAGCGTGTTGTTGGTATCAGTGAGCAGCGTGTTGTTCAGGGTCACCGAATTGGCGCCTTCGACGACAACGCCTTCCGAAGCGGTGGCAGTGAGCGCGGCATTGCTGACCGTGATGTCAGCCGTGGAATAGATGGCGGGGGAACCCTGTCCGTTGGTGGTATAGCTGCCGCCGTCCACGGTGAGCGTACCGCCGCCCCGGTCACTTCTGATGGCGGCAGAGGAATTGCCCTGTGTCTCCACCGTGAGGTTGGAAGCATGCAGCGTGCCGCCGCCTGTCACCATGATACCGCCGGAGTTGTTGGCATTGGTATTGATGGTAGTGTTGCTGATGTTAATTGTACCCGTACCGTAAGCGAAAACGCCGTTTGCGTGGCCGCCGTCTGTCGTGACGGTGCCGCCCGTGATATTGAGCGTCGCGTCATTGTAGACCAGAATCGCGGCGTTGGTGCCGTAGAAATCGGAATTTTCATCGCTGGTATCGCCGCTCTTGGTGACGGTAGGATTGGTGAGGGTTGATTCCCCGCCCGAGACCAGCAGCGCATTTTCGGCGCTGTTGGTACTGCTGTAGGAAGTATCGGCGAGAGTCTGGGAATCGCTGATCTCGCTGGCGCCGGTATAGCTGACCGAGGCAGAACCGCCGGGAGCGCCGCCCATACCGCCGTCCGGCGGGTCACCGGGAGGCGTTCCGCCAGGTGCCGCGAAAGCCGTGGCGGACAGCAGTGTCAAAGCCATGAGAATGGCGGCTGTCGATGTGGCAATTTTCTTGATTCTCGCTTTCATAAAAGGTTCCTCCGTTCATGCAACCTTGCTTGTTGGACTAATTTTTCTATTTGTGCCTTTCTTTGACCTGCACTGCGATGGCGGCTATGAGAAACAGCGCGCCGCCGACCCAGTAGAACATATCGTAATCTGAAACGCGTCCCGATACTTCGATGATGCCTTTGACCAGACACCCGCTCACCAGCACTGCAATGCCGGAGTTCCACAGATTATAGGCCGCGCGGGAAAGCGACCACGCCTTGCGGCGCATGGCCAGTATCAGAAATGGCAGCGCCCCTCCGATCATCGGTGCCAGAAACATCAGCCGCATGGCGTCGGAATGTTCACCGAAGCTGAAATACTCGTAAATCAGGCAGAACACCACGCAGAAGACCGTTACACCCAGATAAACCAGTGTCGTCTTCATACACTTGCGCGTCAACGCAGTGCCTGCATCAATGATGTTGTCAACCGCCTGCACGCTGTTTGCCGGAACGACGCGCCCCGCCGAACGATTCATACTGCTCCTGCTGACAGGATAAATTTTTTTATCAGTAACCGATGTATACAATGTCACTCACTGCCCTTTCCGAAATTTTATTGCCGTTGGTGGTGGGGTTGTTGACCACCTGACCGTTAAACACCATCGTGGAAGAACCGCCGCCGTCGAGGTTATAGGCGGTCTTGCAGCCGTACTGCTGCATGATCTGCGCCAGTTCATAGAGCGAAAGCCCCGTGCTTTCGCTGGTTCTGCCGTCCGACACCACCATCACATAGTGCAGATCGTCGATAATACCGATAGCGGTGCGGGGATTGTTGGCCATCGCGCGGCCGACTTCGTCATTCTGGGAAACGACTACCTTGCCGTTCTGCACCAGTGTGGGGCCGAAGGAAAACAGATTGTACGCGCCGTTGTCTATGAGTTCCTGCGCGGTCACGCTGCTTTCGTTGACAATGCCGAAAGAGCCGTCGCGATAAATGACCAGGTCGTCATAACTCGTATCCTTGCGGGCGGTATCGCGGTAAAGCACGCCGTTCTTGATAACGTAGCCCCGGCTGTTCGCGCCGTAATAGTCGCCGTTAATCGCCAGAATCGCGTTGTGTGAAGAAGCCATCGCAGATGTTTTCTCGGTGACGTTGCGGCCAAAGGAGTTTTGCGCGAGGGCGGTCTTGAGGTAAGCCGCGGAGGAAAGCTGCACGTCGGCGATATAAATCGTGGTGTCGTAAGCCTGCACAGTTTTAATCTGCACCGAAATGTTGCCGTCCGAATAGGAGTTGCTTGTCAGTGTACTCTTGGCAGAAGAGGCGCTGTCGGAAGATTGGCTGGCGGACGATTTTTCGCTTGACGACGAATTGTTTTCAGATGTCTGATTCTCCGAACTGCTGTCGCTGCCGCTCTTGCGACTTGAACCGCGCCCGCCGGGACGCTTGCGCCCGGAACTGCCGTCCGTCGTGCCGTCGGGTTTGCGGGTATCCGCAGAATTGTCCGCACTCCCGGCGCTGTCTGTACTTTCCGTGCCGTCTGCAATCCACTCGAGAGAGGATTCACTGGACGTCTGAGGTACGGCTCTCTCCACCGAGGGAATCAGATAGGTTCTCAGCAGCGCGTATGTGTTGAGCGACGCCAGTGTAACGCCGAATACCGTCGCATAAACAAAAGGCTTTTTTAAGAATTGCTTCATACTCGATCACCTGTTTCATTGGGATTGAATCGGGAAGCGGTATGTTGTTTGCCTGCTTCCTTAATCCTTATGACTCTATTGTAATCGGTATAACTTAAAATAACTTAAAAAGCCTGAAATTTTATTTTATTTTTTGACGGTGCGCTGTCTCACTTTTCGCCGCACGGCAATGATCCCTCCGACGACCGCCATGGCGGCCGCTGCCGCGCCTGCTCCTAACCATATCATAGGTAACGGCTGCCTGTTGTTTTCCAGCTGCGGCGTAACCACGGGAATGACCTCTTCCGCCAGCAGTTCGCCGCACATGATACAATGCTTTTGCCGCAGTCCTTCGTTTTCCCCGGTCGCAGCCGCAACAACTTCCCAAGTCCCCGGCGTGTGGCTGGGGGAGGTGTATGTGTCCCTCCACGCATAGCCGCAGGTCGGGCAGACATGATCGGTATGTCCCCATTCCGTGCAGGTTGGCGGCGTAACGCCGACACGGTACTGCGGTGCATCACACCGTTCGGGGCGCAGTACGACAGAATAATCCATTGTCTCGTTGCGCGTGAATTGGTGGGTATTGCCTTCCAGCTTATTGGGCGGCTGAAGCCGTTCGCCAAGGTACGCCGAGCAATAGGCACGGCGGTGAGGATTGTCTTCAAAGAAGGAAATCTGCCCTTCGACCCTGTTGTCATTGACCACGCCGGGCCAGACCCGCTTGCCGCAGTTAAAATACATACCCACCAGACCGCCGTTGTGAACGTAGCCGTGACAGGAATCGTAGCCGTCAATCGTCACGGTGCAGTTCGTGATATCACCTGTACCGCTGGCCAGCACGCCGCCCATGAACTGTTCACAGTGCGCTTCCAGCTGCCTGTCCTCCAGAAACAGCTCCACGTCTGCGCCGCACGCGTCAAAATCCGCGATGCCGTAGCCCACCAGACCGCCGACGCCCACGTTGATGCCCCGGCTGATCATGCTGACTCTTCCGTTCACCGTACAGCGCGAAATGGTACAGTTTTCCACATATCCCGCCAGAATCGCCGCAAAGCAGCTTTCCTCATTTTCCACCGAAATCTGCGCTCCCATGAGATGCAAATCGGTGATGGCGGCATGCTCCGCCGTGGAAAACAGTCCCGCAAAGGTGGTTTCGTATTTTTTGAGATTGCCGTCGGCTGTCGTGCGGACTTCGTTGCCCCTGTCAATTACGTTCAGATTGTAAAGCGTATGGCCGCCCCCGTCAAAGGTGCCGCTGAACGCCACGGGAATCCACTGCACCTGCGCCATATCCAGATCAGCTGTCAGCCGATAATTGGCAGAGGGCGCACTGCGTATATCACGCAGTTGTTCGGGGGTGGTGATTTCAATCCATTCTGTCGGTTCCTCCGGCGCCGCCTCTTCTGCATACACATCGGTGTCCCACAGGGCAACACAAAACAACACCGCAAGCAGTGCGGCGGCGGTTCGTATGTATTTGTCTGTTTTCATCATGCTCATTCCTAGCCTTCCGCATATCTTTTTCAAATATATTACTACAGGACGGCCGTATTGTCAAATCCAAAATCAAAAATTGATTTCCCCGTCGCTTGCAGAAAAAATATTTACAAATGCCGAAAGCTGTGTTATAATGGTCTGTATCCTAAAATTTCGCAAGGAGGAATACTCTCATGGGTATGACTATGACACAAAAGATTCTCGCGGCACACGCGGGTCTCGACAGCGTCGTCGCCGGACAGCTCATCGAGGCAAAGCTGGATCTGGTACTCGGCAACGATATCACCTCCCCCGTCGCCATCAACGAACTGGAAAAGGCCGGCGTGAACAAGATATTCGACAGGGAAAGAATCGCCCTCGTCATGGACCACTTCACCCCCAACAAGGACATCAAGGCCGCCCAGCAGGTGCAGAAGGTGCGTGCCTTTGCCAAGCAGTACGATGTATTGAATTATTTCGACGTGGGTCAGATGGGCATTGAACACGCGCTCCTGCCCGAACAGGGTCTGGTCGGACCGGGCGACTGCGTCATCGGCGCGGACAGCCACACCTGCACCTACGGCGCACTCGGCGCCTTCTCTACCGGCGTCGGCTCCACCGACATGGCCGCAGGCATGGCGACCGGCAAAACATGGTTCAAGGTGCCCTCCGCCATCAAGTTCGTCCTCACCGGCAAGCCGCAGGGCTGGGTCACAGGCAAAGACGTGATTCTCCACATCATCGGCATGATCGGCGTGGACGGTGCCCGTTACAAATCCATGGAATTTTCCGGCGACGGCGTGAAGCACCTCTCGATGGATTCCCGTCTCTGCATCGCCAATATGGCCATCGAAGCCGGCGCCAAGAACGGCATTTTCCCCGTGGACGAAATCACGGAGGAATACTGTAAGAACCGTTTTCAGAGAACGCCCGTCGTCTACACCGCCGATGAGGACGCGGTGTACGATGAAACCTACACCATCGACCTCTCCGCGCTCCGTCCGACAGTCGCCTTTCCCCATCTGCCCGAAAATACCCGCACCATCGACGAAATCGGCGAGAAGGAAGTCAAAATCGACCAGAGTGTCATCGGCAGCTGCACCAACGGCCGCATTGAGGACCTGCGCGCCGCCGCCGCTATTCTCAAGGGCCGCAAGGTCGCCAAGGACGTGCGCTGCATTATCTTCCCCGGCACCCAGACCATCTATCTGCAAGCCCTAAGAGAAGGCCTGCTGGAAATCTTCGTGGAAGCGGGCGCAGTAGTCTCCACCTCCACCTGCGGTCCCTGTCTCGGCGGTCACATGGGTATTCTCGCCGAAAATGAAAAAGCGATCAGCACCACCAACCGCAACTTCATCGGCCGCATGGGTCACATCACCAGCGAGATTTACCTCGCCAGCCCCGCGGTTGCCGCCGCCAGTGCCGTGACCGGCTACATCACGGACCCCGATGCGCTCCCTGCGGTCGCTAAGTGAATAATGAATAGAGAATAACGAATAGTGAATAGTAAAGGAGCGCTTCGCGCTGAATTTACTTTTTATTCCACTAATCACTGTTAGGAGGAACATTATGCAAGCACAAGGCAAAGTCCATAAGTACGGGGACAACGTCGATACCGACGTCATCATTCCCGCCCGTTATCTGAATACATCGTCCCACGCGGAGCTGGCCGCTCACTGCATGGAGGACATCGACGCCGATTTCGTCAAGACCGTCAAGGACGGCGAAATCATGGTCGCCGGAAAGAATTTCGGCTGCGGCTCTTCCCGTGAGCACGCGCCCATCGCCATCAAGGCATCGGGTATCTCCTGCGTGATCGCCTCCACCTTCGCCCGCATCTTCTACCGCAACGCTTTGAACATCGGCCTTGCCATTCTCGAATGTGACGAGGCGGCAAATGACATTCAGGACGGCGACGAGGTCAAGGTGGATTTCGACACCGGCGTCATCACCAACGTCACCACCGGTAAGACCTATCAGGCGCAGCCCTTCCCGCCATTTATCCAGAACATCATCACCTCCGGCGGTCTGCTCAACTCCATCAAAGACAGACTGTAAGGTTAATCAGGCGGAATAAGTTAAAATTAGCCTCATTTCCCTAAAAACAAATCAAACGGCAGGCCCGACACATGAATCACCATGTGACAGCCTGCCGTTTTTATTTTTTTGACAATTATTTTCCGTGAGCGGCAATCCAATCGGTTGTATAGCGCCAGAAGCTCTCCTGGGCGCGGCTCATCTTCTGCCCGCGGCGATGCACCAGGAACACGCTGCGCACAAAGCTCTTGTCATCAAAGGGAATCGTGACTACCCGCTCATCAGCGTATTCCTCCGCCAGAAACGTGGCCGAAATGCCGACCCCTCTCCCCTGCCGCGCGGCCTCCACGATAAGTGAGTCATCGCTGATCTCCAGCAGTATTTCCGGATTCAGCCCGCCCTTGACAAAGCGGGTGATGTTGTGGGGATAGAGTGAGAAATCGCGTCCTTTCAGAATAATCGGATAGCCGTTGAGATCGGGATAACAGATGACCGAATGACCCGCCAGCGGGTGATTGCGGTGAACGATGGCGCGGAAATCGTGGGAGAAACAAAATTCTGCTTCATAATTAATCAGATCAATGGGCTGCGGCAAAAAAGCAAAATCCACCCGTCCGCTTTGCAGCATGTCATAGATGGGATACTCCGGATATTCCACCAAGTCCAGATGGATATCCGGATACGCGTCGTAGAAATCCGTCACAAATTGCAGCGTGAGGTATTTCGGCACACCGTAAGTAGTGACGATGTGCAGCGTCGCCGTCGTACCGATAGCCTGCTCCATCAATTCTCCGCGAATGCGACTGCACTCGCTGAGAATTACATTGGCCGTAGCGTAGAGCTTGTGAGCGTACACAGTGGGGGCCAGCCCTTGCGGTGAGCGAATAAAAAGCCCTCTGCCCAGCTCCTCTTCCAGCTTCTTGACCATCTTGCTCACCGCCTGCGGAGTGACAAACAGCTTTTCCGCAGCCTTGTGAATACTTCCCAACTCGTAAACCTTGACAAAACACCCCAGCAATCTTTCATCCATCGTACCTACCCCCTGCCGTTTTTTTCCATTATAGCAGAATGGCGCGCGTATTGCAACGACAAAAAATCCCACGGCACAGAAAATATGCCATGGGATTGATGAAGATTCCGTTAAACAAGTGCAAGCAAAAAGCTGTAAAGGCACATGAAATGCAAGTAGCTTCCCGCCAGCACAAAGAGGTGCCAAACCGTGTGCATATAGCGCACCTTCACGCCCAGACCGTACAGAATCGCCCCCAGCGTGTACGCCACACCGCCGCCCACCAGCATCAGAAGCTGCGAAGTCGTCAGCGCCGTACTGATGGAACGGTAAGCAAACATAATGCACCAACCGGTAGTGAGATAACATATCATGGAGATTTTTCGGTACTTTTTCATGTCAATCATATTCAGCACAATGCCAAACGCGCAGGCCAGCGTCACCACAGTGAAAATGATCCTGCCTGCCGCATCGTTCATCACCATCAGCGTGAAAGGGGCATAAGTACCGGCAATCAGCAAAAAGATGGTGCAATGATCGAGTATCTGAAACATCTTCTTTGTCTTGGTGAGTTCCCAGCCGTGATACATGGCGGAATTGGTATAGAGCATGATCATGGCCGTGCAAAAAACAGCCATAGAAACTGTCGCTGTGAGATTACCTGTCGGCAGCACTACATCCATACTCATGACCAGTCCCACAAACCCCAGAACGGCGCCCAATGCGTGGGTCACACAATTCAGCACTTCTTCGGTAAAAGTATAATCCGGCAGTTGGAGCGCTTTGATCCGGCTATGTCTGGCCACCTCCCGCTGCATACACATCATTCTGTAATCATTTATGGAAATATTCATTAAGATTCCTCCTTTTATCTGTGAGTGTTATCCGATATTTTACATTTCAGTGACAAGATTCAATCGTCGATAATATGATATCATATCGATTTGAAATTGTCAATATGTAATTTAAAAAACGACATATAAAATTTTAAATAACTACTTCTAAGATTAGTATTTACTAAATTAACGTGATCAACCCCACAAAAAAATCCCACTCAAAGATAACCGCGTCATCTTCGAATGGGAAATTTTGTTTTATGATTTATTTTTTGTCATTCAAACCGCTATTTAAACTGCCCCAAATCATAGCGCGCACCATCGACGGGGTAATAATATTCATAAGTGTACTCGTCCTCACCACCGTTATCATACTGCGCATCACGCTGGCGGCTCTCCTGCTCCAAACGGTCGAGATGATCCGTGATACGCTCTCCGGAACGTATGTAGCCTTGGTTGAGACGCACATTCATGCCCGATGGCTGCGGCTGACCCGCGCCAATCTGTTCATCAGGCGAGGACGTCACAAACTCGTTCATAGGCGGCTGATTTCGATTCACACTGCTGCCCAGGCGGGCGATGGAATCGTCCACCTCGCCGGTCAGCTTTTCCAGCTCACGGCTTTGCAGCTCGGAACGGCGGCGATCATACTCATACTGCGCGGCGGCCGTATCATACGGATCCACAGGCGCCTGTGGATAATATGGCGCCGGGGCAGCCGGATAAGAGTAGGCGGGATAAGCCGCAGGATAAGCGGGGTAAGCCGGATATTGCGGGTAATACGGCTGTACCGGCGGCGGAGCCTGCATCGGTGGTGCCGCCGGATACGGATACTGCGGATAATAGGCGGCGGGATTCGCAATATAACTCGGTACGGTCTGGGGCGGATTGCCGACGCCCGCCGTATGATCGTCGGCAAAACGGCCTCCGTTGCCCACCGTAGCGCTGGAGGGAATGTAGGGGACCTCATCGTCCAGCAGGTTGTCCTCTTCCAACTCGTCCACAGGCGTGTGCAGAATCAGATTCGGTTTGGGCAGGTCGTAGTTTTCATAGAAATAATCGTCCCACTGTTCATCATCAAAATATTCCGCAGGCGCCGAAACATGAAACAGCGAACCGACGGTAAACAACGCCATGAGAATATCCACAAACACAATCGGATGGGAAAGCAGGTCATTGACGGATTTGCAATCGTTTACCAGCCAGTTGAGCGAATACATCAGCGCTGTGACCACACCCACGCAACCGTTTGCAAAGCCCCATTTAATTGAATTAGAGCTGACACCGCAAAAGAGCTTACCGAGTGTCAATGAAAAAATGGTAAACGCACAGCACATGGCAATCACCGGCAGTTCTCCCCCGATATCCGCCATCGAAGCGGATTGCAGAAAGCACAGCAACATACGGAACCCATACCACACCGCCGGAAAGATCGGTACCAGCGCCACAGACGGAATGACATTCTCGCCCTTAAAATACGTGACGGAATAGAACATGAAAGCCAGCACTGACAACACACCCAGCCCGGCAAAAATCTTGCCCGATGTGCCGTCAAACGTCGCGTACTCCTCGCTGATAAGTCCCAGCGCCGAGGTATAGCCCGCAGCCGCAGCCACCAGCATCGCCACAAAGCCTAATCCCCGCGATTGTTTTGGTGTGTAAACGTGGGGATAATCGTCGGTAAATAGCGAGAACGCAAACACCAACATCAAAAACAGCGCCATCAGCACTGTCCTGATGATATCAACAGTACTCAGAAACTCGTCCGACGCATTGGCGGAATACATCAAGCGATACAGTGAAACCGGTATGATAAAGGTCGATAAGATGAACAATGTTACCATCGACCGCCTGATTTTCATATCAAAAGCCCTCTCCTTTCACACTCTCACATTTATCTTTTTTATTCTACCACAGATATCATACAAATCTATTAACAAATATAAAAATTTCACCTATCTCGACATATCATTTCATTATATTGTACCCCACTCCAAGCGCAAAGTCAAGTGATTTGACAAACACGGAAATCAATTTTGATCGGCGCTTTGATTGGATTCGCCTGACCCTGTTTCGAAATCCCGGCGCATGATGCCCGCTCAGCCGATGGCTTCGCTTGCAAAAGAATCCCCCCTGTCAGCCAATGCTTTACTGACAGAGGGAACCTGCTCAACCATATTTTTCTTTACCGTCATACGGTCTTGCGCCGACCGCCATTTCTGAACGAAACAGCCAGCGCGATGATCACGCTGAACGTGAAGATCATCAGAGTTGCCGCCAATACGGGCATCATATACGCATCACCGGTATCGGGCTGCTTCTCCTTGTCGGAGCCGTTGTATTCCCAGCTCATGACAAAATTACTGAAACTGTCCACCGTGAATTGCAGACCGCCGGCAGTCTTGGTGACAGGCGTTACCCGTACCACACCGCTGGCCTTGTCGTGATATACCGTAAAATCGTAGTACCGGTAATCCGCCGCAATCTCACTGGGATATTGCAGCGTCAGTCGCACGCTGCCGCCTGAAACCGTCGCGGCGTTGCCATTGGCGTCTGTCAGCTTGATGTCATACAACTGATAGCTGGTATCACTCGTATTAAAACGACTGTTATACGCCTCGATTCTGTCAATCGTCGCCTTTTTGTCTGTCGCGTCTACCGTCGTCACCACAATTCTGACATCGCCCGCTGTCACGGTCATGTCCCCCACCTTGATGACTGCGCCCTCGGGAATCGCCGCTGCCGCCACAAAGTCGGTGTCACCGCCCTGCACCGTCACACTGCGCATAGATACGGTAGTCGTCGTCGTGCTGTTTGCACTGCGCGACGTCGTTGTGGTCGAAGAAGAATCGGTGAACGAAGTCGTGCCGGTGGTTGAGGTCGTGCCGGTGGACGAAGTCGTGCCGGTCGACGAGGTCGTGCCGGTCAATGAAGTTGTGGTCGTGGTTGACGTCGTAGTCGTTGTGGTAGTAGTGGTCGTCGTTGTGGAAGATGTTGCGGGTGTCTCCGGCGTCGCCGGTGTCGTTGTACTCACCTGATAATTATCGTCAGAGAGTCTCGGATAGGTTAGCTCAATATCAAGAGAATCGTATATCTTTCCGGACGGCTCATGATCTTGGCTCAACAGATCGCCGCCAATCAGAAAATAATCATGCGTGACTGTGTCAGAACCGCCTACGACCACAGGGTCGTCCCATGTCACGTCAACGCCGTACCATTTGCCGTCCTCCATCTGGACATAATTCCACATGTGCGCCTCTTTGCTTGTAATGCCGTTATCAGTAACAGTCGCTTCGCCGGATACCAGCACACAGGGAATGTTCAGCTTGTCGCAAAGCACCTTGAAGGACTTGGCGTAGCCCTCACAGACAAAAGTCTTCTGATCGTTAAAAAGCGGCAGCGCCGTGAAAGCGTAGCCATATGGATAGCCGTATCCGGTACTGCCAGCCTGAGACATGCCGTCTGCGGCGGCAGCCATATCATAAGAGGCGTTATGGCAGATGTAATCGTGAATCGCCAGCAGCTTTTCCCGGCGGGTACTGCCGCGGCAAAATTATGCCGCTGGGCATAGCCTCCCGGATAAACCAGCGAAGCCTCAGCTGTAAAGGTTGTCAGCGGGATGGTAATTGTCTGTTCGGGTATCTCCGTGTCCCGAATCCAATACACCTCGGGGTGATCGTACAAAAAAGCTGCGGAGGCCATATAAAATACATCGTTCAAACCGTCAGTTGACGACAATGCAGAAGCCAGCGTCACCGAAAAGCTGCCGTCAAAATCCGCGTCGGTTCCGTCCGCAGCAGGATCTTCCGTAATGAAATGCTGCACAAATGCGTCATAAATGGCCTTGCCGTTATCGCTCAGCTCCGAGCGGTAGCTGCCACCGTAGGAAACCGCCGAGGCAAAGGCGCGGATACGGGGAATATCGACATCATCGCCAACGTGATACAAATAGTTCGGCTCCACGGAAATCACCGCATCGGCCGCACTTTCCGCCGATGCCTCCACCACCGCCTTGGGCAGCAATATCATAGCCGAGACTGTCACGCAAACCGACAGCATGGCCGCCACGACTGCACAGCAACGCATTCGCCGCTTGGAATATTTCATCTCTTTCACCGTCAACCTCTCTCATCTGTTTAAATATCTATCCAATCACCAACAGATTTCACTGTCTCATACGCTGTATGGTTTCATTATATAATTGAGACCAAATTTTATCAAGCCGATACAGGCAGATTTGTCAGGCTTGCAGCATAAAAAGCCGGTATCTCCCTCGCAAGAGAAATACCGGCTTCCTGATTTGAAATGAAATTGACTTCAGCCTTGCCTGACGGCTGACAACTCACATCAGTTGTTGATGAACTTGGAGCTTTCGTCGTTCCAGCTGTAAAGCTTTCTGACTTCCTCGCCGACGATCTCAGAGGGATGCTCGGCGGCACGCTTGCGCATAGCCTGGAAGTGAACCTGACGACCGGCGGGAGACATATCGAGGAGGAACTCCTTAGCGAAGGAACCGTCCTGAATGTCGGAGAGAATCTTCTTCATGGCCTTCTTGGTGTCTTCGGTGATGATCTTGGGACCGGTGACATAATCGCCGTACTCAGCGGTGTTGGAGATAGAATATCTCATGCCCGCGAAACCACTCTGATAGATCAGGTCAACGATGAGCTTCATCTCATGAATGCACTCGAAGTAAGCGTTTCTGGGGTCATAACCAGCCTCGACGAGGGTCTCAAAGCCAGCCTGCATCAAAGCGCATACGCCGCCGCAGAGGACAGCCTGCTCGCCGAAGAGGTCGGTCTCGGTCTCGGTGCGGAAGGTGGTCTCCAGCACACCGGCTCTTGCGCCGCCGATACCTGCGGCATAAGCAAGTGCCTTGTCAAGCGCGTGACCGGTAGCGTCCTGATAAACAGCGACGAGGCAGGGCGTACCCTTGCCGGCCTGGAACTCGGAGCGGACGGTGTGACCGGGCGCCTTGGGGGCGATCATGGTGACGTCAACAAATGCCGGGGGCTTGATGCAGCCGAAGTGAATGTTGAAGCCGTGAGCGAACATGAGCATGTTGCCTTCTTCGAGGTTGGGCTCGATGTCCTTCTTATACATATCAGCCTGAAGTTCATCATTGATGAGAATCATGATGACGTCGGCCTGCTTGGCAGCCTCGGCGGCGGTGAAAACTTCAAAGCCCTGCTTTTCAGCCTTGGCCCAGGACTTGCTGCCCTCATACAAACCGATGATGACTTTGCAGCCGGACTCCTTGAGGTTGAGCGCGTGCGCGTGACCCTGGCTGCCGTAGCCGATGATGGCAATGGTCTTGCCGTCGAGCATGGAAAGGTTACAGTCTTCCTGGTGGAACAGTCTTGCTTCTGACATGGTAAATACCCTCCGAAAACAAATATTTTTTGATAGCAGTACAGGAAACTCCAGCATACTGCCTGATTTTTCCTGCGTATGGTCATTAGTATAACCGCTTTTCCGGTCTTTGTCAATCAATGTTTGGAGAAACCGTATCAACCGATCGTTTACACGTTATGACATAGAATAATCAATGCTCACACTGGTTTCTACGACACTGTGCATATACGCCTTGACGACGTCGCAATGATAGGGGTCATCCTGATAAGCTTCCAGCGCGGCCATATCTGCCAGCAGCACTTCTACGGCTACGTCGTAGGAGCGCGCCGAATGCAGTTCGTCCACGCCGGCGCTGAGTCCCAGCAGCATCGGCACCTTCCCCTGCATTGAGAGCAGGGTATCACGCGCCTTGGCGCATTTTTCGGGACTGTTGTCTTTCAGTTTAAACAGCACGATGTGTTTAATCATGATGATCTTCCTTTCTTCTTTTGGCTCATGATGGGTTCCGCTTTATCATACACCCTTTCGCGTCAAAAATCAATGTCTTTTCCGCTTGTAATTTGCCAAGCTTTATGCTATCATTCAACTATATTCTGATATTGACAAGGGGGATTTTCAACAATGAAGCAATTCCGGATTTTTCTGAAAAACTTCACAGCAGGGCGCAAAGCTCTCATCAAGCGCATGGGCATCTATCTGGGCACCGCACTGGCGGCCTTTGAGATGGTCAATATCTTCCTCGAAGACGGAGCAATGGCGGATTTCTGCGCAAGTACTGACATCTTTGGCGTCAATCTGAAGGGGCTGCTCACCAACGTACTGCTATATCTGGCGTTCGGCGCGGCGCTGGCCATCGTCAGACAAAGCGCCTTTGCCCATTACTCTGCCAAGATCGCAGGCACCGACGTGACGATGGAAATCTCTATGGCGGATATTTTCTCCAATCCCGGTGAATTGGTGGTACCCTGTAATACCACCTTTGCCGGCCGCAGTGACGTCATCGGCGACAAGAGCATTCAGTCTCAGATGACCGCCCGTCTGCGCCAGCCCAAGGACAGCACGCTTTCCAACGACGATTATTTCGAGCAGACCGTCCGGACGGCATTAGCCGCTCCCTCCTGCGAATCCCGTAAACTGCCTGAGCAGCGGGAACTGGCAGCCCGCCCTTATAACGAATACAGTTACGGCACAATGGCCTGCGTTGATCTGCCCATCGACGGCAAATCCCGCCATGTCATTCTGCTGGCGGTGGCGGAAATGCTGGAAGCCCACAAGCCCAAGACCGACGGTGCTCACCTGATGCAGAGCATTGACGATATGTGGGAGCAGATTGCCCGGAACCGCACCCGCGAGCAAACGCTCGTCGTACCGATTATGGGAACCGGCAGCGCGGGCATTACCGACAAACCCCAGCAGACCGTCGCCCGCTACCTGCTGCGCACGTTCGCCGACAATGCCCACCGTCTCGGCATTCACAAATTCATTCTCAGCGTTTACCCGCAGGATTATCTCGACAACAAGATTGATCTGGAAGAACTGCGCGCCTACGCCGATTATCTCTGCCGCTTTCCCGACAGCGACTTTGACATTCAATAGTTGAGAAAAACAGAGCCTTGACACAGTGTGCCAAGGCTCTGTTTGACAGAATATGGTTTTCCCGCTCCTGACTATTCACTAAAAACAAGTTTCTCTCCATCCACATACAACACATATTTGTCATCCATATCGGAGACATAGCCATAGTAGAAGGTCATGGTGTCAGGGTAGGACACGACCTGAAAGCGTGTGTTGCGGCTGTCAGTCACGTTGGACGGGTCGTCGGCAATACTGCCGCTGGCACTGCGGGCGACAATCACAAAGCAGTCGTCCGCGCCGGGCACATACAGCCGTTCGGCCATGCAGTAGCCCAGCGTGGTCACATCGCGCCTGCGGTTATAAACCGTTTCAAGCAGCCATTTGCCGTCACCGCGTTGGGGCAGCACATGGGTTGTCACCCGCTCGTCGCCGGTAGAGGCCACCACCAGCGCACAGCCGCCGTATTCGTCAATCTCCAGAATTTCCCCTGTGTGATTATAGCGGAAGGAATCCTCCGGTTCCCGGAAACCGAACACGGCATTTTCCACAGGAATCAGCGAAAGCGTCACCGTCACCGCCAGAAAGACGGCAGCCGTCCCCGCCAGCACGCCGCTGTCGCTGCGAATCACGCGGCGGCGGCCCGCGACATAGGTATCACGGGCGTTGCTCAGCATCACAAAGGCAATGCCGCTCGCCGCCAGCGCGAAAATCAATCGAATAACGGTGTAGAGCATTTTTACTCATCTCCCACGAAATCAGTCTACCGGTTGTATTGTAGCATTCGTAAGGAGATTATGCAAGGTATAGCCGGAAAATTATTTCTGCCCGTTCTCTGCCTTGGACGCCTTGGATACCTTCGGGCGTTTTTTGAGGAAATGACGCCCGATAAAGAACACCGCCAGCGCAATCAGCGCGACCGGCGAGAGCACGACCGCGGCAATCAGAATCCACAGCAACAGTGACCAGAGGAAATTGAGCATACCGAGGAACCCATTCTTCATCAACTTGCCCACGTCGCTCAGGCTGAGGGAATCCCAGTGAAATTCGTCGTCGATCTCCGCCGGCAGCTTGTCACGCTGGGAAATGGTCAGATTGACGGTAGAGAGATCGACCTTCTCATCGTAATATCTGAGCATACCTTCCATCGACTCGATTTCGGCGGTGAGATCGGTGATATAACGCTGTACCTCCAGCGATTCCTCCACATTTTGCGCCTCGTCGAGCAGCTTGTAATATTTTTTGAGCGCGGCCTTCTTGCTGTCCAGCCGCAGCTTGATGTCGTAATATTCCTGCGTCACATCATCGGCGGTAATCTGAGAACTTGTCACCTTGTCGGTTTCTTCGGCCAGCTTGATAAAGTCCTCCAGCTTGTCGGGCGCTATTTTGAGGGTGGCCTCAATATTGTAGTAGCCGTAGCTGCCGTAACTGTCGTGGGACTTGCGGACGTTCAGCTCGCTGCCGCCGTTCTGCTTGACAAAGGCCAGCAGCGTGTCATAGCACTTCTGCGCGTCGTCGGATTCCATGTCGACATTGGCGGTGCGGATAATCTTGTCCTCGAACTCCGCCGCAGCCGCGGACGAATCGGCGGAACCTGTCTTGGCGGTCTCCGCCACTGAATAGTTCTCATCATAATACTCCGCGTCCTCATAAAAGCCGTTCTCCGAAACGGCATAACTGCCATCATAACTGCTCTTGGACGGCTCTGAGGCCGCACTGCATGACGCGCAGCTGAGGCACATCATTACCGCCGCAGCAAACGCCGCGATTTGCCATCTCTTTTTTTTCATCTGTCAAACACTCCTTCAAGGTAAATTGAAAAATTCCTGTGCTTCCAAAGCACTTTCATCAGGTATAACTTCTTATTTTTTTTAAAGGTTGGAAAAAAATGATGATTTTTATAAAAAGATATGATATGATAGAGGTAATCAAATCCAACTGATTGCGGGTGAACGGATTGAAGCTGATTCTTGATACCAATTATTCGGACAACGAGCTTGATTTTATCGAACATCACCATTGTGAAATCATTTTCGAATGGAAATATCCCGAAGGTTCTTTTCAAGAACACGAGACGCCGCGCAGAATGCTTCGGTATGGCGGCATCTTGCTTGCTGAGATATGGGACAGCGACGAAGACGCCTTGACCTGGGCTGTCATGAGTACGGGGCATTTTCGGGGAAAATATGTGTTCACCTATTGCTGTGACGATTTGGAACATTTGGTTTTGGGTTTGTAATCTCGCAGAAAGTAAGGTAATGTAAAATGAACGAAACACTCAACAAGCTGCTTCTGGCGGCACTTCATGACGACAGTATCAAATCCGAGCTTCTCGCCACCCGAGAGGCCAACGACCCGTCGGCGGCCTTCTGCGCATGCGCCACACGACTGGGCTATCCTGTCACGGTGGGCGAGCTGTTCGGCATGGGCGAGGAATTCAACGCAACCATGCTCCGCAGCGTCAACGGCGGCGGCGTGGAAGGTCCCGACGGCTGGGACGACGCCTACGACATGTTCTTCGCGGCTCTGATATAATAGCCTCTGTCAGAAAGGTGGTTTTATATGTCAAACTTATCCGATATCGGAACCATCAGGGATATCATGCAGCGCCACGGCTTTTCCTTCTCCAAAGGACTGGGACAGAATTTTCTGATTAATCCCACGGTATGTCCGCGCATGGCGGAATTGGGCGGCGCGAACGAGCGCTCGGGCATCTTAGAGATCGGTCCGGGCATCGGCGTGCTGACGGCGGAGCTGGCCAAGCGTGCGAGACACGTGGCCGCCATCGAACTGGACGATCGCCTGCTGCCCGTGCTGGCCGAGACATTGGCGGATTTCAGCAATGTGCATGTCATTCACGGCGACGTGATGAAGCTCAACCTCGCCACGATCATCGCAGAGGAATTTGCCGATTGCGATGAAATCGCTGTATGCGCTAATTTGCCCTATTACATCACATCACCGGTCATTATGAATCTGCTCGAAAGCCGTCTGCCTGTCAAGTCCGTCACGGTCATGGTGCAAAAGGAAGCCGCCGACCGCATCTGTGCGCCTGTGGGCAGCCGGAAAAGCGGCGCGCTGACCGTGGCGGTCCATTACTATGCCGTGCCAGAAACGCTTTTCAAAGTGAGCCGCGGCAGCTTCATGCCGCCGCCTAACGTGGATTCCGCTGTGATTCGGATGACCGTGCGCGAAACGCTGCTCTTCGACGTGGGCGATGAAAAGGTCTTTTTCAGCATGGTAAAGGCCGGCTTCTCCCAGCGCCGCAAAACCCTGAGCAATTCTCTGACTTCGGGCGGCTTTCTCACCCGGACGCAGGCGGCCGAAGCACTGTCTGGCGCGGACATTGCACCCAATACCCGCATCGAGGCACTGAACATGGAAGGGCTGGCATGCCTGTCAAGAAATATCTCCGGACTGCTTAAATAATTTTGTCAGAAAACTACTGTACAAAACGAAAAATATCGTGTATAATGAATAAGTATCGTTGACAATCCGGGTCGGATTCCCAATCTCTGAGGAAGGACTGACATATTATCATGAGAAAAGATTTCAAGCGGGCGGGATATCTGCTCACCGTTCTGATATTTCTGCTGGGCATCGGCGCGCTGGTGATCAGCTCGGTCGCGAACTATTTTTCCTACAACGATTCCGTCGTAGTCATCGGTGAATTTATTTCATTCGTCGCACTCATCATGCTGGTCGTCATGTGTGTGTTGGCCAAGAGCAATTACAACTATGTCTGCACCAAATTTGCCGATTACATTATCTCCAGCCGTCAGAAAGAAACCCAATTTCAGGAGAATGAGGCGGAGCATCTCAAACAAATCGAAACCATGCGTTCCGCGGCGCAAAGAGAACGGGACACTGCCGTGGCTGCCGCCTTGGAGCAAGGCCGCAATGAGGGAGCGCATGCAGCCCTTGACGCGGTGGGCAGCGCACCGCAAAGTGTGCCGTCTCAGCCGCAGCAGCCCTATCCGACGCAGGATACGCAGCCGATCCGTCAAGGTCAGCCCGTCATATCGCAGCCGCGTCCTGTGGGGGCATACGTGCAGCCCATCACGCCGGGTGACGAAATCCTTTACAACGAGTACGGCGAGCCGGTGATGATTCGCCGCCATGTGCGCAGAACCCGTGAACCGGTCGGGGGCGATCTGCTCTATGACCGCTACGGCAATCCGGTGGCACGTACCGCGCCCAATCCGTGGGAAGCCGGTGTGTCCCAGACTGTTCCCGCACGGCCTGTCTCTGACGCGACAGATACATCGGACGAGCATGCGGCCAAGTAATTTACACGGTCTTGCATGATTAGGAGGTTATGTCATTGCAGTTATCTGACATCAGACCCTATCTTCGTCGCGCTCAATACCATGAAACCGACCAGATGGGCATCATTCATCACGCTAATTATATCAAATGGTTGGAAGAGGCGCGTATTGACTTCCTCGAGCAAATCGGTGTGAGCTATGGGGCGTTGGAGAAACTGGGATTGGTTTCCCCCATCGTCGCTGTCAGTTGTGAATACAAACGCATGGTGCGCTTCGGAGAAAGTGTCAGCATTGCGATTCAGGTCAAAAAATACACCGGCGTCAAATTGGTGCTTGCCTATACGCTCGCCAACACGGCGAGCAATGAGGTCTGCACGATTGCCGAAACAACCAGCTGTTTCATGAACCGTGAGGGCGGCATTATTTCGCTCAAAAAGGATTTTCCTGCCATACATGAACTTTTTTCCCAGTTTGCATAACAACAAAAGGCGCATCCGGCTTATCTTTGACCGGGCGCGCCTGATTTTTTGGATTTCTCCTGTTATCACCATGTATCAAAACCACCGCTCACGGCATACTATCCATATAGAAGCAATTAGTTTGAGATGAGGGGGAAGTATTGATGCACGAATTGATTTTCATGACAATCGGCTTGTGGATCGGCGGCATCGTGGGGGTCTTCACCATGTGCCTGTTCCAGATCAACCGCTGCGACCATTGCGCAAAAGGGCGATAAATTGGCAATATAGGGGACTATTCCGGACGGGAACTGATATGGATTCCCACACTGCTCGCAATTTCGGCAGCACTGGCATAATCCGCCATGAGCGCTGCTCCCATCACATAGCTGTCGCTGTCAATATCAATAAAATACAATGTGATACCCGATTGTCCCGCGTACTGGTTGAATTGCGCGGCCCAGTCGGGTATGTTTTTAGTTCCGTCAAAGGCGAGGCGCTCAGTCGAAAAGGTAAGACCACTGGCCTGCAAAACAGCCTCCAGAGCGGAACGAAATTTCTCTGAACCTTCTTTCCAATCCAGCTCCCAAAGATATCCCGCGTTCCCGGCGGCGTCCACGGCAGCGATCAATTGCAGCCACGTCTCTGCGTCGGCATTGTATGTGAGTCCCCGCTCATCAAACGCTTCCTTGTGCGTTTCGCAATAGGTCTTGGTATCGGACAGGCAAGCGGCAATTTCGTCCGTCACAGACGGGTCGCCATGGCACAAAGTGGCAAAGACCTCGGTCAGCGCCTCGCTAAAGCGCCATTCGATTTTGGGGGCAGAAGCCGTGCTTCCTGTCAATAAATCAAACAATTTCATATGATTCTGTCTCCGATCTGTCCGTGCGCCGCCATCTGCAGCGCTATGTCTATTATTTTATCATACAAAAATGTTCATTGCAATCCCTTGGACATGAAAAATATCCCACACCTGTGAAAAACAGGCATGGGATTTGCGTAAGAAAAGAAACGCAGCAAAAATCAGGTCTTCGCCTTGGGTTTGGCCAACAACGCGCAAATATAGCCGAAAATGATAGCTGCCGCAATGCCGCCTGCGGTCTGCGTGATGCCGCCTGTAAACGCGCCCAGCAGACCGTTTTCCTGCACGCCCTTACGCACGCCTTCCGCCAGCGAATGTCCAAAGCCGGTGAGAGGGACTGTCGCTCCTGCACCCGCGAAATCCACCAGCGGCTGATACAGTCCGATGGCACTCAGCACCACACCCGCTGTCACAAAGCTGACCAGAATCCGCCCCGGCGTCAGGTTGGTCTTGTCAATCAGCACCTGCCCGATGACACAAAACAAGCCCCCCACCACAAACACCTTGAGATATTCCGCAAAGATTTCCATGTTTTTCAACCGTCCTTTCGATGAATGTGGAATCCTTCGGTATCAGTATGCCCGCGACGGTAAAAATCATACAGGCGAAATGTAAATTGTAAACTGTTGTTCAACAATTGTCCAATTCACTTGCACCTTCCAATCAATTAATGTATAATAATTTGGTATCAATGAAAGAGCATAGCTCCCAACTCCTAACGAAACGCAGAGGTGTTTTTTCGTATGGCATTCGCACCCATCCCCGAGTATGAGGGGAAGTCTCCCTATGTGTTCATTACCTATGCACAACAGGATGAGAAGATCGCCTATTCCATCGCGGTCAAAATGTACAATGAGGGGTTCCGTCTCTGGAGCAGCGCAGCCTGCGGCAACCCTTCCAATATGCGTATTGCCGAGCGACTGAGCAACTCCTATGTGGCAATGGTATTCCTCTCGCGCAGTTACCTGAAATACGCGTCTTACAAGGAATTTGAGCCTCGCGCCGTGATGAACAGTCCCAAGCAGAAAATCGTGATCTGTCTGGACGACACCCCGCTGGGCACCGATTGGAACACCGTGGATTTTCCTGCGGGCATTCGTTACAATCCCGATATTCCGCAGGAGCTCTGGCTGCGCATCAATTCCTCCGACGCACTGGAAAAATGCCGCGGGGCGTGGCCGAGAAATCCGCTCCCTCTCCCCTTCGAGGAAACGCGCACCGTCAATCTGTCGGTCGACGAAGATGAACTCTCCGACGAGCTTACCAACTTAAATTCCGTTATGTCGTCTTTTGGCGCGGGTCTTGACGACAGTGAGATACGCAGTATTTCGTTGTTCAGCCGCGACAAGCCTGACAGCAACGCGTTTCGCTGGCCGGAAAAACAGGAACGTACACAAGAGCAGGAATATTACGCCATCGAAAATCTGATTGACAACGCGCCACCTCCTGCTACAGCCGAAAAAAAGCAGTACGACAACATGATCGGTATCATCGAGAGCTTCATGCAGAAGAGCAATCAAGTCAAAGAAGAGGAATTACGGCGCAAGCTCGCCGAGGCTAAGGAAGAACCGAAACCCACCCCACCCCCTTCATACCAAAGTACTTACAGCGATTTCCGTCCCGTTCCCAAAAATGAGTTCGACCGTGTGGATCTCTCCAAGGATATCTCCTCCAGTCCTGTGGTCATTACAGAATCCTCCGACGTCAGCACGGAAATGAAACCCATTGTCATTGATTACGGCGATGACAGCGAGCTGTCGAGCTACTCCATGACCCGAAGTACGCTCCGTCCCGGCCGTGTGACCAATGCGGTCATGGAACCGATAGATGACACGCCTGCCAACGTAGAGGTCACGCCGCCTGTACCGATTACAGTATCGGAAGCAGCACCTGCCCCCGTGTCCCAGGCGACATTTGAAAAAATTGTCGATGACCGCAAGTTCATCACATCCACGGAGGACAACGCTGACCAAGCACGTCTGACCTATCATCTCGGCGCGCTGGATAATTTCGATGAAACCGATTATCTGCCGGAAGAACCAAAAAAGCCCGCTCCCAAACCGCAGGCTGCCGCACCGGTCAGGTTCACTGACGACGATATTCCACAGCCAACGCTCCGCTTTGAGAAACCGCAGAATCTCGCCCCGTCCACGCCGCCCCCGGAAGAACCGAAAGACCGACGTTCGATTGTTTCGGTCAGAACGCGTGTGCGCCGCACAGAATACGAAAGTGAGATGTACGAGGTAAACGGCCGCTGGATTCCGGGCGAAATCTATCACCGTCTTATGCCCAACGCCAAATACACTATGGTGCGCCGCATCAGCCGTCCCAAACAGACGGCAGTGTCACGCCCCGCACCAAAACCGGCGCCGGCTCCGTCCTTCTACCGAACCGCTAAGCCCAACTTGAATACCGACAGCCGCCTTTACGGCGCGGTCAACACTTTCTTCACGCCGCCCCGTCAAGCCGCGCCGCAAGCGGAAGCCATTCCCGAAACAGTGCGCTCCGCCCTGCGGGAACGCCACGAGGCCCGCCGCAATGAAGCCATCCGGCAGTTGGAGGAGGAAGCGGCCGAGCCGACTGTCAACAGCACCCGTTCGATCTACAAGAGCAATCCCGCACCCTCCGAGGAAGAAAACACCCCGGCTCGCAAGCATAAATTCTCCCATGAGGGTGGCATCAAAAAATCCCTTATGGCCAACATGGAAACGCCTGTCGATACCACCGACGCCGAGGAATCCCACCGTCAATATGGAGCCAGAGCGGAATTAGCCGCCTCCGGTGAAGGAAAAGCTTCCGACCAGAAAACGGAGCAGTCAGCCGGCAAGGATAAGGAAAAAAACGCCAAAAAAGACAAAGAAAAGCAGAAAGAAGCTGAACGCGCCGCTAAAAAGGCCGCTCAGAAAGAAGCCGAAAAGGAAAAGCGCAAGGAGGCGCAGAAAAAGGCCGCTCAGAAGAAAGCCGAAGAGGAAAAGAAAAAAAAGAAAAAATCCGCCAAGTTGTCCAAAGAGGAAGAGAAGGAAAAGCCCGTTTCTCCGGTGCGTCCCCGCTTTGAACGGCCTGTCACAGCGTCCCAGAGAGGACGCCGCGGCACTTCCGCCGATGTGGACGACGACAGCCTCATCGAGCTGCCTCGCCGCAATCTGCCGAATCTGAATTATGACCCCGAGGCCTATCGCGATATGAACCTCAGCGAGATTCTCTTTGGGCAGAGCAGTGACGCAAAGGACGGCAAGAAGAAAAAGAAGAAATAGTTTTTTCGCAAATTAATAAGCACCGTTTTCCTTTATTAGCAGGAAAAACGGTGCTTATGATTATTCCGCCGCTTTAAAGCCAATGCCCCATACAGTCTCAATATACGGTTCATCGGTTACGGCTTTGAACTTGAGACGGATATTGCTGATGTGGACGTTGAGGGTCTTATCTTCCCCCTCATAATACGCCTCCCACGCATAGTGAAATAGTTCTTTCTTGGTAAATACCTTTTTGGGATTGCCGAGCAGCAGTTCCAGAATGTTAAATTCCCGGTGGGTCAGCGGTATCTTCTGTCCGCACAATTCGGCGGTATAGGAGGCCTTGTCGAGAACCAGCTGTTTATAGGCAATCCGTGTGTCGTCCGCCGTACCCCCGTTTTCCCGCAGATGGACATACACCCGGGCCGCCAGTTCCTTCATTTCAAAGGGCTTGGTGATGTAATCCACTGCGCCGCCCATCAGCAGATCGACCTTGTGATCCAGCTCATCCTTGGCGGAAATCACAATGACTGGCACGTCGGTGAAGCGCCGCAGCTCCCGCAGCACCTCTTCCCCGCTTTTGCCGGGCAGCATGAGATCCAGCAAAATCAAATCCGGCTTGTACTGTGCGGCGTACAGCAGCCCTTCGGTGCCGGAATAGGCCGAAAGACACGCAAAGTGATGTTTTTCGAGGGTATCGGCAATCATGCCGTTAATATCCGCGTCGTCTTCCACAATCAGAATTTTTTTCAAAGACCGTCCCTCCCTCATAAGGGTTCCTCTATCGTATTCGCCCAACCACGTCGAAAATCCAAGCGCATTTTGCCCGGCAAGGCGATGCCTTGCCTTGTGGGACGAGTGTCCTAGCTTTCGCTAGCGAAAGCGTGTGCCAGCACCCCTTGGATTCCCGCGCTTCGCTTTATTATTTTTCAAAATTTATTTCCCTATACCGCAAAAATGCCAGCGTCATCACGAAATCTCCGTCGATCACCTCGGCGGAGATTTCTCCGTTCATGGCCTCGGTCAATTGTTTGGCAACCGGCAGTCCCAGTCCCGAAGAGTGATGGGTTCGGGACTTATCCGCTGTGTAGAAACGGTCGAAAATCTTTTCGATATCTCCGTTCCAACTGTCGCGCAGATTATTGCGGATTTGGAATCGCACAACGGTATCCATCGGCTGCATCACAAGCGAAATGCGGTCTTTGCCGTGAATCAGCGCGTTTCTCAACAGATTCTGCACCACCCGCCCGAAAGCCGTCTTGTCACCCCAAATCAAAACCTCGCCGTCGGGAATGTCGATCTCTGGTTCGATACCCCTTGCACGGAAATCCTCATAAAAGGAAAGCACTGTCTCGCACACGCATTGGCCGCCGTCAAACGGCTCACATTCCAGCCGATACGCGCCGTTTTGCAGCTTGGCATAAGTAAACAACTGCTCCAGCAGCTCCCACAGCACCCGCAGGCGCTTGGCAATAATCATGCGGTACTTCTCGCGCTCTTCCGGAGAATCAGCCTGTGAGAGCAGCGTAAAATAGCCGTCCAGCGAGGTCAGCGGTGTGCGGATATCGTGGGCCAGATCGGTAATCAGTTCCTTGGTACGGGTCTCCTGCACGATGTAATGCGCTCGCTCCTGCCTGCCGTCGTCCAGCAGACCGTTAAGGCTGTCCCGCAGATGGATCAATTCGGCCCGTTCCATGCCGGTGCGAATGTCAATGTTGGTCTTTTCCTCGCGGTGCAGCCGAAGCTGGCGGCAGATGTCGGCCACCTGCCGCCGATAACGAATATATTCGATGAGCAGCAGCACCAGTGCCGCGAGCAATATCATGCATGCCGTTTTCAAACTGTCGTTCCCCGTTTCGTTCAATCCTACGCCATATCCCGCCTGGAAACCACCAATGTGCAAACTACATTATACAACAGAATCGCGCCGATTGCAACCATTGCCGCCCTACCCCACAATTGGCTGTCGTAAGAGATGGGCAGCAGCTTGACATGATAGACAAGCGTGTGTTCGGTAACAGAGAATTTTTTCAGTTTTAACAACTCGTCCAACTTGCTGAAAAACACTGTCCCGAAACCAAGACTGAGCAGACATGTCAGCGTAATCCCCGCTACTTTCCCGCGAATCAATTCGACCAGACACATCACAAAGATACCAAACGCATAGTGCATCAAGATGTGGATTCCCATATACCGCACAATGCTGCCGATATCTCCCCACGTAAAATGATGCAGATAACAGCGGCTTAACAATAACACCGTAAGCGCTGTCAACAAAATCTCCACCGTGGAAAACACCAAAATCACGATATTTTGTGCCATCACAAGCTGCCATTTTTTGCGGGAATAAATGCTCAGATTTTTTTGAAAGCCGCAGTTATATTGATTACACACTGTATTAGTGGCAAAGATACCCACAAAAACCAAAAACACACCGCTCGAAAGAAATCCGTTGATAAGCGTCTCAAACGGAATCTTGCTGTCTCTCGTAAAATCCGGCATATAAAAGCCCAGACCGTCGCCGCCTTTGATGGCGTCTATTTCTTCGTCGTTGACTTCGCGCCACATGACATTGCCTTCTTCCAATGCCTCGGCTTCTGCCGCTTCTCCAAAGGAAATTGACATCATAAACAGCATACAGGTGATAACCGCCACAAACGCCAGCGTGATGTAAGTGCCCCTCGCCTTCATGAGTCGGAACAAATCCATTTTGATGATATTGACCATACTGCTCATGTTACTCTGCGCCTCCCGTCATGTTGACAAAATATTCCTCTAAGCTCTCCTGTCTGACCGTAATCCCGCGCAGCAGAATGCCCCGCTCCGCCAGCGCCAGATTGATTTCGCCCACGCGCTCACAGCAGCCATTCACGCGGACAGTGACATCATCGCATACTTCATACGCCCCGCAGCCCATTTCTTCAAGCGCAAGGCAGACTTCCTGCACCGCTTCCGACTGAATCTCGACACACTCGGCGCACTTGTCCAACAATTCCTGCCGGGAAAGCTCCTGAACCAGCCGACCTTGGTGAATCATGCCATAGTGCGTTGCAATCCGCGCCAGTTCGTCCAGAATATGGCTGGAAATAAGAATGGTCATCTGATACTCACGGCTGAGTTTTTCGATGACGCCGCGTATCTCGATAATGCCCTGCGGGTCAAGGCCGTTGATCGGCTCATCGAGAATCAGCAGGTCAGGCGTACCGATCAGCGACATGGCAATGCCGAGACGCTGCTTCATGCCGAGCGAGAATTTACCTGTCTTTTTGCTGCCCGTGTCGGACAATCCCACCAGTGACAGCAGCTCATTAATTTTGTCTTTGTTGTAAACGCCCATCGCGATAGCCTTCATCTTCAAGTTATCAAAGGCGGTGATATCGCCGTAAATCCCCGGTGCTTCAATCAACGCGCCAATGCGGTGCTGCCGGGAATCTGCCTCCCCGTCGGTGCCAAAGAGCCGGATTTCGCCCGATGTGGGCTGTGCCAATCCCGCAATCATCTTCATAAAGGTAGTCTTGCCCGCACCGTTGCGGCCAATGAGACCGTAAATCGCGCCCTTGGGCACATGCAGGCTGAGTGAATCCACCGCCCGCTGCTGACCGTACACCTTCGTCAGACCCACCGTTTGCAGTAAATAGTCATTCATGTGTTTTTGTCAACCTCTGCTTCCCTGAAATTTACCGTACATCTCCGGTATGGATTTATGATACACCAAACAATATAAATGAGACGCAAAAAAACCATAAAGAAAGTATAAAGTTAACGGCTGAACAATGAAAATAATTAAAAATATGAATGATTTATAAACAAATAAAAAAAGCGCAAAAAACACTTGACAAACACTAATGAATATGATAATATAATTCTCGCCGGTTGACAAACCGAGTTGAGAAATGCGGATATGGCGGAATTGGCAGACGCGCTAGATTCAGGTTCTAGTGAATGCAA